>JBCNPK010000027.1:0-76618 GCA_039593355.1 Pseudoduganella sp.
ACGAACTGTCGAACATCTTCAACAACACCAAGTTCGGCGGCACCACCCTGCTGCAAAAAGCCGGCGGCGCCGCCCCTGGCAAACTGTCGGCTGCGATCACCTTCCAGATCGGCGCCAGCACCGGCGAAACCCTGTCGGCCAACTTCACCGCCGAACTGACGACGGCCTCCGCTGACATCCTGGCAGCTGCCGCCGGCTTCAAGGACAACGGTACCGCCGGCGCGGCCAACGGCACCGAAATCAGCGACTTGGCAGGCGGCGTTGCCACCGTCGGTTCCACCAACGCGAACGCCACCATCGACAAGCTGGCCACTGCGATCGACTCCGTCGGCGCGCTGCGTTCGAAGCTGGGCGCCGTGTCGAACCGCCTGGACCACGTCTACAACAACCTGTCCAATATCTCGACCAACACCAAGAACGCCACCGGCCGCATCATGGACGTGGACTTCGCTTCCGAGTCCGCCACCATGACCTCGTCGCAAATGCTGCTGCAAGCCGGCACCGCGATGCTGAAGCAGTCCAACAGCCAGTCCTCGCTGGTCCTGTCCCTGCTGCAGTAATTCCGTAAAGCTTATGAGAAAGCCAACCGTTCGCGGTTGGCTTTTTTCATTGTGGCGCAGAATGCCTAAAATTTTTCCACACGGAATTTAATGCGGCGCTTCCGGCGGTCGTCTTGTACTTTTGAGAGCGCAGAAATAAGACTCGCTGCTCAATTTAAACCACCACCCAGGAGTTAGCATGCTGAGCCTTCACACCAATGCAGCGGCCCTTTCCGCGCAAAACTCGATTTCCCGCACCCAGACTTCGCTGTCGACGTCGATGACCCGCCTGAGCACCGGCTTCCGCATCAATTCGGCCATGGACGACGCAGCCGGCCTGCAGATTGCCACCCGCCTGAAGACCCAGACCAGCGGCATGAACGTTGCGATGCGCAACACCCAGAACTCGATTTCCCTGATGCAGACCTCGGAAGGCGCGCTGGACGAGACCACCAACATCCTGAACCGCATGAAGGACCTGGCGACCCAGGCTGCCGACGGCTCCTCCACCTCGGCCGACCAGACCGCAATGCAGAAGGAATTCAACTCGCTGAGCGACGAACTGTCGAACATCTTCAACAACACCAAGTTCGGCGGCACCACCCTGCTGCAAAAAGCCGGCGGCGCCGCCCCTGGCAAACTGTCGGCTGCGATCACCTTCCAGATCGGCGCCAGCACCGGCGAGACCCTGTCGGCTGACTTCACCACCGAACTGACCAACGCTTCCGCCAAGATCCTGCTGGCCGCTACCGGCTTTAAGGACGACGGCACCGCGGGCGCTGCCGCCGGCGCTGAAATCAGCACCGCTGCTGCTGCCAACACCAGCATCGACAAGCTGGCTACCGCCATCGACGCGGTCGGCGCGCTGCGCTCCAAGCTGGGTGCGATCTCGAACCGCCTGGACCACGTCTACAACAACCTGTCCAACATTTCGACCAACACCAAGAACGCCACCGGCCGCATCATGGACGTGGACTTTGCTTCCGAGTCCGCCACCATGACCTCGTCGCAGATGCTGCTGCAAGCCGGCACCGCAATGCTGAAGCAGTCCAACAGCCAGTCGTCGCTGGTGCTGTCCCTGCTGCAGTAATTCCGCAGGTAGCCCGACAAAGCCAACCCCGCGCGGTTGGCTTTTTTTATATCGCCGTATTACTATCAGTTTTCATGGCACTCGACCGCGTTACACCATCGAATCCGGCCCTGAGCATTCACGATCGCCAGGTCCGCGAGACGCCTGGCCTGGCCAACGCCCAGCCGGTTCCTCCCGTTGCCCAGCCGCCGGGCGACACGGCCGAGTTCGCGCCGCAGAACAACTTGCCGCCTTCCGTCGGCGCACTGATCGATTCGATGGAAGCCGCTGCCCAGCAAGGCCAGCTTGGCAAGACGGGCGCTTCGGCTGTTGCCGCTGCCGGCGCCATGCTGGCGCAGGAAACGCTGTCGATGCAGCCCAACCAGCTCTTCAATTTGCGCCAGCTGGTCTGGCACAACCCCGACACCAGCCAGCTGGCCGCCTCATGGCAAGTGATGGTACGCACCTATGGGGAACAGCGCGCTGCACTGATGCAGCAGCATGAGGGCCGCCATGTTCCATCGAGCCTGTTCATGACCGACCCGCCGCCGCAAATGCAGCGCGCGAATCATGGGCTGGTCTCCGAGCTCGACGCCTGGCGTTTCGCCGTCTATGCCTGGGGCGCCGAGAAGTTGACGCTGCGCGTGATCGCCCGCGACCCGGGACAGGAGGAAGGCCCCGACCAGCGCCGCCGCCGTCCCCGCGTCGCGCTGCGCCTTGAGCTGAATTTGCCGGACGTCGGCAAAGTGGCCGTGCAGATGGAGCCGGCCGAAGGCGGCATCGTGCTGGAAATCGCCGCCCAGTCCACCGATGGCATGCAGCGCATGCGCGCCCTGCTGCCGCAACTGGCCGCCATCATCGCCCGCTGCGGCCTGCAGATCGTGCGCGCACGGCTGATGCGCGAGCTGTCTCCGCTCACCTCATTTGAAAACGATCCAACGCGGGCGCAAGTCGCCCTGCTGACGGCCCCGGTGTTCAAGGCGATGGCGGAAGTTGCGGTGTTCCTTTCCCAGCCACACTTGCCGGACGCTGCGCCGGCGGCTTAGTCCAGTACCCTGGCTGGGCGTAGATCGCTTTCAGCTCGTCGATGAAAAAGCGGATCTTCGCCGGCAGGTGGCGCTGCTGCAGGTAGACCGCCATGATGTCGTAATCGGGCAGCGCGAATTCATCCAGCACGGTAATCAGGCTGCCCTCTTCCAGCTGCGCCTGGATCTCCCACGTCGAACGCCACGCCAGTCCCAGGCTCTCGCACGCCCAGCGGTGCAACAGCTCGCCGTCGTTGCAGTCCAGGTTCCCTTGGACCCTTACGGTGACTGGCTTGCCGCCCTGCTGGAAGTACCAGCCGCGCTGCTGGCCGCCCTGCAGATTGAAGGCCAGGCAGTTGTGCTGCGCCAGGTCGTCCAGCGTGCGCGGAATGCCGTGGCGCTCGAAGTATTCGGGTGTACCGCATACAACACGGCGGTTCTTTGCGAGGCGCACGGCGACGAAACTCGGGTCGATGACACCGCCGATGCGGATGCCCAGGTCGTAACCCTCGCGCACCAGGTCGATCACCTGGTCGGTCAGGTTGAAGGACAGCTGCACGTCCGGATTGGCGGCCAGGAAGCCCGGCGCGTGCGGCGCAACATGCTGGCGCCCGAACGAGGCCGGCGCGGACACGATCAGGTGCCCGGTTGCCTTGTGCTTTCCCTCCGAAATATTGCGCTCGGCGATCTCCATATCGGAGAGGAGTTTGCGGCAATCTTCCAGGAAGACATTGCCCTGCTCCGTGAGCGTCTGGTGGCGCGTGGTGCGGTGCATCAGTTTTACGCCCAAACGCTTTTCCAGCGCGTCGATGCGGCGCCCCAGCATCACCGGCGTGATGTTCTGCTCCAGCGCCGCACGCGCCAGGCTGCCCTTCTCGACCACGGCCACGAAAGCCTCGATTTGCTTGAGTTTATCCATGGTTTTGATTATTCCATACTCAGTGTATCGAATGAAACGATTTTTTGTCGTCTTATCAGGGAAACGGATCGCCGATAGCATACAAAACATCAACAACACGCTTTACATGCATATCAGGAGATCACCATGGCAAAAATGACGGCAGCTGAAGCAGCTGTCCACGTACTGCAGAAGGAAGGCATTTCGGTCGCATTCGGCGTGCCGGGCGCCGCCATCAATCCGCTGTACGCCGCACTGAAAAAGAACGGCAAGATCAGGCACATCCTGGGCCGCCACGTCGAAGGCGCCTCCCACATGGCTGAAGGCTACACCCGCGCCGCGCCGGGCAATATCGGCGTCTGCATCGGCACCTCCGGTCCTGCGGGGACCGACATGATCACCGGTCTGTACTCGGCGCAGGCGGACTCGATCCCTATCCTGTGCATCACCGGCCAGGCGCCGCGCGCCCGCCTGCACAAGGAGGATTTCCAGGCCGTGGACATCGCGTCCATCGCCAAGCCGGTCACCAAGATGGCGACCACGGTCCTGGAACCGGCCCAGGTGCCGCGCGTGTTCCAGCAAGCTTTTCACCTGATGCGTTCCGGCCGTCCGGGCCCGGTGCTGATCGACCTGCCGTTCGACGTGATGATGGCGCAGATCGAATTCGATCCGGAGACTTACACGCCGCTGGAAGCGTTCAAGCCGCGCGCCTCGCGCGCCCAGGTTGAGAAGGCGCTGGAGATGATGAACGACGCCGAGCACCCGCTGATCACCGCCGGCGGCGGCATCATCAACGCCAATGCTTCGGCGCTGCTGCAGGAATTCGCCGAAATCGTCAACGTGCCTGTGATCCCGACCCTGATGGGCTGGGGCACCATTCCCGACGACCACCCGCTGATGGCTGGCATGGCTGGCCTGCAGACCAGCCACCGTTACGGCAATGCCACCGTGCTGGCCTCGGACTTCATCATCGGCATCGGCAACCGCTGGGCCAACCGCCACACCGGCTCCGTCGACGTGTTCACCGAAGGCCGCACCTTCGTGCACGTGGATATCGAACCAACCCAGATCGGCCGCGTGTTCGGTCCGGACCTGGGTATCGTCTCCGATGCGGGATATGCGCTGGAACTGTTCGTGGAAGTGGCCAAGGAATGGAAGGCCGCCGGCAAGCTGCGCGACCGCAGCGGCTGGGTTGCCCAGTGCCAGAACCGCAAGCGCACCATGCTGCGCAAGACCGACTACGACAACGTGCCGGTCAAGCCGCTGCGCGTGTACGAAGAGATGAACAAGTACTTCGGCCGCAATACGCGCTACGTGTCGGCCATTGGCCTGTCGCAGATCGCCGCCGCGCAATTCCTGCACGTCTACCAGCCGCGCAACTGGATCAACTGCGGCCAGGCCGGTCCGCTGGGCTGGACGATTCCTGCTGCACTGGGAGTGCGCGCCTCCGACCCGAGCACCGACATCGTGGCAATTTCCGGCGACTACGACTTCCAGTTCCTGATCGAAGAATTGGCCGTGGGCGCGCAATTCAAGCTGCCTTACATCCACGTGCTGGTGAATAACTCCTACCTGGGACTGATCCGCCAGTCGCAGCGCGGCTTCGACATGGACTTCTGCGTGCAGCTGTCGTTCGAAAACGTGAATGCGCCGGAACTGAACGGCTACGGCGTGGACCACGTGGCAGTCGTCGAAGGCCTGGGCTGCAAGGCAATCCGCGTGCACAAGCCGGACGACATCATCCCTGCTTTCGAACAGGCCCGCGAGCTGATGGCCAAGTACAGCGTGCCGGTCGTGGTGGAAGTGATCCTGGAGCGCGTGACCAATATCGCGATGGGCACAGAGATCAACGCCATCAACGAATTCAACGACATCTTCGACGCCGCTTGAGAGGAACTGCCATGCCAAAATATGCTGCCAACTTGACCATGCTGTTCAACGAGCAGCCTTTCCTGGAACGCTTCGGCGCCGCTGCGCGCAACGGCTTCAAAGGCGTGGAATTCCTGTTCCCGTACGAATTCGAGCCGCAGCAAGTGCACGAGCAACTGGAACGGCACAAGCTGGAAATGGTGCTGCACAACCTCCCGGCCGGCAACTGGGCTGCCGGTGAGCGCGGTATCGCCTGCCATCCGAACCGCGTTGGCGAATTCGAACAGGGCGTGGAAACCGCTCTGGCCTATGCCAGCGTGCTGGGCACCCAGCGCATCAACTGCCTGGTTGGCATCAAGCCGCAAGGCGTGGCGGACTCCGATGCCCGCGCCGTCCTGGTGAGCAACTTGAAGTTCGCAGCCGCCGCGTTGAAGAAGGCCGGCATCCCGCTGCTGATCGAGCCGATCAATACCTTCGACATTCCGGGCTTTTTCCTGTCGGGCACCCGCCAGGGCCTGGACCTGATCGAATCCGTCGGGTCGGACAACCTCTTCCTGCAGTACGACATCTACCACATGCAGCGCATGGAGGGGGAATTGGCCAACACGATCAAGAATCACCTGTCCGTGATCAAGCACGTGCAGCTGGCCGACAACCCGGGCCGCTTCGAACCGGGAACCGGCGAAATCAATTACCGCTACCTGCTCAACTTCCTCGACGAAGTCGGTTACGACGGTTGGGTAGGCTGCGAATACAAACCGAAAGCCGGCACCGAAGCCGGCCTGGGATGGCGCCAAGCCTTGGCTGCCTGAATAACACATAGAGGAGAAAGTACCATGCAAAAACTCGGATTCATCGGTCTCGGCATCATGGGCGGCCCAATGGCCGGTCACCTGCAAGCAGCAGGCCACAAACTCTATCTGCACGACGTGAAAAACCCGCCGGCCAACCTGGTGGAAGGCGGCGCCACCGTCTGCACTTCCGCGATGGAAGTGGCCAAGCGCGCTGACATCATCTTCCTGATGGTGCCCGATACCCCACAGGTGGAGGAAGTCCTGTTCGCGGAGGACGGCATTGCCGCCGGCCTTAGCGCGGGCAAGATCGTGGTCGACATGAGCTCCATTTCGCCGATCGCCACCAAGGAGTTCGCCAAGAAGATCAATAAGAAGAGCTGCGCTTACCTGGATGCCCCGGTCTCCGGCGGTGAAGTGGGCGCCAAGGCGGCTTCGCTGACCATCATGGTGGGTGGCCCGCAGGAGGCCTTCGACACCGTCAAGCCGCTGTTCGAACTGATGGGCAAGAACATCACCCTGGTCGGCGGCAACGGCGACGGCCAAACCACCAAGGTGGCCAACCAGATCATCGTTGCGCTCAACATCCAGGCCGTGGCCGAAGCGCTGCTGTTCGCCTCCAAAGCCGGCGCCGACCCGGCCAAGGTGCGCGAAGCGCTGATGGGCGGCTTTGCTTCCTCGCGCATCCTGGAAGTGCACGGCGAGCGCATGGTCAAGCGTACCTTCAATCCGGGCTTCCGCATTGCGCTGCACCAGAAGGACCTGAACCTGGCGTTGCAGGGCGCGAAAACGCTGGGCGTGTCACTGCCGAACACCTCGGCCACCCAGGAGTTGATGAACGCCTGCGCTGCCAACGGCTTGTCGGGCCTTGACCACTCGGCACTGTGCCAGGCGATCGAACTGATGTCCAACCACCGTATCGCGCAGGCTTGACATGACGTCCGCCCCAGCCCCACGCGAGCTCCTGCTCGACCTGTACAACGCCGCCATCGGCGCCGTCCATCCGCGCAACCTGGTGCAGGACTACCTGCCGCCGCCACCCGCCAACGGCCGAACGCTGGTGATCGGCGCCGGCAAAGGCGCCGCAGCGATGGCGCAAGCGGTGGAACAGCATTGGCAAGGCCCGCTTTCGGGGCTGGTGGTGACGCGTTACGGCCACGGTGCCGATACCAGGGATATCGAAGTGGTTGAAGCCTCGCACCCCGTACCGGATGACGCCGGCCAGAACGCTGCTGCGCGCATGCTGGAGATGGTGCAAGGCCTGACCGAAAACGACCTGGTGCTTTGCCTGATCTCCGGCGGCGGTTCCGCCTTGCTGGCCCTGCCCGCAGAAGGTATTTCGCTGGCGGAGAAACAGGCGCTGAACAAGGCGCTGCTGAAAAGCGGCGCCACGATCGGTGAAATGAACTGTGTACGCAAGCACCTTTCCGCCATCAAGGGCGGCCGCCTGGCGCTCGCCTGCGGCAAGGCGCGTGTGGTGACGCTGCTGATTTCCGACGTGCCGGGCGACGACCCGCGCGTCATTGCGAGCGGGCCTACCCTGCCCGATGCGACCACCAGCGCCGAAGCACTGGCGATCCTGTGCAAGTACCGGATCGAGATTCCGAAAAGCGTGCTGGTCCACCTGCAATCGGCCGCCAGCGAAACGCCTAAGCCCGGTGACCAGCGCTTTGAAGGCCATAGCCACCACGTGATCGCAACCGCGCAGCACGCGCTGGAGGCAGCTGCCGCGAAAGCGCGCAGCGCCGGCATCACGCCCTACATCCTGTCCGATGGGATCGAAGGCGAGGCGCGCGATATTGGCTTGATGCACGCCGCCATGGCCAGGCAGGTGCTGGCATATGGCCAGCCGTTCCAGCGCCCATGCGTCATCCTGTCCGGCGGCGAAACCACCGTCACGGTACGCGGCAGTGGACGCGGCGGGCGCAACGTTGAATTCCTGCTCAGTTTCGCGCTGGCGATGGACGGTGCGCGGGGCGTGCATGCCATTGCCTGCGACACCGACGGCATCGACGGTTCTGAAGACAACGCCGGCGCACTGTATGCACCCGATTCGCTGGCCCGGGCGGAAGCCAAGGGCGCAAGCGGCAAGCACCTGCTGGCCAATAACGACGCCTACAGCTTCTTCAGCGCACTGGATGACCTGGTGGTGAGCGGCCCGACACGCACCAATGTGAACGACTTCCGCGCCATCCTGATTCTTTGATTCATTGGGAATAGAGAGAGACACCAATATGCGTCGCGAACGCAAAGCAAAAATCGTAGCAACCCTGGGTCCCGCCAGCAACGACCACGCCACCATCAAGGCGCTGTTCGAAGCCGGCGCGGATGTGTTCCGCTTCAATTTCAGCCACGGCAGCCACGCCGACCACCAGGCGCGCTACGGCATCGTGCGCGCCATCGAGAAAGAACTGGGCCGCCCTATCGCCATCCTGGCCGACTTGCAAGGGCCCAAACTGCGCATCGGCCAGTTCGCCGAAGGCAAGGTGACCCTGCGCGAAGGCGCCGAATTTCAGTTGGACCAGGCGCCGACGCCGGGCAGCGCCGCGCGCGTGTGCTTGCCCCACCCGGAACTGTTCGCCGTCGTCAGCGCCGGCCAATCGCTGCTGCTGGACGATGGCCGCATCCGGCTGGAAGTCCTGGCCAGCGATGCCGGCGCCATCCGCACCCGCGTGGTAAACGGCGGCGTCCTGTCGGACCGCAAGGGCGTGAACGTGCCCGATGCGGTTCTGCCCATCCCGGCCCTGACAGCCAAAGACAAGGCCGACCTGGAGTTCGCGCTGGGCCTCGGCGTGGACTGGATTGCCCTCTCCTTCGTGCAGTTGCCGGAGGACGTGGTACAGGCCAAGGCGCTGGTGCAAGGCCGCGCCGGAGTGCTGTCCAAGCTGGAAAAGCCGGCCGCGCTGGATCGGCTGGAGGAAATCGTGGGTGTATCCGACGCCGTCATGGTGGCGCGCGGCGACCTTGGCGTGGAATTGCCTCCGGAGCGCGTGCCGGGGGTGCAAAAGCGCATCGTGCGCCTGTGCCGCAAACATGGCAAGCCGGTGGTGGTGGCGACGCAGATGCTGGAATCGATGGTCAGCGCACCCGTGCCGACCCGCGCCGAGGCGTCCGACGTGGCCAACGCGGTTTATGAAGGGGCGGACGCGGTGATGCTGTCGGCGGAGTCGGCCAGCGGAGCGTATCCGGTGCAGGCGGTGTCGATCATGAACCGGATTATTTCCGAGGTTGAGCGGGATCCGCTGTATCCAGCCATGATCGAGGCGCAGCACCAGGCGCCGCTGCCGAACAAAGGCGATGCGATCAGCGCGGCCATGCGCGATGCGGCCCGGATCATGGGCGCGAAGGCGATGGTGGCTTACACCACGTCCGGGCACAGCAGCTTGCGTACGGCGCGTGAACGGCCGATGGCGCCGATTGTGAGTATTACGCCGAAGCCCGAGACGGCGCGCAGACTGGCGCTGGCTTGGGGCGTACACAGCACTGTCAGCCTGGATGTGAACAGTGTCGATGAAATGGTGGCGGCGGCTTGCCGTACTGCGCTGCGGGAAGGGTTTGTGCAGGCTGGGGACCAGATTGCTATTGCAGCCGGTACGCCGTTTGGGCAGCCTGGCAGCACGAATTTGCTCCGGCTGGCCGAAATATGGCCTCAATAAGAGCCACGTACTGACTTTCTCTTTTTGCGCCGGTCCTCCACCGGCGTTTTTTTTAGACCCGGTAAACCAGGGGCTGACTGGGTCAGACCCTTGGGTCTGACCCTGGTTTACCGGGTTTACTCTCCGCGCTGATGCACCTGCACACCAGCTGCATAGGTCGCAGCAATGGTGCGGTCATCACCGAGCAACGCAAGAGCAAACAACAACTCCTCCAGGCTATTGCAGCGAGTAGTACGCCGCTCCAGCAACGGCGTCGCCTTCGGATCAACCACAATAAAATCAGCCTCGGCGCCGGCAACGAAATTGCCCACCGTCCCCTCCAGCTGCATGCTGCGCGCACCGCCCAGCGTCGCCATGTAAAACATCCGCAACGCCGGCAAATATGTGCCGCCCATGCGCGCCACCTTGTACGTCTCATTCATCGTCTGCAGCATGGAGAAAGAAGTCCCCCCACCCACGTCGGTAGCCAGCGACATCGCCACCTTCTGCCGATCCGCCGCAGCAAAATCAAACAGCCCGCTGCCCAGGAACAGGTTCGACGTTGCGCACATCGAAACCGCAGCCCCCGTATCGGCCATGCGCGCCCGGTCCTCATCATCCAGCCAGATGCAATGCGCATACATCGAGCGCTTGCGCAGCAGGCCGAACTTGTCATACACGTCCAGGTAGCTGCGCGCCTCGGGGAACAGCGACTTGACCCACGCCACTTCATCCGTATTCTCGGCCACGTGCGTTTGTACGTAGGTGTCGGGATAAGCCCGCGCCAGCTCGCCGCACATGGCCAGCTGGGCCTCGGTGGACGTCGGCGCAAAGCGCGGCGTCAGCGCGTACATATTGCGCCCCTTGTTGTGCCAGCGGTGAATCAGTTCCTCGCTCTCGCGCGCGCCGGCTTCGGCGGTATCCTGCAGGAAGTCCGGGCAATGCCGGTCCATCATTACCTTGCCTGCCGCCATGCGCAGGTTATGCGCTTCCGCGGCGCCAAAAAAGGCATCCACCGATTCTTGGTGCACGGTGCAGTACACCATCGCCGTGGTGGTGCCGCAGCGCAGAAGCTCCTTGACGAAGAAATCAGCCACGCCACGCGCGTGTTCAGGATCCTTGAACTGGCGCTCGGTCGGGAAAGTGTAGGACTCCAGCCACGGCAACAGGCCAGGCGCCGGCGAGGCGATCATGTCCGTTTGCGGGTAGTGGATGTGGGTGTCGACGAATCCCGGCATGATGATCTTGCCGCGATAATCGCGCACCTGGACGCCTGGCGGCAGCGTGTCCTTCAGGCGATCATAGTCGCCTGCGGCCAGCACGCGGCCCTGCTCAACCACCAGGAGGCCGTCTTCGTGCCAGGCGTGCGCCTTGTCGCTCACGGCCGGCTCGTCCGTGAAATGAAGGATACTGGCGCGGAATGCTTTCGTATTGCTCATAAAGTCGTCCTAGCTGCCCCTGTATGTCGAATATGCCCATGGCGACACCACGATCGGCACGTGGTAGTTGGCCTCGACATCCGCAATACCGAACGCGATGACCACTTCGTCGACAAAGCGCGGCTCCGGCAGCTTGACGCCCTGCCCAGCAAAATAATCGCCTGCTGCGAAAACCAGCTCATATTTGCCCGCAACCACCTCGCCGCCGATCAGCAATGGCGTCTCGCAACGTCCATCCTGGTTGGTTGTGTCGGTCTTCAACAACACTTTGGTGCTGCCCTCGACGCGGAAAAGCTTCACTTTGACGCCTGCTCCAGGCTTGCCCTGCGTGATGTCCAACACATGTGTACTTAGTTTGCCCATAAAGGTCTCCTCCTTGTTAATGGAGAAAATCATATACGGCAGGCCATTGCGATATATACACGCCGGTGAATATCAACCATGAGGGACGCAGACATAATCAGGTCTCCATATCAAAAAATCACAGGAGACAACATGCAGCAAGCATTACGCGTAGCGGCAGCGGGAACCATCGCTGTCCTGGCCCTGACCGTGGGCAGCCAACAGGCCAGCGCCGCCGACTGGAGCGACACCTCCATCGGCTACCGCTACGGCACGAAGTTCGCCGAACCGTACAATCCGCAGGACATCCACAAGCAGATCCTGAACTGGACTTATGCCGATGGCTACAAATACGGCGGCAACTACATGAACCTCGATTTCCTGCGCTCGGACGGCGCGGACAACAATGCCCACGAGGCTTACCTGTTGTACCGCCACACCCTGGACCTTGGCAAGGTTAGCGGCAAGGACCTCAAGTTCGGTCCCGTACGCGGCGTCGGCCTCACGGCCGGCTTCGACTGGAACACCAAGAACGACAACACCTACAATTCGCGCAAGCGCATGATCGTCGCCGGCCCGACCCTGATGGTGGACGTGCCCGGATTCCTGAACGTGAGTCTGCTGGCCCTGTGGGAAAGCAACCAGCCGCTCGGCATCGCCCAGCGCTACAAATACGACACGCACGCCATGCTGAACGCAGCCTGGGGTATCCCCCTGGGATCGGGCTTCAGCTTCGAAGGCTATGCCAATTGGATCGGCAACAAGGGCAAGGACGAATTCGGCGGCCAGACCTCGCCGGAAGTCAACATCGACGCGCAAGTGATGTACGACATGAGCCGCCACCTGAACGCCAAACCGAATACCTTCAAGGTCGGCCTGGAATACCAATACTGGCGCAACAAGTTCGGGAATCCGCATAATATCCCGGGCAGCACGGCCAAAACGCCAATGATCCGCGCGGAGTACCACTTCTAAGATCATTGCACGACCCGTAGTGGCACGCCGGATAGCACCGGAACAAGTAGTTCAGAAAAAAGTCCTATAACGGAGACACCATGAACAACCTGCTATACCAGGTGGACGACCGTCCACCGCCAATCACCACCGCCCTGCTCGCGGCCCAGCACATGCTGGCCGCCCTGGGCGGTATTATTGCCGTCCCCCTGGTGGTCGGCGCAGTGCTCAAACTTCCCGCCGACCAGGTGGTTGCACTGGTCAACGCCGCGCTGCTTGGTTCCGGCATCGTCACGACCATCCAATGCATCGGCGTGGGACGGGTTGGCATCCGCCTGCCCTGCGTGATGGGGACCAGCTTTGCCTTCGTCGGCGCGGCCATCAGCGTCGGCCTGGAACATGGCGTGCCGGGCATACTGGGTTCTTCGCTGGCCGGTTCGGCCATCATGATCCTGGGCAGCTTCTTCATGCCGCAGATCCGCAAGCTGTTCCCGCACCAGGTGACGGCTGTGGTTGTGACCATGATCGGCCTGTCGCTGGTGCCTGTCGCAGTCGATTGGGCAGCCGGTGGCAAGAACGCGGGCGCCAATTATGGCGACCCGACCAACCTTGGCATTGCACTGTTCGTGCTGGCTACCGTGATCGCCTTGGTACAATTCGGCAAAGGAATCATATCCGCAGCCGCCGTTGTCATAGGCATCGCGATCGGCTATGCCGTCTGCCTGGGCTTGGGTCTGGTGAACTTCACGGCCGTGCAAAAGGCCGCGGTGTTCGCCATTCCGCAGCCGCTATATTTCGGCATGAGCTTCCCGCTAAGCGGCATCCTGGCGATGGCACTCGCATACGTGGTGACGATCGTGGAAACCACCGGTACCTTCATGGCGCTGGGTTCCGCAACCAACACCAAGATGAAGGGCAAGCTGCTGTGCCGCGGCGTCTTGTGCGACGGCCTGGGGTCCGCTTTCGTCTCCGTGCTGGGCGCTCCACCGGTATCGACTTTCGCTCAGAACGTCGGCGTGATTTCGCTCACCGGCGTGGCAAGCCGATACGTTGTGGCGCTGACGGGCGTGTTCCTGGCTGCGGCAGGCCTGTTCCCTGTGCTGGGCGCGATTGTCGTGACCATCCCCCAGCCGGTGCTGGGCGGCGCCGGCCTGATGATGTTTGCCATGATCATTGCGGCGGGCGTGCAGATGCTCTCCAACGTCGAACATGACAAGCGCACCGGCCTGCTGATCGCGGTGTCGGTGGGCTGCGGCCTTGCCGTCTCGGCGCGGCCGGAACTGCTGGCCAAGCTGCCATCCTTCGTGCACGAAATCTTCGGCTCGGGCATTTCCACGGCAGCCATCGTAGCCGTGGTCCTGAACCTTGTCCTGCCCGACCGCCCTGTAGCCGTGCATGACGACGAGGAAGAAGACGATGTACCGCAGCCGATGCTGATTCCTAAAGTCGGCTGATCCCGTCCGGTCCTGCATCCGCAGCGGTGCAGGACCGGTCTATTTTCAACATTGTTTCCGCATTGCCTAGCGCATTGTTTCCGCAGTGTTCACAGTTCAAAGAATGGAAACAATATGTCAAAAACTCTCCTGATCAAGAATGCGCGCGTCGTCGTCACGATGGACGAAGCGCGCCGAGAAATCGCCGATGGCGCCATTTTTGTCCGCGGCAACGTCATCGGGCAAGTCGGCCCTACGTCCGAACTGCCGCAAACTGCCGATGAGGTGATAGACGCCGCCGGCCACGTGGTGATCCCCGGCCTGGTCAACACCCACCACCACATGTATCAAAGCCTGACGCGCGTCATTCCCGCCGCGCAGAACGGCGAATTATTCAACTGGCTGACCAACCTGTACCCGATCTGGGCCAACCTGGACGCGGAAATGGTGCACGTATCGACGCTCACCGCGATGTCGGAGCTGATCCTCTCAGGCTGCACCACTAGCAGCGACCATCTTTACATCTACCCGAACGACTGCAAACTCGATGACAGCATCGAGGCCGCGGCAAAGATCGGCATGCGCTTCCACGCCGCGCGCGGTTCAATGAGCGTAGGCCAGTCGAAGGGTGGCTTGCCGCCGGACTGCGTGGTGGAAGACGAACAGTCGATCCTGCGCGACACCCAGCGCCTGATCGAGAGCTACCACGACGCGAGCCGCCATGCCATGCAGCGCATCGTCGTCGCGCCGTGCTCGCCATTCTCCGTCTCGCGCGACTTGATGAGGGAATCGGCCGCTCTCGCCCGCAGTCACGGGGTTTCCCTGCACACGCACCTGGCGGAAAACGTCAACGACATTGCCTACAGCCGCGAGAAGTTCAATATGACGCCCGCCGAGTACGCCGAAGACTGCGGCTGGGTGGGCCACGATGTCTGGCACGCCCACTGCGTCCAGCTTGACGACGCCGGCGTCTACATGTTCGCACGTACCGGCACCGGTATCGCGCATTGCCCTTGTTCGAACATGCGCCTGGCATCGGGCATCGCCCCTATCCGCAAGATGGTCGACGCCGGCGTGCCGGTCGGTCTGGGCGTTGACGGTTCCGCTTCCAACGATGGCGCCCATATGGTTGGCGAGGTACGCCAGGCCATGTTGCTGCAGCGTGTGGGTTTCGGGCCGGATGCAATGACTGCCCGCCAGGCGCTGGAGTTGGCCACCCTGGGCGGCGCCAAGGTGCTGAACCGCGACGACATCGGCGCCCTCAAGCCAGGCATGTCCGCCGACATTGCCATGTTCAGACTTGACCAGGTGGCCTTCGCTGGCGCGCTGCACGATCCGGTCGCGGCGCTGGTGTTCTGCACTCCGGCCAACGTCAATTACAGCATCATCAATGGCAAAGTCGTGGTCAAGGACGGCATCTTGCAAACCATCGATCTGCCGCTGGTGCTGGAACGGCACAACCGGCTGGCGGAGAAGCTGGCAAACGCCAGCTGAAATGCGGTCCCGGTCAGCGACCTAGCGCGACCTTTGCTTCCGGAAGTTGCCGGCAATCCGCTGGGCAGCCGCCAGCTCCGCAGCCCGCTCGGCCGGACCAAGATCCTTTCCGATCGAGTCCATCAACGGACTGTTTTCAGCAAAGAACTTGGCGGCATCGGAATCCGGCCCCAAAAGTTCGCCTTGGATCAGCCCATTCGCAAGGAAGTAGCGATAGGCCAAGCGCGCGTTCCGTTCAAACGTTGGCGACCCGGCGGCATACTCGACTGCGATGTAGTTGACCACCCCGGGATCTGCTCCCGCATCCGCTTCGGCAGTCAGCTGTGCCCTTGCGCGTGCTTTCCATTCCGCGACAAGCGGATCGTCAGGGCGCGTTGCCAGCGCAGATGGATCGCCGAATGGTCCCTCACGATGGAATGCAACCGCCGATCCCGGCACGCCAGCCTTGGCGGCAGCCGCCAGATACTCCAGGCGCGATTGCCGCTCCCGCTCCGTCATTGCGCCACAGCGCTTTGCATCCTGCTGTTTTTCCTGCTCGGTCATTCCGCGCAGGCCAGTAACGTTATCGGATCCCGGCGTCTTCTTCAGCAACTCCGGGTCGAAGATCAGACGGTCGTGATTCCGGTTGAACTCATCGCAATCCGCCAGCAAACCATACGCGAGAAAGAGCTTCGCAGGATCATGTGTTTCAACCAGATCGTGGACTTGTTTCGACAAGCTCGCATCACCAGCAGGCATCGGCAATGCCGGCCGGCCCGCTGCGCGAGACAGCGGCGAAGTTGGGCGGGCATGCGGAGCCGCAACCGGAAGTTCACTTTCACCCGTCTCCAATCTTGGGTGACCTGGCCAATTGAGCCAGGCAGCTGCAATCACGCCGGCTGTTGCCAAGCAAACCAGCAATGCGGCAACCTGCAGTGTTGGATGGTTTGAGGTTTTCACCGTACTGCTATTTGCCAGCCTTGCTGCCAGATGGCTTCAGCACCGACGTCGGACGTGCTTTCGCGTACATTTCCCAGCTGATCTTGTCCAGCATCGCCATCTTGTCGTTCCCTTCCTGGTAGAGATCGAAATGGGTCTTGCCGGAAATGAAGCGAAAGTCCGTTTTCGCATCCAGGCCATCCAGTACAGCCTTCAGCTTGCGCGCCGAGCCATCGAGGTAGAAGGTGTCGGCCGTTCCAACGATCAGGTGGATTTTTCCGTCGAGGTCGGCCTTCAGCGAAAGCCAGTCACGCTTCGTGCGGTAGGCAATATCGAAATTGTCGCGCCAGTAGGCGACGACAGCCGGGTCTACGTTGCCCGTATCGCGGTCGAACATCGCCTGCGGCCCGCCGGCTTCGCTGCGCGGTGAGAAAACCCATTCCATCGACGCCAGCTGGCCGCCGTAGCTGCCCAGTACGCGTTCAAGCTTGGCGAACTGCTCGAAGGTGCCCATCACCTTGTCGTGATCCCGCACCAGCGGATAGGCACTGCCGTCGGGCTTGCGGTACACGTTGGCCTGCTGCGCATACAAATCGACACCGGTGAAATCGTGGAAGTCCGAAGGGTCCGGCGATGTCGACCACGTTCCGCCAAACAGCTTCGGATAGCGCGTCTGCAGCCACAGCGTCGCCCAGCCGCCCGAAGAGTGTCCGTTCAAGAAGCGGCCAGAAGGCTTGCCGTCCATGCGGTAGCTCTTCTCCAGGTGGGGAATCAGCTCGCTGGTCAAGGCTTGGCCCCATGGCCCGTTGTTGACCGAATCCGCGAATTCATGGGTGCCGGTCGGGCTGGATTCGTCCAGCATCACCCAGATCATGGGCGGCATCTTTCCGCTATCCATGGAGCCATAGATCTCCCCAAGCATTGGCACCAGGCGCCCAGCATTGCCGCTGAAGCCATGCGTGAAATAGACGGTTGGGTAGCTCACCGCCGCCTTCGCATCGTAGCCTGGCGGCGTCAATACCCAGCCATTCATCTTGACGGGGCGGCCCCAGAAAGCGCTCAAGGCAGGGCTGGTGAAATCGATTGCCTGCGCGTGCTGGCGGGCTGCCTCGAGAGCACGCGCCTCCGCCGGAGACTTGGCTTCCCGCTTCCACGGATCGTGTTCCGGCAACACGCGGTTCAGCCGCAAGGACGGCGCAGCGGCCGACGGCAGCTGGACTTTGATCACGTCGCTAACCCAGTCACCTGCGCCGCGGCCAGTGTAGTTGTAGCTGTGGTCGACGTCCAGCACCGCCTGGACGTAATAGTCACCCGGCGGGAGCTGAGAATACGGATGCGGAAATACGATATCGTCGCCGTCAACAGCAACGCTTTGTCCTGGCGCGAGATGGCTTACCTCCTTTGCCGTGACAGCGGTTGAAGTGGCCGAGAAAGGATCGGCGTCCACATCGCTCACTTTACTGGATTTCTCTTTGGACTTCGCCAGCGCCTCTGCTTCGGCGGACTTGGCGTCGCGCGCAAACACCAGCAGCCGGCCATGCGTGGCTTGTTTGGCGCTGGCGTCCAGCTGAATGGTGATGAATTGTTTTTCGGCTGCGGTAGCGGCTTGCGCGCCCAACGCGCCGGCCAGCGAGAGCATGAGGGACAGCATGCCAGTCTTCGAGCGGTAAAACATGGTAGCCTTTCTGAATAGACAACAGGTTGGCAATATAGCATGACCTGTTACCCAGCTTCGCTATGTCTGTTTGCGCACGGAGCGCGCTGATGCTGAGTCGTATGCTGGGCTCATGAAAATCCCGACCCCTACCGCAACCGCTACGGTTTCTCCAGCACCGGAGAGCCCCGCGCCGCAGCCCAAGAGACGCCGGATTCCACCGCTGTCGCTGGCGGCCTTGCGGCAGTTCCTCAACGTGGCCAAGCCTTATTGGCTCGGCGATGAACGTTGGCGCGCCTGGGGCTTGCTGCTGCTCCTGATCGTCCTGATGCTGGTCGATACCCAGGTCGCGGTCATGCTCAACAACCAGACCGGTGAGATGACTTCCGCCCTGGCGGGCAAAGATGGCGGCCGTTTCTGGAACTCCGTGCGCACCTGCCTTCTCATACTGGCGTTTGCAGTCCCCGCCTACGCCTTCTACTACTACATGCGCGACCTTTTCGCCAACCATTGGCGGCGCTGGCTGACCCACCGCTTTCTGGACGGGTATCTGAAGGGGCGCAAATACTATGAGCTGGGGTCGAACGACGAGATCGACAACCCGGACCAGCGGATCAGCGAAGACATCAACACATTCACCGGGAGATCGATCAATTTCCTGCTGATCTTTCTCGGCTCGGTCATGCAGTTGATCGCGTTCAGTTCCGTGCTGTGGTCAATTTCGCATTTGCTGGTGTGCGTGCTGGCGATTTATGCAACCGTGGGTACCGTGATCGCACTCTACCTCTTCGGCACCCCGCTGATCCGGCTGAATTTCTGGCAGTTGCAGCGCGAGGCAGATTTCCGTTTCAGCCTGATGCGCTTGCGCGAAAATGCCGAGTCCATTGCTTTTTACCGGGGCGAAACCCAGGAGCGCGCCTATATCAACAACCGGTTCGACAAGCTGTTCCACAATTTCGCCCGCTTGATCAAGAGCCAGCGGACGCTGAACCTTTTCCAGCGGACTTTTAGCCAGCTTACCCTGGTGTTGCCCGGCGTACTTCTGGCTGAACGCGTTCTATCGGGCGAACTGGAGGTCGGGCAAGCGGTGCAGGCAGCCGGTGCATTCACGGCCGTACTCGGCGCCGTTGGCGTGATTGTCGACAATTTTGAGAGCCTGAGCCGTTTTGTGGCGGGCACGGAACGCTTGCAGACCCTGTCCAGGCTTGTGCTCCCGGCCGAAGCGAAAGCGGCCGACTCGACGCCACGCATCCAGACCCGTACTGGCGATCACCTCAGGCTCGAATCCCTCACCTTGCATCCACCGCAATCGGAACGGGTGCTGATCAAGGAACTTTCACTCGTCCTCGAGCCCGGCGACGCCCTGCTCATTACCGGTGAAAGCGGCTGCGGCAAGAGTTCGCTTTTACGGGCTATCGCGGGCCTGTGGCATACAGGCAGCGGCGTCATACATCACCCGCCCTTGGAAGACTGCTTCTTCCTCCCCCAGCAGCCGTATCTGCAAGCCGGCACCTTGCGCAGCCAGCTGATCTATCCAAGTGTCGAGACTAGCCTGAGCGATGAAGAGCTGCTGGAAATCCTGGCGAAAGTGCACCTGCCACAGCTTGCCGAGCGGGTCAAAGGCCTGGACGCTGTGCAGGATTGGGGCAAGCTGTTGTCGGTAGGCGAGCAACAGCGCCTTGCCTTTGGCCGGGTCCTGGTGCATGAGCCAAAAATCGCCATCCTGGACGAGGCAACAAGCGCCCTCGACAGCAATAACGAAGCTTCGCTGTACGCCCGCTTGCGCGAAAATGGAACGACACTGATCAGCATCGCGCACCGTGCAGGAGTACTGCGCCACCATACCCACGTGCTGCGCCTGACGGGAGATGGCGGCTGGGAGCTGCACGATGCGAGCGGCTATGATTTCGACGCGGTCTAATAGGCGAGCTTGAAGTCCGCCTTATCGTCCAGCACCCGGTGGAACAGGAGCGAATTGTGTTCCTCGTCCCAGGTAAACCCTTTATCGTCGTACGGGTCGCGCAGCTCGCTCAGCCGCGCTCCTTCAGCAACCTCGCTGGCTTTGACGCCGCTGCTGCGCAATTGGGCTGCCAGCAGCGCTAGCCTTCGCATTCCTTCAAGGTTGGCGACGCGGAACCCGTAGGCGGTGTAAGCATCCATGGCGTCCATATTGAGCAGTATCCTTCCGACCGGGTTGTAGACACCGATGTCGGCGGCAGCCTTCTTCTCTGCGCCGTATGAAGCCAGAAAGGTCTGTGCCGCCTGGGGAATCGCAGCGTATTCATGCTCAAACAGCTCCGCCACGCGCAGCATGCGCTCGGCGCTGGCATTGGCCGTAGCTTGCGGCTGGTAGAGGAAACTGCCGAACAGCTTTGCCCGTTCCGCATAGGTGTCGGACAATACCCATTCGTTGGCCATGATCCGCGCCAAGGAGCGTTCGCGATCGGAGAGCGGTTCGCGCCAGGCTTCCGGAATCGCCATCATTGTCATGGCTGGCGGAAAACGGCGTACGATAAGATTGCCCAGTTCAAAATGCTGTTCAATGCTGCGCGCAGCCGCCATTTTGACGGTGGCACTGGAGCTCTCGGACAGGACCATCCGCCAGAAGCGGTAGTCCTTCTCAAGGATACGTTTGCAACCGCCTGCGTCGATCTTTTCTTCGGGCGACAGTGCTTTGGCGTAAATCAACCGTTGCGCTTGAAAGACCTGGGCGAACGGTGCATCGGGCGTACGCGCATCATTCGGCCATATTTCGCGCCAGTGCTTAAGTTCCAGCAGGCGTTCATAGCGCTCCATCAATTGAGCACTGTCCACAACCGGCTGCTCGCCTGGCATTTCGGCGGCTTCAAACGGGCCTGGCGTTTCCATGAACCTGCGCAGCCGTTCCACGCGGGCGAAGCCTTCGGCCATCACATCGGCATTGTCCGGCGCGGCGAAGCCCATCAGATAGACGTATGCGTTGTCCCGATCCGGGACAGGCGTGGCGGCGCTTGCGATACGCTGCAATTTGATGACAGAATCGGATGGGGCCTTGTCTTCGCGATTCACGAAGAACACAAATGCGGTGAACAGAAGAAGCAACGCCACAAAACTTGCCACCATCTTCAACAGCAACTTCAGCTTAATCATTCAGGTCTACTCCATTGTTTTCGATGCATACAAAAAACGGCCCTTGCGGGCCGTTGTTTTTGGTGCTGCGAACGATCAGACAAACTCACCGACCTTGGCGGTCACGGCTTGCTGCACCGAGCGGCTGGTGACGAAGCTGTGTGCGACCTGGATGTCGTTGTGGAACCAGCGGTCGCCGTCCAGGCAAGCCGGAATCTGCTTGCGGATCTCGTCGTATGCGGCCTGGGTGCCCTCGCCCAGCCTGAAGCCCGGTAGAAGGTGCTCTGTCATGGTCAGCGCCTGCGCCGCCAGCAGCATCTCCACACCCACGATGTATTGGGTGTTCTGCACCACGGTGTGCGCCTTGCGCGCGCACCAGGTGGAGTTGGAGATGTGGTCTTCGCTATTGGCCTTGGATGGAATCGAATCCACGCTGCCGGGCATGGACAGCGTTCGGTTTTCCATCACCAGTGAGCTGAGCGAGCATTGCACTACCGGATAGCCGGTGTTCACACCGCGCAGGCCGGACATCAGGTTGCGCGGCAGGCCCCACGACAGCGTGGGGTCGATCAGGCGCGCGACGCGGCGTTCGCAAATGCTGCCCAGGTCTGTGATCGCCATTGCCAGCAGGTCCATCGCCTGCGCCAGGTACTGGCCGTGGAAATTACCGCCGGAGATGATCTCGAAACCGCCTCCATCCTTGCCGAAAATTAGCGGGTTGTCAGTGGCAGAATTGATCTCGTTCCTGACGATGTTGTCGATGTAGTCGAGGGCATCGAACACCGGGCCGTAGACTTGGGGCGTGCAGCGCAGCGAGTACACGTCCTGGATGCGCGGAGTGTACGGAATATCGGTACGGCGCAGTTCGTCCGGAAACTGCACGGCGCGCGCCTCGTGGGTGGCGCGGGTCGAGCCTTTCAGCAGCTTGCGCACCACGGCGGCGGTCTTGATCTGGCCCGGGTGTGGGCGTGCCTGCTGGATGCGTGGATCGAAGGCCGACATCTCGGCGCGCATGGCTTCCAGAGTCAGGCCCAGCGACAGGCAGGCGTCGGTCAACAGGTCGCGCGCATCCTTGGCGGCCAGCACGGCAACTGCCAGCGAGGCCGTGCAGCCGTTGATCAGGGCCGAAGCATCCTTGGCCTTGAGGTCGAACTTCACCGGCCCCACTTCGGCCTTGGTGATCGCCTCCGTGGCCGGCATGCGGACGCCCTTGTACATGACTTCCGCCTCGTCGAAACCGGCGATGGCGGCGGCCAGGTAAGCCAGCGGCGCCAGGTCGCCGGAGGCGCCCACGGAACCCTTCTGCGGCATGATGGGGTGGATGCCGGCATTGATGAAGGCCAGCAGGCGATCCACCACTTCCACGCGCGGCGCCGAGTAATTGCTGGCGAACGCGTTCGCGCGCAGCAGCATGGTGGCGCGGCTCACCTCCTCCGAAAACGGCTCGCCGATGCCGCCGCTGTGGGCCTTGATCAGCTGCGTCTGGAACAATTCGATGTGTTCGACCTTGATGCGGGTGTCCTTCAGCAGGCCCACGCCGGTGTTAAAGCTGTACATCATCGGCGCTTCATCGTGCATCCAGGTGGATTCGATGTAGTCGCGGCTTTCCTTCAGCGCGGCACGCGAGGTGGTGGACAGTTCGACCTTGGCGCCGTCGCGCGCGACTGCCAGCACTTCCTCCGCAGTCAGGTTGAAACCGTCGATAGTTACGTTGCTCATTGCTTTTCCTTTCAGTTCGCGCTGGTTTCGAACCAGGTGCCGATCAACTGGCGCTCAGCGTCGGTCATGTGGGTCATGTTCGCCAGCGGCATATCCTTGTTCTGCACGGCGCGCTGATAGATCTTGGCAGCGTGCTGTTTGACCTGATCTTCGGTGTCGAGCATCACGCCGCCCGGAGCGGACGCGAAGCCGGCTTGCGTCGGCGTGGCGGAGTGGCAGGCCACGCAACGCGCCGTGACGACCTGCTGCACGTTTGCCAGGTTGGCCTGGCCGGCCGGTGCGCCCAGGGCGGCTGGAGCACCGCCGACCGCGTGGCCATCTGCATCCGCCGCGGCGGCAACGGCGACCGGTGCTGCAACGGCCTTGCGCGGCGCCGGGGCGATGGCAACGGCCACGCCAGCCAGCAGGATTACGCCGGCGATCGGGAATGCCGGCGACACTTTGCCCGCATGGCGCAGGTTGAAGAAGTGGCGGATCAGCACACCGGCAGCCATGATCGCGGCCAGCACCAGCCAGCTGTAGGCGTGGCTATAGGTCATCGCGTAGTGGTTGCTGATCATGATCAGCAGCACGGGCAGCGTGAAGTAGTTGTTATGCACCGACCGCACTTTCGCGCGCTTGCCGTAGACCGGGTCAGGCGACTCGCCCTTGGCCATGGCGTCCACCAGCTTGCGCTGGCCGGGAATGATCACGAACAGCACGTTACCGACCATCATGGTGCCGATCATGGCGCCCACATGGATGTACGCTGCACGGCCGCTCAGGAGGTGGGTCAGCACATAGGCTGCACCGACGATCAGCACGAACATCACGGTACCCAGGACCGCAGGCTTTTCTGCCAGCCTGGTCTTGCACAGTGTGTCGTACACCAGCCAGCCGCCGGCCAGGGTGCCGAGGCCCACGCCGATCGCCTGCAGCGAGCTCAGCTCGGCCACGTTCTTATCGATCATCATCGCCGAGGCGTTGAAGTAGTAGACGATGAACAGCATGGCAAAACCGCTCAGCCAGGTGGCATAGGCTTCCCATTTGAACCAGTGCAGGTCTTCCGGCAGTTCCTCCGGTGCGACCAGATATTTCTGCGGGTTGTAGAAGCCGCCGCCGTGCACGGCCCACAGTTCGCCCATCACGCCCTTTTTGGCAAGGGGGCTGCCAGGCTTGGGTGGGCGGATCGAATTGTCCAGCCAGACGAAGTAAAACGAGGCGCCGATCCACGCGATACCGGTGATCAGGTGCAGCCAGCGAACCAGCAGGTTCAGCCATTCAACCCCGTAGGGTCCGAATAAAGTCTCCATGATTTTCTTTTCCAATAAATCTGTTCATCTGCCTCTGGCGGGCACTTCAGACGAACGAATCGGTCGTTATACCTCTGCCGCTACGACCTGCGTGTTGGAAAGATATCGGCTGCGGACGCGGGAGACCTTCCGTTTCGGCTATAACTCGCATATACCTGGAGATATAGTTCAGAGGCCCTGGAAGTGAGACTCTCACATGGATAAATCTAAATAGCACATATTCGGAGACCATGATGTCAAGATTGCCAGAACACCTGGACATCCACCTGATCCGTATTCTCTACCTGCTGCTGGTGGAGAAAAACGTATCCCGGGTGGCCTTGAAACTGAACCAGCCGCAGCCGTCGATTTCCGGCTCCCTGCGCAAATTGCGCGACCTGACGGGCGATCCGCTGCTGGTGCGCGGCGGCCGCGGCATGGTGCCGACGCAACACGGCGAGAGTCTGCTGAAGACCGCCAAGCGCATCCTGGACGAAACCGAAAGCCTGTTCAGCCCGAAAACTGCGTTTGTACCGCAGGACGAGGCGCGCACCTTCCACATCGCCGCCCCGGACTACATGAACACCCAGTTCTTCACCGAGGTGATCGCCCGCCTGCGCCGCGAATCGCCGCGCAGTCGCCTGGTGATCCATTCGCT
This sequence comes from Pseudoduganella sp., assembly GCA_039593355.1. Taxonomy (GTDB): domain Bacteria; phylum Pseudomonadota; class Gammaproteobacteria; order Burkholderiales; family Burkholderiaceae_D; genus Rugamonas. Next base: position 24,817 of record JBCNPK010000027.1, read on the forward strand.
AGGGCCGGACGTCGATTACGTGCGCCTGCTGTCGGACGGCGACCTGGACCTGGTGGTCGGCAACTGGGACGAGCCGCCCCAGCACCTGCACATCTCCAAGCTGTTCGACGACCCCATCGTCTGCCTGATGCGCGCCAACAGCGCCTACGCCCGCCGCACCCCGAAAGACGGCATGACGCCGGAAGAATACCTGACCCTGCCGCACGTGGCGCCGGCCCAGATCCTGCCCGGTTACCACGGCAATATCGATTCCTTCCTCGAAGAGCGGGATATGGAGCGCAATATTGTGGTGGAATCGGCACACTTCCGCATGCTGCCCTACATCGTCCAGCAGACCGATCTGGTTTTGACGAGTGGCAAACAATTCGCCAATTTCTATGAGAATTTGCTGGGTTTGAAATCGTACAAGGTGCCGCTTGATTTCCCGCCGCTGAGCTTCTACCAGCTGTGGCATGAGCGCGCCCACCACGCCACCGAACACAAATGGCTGCGCGCCCAGGTCAGCGCCGCCGCCCGCCTACTGGTGAAATAGGAAATTCATCGCGGAGTTGGAATGGAACGGGTCAGACCCTTGGGTCTGACCCAGGTTTGCCGGGTTTATTGGGATTTGCAATAACCAAACCCGGTAAATCAGGGTCAGACCCAAGGGTCTGACCCGCGCGGTTCAGGCCGCTGACACCAGAAACGGAGCGATACCGGATAGGCGATATCGGCCCGGCGTTATATCTCCCGCCCGTCGGGCCTCTATTATCAGTTTGCCATTCCCCAGAACACCTTACATGGAGCGGGCCGCTGCCAGCGGCGGCCCGAAGCACGATGACGAGCCTGAAGCGACTGAACACCTGCGACGCAGACACCTTTACCGAGATCCTGCACGGCCTGTACGAGCATTCCCCGTGGATTCCGCAGCGCGCCGCCGCGCAGCGCCCGTACCGCACCATCGACGAACTGAAACTCGGCATGCAGCGGGTAGTGGCCGAAGCGACCAATGAAGAACAACTGGCCCTGATCCGCGCCCACCCCGAGCTGGCAGGCAAGGCCGCCGTCGCGGGCGAACTGACACCGGAATCGACCGGCGAGCAGGCCAAGGCGGGCCTGAACCTGTGCACCAAGGAGGAATTCGCAGCGCTGCAGGAACTGAACGCCAGCTACAACGCCAAATTCGGCTTTCCTTTCATCCTCGCGGTGAAGGGCGGCGACGGCAAAGGGCTGACGCGCCAGCAGATCATCGCCGCTTTCCGCCGCCGCCTGCGCAACCAGGCCGACGACGAGCAGCGCGAAGCCCTGCGTCAGATCCACCGCATCGCGGAGATGCGCCTGAACGCCCTGCTCTCCTACGTGCCGCATATGGGCCGCGACATCATGGACTGGGCCGAACAGATCGGCGCCATGAGCGAAGACGAACAGGGCCTGACCTGCACCTACATGACGCCCACCCACCGCAAAACCGCCAACCAGCTGGCGAAGTGGATGCGCGAGGCGGGCATGCACGCCCATATCGACGCCGTGGGCAACGTGGTCGGCCGCTACCTGTCGACCGATCCCGGCGCGCGCACCCTGCTGACCGGCTCGCACTACGACACGGTGCGCAACGGCGGAAAATACGATGGCCGCCAGGGCATCCTGACCGCCATTGCCGTGGTCAAGCACCTGCATGAAACGGGCGAAACCCTGCCCTTCCACCTGGAAGTGATCGGCTTCGCGGAAGAAGAAGGCGTGCGTTTCAAGAGCACCTTCCTCGGCAGCAGCGCCGTGATCGGCCAGTTCGATCCCAAGCTGCTGGACTTGCGCGACCGCGACGGCCAGCAGCTGCGCGATGTGCTGACAGAGGCCGACCATGACGTCAACGCCATTGCCGCCATTGCGCGCGATCCCGCCGACCTGCTCGGCTTTGTCGAGGTGCACATCGAACAAGGCCCGGTATTGCTGGAGCGCGGCCTGCCTGTCGGTGTGGTCACTTCCATCGCCGGCAGCAAGCGCTATCTGGTCGAGTTGAAGGGCGTCGCCAGCCACGCCGGCACCACGCCTATGCCGATGCGTAAGGACGCCGCCGCCGCCGCCGCGGAGATCATCCTCTACGTCGAGCAGCGCTGTGCGCAGGACCAGGACTCTGCCCTGGTAGGCACCGTCGGCCAGCTGCAAGTGCCGAACGGCTCCACCAACGTGATTCCGGGCGCCTGCACCCTTTCGCTCGATATCCGCGCAGCGAACAACGCCGCGCGCGATGCTGCCGTGGACGACATCCTCGCCCACATCGAAAAAGTGTGCGAAAAACGCCACATCACCGCCCAGGTCGAACAGACCGTCGCCGCCGATTGCGCACCGTGCGCACCGCGCCTGATGGAGCAGCTGGCGGCCGCCGTTGAACGACACGGCATCCCCGCCTTCCAGTTGGCGTCCGGCGCCGGCCACGACGCCATGCTGATGGCGCGCGTCACAGACGTCGCCATGCTGTTCACGCGCTGCGGCAACGGCGGCATCAGCCACAACCCGCTGGAGACCATGACGGACGACGACGCCGACCTGTCGGCGCGCATCCTCCTGAGCTTCCTGCGCAACTATACGTAAAACGCGATAGCCCATATGCCCCGGCATATAAGCGGAAAAGGAGAGCTTCAACGATATTGATAAACAGACGTAGCGTAAGGACGCCATATTTGCCCGCCCGGAGAGGCGGGATTTCGGGCGCTAAAAACTAAACGGAGACAAACCAAAATGCAATTCCTGGAACAATACTTCAAGCTCGGCGAGCACGGAACCAACGTGCGCACCGAGGTGCTGGCCGGTATCACCACCTTCCTGACGATGGCGTACATCATCTTCGTCAACCCCTCCATCCTCGGCGACGCCGGCATGCCCAAGGACTCGGTCTTTGTCGCCACCTGCGTGGCAGCGGCAGTGGGCACCCTGATCATGGGCCTGTACGCCAACTTCCCTATCGGCCTGGCGCCGGGCATGGGCCTGAATGCCTACTTCGCCTACGGCGTGGTCGCCGGCATGGGCTTCCCGTGGCAAGCTGCCCTGGGCGCGGTCTTCATCTCGGGCTGCTGCTTCATGATCGTGAGCCTGCTGAAGATCCGCGAGAAGATCATGAACGCCATCCCGGCTTCGCTGCGCATCGCGATCCCCGCCGGCGTGGGTTTGTTCCTGGCGTTGATCTCCCTGAAAAATGCGGGCATCGTGGTTTCCAGCCCGGCCACTTTCATCACCATGGGCGACCTGCACAAACCAGCCCCGGTGCTGGCCATCGTCGGTTTCTTCATCATCGTCGCCCTGGACCGCCTGCGCGTCACCGGCGCCCTGCTGATCGGTATCATGGCCGTCACTGTCCTGAGCTTCTTCTTTGCCGGTAACGCCTTCCATGGCATCGTTTCCGCCCCCCCATCGATCGAACCGACCGCACTGAAGCTGGACATCATGGGCGCGGTATCGCACGGCTTGTTCAACGTTGTGCTGGTGTTCTTCCTGGTGGAACTGTTCGACGCGACCGGCACCCTGATGGGCGTCGCCCAACGCGCCGGCCTGATGAAAGACGGCAAACTGCCCAAGAACATGAACAAGGCATTGCTGGCCGATTCCGGCGCCATCATCGTCGGTTCCGTGATGGGTACCTCGAGCACCACCGCCTTCATCGAAAGCGCGTCTGGCGTGCAAGCCGGCGGCCGCACGGGCCTGACCGCAGTCACCGTGGCCCTGCTGTTCCTGGCCGCGCTGTTCATCGCTCCGCTGGCTGGCGTGGTACCGGCATATGCGACCGCTCCGGCACTGTTCTTCGTCGCCTGCCTGATGCTGCGCGAACTGGCTGAGATCAACTGGGCCGAGACCACCGAAAGCGTTCCAGCCGTTGTTACCGCACTGGTCATGCCGTTCACATATTCGATCGCGAACGGCCTGGCGCTGGGCTTTATCAGCTACGCGGCCCTGAAACTCTTGACCGGCAAGTACAAGGAAGTCAGCGCCATGATCTGGTGTGTCGCTGGCGTGTTCCTGTTTAAAACAATCTACATCGCAGGATGAAGTAAGGAGTAAAGATGTCTCAACCGATTCGTTTCTTCTACCAGGGGCGCGTGCAGGAAGTCGATTCCGCCGCCCCGACCCGTACGGTGCTGCAGCACCTGCGGGAAGACTTGCACTGCACCGGGACCAAGGAAGGCTGCGCCGAAGGCGACTGCGGCGCCTGCACGGTGGTGATCGGCTCCCTTGTGGACGGCGAACTGGAATTGCGCAACGTGAACTCGTGCATCCAGTTCCTGCCGACGCTGGACGGCAAGGCAGTCTTCACGGTGGAAGACCTGAAGCAGCAGGACGGCAGCCTGCATCCCGTGCAGGAAGCCCTGGTGGAATGCCACGGCTCCCAATGCGGTTTCTGCACCCCGGGCTTCGCCATGTCGCTCTGGAGCCTGTACCTGAAGCAGGAAGGCAAGACCGAACCGCCCTGCCGCAAGACGATCGACGAGACTTTGTCCGGTAACCTGTGCCGCTGCACGGGTTACCGCCCGATTATCGATGCGGCCGTCCGCATGGGCGAGCTGCCGGCCGTCAGCTTCGACCGCGAAGCGCTGAAGGCCACACTGCAGGACCTGCAACGGGACACCATGTTCAGCTACACCCACGACGGCCAGACTTTCCACGCGCCGCGCACCCTGGCGGAAATGGCCGAACTGCGCGCCGCCAAGCCGACCGCCACCATCCTGGCCGGCTCCACCGACGTCGGCCTGTGGGTCACCAAGCAGATGCGCAATCTGGGCGACGTGATTTACACGCGCCAGGTGCAGGAACTGCACCGCATTGCCACCGTCCACGGCAAGCTGGAAATCGGCGCCGCCGTATCGCTGGACGATGCCTACAAGGCCGTGCTGGAGCTGTATCCAAACGAATCGCTGCACGAACTGTGGCAGCGCTTCGCATCGCAGCCTATCCGCAGCACCGGTACCCTGGGCGGCAGCGTCGCCAATGGCTCGCCGATCGGCGACTCCGCTCCGTGGATGATCGTGCTGGGCGCGGAGATCGTGCTGCGCTCGGATAAAGGACAGCGCGTCCTGCTGTTGCAGGATTTCTACCTCGATTACATGAAGAAGGATTGGCAACCTGGCGAATTCGTCGAAGCCGTACGCATTCCGGCGCCGAAAGCCGGCCAGCAATTCCGCACCTACAAACTGGCCAAACGCTACGACCAGGATATTTCAGCCGTCTGCGCCGCCTTCTCGCTCGAGCTGGAAAACGGCATCGTGCGCAATGCGCACATCGCCTACGGCGGCATGGCGGCTACTTCACGCCGCGCACCGCAGGCCGAAGCCGCCCTTAACGGCCAGCCATGGAATGAAACCACCCTGCGCGCCGGCATGGAAGCACTGGCGCGCGACTACACACCGCTGACCGATATGCGCGCCAGCGCCAACTACCGCATGCGCACCGCGCAAAACCTGCTGCGCCGCTTCTGGATGGAGACCCGCCCCGAGGACGCCATATCGAACACCTACGTCAACGCTTACGCATTCAAGGAAGGAGCCGCTGCATGAACAGCAAGTCCGAACAGTTCATGACGCTCGGCGCCGCCAAGGGCTGGTCCGAAGTTGGCCAGAGCCACCCGCACGAATCGGCTATCCTCCACGTGCTGGGCGAGGCCGTGTATACCGACGACATCCCGGAAGCGCAGGGCACCCTGCACGCCGCGCTCGGCCTGTCGCCAAAGGCCCACGCCCGCATCCTGTCGATCAACCTGGAGCTGGTGAAGGCAATGCCGGGCGTGGTTGCGGTGTACACCTACAAGGACATTCCCGGCACCAATGACTGCGGCCCGATCATCCACGACGACCCTATCCTCGCCGAGGAAAAGGTGGAATATGTTGGCCAACCCGTCTTCATCGTGGTAGCGGACACGCACGACAACGCCCGCCGCGCGGCACGCAAGGCCGACATCCAGTATGAGGAGCTGCCAGCGATCCTCACGCCCCAGGCAGCGCGCGAAGCCGAATCGTACGTTGTGCCGCCAATGCGCCTGACTCGCGGCGATGCCCAGGCGGCCTTCGAGCGCTCGCCGAACATCCTGAAAGGCACGCTGCACGTGGGCGGCCAGGAGCAGTTCTACCTGGAAGGCCAGATTTCGTACGCCATTCCAAAGGAAGGCAAGGGCATGCATGTCTATTGCTCCACCCAGCATCCGACCGAAATGCAGCACGTGGTTTCGCACGCCCTGCACTACCCCTCGCACGCGGTAGTGGTGGAATGCCGCCGCATGGGCGGTGGTTTTGGCGGAAAGGAATCGCAGTCCGCCCTGTGGGCAGCCTGCGCAGCCGTCAGTGCCGCGCACCTGAAGCGCCCCGTCAAGCTGCGCGCCGACCGCGATGACGACATGATGGTCACCGGCAAGCGCCACTGCTTCTACTACGAGTACGAGATCGGCTACGACGACCAGGGCTTGATCACCGCGGCCAAGGTGCAGATGGTGACACGCGCGGGCTTCTCGGCCGACCTGTCCGCCCCGGTAGCCACCCGCGCCATCTGCCATTTCGACAATACCTACTACCTGTCGGACGTGGATATCCGCGCCATGGCGGGCAAGACCAACACCCAGTCCAACACCGCCTTCCGCGGCTTCGGCGGCCCGCAGGGGGCCATCGCCATCGAATACATCGTCGACGAAATCGCCCGCAACCTGGGCAAGGATGCGCTGGACGTGCGCAAGCTGAACTTCTACGGCCGCAACGATGAAGAAGGCCGCAACGTCACGCAGTACGGACAAAAGGTGAAGGACAACGTGATCCACGAGCTGGTGGCGCAACTGGAAACAGACACCAGCTATCGTGCGCGCCGCGAAGCGATCCGCGCATTCAACGCCACCAGTCCGGTGCTGAAAAAAGGACTTGCGCTGACGCCAGTGAAATTCGGCATCGCCTTCAACGTCACCCACTTCAACCAGGCGGGCGCACTGGTGCACATCTACACCGACGGCTCCGTGCTGGTGAACCACGGCGGCACCGAAATGGGCCAGGGCATCAACACCAAGGTATGCCAGGTGGTGGCGCATGAACTCGGCATCCCGCTCGGCAGCGTGCGCGCATCCGCCACCGATACCAGCAAGGTTGCCAACACCTCCGCCACCGCCGCCTCGACTGGCGCGGACCTGAACGGCAAGGCAGCGCAGGACGCCGCTGCCACCCTGCGCCGGCGCCTGGTGGAGTTCGCAGCCAAGGCTTTCGGCGTTTCCGCCGACAGCGTCATCCTCGCCAACGGCACCGTGTTCGCAGGTGAATCTGTCATGCCCTTTGCGGACCTGGTGCAAAAAGCCTACCTGGCGCGGGTGCAGCTCTGGTCGGATGGCTTCTATGCCACGCCTGGCCTGAGCTGGGACCGCGAAACCATGAGCGGCAATCCGTTCGGCTACTACGCTTACGGCGCCTCGGTGTCGGAAGTGATCGTCGACACGCTGACCGGCGAATGGAAGCTGCTGAAAGCCGACTGCCTGTACGACGCCGGCAATTCCCTGAACCCGGCCATCGACGTGGGCCAGGTTGAGGGCGCCTTCATCCAGGGCATGGGCTGGCTCACCACCGAGGAATTGTGGTGGAACCCGCAGGGCAAGCTGATGACGCACGCGCCATCGACTTACAAGATTCCCGGCGTGTCCGACTGCCCGGAGGATTTCAACGTGCGCTTGTTCAAGAACCGCAATCCCTTCGACAGCATCCACCACTCGAAAGCCGTAGGCGAGCCCCCGCTGCTGCTGCCATTCTCGGTATTTTTGGCAATCCGCGATGCCGTAGCTTCAGTCGGCGACTACCGCTTCAACCCGCCGCTGCGCGCCCCTGCCACCGGCGAAGCGATCCTCGATGCGGTGGACGCAGTCCGCGCCATGGCATGATGCTGTCGCGCCGTATTGCCGCCGAAGCGCTCGGCACTGCGCTGCTGCTGGCCGTGGTGGTGGGTTCCGCCATCATGGCGGACCGCCTGGCCGGCGGCAACGCGGCCATGGCCCTGCTGGCGAACTCCATCGCCAGCGCGACGGGCCTGTTGGCGCTGATCCTCATGTTTGGCTCCATTTCCGGCGCCCACTTCAATCCCGCAGTCACCTTATCCGAAGCCTGGCAGGGCAATATGGAGCCGCGCCACGCACTCGCCTACATGGCCGCCCAGGTCTTCGGCGCCTTTGCCGGCGTGGCTGTGGCGCATGCGATGTTCGGCGAACCTGCATTCGGCGTGGGTGCCCAAGCCAGGACAGGTACTGGACAATGGTGCAGCGAATTTGTCGCGACATTCGGCTTGATCGCCGTCATCGGCGGCTGCACGCGCAGCCGGCCGGCACTGACGCCATTTGCGGTAGCGGCCTACATTGTTTCAGCTTATTGGTTCACCGCCTCGTCGTCTTTCGCCAATCCCGCCCTCACCCTCGCGCGTTCTGCGACCAGCACGGTGGCAGGCATTCGGTTTGAAGACGTATCGGGCTACGTCACGGCCCAACTGCTCGGCGCGATCGCAGCCACGGCCGCTATGACCTGGATGCATCGACCGGCCGTCGCCACCCGCCTCAAGCCGGTACCGCCACCTTGATCTCGTGCCGGTAAGCGCCGGGCGTTACGCCCTGCCAATCCTTGAACGCCCGGATGAAGGAATTGACGTCCTGAAAACCAAGCAGGAACGCAATCTCCCCTTGCGCAATATTGGGCTTGTGCAGGTAATGGAGGGCAAGCTGCCGACGGGTCGCATTCAGGATATCCTTGAAGGTCGCCGATTCCTCGCCGAGCTGCCGCTGCAAGGTACGCTTGCTCATGGCGAGGCTCCTGGCCACATCGTCAACTGCATACTGGCCCGAAGGCAGCCCTTCCAGCAAGACAGCCTTGACCCGGTCGCTTATTGTCGCCTTTGCATCGAGGCTCGCCAGGCGTTTGCTCAAGCCGGCCTCAAAGAATGTCCACATGGATTCGTTGGCCGTCAGGAACGGGCGCAATCCATCCGCGCGCGCAAAGGAGACACTAACTGCATTGCCGGCTTTCGGCATCACGCCGAAATAGTCGGCATAATTCTCAAGCCGGTCCGGCAGCTCGGGAACGGTGACCGAGACCGGCACCACGCGATGGCGCGTCGCCAGCCTGACCAGCTGCGTCAGGAAGACGGTCTCCACCACCGCCAAGGTAGGCGGCAGGGGCCCCGCGTCGGCATAACACTCCAGCGCGGCCGATGTCTGCGCATCCCCGATATCGACCAGCAGCGCCAGTGGCCCTATCAGTTTCTTGAATGCAGACAATCGCTTGAAAGCCACATTCAGGTTAGGACTGCACAAGCAGGCAAAGATCGGAGGATCGAAGGCCTCCACCGAAATCGCCTGGCCGATCCTGAGCGGCAGCGGCAACCCCACTTCGTCCTCCCCTGCCGCCTGCTCCACCGCCCGCCATAGCTTGAAGTACTGGGCTGGGGAAATGGTCGCCTCCTGGCGCGCAAACAAGTCGGCAGGAAGCTCGGCCAGGCGCAGCACATGCGCCGGCTCGACGCCCATGTCGGCCAGGACCAGCTTCCAGCCAGGATGAACGGCGAAGTGGGCCGGGTACTTCATCAACTCTCCTTGGAAATCAGTCCATTGTCGATCATCTGCTGGAACATATCGCCGATCGACGCTTGCAGCGGACGATACACCATGCCAAGCTCCCGCACGCTCTTGCTGCTGTCGGCCCTCCACGCATAACCCACATTGCGCGAAACGAACTTGCGCGTGGTGGCCTTGTCGACGATGGGCGCCACCAGCCAGACCAGCCATTTCGGCAGGCTGCGGCGCGGGACCGGATAGGCATCGAACTTGGGCAACAGCGCCCTGGCGATGCCAAGCAGTGAAGTATTGTGGCCGGAAATGATATTGCGTCCCGCGGCTTGGGGAAGGTAGGCGGCGCGCAAGTGCGCTTCCGCCAGGTCGCGCACGTCCACGGCGCCCACCCCCAGGTCCGGCACGCCCGCCTTCATGGTGCCATCACCCATCTGGCGCACGATATTGAAACTCTCCGAAGTCCCATGGGCGTTGACTCCCGGGCCAATCACAAGGCTCGGATTTACCACAACCAGATCCCAGCGCGACTGGCTGCCGGCGATTTTCCACGCCTCGCGTTCCGCAACGGCCTTGGAGTAGGAATACGGCGCGTGGTCGAGCGAAGAACTGTTATTCCAGATCTCTTCGGTGAACACACCCTTGGGAGTCGACTCGATATCTGCGTTATCGCCGTAGATCGCGGCGCAACTGCTGGTCAGCACAACGCGCTTGACCGACCCGGTGCGGGTGGCTGTTTCCAGGACATTGCGCGTTCCCAGCAAAGCCGGATCTACCAGCTCCTTCTGCGGGTCACGGATATTCAAGGTGAACGGCGAGGCGGTGTGGAACACGATGCCGCAGCCGTCCATGGCAGCGGCATAGGAATCCGGTTCAAGCAGGTCCGCCTTGAAGAAGCGCAGCGTCCCCGGCAAACCGGCGGCCAATTCTTCGAGATGGCGGATCTTCTTCCTGTCATCCGGATCGCGCACCGCGGCGTGGACCGTAACGCCCTCCTCCAGCAAGCGTTTCACGATCCAGCCTGCAACGTAGCCGGTGGCGCCGGTCACCAGGACAGGCATGCTCTTGTCGATTTCCATACTGCTCATGGGTAACTCCGGGTTTGAATAATCACATGGAAGAGATTATCGTCGCTCCGGCGCCAAGTCACTCGCAAATCGTGTCAATCAATCGGCAAAGCGCGCCACGCGCTCATTGCAGGTCGCCCCGGTAGCGGTTCAGCACTTCGCTGTTCAGCAGGCCGATACGGCGCATGAGATCGCGTTCCTGCGCCTCGCCGTACCGCTCCGTCATTTCCTCGATATACGCCTTCAAAGCCAGGGCGGCGTTGGGAAAACTCTTGGCGCACAGCCGGGCGGGCGGAGTATCGCCGGCAACGACCCAGTGGAACCGGCCTATCGATTCGTCCGATGCAAGCACTTCAAACAGGAAAATGCCGATGAAATCGGACACGGCGAGTCCAACATAGACGTTCTTTACGGCCTCGCACCACGGAAAGGAAGACAGGTAGAGCTCTGCCTCTTCGAACAAGGCCGCCAGTTGCTGGGTTTGCTCGAAGTCTTCTCCAAACATCGTTTCAACAGGAGTCAACTTCGAAAAATCGATTTCCACGTACGAGCTTGTCATATCGCATTCCCTGGCAGCACCGCCAAATCATTCCGATGCCAAAGGGTTGCGGATACGAAAACACTTGTCAAGCGGCACACAATTCAGTGTTGCGCTGGCAATAAACCGGTACACCAGGGTACGACCCGAGGGTCGGACCCTTTACGGTCTCGCCGCCGAGGGTTTCGGTTGTGCGATATTGATCTTCGACGAAAGTCAAAGACCCAAACCCAACACCACTGGTAGGTGAGCAGATTGGGTCTGACCCTTGGGTCTGACCCAGGTTTACCGGGTTTTAACCAACAGTACCAATAATGGACACTTCCCGATTCTCCGGCACCTCGTTATACGACAGCACATGCAGTCCCGGCGCAAACAGCCTTGCATAGCGCGCCAGCAAAGGCCGGATCTGCGGCAGCACCAGCAGCAAAGGTGGCGTCGCCTGCTGCTTCATCTGTTCACGCGCGACCGGCATGTTCACCTGCAACTGCGCCAGCAAATGCGGATCGATCGGATAATTATCCAGCACCACCTTCCCCGACTGGCGCGCCTGGTTCAACGACCCAAGCAGCATATTTTCGAGCTCCCCGCCCAGGTTAAACGCCAGCATCTCGGTCTTCTGGCCGAACAGTCCCGAGACAATCTGCCGCCGCAAAGCGCAGCGCACCTCCGCCGCGAGCAGGATCGGATCCTTGGTCGTTTCCGACGAATCCAGCAACGTCGTCGCGATCGGCACGATATCCTTGAGCGACACCGACTCCTGCAGCAGCACCCTGAACACGCGCAGCAACTGCGTATGCGTCAGCGCCTTATCCAGCGCGCCCGCCAGCTTGGGCGACAGCGCCGTCAAGCGCTCCATCAGCGCCCCCACGTCTTCATGCCGGAACAGCTCTGGCAAATACTCGCGCACCAGCTTCGACACATGCGTCGCAATCGCGCTTGGCGCCTCCACTACCTGGTAGCCCAGGCCCAAGGCGTGCGCCTTATCCTTCGGCTCGATCCAGGTCACCGGCATGCCATAGGCTGGCTCCACGCCGGGAATGCCGTCGATCTGCCCATATACATTCGGCGAAGGAATCGCCATCAGCTTGTCGGCAAACACCTCCGCCAGCGCGATGCTCGAACCTCCCAGCACGACGGCATACTGGGTCGGCTTCAAGCCCAGGTCGTCGCGCACATGAATCTGCGGCAGCACGATGCCCATGGCTTCGGACAGGCTTTGCCGCACGCCGCGCAGGCGCTTGGTCAGCACCTCGCCATGGGCCTTGTCGATCATGCCCACCAGCTTGTAGCCCAGCGACACCTGCAGCGGCTGCACCACCGGCAGCGATTGCCATTCGAGTTCCGGCACCTTGTCTTCGCGCAGCGCAGCTTCTATGGCGGCGATATTGTCGACCACCGGCTCGCCCTGCTTCTCGCGCATGCGCCAGCCCACGTACGCCAGGACCGCCGCGAACGTCAGGAAACTCAGCTTCGGCATGCCCGGCACCAGGCCAAGGATGACCATCACGGCCGAGGCGCTGAACAGTACATTCGGCGACGCCAGCAACTGGGTGCCGACCTGGGATTCGAAGTCCGCGCCCTCAGACTCGGACACGCGGGTCACGATGATCGCAGCGGCGGCCGACAGCAGCAGCGCCGGAATCTGCGCCACCAGGCCGTCGCCAATGGTCAGCAGCGCGTACTGCTTGAACGCGTCGCCAAAGCTCATGTCCTGCATCAGCGTGCCGATCGCCACGCCACCGACGATATTGATGATCAGGATCAGGATCGACGCAATCGCATCGCCGCGCACGAACTTCGCGGCGCCATCCATCGCACCGTAGAAGTCCGCTTCCGTCGCCACCTCCTTGCGGCGCTGGGTCGCCTTTTCCTGGTTGATCAGGCCCGCGTTCAAGTCGGCATCGATCGCCATCTGCTTGCCCGGCAAGGCGTCCAGGGTAAAGCGCGCCGACACTTCGGAAATGCGCTCCGCGCCCTTGGTCACCACGGCGAAGTTGATGATCATCAGGATCACGAACACCACCATGCCCACCACATAGTTGCCGCCGATGACCACCTGGCCGAAGGCCTCGATCACCTTGCCGGCAGCATCCGTACCCTGGTGGCCGTGCAGCAGCACCACGCGCGTCGAGGCCACGTTCAGCGTCAAGCGCGCCAGCGTGGTGGCCAGGATCACCGTCGGGAACACCGAGAAGTCCAGCGGCCGCCTGGCATTCACGCTGGTCAGGATCACGATCAGCGCGAGCACGATATTGAACGTGAACAGCACGTCCAGCAGGATCGGCGGCAGCGGCAGGATGATCATCGCCAGGATTCCGAGCAGGAACACCGGCGTGGCCAGTTTGTGGCGGCCTGCTTCTGCGAACAAGCTCTTCAGGAAATTCATGTCGTTGCTGCCTCACTCATGGAAGTTGGTACCGGGACCTGCGCCGCCTCCAGCGGATTTGGCTGCGAGGGACGGCGCCCTTCGCGGAACGCCTTCAGCTGCAGCACGTAGTGCAGGACCATGGAAACAGCCTGGTACAACTGTACGGGAATCTGCTGGTTGACCTGGCTGGTGTTATAGATGGCGCGCGCCAGCGGCGGCAGGGACAGCACCTCGATGCCATGCTCCTGTGCCAGGCGCCTGATATACAGCGCCATTTCATCGACGCCCTTGGCCAGCACGAACGGCGCTTCGGCGCGCTTTTCGTCGTACTTGAGCGCCACCGCATAATGCTGGGGATTGACGATCACCACGTCGGCGCCCGGCACGATCTTGCGCGCCGAACGTTCGGCCAGCGCGCGCTGCAACTGGCGGATACGCTGGCGCACCTCGGGCCGGCCTTCCTGCGTCTTGTATTCCTCCTTCAGCTCCTGCTTGGACATCTTCTGCTGCTCGGCGAAGAAGTAGGCCTGGGCCGGCACGTCGATGATGGCGAAGATGATGAACACGGCCACCATCGCCATCACGCCGTTCAGCATCAGGTTGGCGCCGCTGATCATGGCATCGTTCAGCCCCATGCCCTGCAGGCGGGTGTAATCGTTGATGGTGCTGGTGCCCACGTGGACCAGCACCCAGCCCAGGATCGCCGCCTTGCCGATCGACACCGCCAGCTCGAAGCCATGCTTCTTGGAGAACAGCCGTCCCAGGTTGCTGACCGGGTTGAAGCGTTCGAATTTCGGCTGCAGGTTCTTGGCGCTCATCACCCACCCGCCCGGCACCATGGCGCCCAGCACGATAAACAGCGGCACCACGAACAGCGGCAGCACCATCTTCACCAGCAGCGCCGCGGAGCTGAGCCAGACCGTGCTCATGACGTTATCCAGCGCGCCCTCGCCTTCCAGCGGCGCGAACGCCTGGTGGAAGATCTCCCTGAACTCCAGCAGGTAGGAAGGCAGCATGACGACGAACAGCTTGAGCGAGACCAAAATGCCGATGGCCGTGGCCAGGTCGCGCGAACGCACCACCTGGCCTTCCTGGCGGGTCTTCTTCAGCTTCTGCGCTGAAGCCTTCTCTGATTTGTCGCCGCCGCTGTCGTCAGCCATGGGACACCATCTGTTGCTGGATCATGTCGAGCACGCGGGTCGACATGCGGATGTAATGCTGTGGGATGAAGCGCACCACCTGGCCCAGCATCAGCAAGCCGAAGATGGTGATCACGGAAAAACCCAGTGCAAACAGGTTCAGCGTCGGCGCCACGCGGTTCAGGAAGCCGAAACCCAGCTGCACCACCAGCGCCGAAAACACCACCGGAATCGCCAGCAGCATGGCCGCCGAAAAAATCCAGGCCACATTCCACGCGACCGTCTGCAGCAGCAGCGCGGAATAGCCGCCGCCCAGCGGCCAAGCCTTGAAGCTTTGTCCCACCACGCCCGCCAGCACCAGGTGCCCGTCGACCGAAAAGAACACCACGATCGCCAGCATCGTCAGCAGCGCCGACACCACGTCGGACGAAGTGCCGTTCAATGGATCGTTCATCACCGCCATCGAAAAACCGACCTGGCTCGACACCAGGAAGCCCAGTACCGCGATCACCGACATCGAAAAATGGAACGCCAGGCCGATCGCGCCGCCGATCACCGCCTGCTCCAGCGTGACCGCAATCCCCTGCACCGAAATCGGGTCGATACCCTGCGCCATCTGCCCCTGCGTCACCGGCAGCATGATGATGGAGAGCACCAGCGAGACCAGCAGGCGCACCGTCACCGGCACCATCATCTCGCCGATCACCGGCGCCGCGCTCAGCATCGCCATGCAGCGCACGAAAGGCCACCAGATTGCCGTCAGCCACACCAGGAGGTTCGCCAGGACCTGTTCCATGGCCCGCTACCCCACCAGTGTCGCCGCGCGCTGGAAAATGGAGACGCAGTAATCCATCAGGTAGCCGGACATCCAGCGTCCCGTCAGGATCAGCGCCAGGAGTGTCACCAGCAGGCGCGGCAGGAAGCTCAGCGTCTGTTCATTGATCTGCGTTGCCGCCTGCACCAGCGCCACCAGCAGGCCCGCCA
Source organism: Pseudoduganella sp. (assembly GCA_039593355.1). Taxonomy (GTDB): domain Bacteria; phylum Pseudomonadota; class Gammaproteobacteria; order Burkholderiales; family Burkholderiaceae_D; genus Rugamonas. The sequence continues at coordinate 40,445 of JBCNPK010000027.1, forward strand.
CCAGTCCTGGCACCACCAGCACCATGACCAGGATCATTACGATATGCAGGGCCTCGACCACCAGGTCGACCGCCACGTCCGGAGTCAACATTTAATAGGCCTGTATGCTCGTCACGAGCGTATTCACGGTCAATGTCCAGCCATCCACCAGCACGAACAGCAGCAGCTTGAACGGCAGCGAAATCACCAGCGGCGACAGCATCATCATACCCATCGCCATCAGCACCGACGACACCACCAGGTCGATGATCAGGAAGGGAATGAACAGCAGGCAGCCGATCTGGAATGCCGTTTTCAATTCGGACAACACAAAGGACGCCAGCTTCACCGTGAAAGCATGGTCGGCCGGATTGCTGATCGCATCCTCGCCCGCCAGGTGGGCGATCTGCTTCAGCGAGGCCTTGCTGGTCTGGGCCAGCATGAAGCGCGAAATCGGCTTCTCGGCAATCTTCAACGCATCCTGCAGGCCGATCTTGTCCTGGTCGTACGGCACGAATGCGTCGCGCCAGATGGCGTCGCCGATGGGCTTCATGACCAGCAAGGTCAGGATCAGCGCCACGCCGGTGATGATGCGGTTGGGCAGGCCTTGCTGCAGTCCCAGCGCCTGGCGCAGCAGCGACAGCACGATGACGAAGCGGGTGAAACTGGTCATCATCATCACCATGATGGGCAGCAAGCCCAGCAGGGTCATGATGATCAGGATCTGCATCTTCACCGACAACTCGGTCTTCGCGCCCGGCACCACGCCGGACAGCAGGTCCTGGGCCCACGCGGGTGCGCAGGCGCACAACAGCACTGTACCGGCCGCCAGGCCGGGCACCAGGCGGCGCAAGGTCATGGCGCCATCATGTCGAGGTTCAAACCGTCCAGATCGATGACCTTCAGGCCGTAGTTTTCACCCGCCACCACGACCTCGGCGCGGCCGATCGCCGTGCCGTTGACCTTGATGGTCAGCGGTTCGCCGGCCAGCATGTCCAGCTCCACCACGCTGTCGGGACCGATCTGCATCAGGTCCTGCAGCGACAGGCGGGCCGAGCCCACCTCCAGCGTCAGCGTGACAGGAATCTTGCGCATCATGGCAGGCAGGTCGCGCCGGCCGGCACGCGGCGCCGGCACATCGCTCAAATCCTGCGATACCTGGTCGATGATCATTTCTTCCGACATATCGTCCAGCATGGAATCGTTGGCGCCGTTGGGGTTATTCATCATGTTTATTCTGAGTCTTCAAAAGAGGTTAAGCAGAGTTTGCCCTTGTGCTCAGTTACCGCAGCTGTAAACAGGCGGGAGTCTTCCAGCATGACGTCTGCCCTGTGCAGGCTGATGGGAATGACATCGCCTACACGCAAGTCGAACAGGGCGCCCAGCGTGGTCTCCTTGGACACCAGCCTGCCGCTCAGTCCGACCTGGAGCCGCGCCGCCAGCGGCCCCGGATTCCTGCTGCCCTTCTTGCCGGCATCGCGCTCCGGTTTCAAGCCGCGCAGCACATTGCCCATGACCTGTTTGTCGAGCGCAAACCAGGCCTTGCCCTGCAGTTCGCCATCGCTCAGCGAAACCGTGATGACCCAGCTGCCCTTGCCCGGCTGGGCGCCGCTGGCCGGCTTGATATTGTCTTCTTCGCCAAGTTCCTTGCCGCCATCGGGCAGGTTGCTTTCAATCCGTGCTGCCAGGATGCTGGCCATCTGTTGCCCGAGCACCACAGCCAAACGTTCTTCAGTCGCGGTAACGCGCACCGCCTGTTCGTCCATTGCCGCTTCGGCCCGCGTGGCGCGGCCATAGCGATAATTCAAGACACTCAGCAGCAGTTTGCGCTCCATCGCAAAGCCCAGCTGGCCCGCTGGCGAAGCAAAGCCCAGCCAGCGCTGGCGCGCCTCGCTGCCGTCGAGCCGGCTGAACACCACGTCGTCCACCTGGAAGCTGCCCCAGTAGCGGCGGTGCATGTTCAGCCGCATCGATTGGGTCAGATCTTCACGCAATTGTGCCGCAAATTCGGGGAGCCGGTGCACCGGCCGCCCCAACAGGCAAGGGTCCAAAACTTCATATTGCGCTGTGCTTTGAGTGGGATTCATGGTGTGCCATCCGTCCGCATTAATCGTATCGCAAAGTTATCCGCTCGGGATGATCTGGTAAGCGTAGAATAACTCAATTCCCTCCGTATTGCCATGGATCAAGTATCTCGTCGGTCAAAAAAATCTTTACACCAAAGTTTCCAAACGGTAAGCTTCGTTAGTACTGAGCAATTGAAGTTGGTTGCAAAAACTACTCTTAATGCCTGATTTATAAGAAGTTTTGCAATTCGTAAGCGGTTGTTGCGAGCACGAATTCGCGCTACACTCTGTATTCCCGTGCGGCACTATTTAACATTTGCTCCACATTGTCAGTTACTGCCTGGTAGTCAATACAGTTGCTGTTGAAACAATAGTCGTCGAGCGCTGCACAACCAATCCGAGGTGTCTTATGGCAAATGAATTCGCTGGCCTGATCAAGGCCGACCTGGCGGCCCTGAACAATGCGGCGTCCACACTCGCCCAGAATGCCACGGCCATCGCGCCGGCGGCGCAATTCAACGCGCCCCAGCAAGGCTCGGCCTTTTCTTTTGCCCAGTCGATGCAGGACGCGATTGCCGGCGTCAATGCCCAGGACATGAACGCCAGCCAGAAAATGGCCGACGTCGATGCCGGCCGCAGCGACGACCTGGTTGGCGCCATGCTGGCCAGCCAGGAAGCGAGCTTGTCCTTCCAGATGCTCATGCAAGTCCGCAACAAGGTGATGGGTGCGGTCGATGAATTGATCAAGCTTCCGCTGTAAGCTTCCATTACCGACTTCTTTTCGAAAGACCTCACGTGCTCGAGAATCTCAAGTCCGCCTTCGGGCGCTGGCGGGGCGCCGCGGCTCCAACCGTTCCGCCTGCCGTGCTGAAGAACCTGTACCCGCTGCTGTTGCTGGCCGTTGGCGTCACTGCGCTGGTGCTGATGGTGCTGTGGAAGGACCAGAGCGGCTACAAGCCCGTCTTCGGCCAGCGCGAAAAAGTCGCCACCGCCGACATGATGAATGTGCTCGACGCGGAAAAAATTTCCTACCGCATCCATCCGGACACCGGCCAGGTGCTGGTGCCGGAAGGCAAGCTCGGCCAGGTGCGCATGCTGCTGGCCGCCAAAGGCGTGACCGCGCAATTGCCGGCCGGCCTGGAACTGATGGACAAGAGCGATCCGCTGGGCGTGTCGCAATTCGTGCAGGACGTGCGCTTCCGCCGCGGCCTGGAAGGCGAACTGGCGCAATCGATCATGACGCTCGATGCCATCGCCCACGCGCGCGTGCACCTGTCGATCGCCAAGTCCACCTCCTTCGTCTCGAGCGACGGCGAAAAGTCTTCCGCCTCGGTGGTGATCGCTACCAAGCCGGGCCGCGCGCTGGCGCCGGAACATATCGCCGCCATCGTCAACCTGGTGTCGGGCAGCGTCGCTTCGCTGAGCCCGGCGCGCGTGAGCCTGGTCGACCAGTCCGGCAACCTGCTCTCTTCGCATGTCGACCTGAGCGAGGCGTTCGACGCCTCCACCGCGAGCAACGAGAACGCCAAGCGCCAGCAGGACGAGATCCGCAACAACATCCATGGCCTGCTGGGCCCCATTGTCGGCGACAGCAATTTCCGCGTCAGCGTGACCGCCGATGTCGACAACGACAGGGTCGAGGAAACCGTTGAAAAATATGGCGCCGATCCCAAGGTCACGAGCGAGGCGATGCGCGAAGAGCAGGACCGCAACCGCATGGCGATGGGCGTGCCGGGCACCCTGTCCAACCGTCCGCCGCAACAGCAGGCAGCCGATGCGGCGGCCGCGGCCGGCGGCACGGCCGGTGCGCCGGGCCAGTTGCCGGAAGGGACCAACCGCAAGAACGCCACCACGCGCCAGTTCGCCTACGACCGCAGCATCACCTCGACCAAGCGCGCCCGCGGCCGCCTGGTACGGCAGAATGTGGCGGTGGTGCTGGCGCAGGCTGCGGCGCCCGCGCCCAGGACGGGCTGGACCCCGGCCGAGATCGCCAACATCGACAAGGTGCTGCGCAGCGGCCTGGGCATCAACGAAGAACGCGGCGACAAGCTGGTGGTGAGCGCCATGAATTTCCCGCCGAAAGCGGCGGAGACCCCTTGGTGGCAGGAACGCGACACCGTGGTCGATTCCGTCAGCTGGCTCGGCTATGCCGTGGCCCTGCTGCTGGCCTACCTGCTGCTGGCGCGTCCGCTGCTGCGCATGCTGACCGCGCGCTTCGCGCCGCCGGCGCAGGCGCTGGCCGCCAAGCCGGCATTGGCCGGCGCCGCCGCGCGCCAGGCCCAGGCCGAAGCGACGGCGGCGCAAGCGACCGGCACCACCCTGCCGGGCGCCGCGGCGCCGGCGCCTGCACTAGGCTCTCCGGAAGCACCTGCCGCCAAGCCGGGCGCGCTGGAAGACAGCCAGATGCCTGTGGTGCCGCTGCTGGAGAACTACGATCTGCCGCCGGCCGGCTCGCCGGTCGACGTGATGGTGGACCACCTCAAGGTTCTGGCCGAGAAAGAGCCGGAGCGCGTAGCCGAAGTCGTCAAACAATGGATGCAGAAAAATGGCCGACATCAACAATAACCTGGACCAGCGCGACGAACCGGGCCTGACCCCGGTCGAGCAAGCCGCCATCGTGCTGCTGTCGATAGGCGAAGAGCCGGCCGCGGCCGTGCTGCGCTGCCTGTCGCGCGAAGAGCTGCTGGAAGTGACCCAGGTCATGTCGCGCATGAGCGGCATCAAGGTGGAAGAAGTCAAGACTGCCATGCAGACCTTCTTCGACGATTACCGCCAGCAATCCGGCGTGCACGGCGCCTCGCGCTCCTTCCTCAAACGCTCGCTCGACCTGGCGCTGGGCGGCGATATCGCCAACACGGTGCTCAACAGCATTTACGGCGACGAGCTGCGCCCGAAGATGGCGCGCCTGCAGTGGGCCTCGCCCAAGTGGCTGGCCGACTACATCGCCAATGAACACGTGCAGATGCAGGCGGTCTTCCTGGCCTTCCTGCCGCCGGCGCTGGCCGGCCAGATCCTCGATGCCCTGCCGCTGGAAGGGCGCGACCTGGTGCTGCTGAACATGGCGCGCCTGGACGAGATCGACCGCGACCTGCTGCTGGAACTGGAAGAGCTGGTCAACCGCTGCCTGTCCTCCTTCGATTCGCAGTCGACCAGCGTGGAAGGCGTGCGCCAGGTGGCCGAGATCCTGAACCGCCTGCCGGGCAACCGCGCCCAGATCGTCGAGCTGCTGCGCGCCCACGACCCGGAAGTGGTGGAACAGATCGAGATGCAGATGTACGACTTCCTCATCCTGTCGACCCAGACCGAAGTCACCCTCACCCGCATCATCGAGGAAGTGCCGCTGGAGCAGTGGGCCATCGCGCTCAAGGGCGCCGAGCCGGCCATCCGCGATGCCGTGCTGAAGACCATGCCGAAGCGCCAGGCGCAGGCGTTCGAGGACATGATGCGGCGCGCCGGCCCGGTGCCGATGTCGCGCATCGAAGCGACGCGCCAGGAAATCATGGCCACCGTCAAGGCGCTGGCCGACGCCGGCGAAGTCGAAGTGCAGCTGTTCGCCGAGACGGTGATCGAATAATGAAACAGTTCCGCCCCTACCGCTTCCCGCCGCTGCAGCAGTACGTGCACACGCAGGGCGCCAACGGCCAGCGCGGCGCCGGACAGGGCCATGCGGCCGATGCTGCCCAATGGCAGGCCTCGGTGAGCGAAGGCTTCGAACAGGGCCAGCGCGACGGCTACGACATCGGTTTGCAGCGCGGCCAGGAAGACGGCTTCGAAGCAGGCCGCCAGCAAGGCCTGGAAATCGGCCGCGAAGAAGGCCGCCAGGAAACCCTGGTCGGCTTCGATACCCTGGCGCGCCCGGTTGATGGCATGCTGAAATCGCTGAAGAAGCTGCGCGCCGATTACCGCGCCGCCCAGCGCAAGGAAGTGGTGGACCTGGTGGCGAAGGTGGCGCGCAATGTGATCCGCGCCGAGCTCGCCTTACAGCCGGTGCAGATCATGGCCCTGGTCGACGAGACCCTGGCCTCGATGCCGCCGACGCGCGACGAGATCGACGTCTACCTGAATCCGGAAGAAGTCAAACGCATTATGGAAGTCGACCCCAAGCGCGCCAAGCGCTGGAACCTGATCGGCGACGCCCGCCTCGACCTGGGCGAATGCCATATCCGCGCCGGCGATACGGAAGTCGATGCCGGCTGCCACCAGCGTCTTGCCGCTGTCATGGAACAGGTCGATAATCAGTTGCAGGCTGCCGATGGCGGCGACGACGCTGAGGGCGAAGAATGATTGCCGACGCACTGCGCAAACTGGAGCTCGACGACGTTCCGCTGGCGACCCCGACCGGACGCCTGGTGGGCGCTTCCGGCCTGCTGCTGGAAGCGACGGGTTGCAAGCTGCACACCGGCCAGCGTTGCCAGATCGAGACAGTCGATGGCGAATGGCTCGACGCGCAAGTGGTGGGATTCCGCGAAAAGCTGACGTTCCTGATGCCGTTCAAGAAGGCCGCCGGCCTGACCACCGGCGCCCGTGTGCTGCCGAGCAACGACAAGGGCAGCCTGCTGATCGGCGACAGCTGGCTGGGCCGCATGGTCAACGGCATCGGCGAACCGATCGACGGCCTGGGCAAGCTGGGCGGCGAACATGCGCTGGAAACCCAGCCGCCGCGCGTCAATCCGCTCAAGAAGCAGCCGGTGGTCGATCCGCTCGACGTGGGCGTGCGCGCCATCAACAGCATGCTCACGCTCGGCAAGGGCCAGCGCGTCGGCCTGATGGCAGGCTCCGGCGTCGGCAAGTCCGTGCTGCTGGGCCTGATCACGCGCCAGACCGTGGCCGATGTGGTGGTGGTCGGCCTGATCGGCGAACGCTCGCGCGAGGTGCGCGAATTCATCGAAATGTCGCTCGGGCCCGATGGCCTGCGCAAGGCCGTCCTGGTGATCGCCCCGGCCGACGAGTCGCCGCTGATGCGCATCATGGCTACCGAGCTGTGCCATTCGGTCGCGGCGCATTTCCGCGACCAGGGCAAGAATGTGCTGCTGCTGGTCGATTCGCTGACCCGCTACGCCATGGCCCTGCGCGAAGTGGCGCTGGCACTGGGCGAGCCGCCCGCCACCAAGGGCTATCCGCCGTCGGTGTTTTCGGCCCTGCCCCAGCTGGTCGAATCGGCCGGCAATGGCGAGAACCCGTATGGCAGCATGAGCGCGATCTACACGGTACTGGCCGAGGGCGACGACCAGCAGGACCCGGTGGTGGACACCGCGCGCGCCATCCTCGACGGCCACATCGTGCTGACGCGCGAACTGGCCGAGCGCGGCCACTACCCCGCGATCAATATCGCCGCCTCGATCAGCCGCTGCATGAATCACGTGATCTCGCGCGAACACATGCTGGCGGCGCGCGCGCTGAAAGCGTCGATGGCGCGCCACGAACGCGTGCGCGACCTGATCCCGCTGGGCGCCTACGTGCCCGGCGCCGACCCGGTGACCGACAAGGCGGTGAACCTGAACCCGCATATCGAAGAATTCCTGTGCCAGGGCACGCGCGAAGCGGCGCCTTACGACAACTGTGTGTCCCAACTTGAGAGGTTGATGTCATGACGACAACCCAGCACACCATTCGCAGCCTGTCGACCCTGGTCGACATGCGCAGCAACGAAGTGGACCGCCTGCAATCGGAAATGGCCGCCAAGGAAAGCGTGCGCGAGCGCTACAAGAAAACGCTCGACAAGCTGACCGATCTCTACCAGAGCAGCGGCCCCTCGGGCCGATTGCCGATGGCGCTGGCCGTCAACTGCGGCGACTACAAGCAGGGCGTGATGGCCATGGCCGACAGCCAGCGCCTCAACCTGCACATGCATGAAGCGGACATGGCGGTCTCGCAGCGCGCCCTGACCGCCGCCTACGTCAAGCGCGAGGTGCTGGGCCAGGTGCTGGAGCGCCATCAGGACGCGGCGGCGACCGCGCAGCGCGCGCAGGAGCGCAAGCGCCATGACGAACTGGCAACCCAACTGTGGTACCGCGGACATAAATGAAAGGCTGAACGGGATATTTCATGAAGTCATTACTTTGGTCGCCTCTTACCTTGGTACACTTCATTTAATTTCCTCGGAGCACGAGAAATGGCTACTTCCGTCCCTACTTACGACCCCAAGACCACGGCCGCGCAACTGGCCCAGATCTACACCCAGGGCCGACAGTCCATGCTGGATGCGCAGTCCGGCAGCGCCGCCGCGATCGACAAGGCGCTGAGCACGCTCAGCCTGGCGATGGGCACCTTCCGCAGCTCGCTGTCCTCGATCTCCTCCTCGGGCTCCGTCGTAGCCAACAAGGCAACGTTCAGTACCGACGCCGGCACCGCCACGGCCAACGCCACGGCCGTGGCCGGCAGCTACCAGTTCTATGTCGAAGCGCTGGCGACGGCCGGCCAGGTGTCCTACAGCGGCGTGAGCGACTCCAATGTGGTGGGCGCCCCGGCCGGCACACTGGCGGTCAAGCTGGCCGACGGCAGCAGCTTCACCGTCAGCCTGGCCAACGGCGACAAGGATTTGAACAACATGCTGAGCGCGAAGGAAATCGCCGCCGCCATCAATATGGAAGCGACGAATAACTCGCGTGTGACGGCCTCGACCTTGACGGTCAACGGCCAGACCCGGCTGGTCCTGACCTCCAACCTGACCGGCCAGAACAACAGTGTCGTCGGCATCGACACCACCAACCTCGGTGATGCCAACCTGCAGGCCCAGCTCGGCGACGGCAACAAGGTGGCGCAGGCCGGCACCGACGCCGTCCTCTGGGTCGGTGCCCAGAACAGCGACCCGGGCAACAAGATCACGCAAGCGTCGAACACCTTCAGCGTGGTCGACGGCGTGTCGATGACGTTCACCAAGGCGGCCGGCGCTGTCACCCTGAACGTGGCGCGCGACAGCGGCGGCACGGCCAGCAATGTGCAGAACTTCGTCGACCAGTGGAACAAGCTGATTGCCACGCTGGGCGACCTGACGGCGGCCGGCGATGCGGCCAAAGGCAAGGACAGCGGCATTTACGCCTCGGACGCCGGCATCGCGGCGCTGAAGTCGCGCATGCAATCCTTGCTGCGCACCGCCGTGGGCGGTGTCACCCTGGTCAACTACGGCATCACCGCCCAGCGCGACGGCACCCTGGCGCTGGACAAGACGCGCATGGACAAGGCCCTGGCCACCAACCCGACCGGACTGGACGCCATCCTCGGCAAGGTCAGCCTCACCGCGCCGACCGGCGTGCTGGGCAACCTCGACACCCTGATGAACAGCTGGACCAAGACCGGCACCGGCCAGCTGGCCAGCCGCAGGACGGCCAACGCACGCCTGCAAACCGAGCTGACGGCCCGCCAGGCCGCCCTGCAAACCCAATACGACAACGCTTACAACCGCTACCTGACCCAGTTCACCCAGCTGCAAAGCCTGCAGTCCCAGATGAGCGGCACCACGGGCATGTTCGAAGCGATGTTCAGCAAAAACGATTCCTGAAGGTTTTAAAAAATGGATCACGAAGCCTACGGCAGTTATCACGCCACCAACCTCGAGTCCCAAACGGCCCGTGCCACGCCAGTCGAACTGGTGCTGGTGCTGACCGACGGCTTGCTGGAAGAGCTGGCACGCGCCCGCGGCCACATCGTCGGCAAGCGCTACGAACAAAAAGCGCTGAGCCTGGACAAGTGCACCGAAATCATCAATGGCCTGGCCAGCTCGCTCGATTTCGAGCAGGGCGGCGAGGTGGTGGCCAACCTGGGCCGCCTGTACGACTACTGCGCGGCGCGCCTGTACCGCGCCGGGGTCGACATGGACCCGGCCGTCATCGACGAAGTCGTCGGCTTGCTGACCACGATCCGCGCCGGCTGGCAAGGCGTGCATGACAAGCATGGATAGGCAGGAAACGCTGCTGCAGCTGGCGCAGCAGTTGAACGCCGCCACCGCCGCCAGTGACTGGCAGGCGCTGGCGGCGATTAATACTTTGATGGGCACCACCCTGCCCCGGCTGGCGGCGCAGGGCAAGTGGACACCGGCCGAACGCGCGGCGCTGGCCGCCTTGCGCGACCTGCACCTGGCGGCCGCCGCCAAGGTCGACGGCGCGGCCGTCGAGCTGGGCCAGCACTTGCAGGATATGACCAACAACAGAGAGGGCTGGCTCGCCTATGCCCTCGACAGCGGCGACGCTGCAACCGGAACTTGAGCATGATGAACTTGCCTGCGGCGCATGCCGCCCCCACCCAAAGCGCTGCCGCCAACGCGGCCAACACCGGCCTGCCGCCGCCTGCCGCGAACGCAGCACACGGCGCCGGGGCCGCCAGGGACGCCAATAGCGCCGCGTCAGCACAGGCCGGCGGCGCTGCGGCCGCAGCCGTGCAGGACGCGGCCGCGACGGCCGTTGCGCCCCCTTTCGGCGCCATCCTGGGCGCCCTGGCCGACGCGGCGGTTGCCGATGAAGGCAAGGCCACCGCGCAGGATGGCGGCGCCGACGATGCTGCCGCCGCGGCAGCCGTCGCCACCATGTTGCCCGCGATGGGCAAGCTGCCGCCGGCGGCCACCCCAGGCGCAGCGCCGGCCAGCGCAGCCGCCATCAACGCCGCCCTGGCCAGCGCCGCGACGGCCGCCACCGCCACCGACGCGCTGCTGCGCCAACGCTTGCAGGCGAGGGCGCTGGCCGCCCATGACAGCACTGTTGAAGCCGACAAGGCGCCGGGCGCAGGCCTGCTTGACGCCCGCGCCGCCATGCTGGCCGCGGCAGCTCGTCCGCTGCCGGGCGCCGGCGTGCAGCCGGCCACCCCAGGCCAGGCGGGCGCCGGCCGTGCTTCCGCCAGCGAAGCCTTGTCAGCCGCACTGAGCGCTCTGCAGGACGGACAGCCCGCGGACGGCAGCGCGGCGCCGGTCAGCGCCAAGGACAGCGCCAGCCTGCTGGCCGACCGCCAGCGCCAGCCGGGCGACACGGGCGCCCTGCCTGGCTTCCGCAGCGTGCTCGCCAACACCACCGCCGGCCAGTCCGGCGACACCTTGCACCTGAGCGGCAGCCCGGAACAATGGCAGCAGCCGTTGCGCGCCGCCCTCGGCGACCGTCTGCAGCTGCAACTGTCGCGCAACGACGAACGCGCCGTGATCCGCCTGGAGCCGCCCAATATGGGCAGCGTGGAGATTTCCGTGCGCCACAGCGGCGGCGCGCTGCAAGTGAATATCGCGGCCAGCCACAACGAAGTGCTGCGCCAGCTGAACAGCATCGGCGATGCGGTTCGGCAAGACCTGTCGCAGCGCCAGCTGGGCGAAGTGGCGCTCACCGTCAGCTCGAGCAACGCGCGCAGCCTGGCCGAGGGCGGCCAGCAGCAGCGCCAGCAGGATGCACAGCAACAACGCGAACAGCAGCGCCAGCCGGGCCGCGCCCTGGACGGCGACTCTGCCGGCACCACCACATTTGCCATGCTTGGCGAACGGGAGTAACAAATCGATGAATAAGAAACTGGTTCTGATCGTAGCAGGTGTGCTGCTGCTTGCCGCGGGCGCGGCCGGCGGTGCGGCCTGGTACTTCAAGGGAAAGACCGCCGAGCCAGCCAAAGCCGCCGCCGAAGAAAAGAAAGCCGGCGAGCCGCTGAAGTACCTGACGATAGAAAAAGTCATCGTCATGCTGCGCCGCCAGCCGGGCGATACCGTGCCGCACTATATGTCGGCCGACCTGGTGATCTCGACCACGGCCAAGCAGGAAAAGGAAGCCAAGGAAGCGCTGCCGATGCTGCGCAGCGTCGCCGTGCGCGCCCTGTCGGCGCTGCCGGTGGACAAGGCATCGATGATGACGATCGACCAGTTTGTCGAAGAATTGAACAAGGCTTACGATGAAGCCTATGCGAAGGAGCAGCGCGAGCGCCCCTTCCAGCAGGTGATGATCGGCAAATTGATCCTGGAATAAGAGGCTGCCATGGGATTGGTGGACACGCTTGCAGACCCTTATGCGGAAGGCTACGGCACAGTCAGCGTCGCCGACGAGCAGAAGCACCTGCTCGCCTACGCCCCGCTGGTCAAGCGCATCGTGCGCCAGCTGAACTCGCAGGTGCAGGGCGCCATCGACCGCGACGATATGGAGCAGATCGGCCTGATGGGCCTGCTCGAGGCCCTGCGCCGCTACGGCGAGCCCGACGCATCCTTCGGCAGCTACGCCGCGCTGCGCGTGCGCGGCGCCATCCTCGACGAACTGCGGCGCCAGGACTGGCGCCCGCGCGCCGTGCGCCAGCAAAGCCACAAGATGCGCGACGCCGTGCGCGAACTGACGCGCAAGCTGGGCCGCGAGCCGGCCGAACAGGAAATCATGGCGGCCCTGGGCCTGGACGCCGAAGGCTACCAGGCTTACCTGCTCGATGAAAACGCCGAAACCATCGCCAGCTTCGACGAGATCCTGCAGGATACGCTGGCCGACACCGGCAGCGTGGCCGGCCCGGAAGAACAGCTGATGATACGGCGCAGCCTGGAGCAGGCGCTGACCGGCCTGGACGAGCGCGAACAGCGCGTGATCCAGATGTATTACGAATTCGAACTCAGCTACAAGGAAATCGCGGCCGTGCTGGACCTGACCGACGCCCGCGTCTGCCAATTGAACAAGCAGGCCCTGAACAAGATGAAAGCGGTGCTGGCGGCCTGAGCCGCCGCGCCATGGCACAGATATTCGAAAGGCATAAACCATGCAGCAACTATTCGGCATCATGATCGTGTTCGGCTCGGTGTTCGGCGGCTACGCCATGATGGGCGGCCACTTCACCGCGATCTGGCAACCGCTGGAGCTGCTGGTCATTGCCGGCGCCGGCATTGGCGCCTTCGTCATCGGCAATCCGCGCCACGTGCTGGCCGAGACCGGCGCCCAGGTCAAGCACCTGATGTCGCGCAAGAAATACGACTCGGAATTCCAGCGCCAGCTCCTGCTGCTGATGTACGAACTGCTGCAGCTGGCCGCCGGCGGCCTGAAGGCGCTCGACGCCCACGTCGAAGCGCCGCGCGAATCGCCGCTGTTCCAGCGCTACCCGCTGATCCTGGACGAGCCGAAACTGCTGGCCTTCATCGTCGACAACTTCCGCCTGATGGCCATGGGCAAGATCAACGCCCACGAACTGGAAGGCGTGCTCGAGCAGGAACTGGAAGCGATCCACGAGGAACTGACCCAGCCGGCCAAATCACTGGGCAAGATCGGCGAGGCGATGCCGGGCTTCGGTATCCTGGCCGCGGTGCTCGGCATCGTGATCACCATGGGCACGGTGGGCGAAGGCGCCACCTCGGCCGAGATCGCCGAACACGTCGGCGCCGCCATGGTCGGCACCTTCATCGGTATCTTCTTCTGCTATGGGGTGCTGGACCCGATCTCGAACATGCTGAAGCAGCTGGTCAGCCAGGAAGCGTCCACCATGGAATGCGTGAAGGTGGTGCTGGTGACCCACGTCGCGGGCAAGCCGCCGCTGCTGGCGATCGACGCCGGACGCCGCCTGGTGCAGCTGAACATCAAGCCCAGCTTCGCCCAGCTCGAGGGCTGGATCAATGCAATGGAAGGCGGCGACGAACCTGAGACGACCTCGCGCCGGGGAGGTGGCCGTGCTAAAGCCGCATGACAAGCACCATGAGCAAACCATCGTCAAGCGCGGCGGTGGCAAGCACAAGCATGACGAACACGGCGGCGCCTGGAAAGTCGCGTTCGCGGACTTCTGCCTGGCGCTGATGTGCCTGTTCCTGGTGCTGTGGCTGATGGCCGTACGCAACCAGGAAGCGCTGGAGCACGTGCTGACCCAGTCCGACGGCAGCAAGACCGACGTCGGCAAGGGCGTCATGCCGGAACAGGTGGGCGGCCCGCGCGGCAGCCTGATCGAGCGCTTCCCGATGCCGCGCACCGGCAATACCGATGTCGACGGCAACGCCACCCAGGGCTACAACAAAAGCCCGACCCAGACTGCGGAAAACCGCGTGCGCTACGAGTCGCCGGAAGACCTCAAGCTGCTGTCCAGGACCCTCAGCAAGATGAGCGAGGAGAATGGCCTGTCGAGCAACCTGGAAGCGGTGATCACGCCGTATGGCCTGCGCGTCATGTTGCACGACACGGACAGCCAGGGCATGTTCGTGCGCGGCTCGGCCGTGCCGACCGACAAGTTCGCGCGCCTGCTGCAGAACATGGGGCCGCTGTTCGCCAGGATGGAAAACCAGATGCTGATCGTCGGCCACACCGACTCCTCGCAGTACGCCGACACCAGCTACAAGGCCTTCTCCAACTGGAACCTGTCGAGCAACCGCGCCATGGCCGCGCGCTCGCAGCTGCTGGCCGGCAGCATGCCGCAGGACAGCGTGCTGCAGGTGGTCGGCATGGCGGACCGTGCGCCGCTCGATGCCAAACGGGCCGATGCTGGTGTCAACCGCCGAATCGAACTGCTGATCCTGACCAACAGCCAGGCGAAAGCCATCGCCGATATGTTTGGCATGCCGAGCAGCAAGACTGCTATCATCAGGGAATCGGATTTGCCCGAACCCGGCCTGCTGCAGCAATTGCGCCAACAACTACTGCCTGGCAAGGGAAAGAGCAATGGCCATTAACGTCAAGTCAAGAGGAAACCGTATGCGGATCTCCGGTTCCAATCCAGGCACCCCGGTGCAAACCGTCGCCGACAGCGCGCCAGCGGAAACGGCGCGCCCGGCCGCCGCCCCGGCCGCCCAGCGCGAGCTGGAATCGGCCGTCCTGCAGCCGGCCATCAAGGCGCTCAAGGAAATGGGCGATATCGACCACGAGCGCGTGGCGCAGTTGCGCGACGCCTTGGCCAAGGGCGAGCTGCCCTTCGACGCCGGCAAGCTGGCCGGCCTGATCCAGAAATTCCACCGGGGCGAGCAGTGAGCGAGTTGTCCAGGCAAGAGGCCATGACGATGCTGGTGGACGGCATCAAGGCGGACTTGCAAAGTTACCAGCAGATGCTGGACCTGATCGCCCAGCAGTTCGAAGCGGCCGTGCGCCACCAGAGCGCGCGCCTGGGCGAGCTCGCTAAAGAAATCGGCGCGCTGGTCGATGTACTGGAAGCGCGCCGCGCCCAGCGGGTCGAGCTGGCGAGCCGCCTGACCGGTCCCCAGCCCTCCATGGAGCAGGTCTTCGCCCTTCTCAAGCCCGCGCCGCGCGCCCGGCTGGAAGCCGACTGGGCCCAGCTGGAAGCCATGGTGCAGACGGCGCGCGAAATGGGCCGCCGCAATGCCGAATTGCTGGCGGAGCAATACACGATCATGCAGCGCGTGCTGCATGGCGACGATCAAACCTATGAGCCGGTCTGACTTTACAGCCTTCACGCCCGCCACCGCGCCAACCCCGGCGACGGCGGCCACTGCGAGCAATATGAGCGCCACGCGGCCGGTGCTGCCGGCCGCCTTCAGCACCGGCTTGGCGGCCGGCGCTGCGGGCAGCGCGCCCTCGGCTGCCGCCACCAGCGCCACCTTCCGCCAGGTGCACGACGAAGTGGCCCGCTACATCGCGGCCGCCGACACGGCAGGCGCCGGTTCCGCCAGCGCCGGCAGCGCCCTGACGGCCGACGGCGCCGTCCTGCGCGCCCGTCTCGCTGCGCGCGCCATCGGCGGCAGCGACGCCTCGGCCAGCGATGGCGGCGTGCCGGACGACGCCCAGCAAGCCTTCCTGGAGGCGATCCGCCCCCATGCGGAAGCCGCGGCAGCCCGCCTTGGCGTGGCGCCGGAACTGGTGGCCGCGCACGCGGCCCTGGAATCGGGCTGGGGCCGCCACGCACCCGGCAACAATATGTTCGGCATCAAGGCCGGCGGCAGCTGGCAAGGCGCGGTGCAGGCCCTGGCCACCCTGGAGGTGGAAGGCGGCGTGGCGCACAGCCGCAACGAACGTTTCCGCGGCTATGGCGATATGGCCGATTCCTTCGACGACTATGCCGGCATGCTGCTGGACAATCCACGCTACCGGCGCGCCCTCAACACCGGCAGCGACGCGCAAGCCTTCGCCCACGCCCTGCAGGCCGGCGGCTATGCCACCGATCCCGCCTATGCCGACAAGCTGGGGCGCGTTGCCGCCAGCATCAAGGCAGCTCAGCTGGCTCAACCGTCCCGGCGTCAATAACGCGCGCCCGGATCTGGGTGCCGCTGCTGTTTTTCACGCGGATCACCGCGCCCCGCACGCCATTGTCCAGCGCCTCGCCCGCCATCGACACCTCGATCTGCTCGCGCCGCGCGACAATGCGTACCTGGTCGCCGCGCTTGACCAGCTGCGGCGCCACCAGCATGTTCGGGCGCATCACTTCGCCACTGCGGATGCTGCGCCGCGCAGCCATGCCTTCAAGCTCGTCAATATTGGAAAAAGCGTCAGGAATCAAAGTGATATCGTGGCGCTGCCACAACAAATCTAAAGGCGACAGAATTTTTCCAGACATTAAATCGTTTGCAGCAACTGCAACGTTCGCCGAAACCTTGCCCTTTGCAATGAATTCATATCGCCAACCTTGCAAGCTTGGGCAGACGGCAACGAAGCGCATGCGCGCCATGCCGCGCGGATCCATGCTCTCCACTCGGACTTCAGAGGGACAGGGCGGAATCAGCCGGTTATTCCTTATCACTTCCACATCAAACCTCGGCTCTTGCCAGCGCGCCTTTTCTGACAGGTTTTGCAATTGATTTTTTGCAGCTTCTTGCACCTTGCTCAACACATCATCCATTTCTGAAGCACTTGCATCATGGTAATGACAAATGCTCAAGAGCAACAAAACGCCGAAAACATGTACAATGGGATTGTTGGGCATAGGCAATACCTTTAGACTGTGAATTCGCTGGGACATTACCAGAGGAGAGTATCAAATGGCCATTAATTTTAAAGACGCGGTAGGCCTTCACGCCGATGCACTGCAGTTGCGTGCACAGCGGACCCGCATCCTCGCATCCAATATCGCCAACGAGAACACGCCGGGTTTCTCCGCACAGGATATCGACTTCAAGGAGTCGCTGGCGCGCGTGGAAGCCGAAACGGCGGGCGAACCTGTCTTTGAAGGCGACGGTGAAACCAAATTCCGTGTGCCCTACCACCCAACCGGCGACGGCAACACCGTCGAGATCGGCGTCGAGCAAGCCGCGTTCTCGCAGAACGCGACCGACTTCGCCACCAGCCTGACCTTCATCAACATGAAGCTGCGCGGCATTGCCAAGGCCATCAACGGTCAGTAACCCAAAAAAAGGGGAAACCCATGAGCTTTAAAGATATTGCGCAGATCGCCGGTTCGGCGATGGCGGCGCAGACGGTTCGCCTGAATACGGTCGCATCGAACCTGGCCAACGCCGATTCGGTGGCCGGCAGCGAGGCCGAAACCTACCGCGCCCGCAAGCCGGTGTTCGCCGCCATCATGGAAGACAGCGCGGACGCCGCCGGCGGCCGGGTGCAGGTGCTGGACGTGGTGCAGTCGGCCGAGCCGCTGCGCAAGGTGTACGAGCCGGGCAACCCGCTGGCCAATGCCGACGGCATGGTGTTCTACCCGAACGTCAACCAGGTGGCCGAGATGACCGACATGATGTCGGCCTCGCGCGCCTTTGAAACCAATGTGGAAGTGCTGGGCCGCATCCGCGGCATGCAGGCTTCCCTGCTGAAATTGGGCGAATCCTGATGGAAACCAACCTGTTCACCAACGCGGCCGCGCAAGCGTCCAACCCGAGCGGCGTGGCGCTGAATGGCGCCTCCAACGAAGGCCGCGACATGTTCACCAAGCTGCTGGTGGCCCAGATCCGCAACCAGGACCCGCTGTCGCCACAGGACCCTTCGCAGTTCGTGCAGCAGCTGACCCAGCTGTCGCAGACCGAAGCGCTGCAGAACCTGGCCAGCCTGACCTCGGCCAACGCTTCCGTGCTGCAGTCGATGCAGGTGCTGGCGATGGGCGCCCAGGTCGGTTCCGACGTGCTGGTGCAAGCGAACCAGGTAGCGCTCGACGGCCGCAAGGTCACCGGCGAAGCGACCCTGGGCAGCAGTTCCGCCAAGACCACCCTGGTGCTCACCGGCGGCAACGGCCAGCAAGTCGAAATCGCCCTGGGCACCCTGCCCGCCGGCACCCACCAGTTCACCATCGACCCGGCAGCGCTGGGCCTGCCGGCCGGCACCTACGCGATGCGCGTTGCCAGCGAAAGCAACGCCGTGGTGCCGCTGGCAGTGCAAGGCCGCCTCGACAGCGTGCAAGTCGGCAGCGGCGGCAGCATTACCGTCAAGATCGATTCCGTCGGCGAAGTGCCGCCGTCGGCCATTTCCGCATTCCGGGGCAAGACGCCCGCTACCGTCATTTAACGAAAGGTCCTCGCCATGAGTTTCGATATCGCTTTGTCCGGCATCCAGGCCATCAACGAGCAACTGGGCACGATTTCCAACAATATCGCCAACGCCGGGACCTTCGGCTTCAAGTCCAGCCGCTCCAACTTCGCGTCGCTGCACGCCGGTGCGCAGCCGACCGGCGTGCACGTGGAATCGACCACCCAGTCGATCGGCCTGAACGGCGGCATCCAGGCCACCAACCGCAGCCTGGACGCCCTGATCAATGGCCGCGGCTTCTTCGTCGCCAAGGATTCCACCGGCCAGACCAACTACACCCGCGTCGGCATCTTCAACAAGGACGCC
Organism: Pseudoduganella sp.; assembly: GCA_039593355.1. Lineage (GTDB taxonomy): Bacteria > Pseudomonadota > Gammaproteobacteria > Burkholderiales > Burkholderiaceae_D > Rugamonas. The sequence continues at coordinate 59,106 of JBCNPK010000027.1, forward strand.
ACCGACTACCTGGTCAACAGCAGCGGCGCGCGCGTCCAGGGCTTCCAGCTGACCCCGCCGAGCATGGTGGCCGGTCCGCTGGGCGACATCAAGGTGCCGACCAACCTGCTGGCGGCCAAGGCGACCACCAACCTCGACTTCGTGGCCAACCTGTCGGCCGACTGGACCGTGCCGGCCGGCGACATCACCACCAAGCTGCCGGACGCGACCGTCACCCCGGCCGTGGTACCGGACGCCAATATGTACAATATGTCCAAGGTCACCGTGGTGCATGACTCGCTGGGCGTGGAACACACCGTGACCCAGTACTTCGTGAAAGACCCTGCCGCGTTGACGGTCAAGGTGTACGCCGCCGTCGACGGCACCGACCTCGGTGCGGCCGGCGGTTCGCCTTACACCCTGAAGTTCGACGTCAACGGCCAGCTCGACACCGCGAGCAACGGCGGCAACTTCGTCCACAACCTGACCTTCACCCCAAGCCCGGCGGCCGCCATGTCGGTCGAGCTGGACTACACCGGCACCACCTTCCAGAAGGGCGAATCGACCACCTCCACCAACGCCGCCGACGGCTATGCCTCCGGCAGCTACGTGGGCGTGGACCTGGACCAGCAAGGCAATGTGGTGGCCAAGTATTCCAACGGCGAGAAGCAGGCCGTGGGCCGCCTGGCCATCGCCACCTTCCCTGACGAAGATGCGCTGACCCCGGTCAATGAAACCGCCTGGACCTCCAACGTCCAGTCCGGCAACGCCAACCTGTCCGAAGCCGGCCAGGGCGTGGCGGGCTCGCTCACGGTCGCCTCCCTGGAGACCTCGAACGTCGACATCACGGCCGAACTGGTGAGCCTGATGACTTCCCAGCGCAACTACCAGGCCAACTCCAAGGTCATCACCGCGGAGAACCAGATGCTGCAGTCGCTGATGCAGGCGCTGTAAAGGGGCAGCTGAATGGACGCGCTGATCTACACCGCGATGAGCGGCGCCGAGCGGGCCATGCGTGGCCAGCAGGTGCACGCCAACAACCTCGCCAACCTCGACACCAACGGCTTCCGCGCCAACCTCGAGCTGGCGCAAGCCGCCAACCTGCCCGGCTACGGTTACGACGACCGCCACATGTCGCAGCTGCAGGCCAATGCCGTGACCGACCGCCAGGGCGCGCTGCGCCAGACCGGCCGCGACCTCGACATCGCCATCTCCGGCAACGGCTACTTCGCCGTGCAGGGTCCGACCGGGGAAGCCTATACCCGCGCCGGCGCCGTCACGCTCGATGCCGACGGCAGCATGACCGTCAACGGCATGCAGCTGCTGGGCGAAGGCGGCCCGATCACCCTGCCGCCGCACCGCAAGGTCGAGATCGGCCAGGACGGCACGGTGTCCGTGCTCGGAGCCGGCGCCGATGCGCAGATGCAGGTGATCGACAAGCTCAAGCTGGTGCGCGCCGAAGCGTCCGAGCTGACCAAGAATGAAGCGGGCCTGGTGGTGGCGCGCAGCGGCCAGGACCTGGCCACCGATCCCAGCGTGCAGGTCAAGGCGGGCCACCTGGAAGGCTCGAACGTGTCGGCCATGGAAGAGATGGTCGCCACCATGAGCCTGAACCGCACTTTCGAAATTCAGATGAAACTATTCAAGGCTGCCGACGACATGACATCGACCGGCAACAAACTGATTACCGGCTAACAGGAGATTGACGATGAATCCAGCAATGTGGATCAGCAAGACCGGCGTGCAGGCGCAGGACGCCAAACTGCAGGCGATTGCCAACAACCTGGCCAACGCCAATACCGTGGGCTTCAAGCGCGACCGCGTGGTATTCGAAGACCTGTTCTACTCGATCGACCAGCAGCCGGGCGCCCAGCGTGCCGACAACAATACCCTGAACCCGTCCGGCGTACAGATGGGTAATGGTACCCACCTGGTCGGCACCCAGAAGATCTTCACCAACGGCAACCTGCAAACGACCAACAACGCGCTCGACGTGGCGGTGATGGGCAATGGCTTCCTGCAAGTACGCCGCCCGAACGGCGAACCGGCCTATACCCGCGCCGGCCAGCTGCAAGTGGACAAGGACGGCGTGCTGGTCAATGCCTCCGGCCTGCCGCTGGTGCCGCAGATCACCGTGCCGGCCAACGCCACCGCCATCACCATCGGCGAGAACGGCACCGTGTCGGCCACGATTCCCGGCAACACCCAGCCAAGCGAACTGGGCCAGCTGACCCTGACCTCCTTCATCAACCCGACCGGTCTGCAGGCCCTGGGCGAGAACCTGTTCGCCGAAACGCCGGCGTCCGGCGCCCCGACCGAAGGGCGCCCAGGCGACGCCCAGTTCGGCAAGCTGAAGCAAGGCGCGCTGGAAGGCTCCAACGTGCAGGTGGTGGAAGAGATGGTGGACATGATCGCTGCCCAGCGCACCTACGAAATGAACACCAAGGTTCTGACCGCGGCGGATAATATGCTGCAATACCTGGCACAGGCCGCACGCTGATGAAAACCACCCTGCCCGCGCTGGCACTTCTGCTCCTGGCTGCTTGCAACAGCCTGCAGCCGACCGTGCGTCCGGCGCCATTCGAAGATGCCCCGGTCGTCACGCGCAGCGCACAGCCGCGCGGCAGTTCCGGCGGCGTCTTTACTCCGGACAGCAGCATGTCGCTGGTGTCGGACAGCCGCGCCTTCCGCGTCGGCGACCTGGTCACCGTGATTTTGCAGGAGACCACGCAGGCATCGAAGAGCGCCGGCACCACGCTGGCCAAGGATTCCAGCGTCGGTATCGCCTCGCCCCTGCTGCTGGGCAAGACCTTCCCGAAAGCAGGCGTCGACATCTCGGCTGAGCGCGGCTTCAAGGGCGATGCCCAGAGTACCCAGCAGAACGCGCTGTCCGGCGCGATCACCGTGATCGTGCAGGAAGTGATGCCGAACGGCTTGCTGAAAGTGGCCGGCGAAAAAGTCCTGACCCTGAACCAGGGCGAGGAATTCGTGCGCCTGCGCGGCTACCTGCGCGCGGCCGATATCGACGCCAATAACCAGGTATCGTCGCAGCGCATCGCCAATGCGCGCATCGCCTACGGCGCGCAGGGGTCGCTCGCCGAGACCAACCAGCCCGGCTGGTTGACGCGCTTCTTCCTTGGCCCCTTGATGCCGTTCTGAGGTGAGTGATGATGTTCCGCTTTCAACCCGGTAAACCTGGGTCTGACCCAAGGGTCAGACCCGTCCACGCGACGGTCGCCGGTCGGGTCGGACCCTCGGGTCTGACCCAGATTTACCGGGTTTTGGCAGCGCTGCTGCTGGCCATCGCCCTCCCCGCCACAGCCGCCCCCACCCTGCGCAACCTGGTCTCCATCGAAGGCGTGCGCGACAACCCCCTGGTCGGCTACGGCCTGGTGGTCGGCCTCAACGGTTCCGGCGACTCCACCCAGGTGAAATTCGCCAGCCAGTCCGTGGTCAACATGCTCAAGCAATTCGGCGTCAAGATGCCCGACGGCGCCGACGCCAAGAGCAAGAATGTCGCCGCCGTGATGGTCTCGGCCGTCTTCCCGCCCGGCTACCGCCGCGGGCAGCCGATCGACGTCACCGTCTCCTCGCTGGGCGACGCCAAGAGCCTGCGCGGCGGCGCCCTGCTGCTGACGCCCCTGAGAGCCGCCGACAACGAAGTCTACGCCCTGGCCCAGGGCAATGTGGTGGTCGGCGGCCTGTCGGCCAGCGGCAAGAGCGGCTCCTCGGTCACGGTCAACACCCCGACCGCGGGCCGCATCCCGAACGGCGCGGTGATCGAACGCGAAATCGCCACCGACTTCGCCACCAGGCCGACGGTGCACCTGTCGCTCAAACAACCCAACTTCGAGACCGCCACCAATATCGTGGAAGCGATCAACCGCAAGTTCGGCCAGGTCGCCACGACCGCCGACGGCACCGGCATCGACGTCGTGGCGCCGGAGAACCCGACCCAGCGCGTCGCCTTCATGGCCAAGCTGGAAGCCATGCCGATCGAAGTGGGCGCCGAGACGCCGAAGGTGGTGTTCAACTCGCGCACCGGCACCGTGGTGATCGCCGACGGCCTGCGCGTGAAGGCCGCCGCCGTCACCCATGGTTCGCTGAAAGTCGTCATTTCGGAGAGCTCGAAAGTGAGCCAGCCTGCCCCGTTCAGCCAGGGGCAGACCGCCGTCACGCCGCAGTCCAACGTCGCCGTCGATGAAGCCCGTCCGCACACCTTCAAGTGGCCGGCCGGCGCCAAGCTGCAAACCATCATCGACACGGTCAACAGCCTGGGCGCGACGCCGGACGACATCATGGCCATCCTGCAGGCGCTGGACCAGGCCGGCGCCATCGAAGGCGAACTGGTGGTGATCTGATGGACAGCCGCTTCCTCCCCCTGCCGGTGCGCCAGCTCGATATCGGCGCCCCGACGGAGCCAAAGGTCGGCCAGGCCGCCCCGGCGCCGCAGAGCGACGCGTCGCGCTACCAGGCCAAGGCCACCGAAGCCGCGGTCAAGTTCGAAAGCTTCTTCATCGCCCAGACCCTGCACAAGATGCGCGACGCCACCAAGGCGATGGCCGACGACGACAGCATCTACAAGGACTCGATCAACAGCGACATGCTGGACATGGCCGACAATATGGTGGCCGACCAGTTGGCCGGCCGCCGCGCCTTCGGCATCGCCGACGCCATCCTGCGCCAGCTGGCGCCGCCACCCGCCGCGGCCCCGGCCGCGGACAATTCAGTTTTGCCCAAGAAAAATCCGGCTGACGCTTAATCCTCGCCCGCAAGCGGTCGCCTTTACCCCTTAACAAAGGAAGATTGCGCCATGTCGATTATCAACAATGCACTGTCCGGATCGTTGGCGGCCCAGACCGCCATCAACACGACGAGCCAGAACATTGCAAACTTGCAAACGAAGGGCTACACCCGCCAGGGCGTGCTTCTGTCGGCCGTCGCGCCAGCCTCGGGCACCAAGGGCGCCGGTTTCGGCGTCGAAGTGAGCCAATTGCTGCGCTTTTCCGATTCCTACAAGAGCCAGCAGCTGTGGCGCGCCAATTCCCAGCTCGGCGCGCATACCCAGTCCCAGCCCTACTTCACGCAGCTCGAACGCGTGATGGGCGATGAAAAGACCAGCCTGTCCAATGGCGTTGACCAGTTCTTCCGCGCGCTGAACGCGGCCGGCGTCGATCCGGTGTCGAGCCCGCTGCGCCAGCAGGTGCTGACCGCGGCCAATGCCATGGCGCAATCGTTCAACAGCATTTACAACGTCACGCGCCAGCAGCAGGTTTCCGTTTCGCAGCAGCGTGACGCCATGCTGCCGCAGCTGAATACCCTGACAGCCAATATCGCCAGCCTGAACCAGCGCATCACGCAGGCCGGCTCGCTGGGCACCAATGTCTCGGCCCTGGTGGACGAGCGCGACCGCAATATCGATGCGCTGGCCAACCTGGTGTCGGTGGAAGTGCTGGAGCAGCCCGACGGCACGCGTACCGTATCGCTGCGCAGCGGCCAGCCCCTGGTCAGCGGCAACCTGGCCGGCACGCTGTCGATGAACACCTCGACCACCCCGGCTTCGCTCGAACTGGCGTTCGCCGGCACCACCTTCGGCCTGGACGACACCAAGGTCGGCGGCCAGTTGGGCGGCATCGGCGACTTCGAAAAGAACATCCTCGCGCCGCTGCAAAAATCCCTGACCGACATGGCCGACCAGATGGCAGCCATGGTCAACACCCAGCTCAAGGCAGGCTTCAAGCCCGACGGCACGGCCGGCGTCGACCTGTTCTCGTTCAACCCGACCGGCGCGGGCGGCATCCTCAACCTCTCGCCCGGGATCCAGGCCGCCGACCTGGCGTTTTCGTCCGACGGCCAGCCGGGCGACAGCGGCAACCTGCAAAAACTGATCGCCATCAAAGGCAAGCCGGTGACGCTGACCTCGGTCGGCACCGTGCTGCTGGGCGACGCCGACACCCAGCTGGTGGGCAAGCTGGGCATCGACAGCGGCCAGAACCAGTCGCTGCTCGACACGGCGACGACCATCCGCCAGCAGTCGGAAGACGACTGGGCGGCGACCAGCTCCGTCAACAAGGACGAAGAAGCGATCAACCTGGTCGAATACCAGAATATGTACCAGGCGAACATGAAAGTGATCGCCGTGGCCAATACCCTGTTTGACGCCACCCTGGCGCTGTTCTAAGGATAAGCAAGATGCGCATCGCCTCCAGCCAGTTCCAGGCTTCCATGAACCGCTCGCTGCAGATCAACCAAGGGGTGATCGCCAAGCTGACCGAGCAGATGGCAACCGGCAACAAGATCCAGGTACCGTCCGACGAGCCGATCGCCAATGTGCGCCTGTCGCGCCTGCGCCGCGAAGAGAATATCGTCGGCCAATACCTCGAGAACATCGACGCGGTGAAAATCCGCCTGTCCAAGAACGAGACCTACCTGACTTCGATGGTCAATGACATGGGCGCCGCGCGCGACCTCTTCGTCTGGGCCTCGGACGGCTCCAACACCAGCGCCGACCTGAATTCGATGGTCAACAGCCTGACCTCGCTGCGCGACTCGCTCTTCTTCAACGGCAACACGCTCGACCAGGAAGGCAAGTATATTTTCTCCGGCACCGCCACCGGCACCCCGGCGCTGAGCATGAACGCCGCCGCCGCGCCCGGTTCGCGCTACAGCTTCACCGGCAATAACAACACGCAGGAAGTGGTGGTCGGCAATGGCATCACCCAGCCGGCCAATGTCACGGTCGACGGCATGGACGACTACCTGAACAAGCTGGACAAGGCGATCGACCTGCTGGGCCTGCCAGGCGCCAGCGCCAGCGATCCCGTGCTGCGCAGCGCGCTGAAAGACGCCCTGGACGGTACCGACACGGCGCTCAACCTGATCTCCGGCAAGATCGCCCAGTTCGGCGGCGCCCAGAACGTGATGGAAACCCTGGCCAACAACCACAGCAATGTCAGCCTGTCGAACAAGGTCGCGATCACCGACATTGCACAATTGGATTACGGCCTCGCCGCCACCCAGCTCTCTGGCTACAATAGTGCCTTACAAGCAACGTACCAGGCCTATGCCAAGGTCAGCAACCTGTCACTATTCAACGTCATCTCCTGATCATGGAAATCGCCCAACGCCCCAGCACACCCGGCCTCAGCACCCGCGCCACCGCCAACCCGGCGGCGGGACAGGCCGAGTCCGTGCCGGCGGATGCGGGCGCGGCCGTCGACCAGGCGGCCGCCAATGGCGCCGCCCCGGCGCCCCTGCGGCGCGGCCTGAGCAATCTTGACGCCCCGCTGCAAAGCGACGTCTCCGGCGCCCAGCAAGCGATCGACTTCCTCGAGCAAAGCGCCGCCCAGCTGCGCGCCCTGAAGACCGACATCGCCGCCAAGCTTGCCACGCGCCAGATGCGCGACGGCCAGGTGGAACAGCGTGTCAGGCAGTTCACCGACACCTGGCGCAACCGCAGCCAGGCCTCGGGCGGCACGCTCGACGCGCAGCTGAACTTCTCCAACGACCCGGCCACCCAGCGCTTCACCGTACGCGGCATGACCCTGGCCAACCTGCGCAACGGCCCGCGCGAAACGCTGGCCATCGCGGTTGGCGGCGGCACGGCCGGGCTGCGCTCGGTGCACCTGGCGCCCGGCCTGTCCGACGGCGAAATCGTCGCGCGCTTCGACCAGGCCCTGGCGCCGGCCGGCGTGCGCGTCTCGGTCAACAAGGATGGCGAGCTGGTCTTCAGCACCCCGGAAAATGCCTGGCCTGCGGTGCGCGACTCGCTCGCCGTACAGGGCTCCGGCATCCGCTTCCCGGCAGGCCAATTGAATCGCGTCCGCGCCGACGCTGAAGCGCCCGCCCTAATGCCGGAAAACTGGGGCACCAGCGACATCGACTCCATGCGCGCCACATTGCAGCAAGTCACGCAAGCGCTGAGCCAAGTTGAAGCCGCGCTCGCCAAAGTCCGGCAAGAGTACGTCGCCACCACCCAGCGCATGCAAAGCGACCTGCCCGAGATCGAAGTGGCCGGCATGGGCCAGATGGCCGACGTCTTCCGTAACATCGCCAACGAGCCCGGCTACGCCGCCCTGGTCTCCCTCACCTCCGCCCTGGTCGGCATCAACCGCGACCGCGTCGTCTCCCTGCTCCGCCTATCTTGAAAGTCGGGGTCAGCTCTGGCAATCGGACATTTGCTTGCGGCATCGCAAAATTCCTGTTTTCGGCGCGCCTAAACTGGCTTCATGAGCCGGCCATTACGAATCGAACACGACAACGCCTTCTACCACGTGACCGCGCGCGGCGACCGGCGTTGCACGATCTTTCGTACTGACAGCGACCGCCTGACCTGGCTGGCTATGCTCGCAGAAGCCTGCGAACGGTTCGACTTCGTGGTTCACGCTTTTTGCCAGATGGGCAATCACTACCATCTCGTTATTCAGACGAGGCAAGGCCAGTTGTCACGTGGCATGCGCTATCTCAACGGTAACTATTCGCAATACTTCAACAGGCAACATGGTTTGACCGGCCATGTATTCCAAGGGCGTTATCACGCAGTCCTGTGCCAGGCAGACGAATACTTGATGGAGCTCACGCGCTATACGGTTCTGAATCCCGTACGTGCAGGATTGGTAGCGCACCCCGCCGGCTGGGAGTGGAGCAGTTACAACATCATCGTTGGCCGTATCGATGCGCCCGCATGGCATGAGTGCGATGTGGTGCTGGCGAACTTCGGACACCAGCGCGAGGCCGCGATTCGCGAATTCGAGGTTTTTGTATTGAAAGGCATCGGATTGGAAAGCCCCTTCCGAGCCGTTCGGAACCAGCTGTTTCTCGGCGACGATGCCTTTTGCGAGCGCGCGGCCAAAGTCAAGCTCGGGGGAGACCTACTGGAAATCAAACGCGCACAACGGCGCGCAATTGTCCAGCCATTGGCCGAGTACTTCACGCTCTTCGCGAACGAACATGAAGCGATGGCCCGGGCATACTTATCGCGAGCCTATACGATGGCTGAAATTGCAGCATTCCGCGAAGTCTCAACCCGCACGGTCAGCCGAGCCGTCAAGGCTTATCGGAAAATGTCCGATTGCCAGAGCTGACCCCGACTTTCGGACCTGACCCCGAATTTACGCCAGGCGGGCCGGGCCGCGGGCCATGGCGGTCATCTGCGCGGGCGGCATGGGGTGGGCGTAGACGTAGCCTTGGGCGTAGTCGCAGCCGGCGGCTTTCAGCAGCTTGAGCTGCATCTCGGTTTCGACGCCTTCGGCCACCACTTTCAGGCCCAGCTTGTGGGCCATGACGATGATGCCTTCGCAGAGGGCCAGGTCGCCCGAGTCGCCGGCCAGGTCCATCACGAAGCTGCGGTCGATCTTCAGGTAGTCGATGTCGAAATTCTTCAGGTGGGCCAGCACCGAATGGCCGGTGCCGAAGTCGTCCAGCGCGACCTGCAAGCCCATCGATTTGAATTGGCGCAGGCGGTCGACCACGGGGCCGCTGTCGTCCAGCAGCAAGCGTTCGGTGATTTCGATCACGATGCTGCGCGGGGCGAGTTCCAGTTTCTCGACGTACTGCATCCATTCTTCGAATACCTCGGGCCCGGTGCGGAATTGCACCGGCGACTGGTTGACGCTTATCTGGAACGGCCGTCCCAGCTCTTGCTGCCAGCGCTTGGCCTGGTCGGCGGCGTTGCGGAACACCCAGTCGCCGATTTCGAGGATGATGCCGCTGGCTTCGGCGCTGCCGATGAAATCCGCCGGGTTCAGCAGGCCGCGCTCGGGATGGCGCCAGCGCAGCAGCGCTTCCGCGCGTTCGATGGCGCCCGTATGCAGGTTGATGATGGGCTGGTAGACCAGCTCGAACTGCTGGTTGGCCACCGCCATCTGCAAATCGCGCGTGATGCGCAGCCGCAGCTGGGCGGCCGCTTGCATGTCCTGGGTGAAGTAGCTGTAGCGGTTGCGGCCGGCATTCTTGGCGGCGTACATGGCCTGGTCGGCATTGCGCAGTAATTGCTCAGGGTCGTTGGCGTCCGAGGGGTGCAAGGCGATGCCGATGCTGGCCGATACCGAGCCGGTGGCCTCGCCCAGCATGAATGGGCGGTTCAGGCTGTTGATGATCTGCTGCGCCACGCGCTCGGCGCTGGTGATGTGGTCGAGGCCGGGCAGGATCACGACGAATTCATCGCCGCCCAGCCGTGCCAGCGTGTCGGAGGCGCGCACGCAGGCGGCGATGCGGGAGGCGGCCTCCACCAGCAGCGCGTCGCCCATTTCGTGGCCCAAGCGGTCGTTGATTTCCTTGAACTGGTCGAGGTCGATGAACAGCAGCGCCAGGAACAGGCCGTCGCGCCGGGCTTTCTTCATTTCCTGCGACAGGCGGTCCTGGAACATATTGCGGTTCGGCAGGGACGTGAGCGAGTCGTAGTTGGCTTGATGCCAGATCAGCTCGGTCGACAGCTTGCGCTCGGTGATGTCGCTGACCAGCGCCAGCGCGCCAAGGTAGCTGCCATCGGCGTCGAAGATGGGATTGGTGGCCAGCGTGGCCCACATTTCGCTGCCGTCCTTGCGCAGGAATTTGAATTCATGGCGTTCGGCGATTCCTTGCTGGCGGCGTACGATATTACGCTCAAGCAGGGAGCGCCCTTCGTCGTCCATGAAGCGCACCAGCGGCTGCTCCAGCATTTCTTCGATCGTGTAGCCGAGCATGGCGGCCATCTTGGGATTGACGAAGCTGGTGCGTGCGGCGGAATCAATTTCCCAGATACCCTCTTCCGCGCTATGCACGATGCGGCGGAAGCGCTCTTCGCTCTTTTCCAGCGCGGCCAGCTTGCCTTCGGCCATTTCCAATACCACGCGCAGTTGCGCGGCTCCGGGCGTCCCGCTGCCCAACAGGGTGACGGCAAAGCCGCGGTCGCCGCGCCCGCGCGTCATCTGCAATGACAGGCGCTGCGGCTCTTCAGTGGTCAGGCTGCGGCTGACGAAGGCGTCAAAGTCGGCCACGAAGCGTTGCGCGATGAATTGGCGGAAGGCGACCCGCTCCGGGTTATGGCGCGGCAAGCCGAGCAGGTCGGCGCCGACCAGGTTCATCTGTTCGATCGTGGTATCGCTGGAAAGAACGAAATAGCCGACCGGCGCCAGCAGGTAAAGGTCGTTGAAATAGTCCTGGTCGGTGGGCAGCTGCAGTGCGCCCTCGGCACGCTGCAGTCCGTTGTAGACGGCGGGCGGGGTGCCGCCCATGGCGGCCAGCACGGCTTCGCCAGGCAACAGGGAGTCAAGGCCTGCCAGTCCGGAGACAGCGGGCCGAATGGCGGCCGCCTGCTCCGCCTGCCTGGGTTGCTGGTCTTTATCCATAGTGGTTCCAGACTAGCATGCCCTTGTGACAATGTCGAGCCGCTAACTTTGGCGGTGGGCGCGGTTCAGGCGTTGCTCGGCAAAGCGTTGCAATTGCTCGAATGCGAGGCTGAGTATCCAGTAGATCGCTGCGGCCGCCAGGTACAGGGGCAAGGGCCGGAAGGTCGTGGCGATCACTTCCTTCGTCGACAGCATCAGCTCAGTCATGGTGATGACCGAGACCAGGGAGGTATCCTTGATCAGGCTGATCAGGGTGTTGCTCATCGATGGCACGGCAATGCGCAGTGCCTGCGGCAGGATCACAAAACGCAGGGTTTGCCCATAGCCCATGCCCAGGCTATAGCTGGCCGACCATTGGCCACGATGGATCGAGAGGATGGCGCCGCGCAGGCTTTCCGACAGGTAGGCGCCGGCGTTCAGGCTCAACGCAAGAATGCCGGCGGTGACCGGGGTGAATTCAATGCCGACTGAGGGGAGCCCGTAGTAGATGACGAACATCTGCACCAGCAGAGGCGTCCCACGCATCAGGCTGACATACACATTGGCCGGCCAGCGCAGCCATTTCCAGGGCAGGATACGCATGACGGCCGTGGGGAAACCCAGCACCAGGCCGCCCACCATCGAAGCCACGGCGAACGCCAACGTGTAGCTGGCGCCCTTCAACATGACGGGCGCCGCCTCGTGCAGCAGGTCCAGCCACTCCATGCTTACGGCGCCTTGCTCACATCAACGCCGAACCATTTCATTGAAATGGCTTTCAAGCTGCCGTCTGCGGCGGCATCGGCCAGCGCCTTGTTGATGGCGGCCTTGAATTCGGGGTTGCCCTTCCTGAACGGGATGCCCATGCGTTCGATCGCGCCAACCCGGGCGCCGGCCTTGATCGGCAGATTGGAGGTCTTCATCATATAGGCTGCGATCAGGCTGTCGTTCAGGGCGGCGTCGATGCGGCCAAGGGCCAGGTCCTGCATCTGTTCGGCGGAGGCGGGATAGCCTTTGACTTCGATGCCCGGCACCGCCTTGGCCTGCATTTCGTACACGCTGCCCTGCCCGGCGCCGACGCGCTTGCCTTTCAGCTGCTCCAGCGCGGTCCAGTTGCTCTTGTCATCCTTGCGCACGATCAGCATCGGCGAGGAATAGATGTAGGGCGCGCTGAAATCGAACACTTGTTCGCGCTTGGGGTTGATGCCGACCTGGGAAATGATGACGTCGTATTTGTTGCTGGCCAGGCCAGCCAGGATCGAGGCCCATTCCGAGGTCACGAATTCCAGCTTCACGCCCAGCTTGCTTGCCACCAGGCGCGCCACGTCCACGTCATAGCCGGCCAGCTCGCCGTTCCTTTCCTTGAAGTTGAAGGGCGGGTAGACCCCTTCCATGGCCACTTTCAACGTGCCGCGCGCCTTGACGGTCTGCAGCAGGTCGGCGGCGCTGGCGTGCAAGGCGGCTGCGGCCAGAAGGATGGCGATCAATGGTTTGCGCATCGGAAATCCTTTAGACATTGCGGCGGCGGCCGAACTGGTGGCCGACGACCAGGGTGGTGGTGGCGACCAGGGTGGACAGGCCAAGGATGAGCTGGATCAGCTTGTCTTCGGGCAGCGTCCACAGGCGGCCCTTGGGCGGCTCGGCGCCGGAGATGGCGCACAACAAGGGCTCCACCCAATCGGCTTCAGGAGTAACATCGAGGATAACGGCGCCCTCGGTGGTCTGCATATAGATGTCGCCCCCTTCGGCCAGGCTGAAACACACGCCGTAGCCGGTTTCCTGCTTACCGACGTGTTCCTTCAGCGCGAGGTCGTGCTCGGCGATCCACAGCTCCACATCCTGGGGCGTTTCCAGTGCAGTCCAGGGCACCGGGCGAAAGCGCGGCTTGGCCGCTTCGTCGTCTTCATTCAACATGGGTCAGGAGTGTAACCGAATCAGTGGGAGGTGGTATGAAAGTAAACGAATATGTATCTGAGTTTGATGCGTTCTTCGGCAAGCTGCTGGATGAGCATCCGGAGATGGTGGAGGACCAGCGCCGCGGGTGGAAGATCTGGTGGGACCATAAGGTCGACCTGGAAGCGGAGCGGCTGGCCAGGACCGATGCGGTGCCGACGCCGGCTTATTATTACCATTGAAAACCCGTAAACCAGGGTCTGACCCAAGGGTCAGACCCAGTCAGCTCATCCGCCTGTGTTGATGGTTGTGCGGTCTTGATCTTTTTAAAAAGTCAAAAGTCTGAACCCAACACCAGTGGCCGAGAGACCGTACGGGGTCTGACCCTTGGGTCAGACCCTGGTTTACCGGTTTTAGCCCTTCCAGGTCCGCTGCAAGCCGGTGTCCGCATGAATCCAGCCCCCGCGCGGCCCCTCACGGTAGTAAAAGCCCACGCCACCCTGCCGGAAACTCTGCACCAGGCTGCCCAGCACCTCGGCATTCAGATTGGGAATCCGGATATCAGCCGCGCGCCCGCTCATATGCAGCGATTGCCGCGCCGCCGGAATCCCCTGCTCGATCAAGCGCTTATTGGACGCCGGCGTCCGATAACCCGACAAGATCTCCAGCGGGCTCTCGATCCCAAAACGCTGCACGAACGCCTGTGCGCCCCATAGCGTCTCGAACAGCTTGGGATCGATCGGCGCCGTTTCCTTGCCATTCACATCGCGCAGCAAATGGCACAGCTCCTGGTAAGCCGAATCGATGATATCGCCATCCTTCCAGTACAGCAGCCGGGCTTTTTCCCCGCTCTGCGGTCGGACCACGCTGATGGTGCGCGGCTTGACCCAGAATTCCAGGTCGAGCATCTGCGCGTCGAAGATGTCGGGAGGCGGTTCCGGCTCCTGCGCCGTGCGCCCGACGAGCGGCAGGCCCGCAAGTGCGGTGCCCGCCATCATGTGAAGGAAGTCTCTGCGTGTTGCCATGGAATCTACGACTATATGCGATAGGCTAACTATAGCAATAGCGCGGGCAATTGAGAAACCCCTTTAACAATTTGTCGTAAACTCGCGAACTAGGTCCTCACCAATGATCGCTGGGCGACAGGACGAGATCGGAGGTGGCTACCGCCACGCAAGGCAGGATATAACCGTCCCGCTTCTCGTCCGCACTCAGTCCCGGCCACGCGATGATGTGGCGCGCGGTGCCGCTTTGCACCCGGCAGATGCAGGTGCGGCAAGTGCCGTTGCGGCAGGAGCTGCGCAGCGCCACCCCGGCGCGCAGTGCCGACGCCAGGAGGGTGGCTTCGCCATCCGTTTCGAACGATAATCCCTTCGGCTCAACTCTTATCTGAAACACAATGCCTCGCTATATTGCCCTGCTCCGCGGCGTCAGCCCGATGAACTGCAAGATGCCGGAACTCAAAGCCGCTTTCGAAAGTGCCGGATTTTCCAATGTCAAAACGCTTCTATCAAGTGGCAATGTAGCATTCGACGCCCGTTCCGCCAGCGACGCCGCGCTGGAACGCAAATGCGAGGCGGCCATGGAAAGGACCCTGGGCCGCCGCTTCTACACCATCGTGCGTTCGCAGCAAGAACTCAAGAACATGCTGGAAGACGACCCCTACCCCGGCTTCAAAGCTCCAGCCGGCGCCAAGCGCGTGGTGAGCTTCCTGCGCGAGAAGCCCCAGCCCAACACCGCACTGCCGCTGGAAATGAGCGGCGCCAGCGTGCTGGGCGTCCGCGGGCGCGAAGTGTTTTCCTGCTACCTGCCCAGCGCCGACGGCCCGGTTTTCATGCGCCTGATCGAAAAGAGCTTCGGCAAGGACATCACCACGCGCACCTGGGACACCGTGCGAAAGTGCGCTGCAGCATAACCCTACGCAATAGTCCCAATTATCAATATTTCCCCAATAGCGCGTACAATATGCGCCTCAGTCCACAAGACACCATTCGCATTCCGAGGGAATAAACATGTCTGACAAGTCCAAAATCATCTACACCCTTACCGACGAAGCGCCGCTGCTGGCGACCTATTCCCTGCTGCCGATCGTGCAGAAATTCGCCGCACCTGCCGGCGTCGACGTCGTGACCAGCGACATTTCGGTCGCAGCACGCGTGCTGGCAGCCTTCCCGGAATGCCTGACCGACGAACAGAAAGTGCCTGACAACCTGGCCGAACTGGGCGCCCTCACCCAACTGCCGGACACGAACATCATCAAGCTGCCGAATATTTCGGCATCCGTGTCGCAGCTGATCGCCTGCGTGCGCGAACTGCAAGCGCGCGGCTACAAGCTGCCGGACTATCCGGAAGACGCCAAGACCGAAGAAGAAAAAGCGCTGAAAGCCCGCTACGGCAAGTGCATCGGCTCGGCCGTGAACCCGGTCCTGCGCGAAGGTAACTCCGACCGCCGCGCGCCAAAGGCCGTGAAAGAATACGCACGCAAGAACCCGCACTCCATGGGCGAATGGAGCCAGGCATCGCGCACCCACGTGTCGCACATGCACCATGGCGACTTCTACCACGGCGAAAAGTCCATGACCCTGGACAAGGCGCGCGACGTCAAGATGGAACTGCTGACCCCATCGGGCAAGACCATCGTGCTGAAGCCGAAGGTCTCCCTGCAAGCGGGCGAAATCATCGACTCCATGTTCATGTCGAAGAAAGCCCTGCTGGAATTCTACGAAAAGCAGATCGACGACGCCTACAAGACCGGCGTGATGTTCTCGCTGCACGTCAAGGCCACCATGATGAAGGTGTCGCACCCGATCGTGTTCGGCCACTGCGTACGTATCTTCTACAAGCAAGCGTTCGAGAAGCACGCCAAGCTGTTCGACGAACTGGGCGTGAACGTGAACAACGGCATGTCCAACCTGTACGAGAAGATCGAAAAGCTGCCGGCCTCGCAGAAGGACGAGATCCTGAAAGACCTGCACGCCTGCCTGGAAAACCGTCCGAAGCTGGCCATGGTCGATTCGGCCAAGGGCATCACCAACTTCCACTCGCCGAACGACGTGATCGTCGACGCATCGATGCCTGCCATGATCCGTATCGGCGGCAAGATGTGGGGCGCCGACGGCCGCACCGCCGACGTCAAGGCAGTCATGCCTGAGTCGACCTTCGCCCGCATTTACCAGGAGATGATCAACTTCTGCAAATGGCATGGCAACTTCGATCCGAAGACCATGGGCACCGTGCCTAACGTGGGCCTGATGGCGCAGCAAGCCGAAGAATACGGCTCGCACGACAAGACCTTCGAAGTGCCGGAAGGCGGCATTGCCAACATCACCGACCTGGAAACCGGCGAAGTGCTGCTGACCCAGAACGTGGAAGAAGGCGACATCTGGCGCATGTGCCAGGTGAAGGATGCTCCGATCCGCGACTGGGTCAAGCTGGCCGTCACCCGCGCCCGCAACTCCGGCATGCCTGCCGTGTTCTGGCTGGACACCTACCGTCCGCACGAAGCGGAAGTGATCAAGAAGGTAGAGACCTACCTGAAAGACCACGACACCAGCGGCCTGGATATCCAGATCATGTCGCAGACCCGCGCCATGCGCTACACCCTGGAGCGCGTCTCGCGCGGCCTGGACACCATCTCGGTGACCGGCAACATCCTGCGCGACTACCTGACCGACCTGTTCCCGATCCTGGAACTGGGCACCTCGGCCAAGATGCTGTCCATCGTTCCGCTGATGGCGGGCGGCGGCATGTACGAAACCGGCGCCGGCGGCTCCGCACCGAAGCACGTCAAGCAGCTGGTGGAAGAAAACCACCTGCGCTGGGATTCGCTGGGCGAGTTCCTGGCACTGGCCGTGTCGCTGGAAGAACTGGGCATCAAGACCGGCAACGCCAAAGCCAAGATCCTGGCCAAGACCCTGGACGAAGCGACCGGCAAGCTGCTGGACAACAACAAGTCGCCATCGCCGCGCACCGGCGAGCTGGACAACCGCGGCAGCCACTTCTACCTGTCGATGTACTGGGCCCAGGCCCTGGCAGCGCAGAACGACGACGCCGAACTGAAAGCCAAGTTCACCCCGGTCGCGAAGGCACTGAGCGAGAACGAAGCCAAGATCGTCGCCGAGCTGAACTCCGTGCAAGGCAAGCCGATGGACATCGGCGGCTACTACATGCCGGACAGCGCCAAGACCTCCGCCGTGATGCGCCCAAGCGCCACCTTCAACGAAGTCCTGGCAGCCCTGTAAGCGTTTAAGCTAGCAAATTCGGGGTCAGCTCCAAAGTCGGGGTCAGCTCTGGCAATCGGACATTTCGCGTAGCGAAATGTCCGATTGCCAGAGC
>JBCNPK010000028.1:0-70342 GCA_039593355.1 Pseudoduganella sp.
CGAAATAAAAGTCGGGGTCAGCTCTGGCAATCGGACATTTTGCGCTGCGCGCAGCGCAAAATGTCCGATTGCCAGAGCTGACCCCGACTTTTATTTCGACAGCGTTGCGGCGGCGGCTTGGCGTTGCTGCTCGATGCGGCGGATTTTTTCGGCTACGCGGGCCAGTTGGTCGGGGGGGATGCCGGCTTCGCGGCCGCGCTCGAGGTCGGCCTGCAGGTTTGCCAGCTCGGGTGTGGCAGCTTGCGCGTAGGCGGCGGCCAGGCGCTGCTTTTGCGCCAGCTGGTAGGCGGCGTAGGCGTCGTGGTCGGCCAGCACGCTGGCGTCGGGGTGTTCGGCGGGAGCTGCGTGTTCAATCGGAGGGGCGCGTTCGTCGCCGTTCTCGCGCGACTGCGCCAGCGAGATCCAGGCCGGCGCGCGCGTGTCGACCGTGGGGATGGGGACGCGCCGCATTCCATCGCCTTCGCTGGCCGTTGCAACGGCGCTGGCGGGTGCCGGCGTTGGCGCGGGCGCAGCAGTCGGGATGGCTGGCTTTTGCGGCGGAGCGGCGCCCTCGCCTGCTGCGGGCGGGGTGTCGCGGGTAATGGCGAAGTACCATTGGCCTGCGATCGCGGCGGCGATTGCGGCAACGATGGCGAGGGCGATGCGCGGTCCGGGTTTCATGGCGCCTCCAGAATTTCAATGTGCGCCGATTGGCGCGCCTGTTCGATCATCTCGCCCAGCTGCTGCATGGCTTTCTTCTGCGCGATCATGCGGCTGGCCTGGTAGCGCACCGTCTCCGAATCCAGTGGGTGCACGCCCTGCACGCGTTCTTCGACCAGCACGATCTCCCAATAAGCGGCTTCGTTCGGGCCGGCCGGTGTGCGGATCGGGGCCGATGGCTTGCCCGGCTCCTGGCTGAAGGCGAGGCTGGACAGCCAGTCCTTGCCGCCGGCGGCGCTGATCCAGCCGAGGTCTCCGCCCTGCGCTGCATCGGCGGCGCGCGACATGCTGCGCGCCGTGGCGGCGAAGCTTGCGCCGCCCTGCAAGGCTTTTGCCGCGCGCTGCGCCTGCGCTTCCTCGGCCAGGCGAATGTGGCGGGCGCGCACTTTTTCAATGCGGGCGAACTGGTCCTTGTGCTGCCTGTAGTACTGCTCGATCTCGCCGGCCTCGGTTTCACGGGACAGGCGGTTCAGCACCGCGCTTCCCGAGTCGGTGTCGAGCCCCACGCCAAACTGCGCCTGCAGCGTCGCCACCGCCTCGCCATCGGCAATAGCCTTGCGCAGGTCGACCAACGCTTCCGGACCGAAGCGCTGGCTGGCCCAGTGCAGCACGAAAGCATTGGCCAGCATATGGCGCGCCTGCTGCACTGCGATGCTGGCTGGCTGCTGCGACAGCGCCAAGCGGCCCTGGACGTTTTGCCGGTGGTACACATCGAACAGTGTGATGCGTGCCGCGGCTGCGCCGGGGAGCTGGTAGCGCAGCACTTCAAGCGCAGCGGCTTGCGCCTGCTGCTCCTCCGTCAAGGCGATTTCCAGCAGCAACGGGCCGGGACGGCCGAAGACCGCTTCCAGCTGCGGTTTCGGCATCGGCGCCTGCGCAGTCACCAGGCTTTCCAGCGAGGCGCGGGGAAGCGCCTTGATGGCGGTTTCGATCTCTTTTCCATACACTTCGCGCAGGGTTGCGACGAGGCGCTCTTCCAGCATGACGTCCGGCGCAAAGGCCACGGTCACGCCGCTTGCCTGCGGACGCGGCGCAGCTGCGTTGGCGCGCGCCGACAGCAGGCGAGCGAGTATCACCTCGTCCAGCACGGCGCGCCGTGTCAGCGATGGCTTGCTGGCGCGGCGCTGCTGCCACAATGTTTCCACCGTAGCTGCATATACCGGCTCGCCATTGATGCGCGCGGCCAGCGGCGCGCTGGCGGCAGGAGCAGCGCCGCTGGCGGTTGCCGTGCCGGACGATACGGCGGGCGCCGCGTGCGCCGCAGCGGCAGCGAGCAAAGCGGCGCACGCAGCCGCACGGAAGAAGCGGCGCGCCGCCATCAGATGGCCAGGCGCTCGGCGGCGCGGTTCAGCACGTGCACCACCATGGCGATCGAGTGCGGGATCATCTTCTTCGCCACACCAACGCGGTCACTGTAGGCCGTCGACGAGAGAACGATGCCGCCATTGGCGTAAGAGTAGGTGCCGCCTTGCGTCAGCAGCGGGCGGATATCGGTGGCGGCCGCGTTGACGGGGGTGAAGTCGGCCAGGGCGGCAGTCACCAGAGACGGATCGTTCAGCTTTTCGCTGTCGTAATAGTCATACACCCACTGCTCCCAGCCCGAATGGTCGTGCGCGGACGTGGTCCAGGTGTGGTGCGGCTGCAGCAGGTCGGTGGTGTGCAGCACGAAGCCCAGCGACTGCGCGGTCGGCTGCGCCAGGAATTGCGAGAACCAGTATTGGCCCAGGTTGTCGATCGGCTGGAACGGCGCCGACTCGAAATCGGCGTACATCGAATTGGTCGAGTAGCCGCCCAGGCGGTAGTGCGCTTCGGTGATGCCGTAAGCATTGTATTTGCTGCCGTCGCCGAACCAGCCTTTCAGCCCGCCCGCGCCGTCATCGAGGTAGTCGCCGTACAGCCAGCTGGCGGCCATATTGTCGATGTCGCCGGCCACGGCCAGCTTGGCGTAGTTGTAGCCGCCGAACGGATTGCCGTGCACGTCCGGTCCGGACGTGTGGTTCTGGAAGTGCCAGTAGGAGGTGTATTTGACGATGCTGGCGCCCGCGCCCCACACCGGCGCCAGCTGGCAGTTGCCGGTGGTGGCGCCGCAGATATAGGTGTCGGCGAAGTCGTCGACGTCGTAAGCGCCCTGGCCCAGCGCCGCCGCGAACTGCTCCATGGTGTAGCCGGCGCGCGTTACGCCCGCCAACAGCTTGTTGTAGTTGGTGGTACCAGGATTGGCCTTCATATAGTTCACCGCATCGAGCACGATGCGGCGATGCGTTTCCTGCTGCCAGGCGTGGGCGGGAAGGCTTACGGCGGATGCTGCCAGCGCAAGGCCGGCAGCGATGGTGCTCAGTTTCATCTTGTTCTCCTGGTTGAAAAAGAAACCAGAAGATAGCGTCGATTTGTGACGGATGGATGAATCGCGCTTAAAGTGTGCGCTCTAAAAAATTAGACAAATCAGAACTGCTCCCACTCGTCCTGGCCCGCTGCACTCGCCGCATTTGCCACTTTGCGCCGCTGCGAAGGACGCACTGCGACCGCGGAGGAGGCGGCAGGACGGCTGGCGTTGCGCAGCGCCGGCGCGGCCTTGAAGTGGCTGGCGTCGATGCGGAAAGCGCTGACCGCGCGCGCCAGGATTTCGGCCTGGTCCTGCAAGGCTTGCGAGGCGGCGGCTGTCTCTTCCACCAGCGCGGCATTTTGCTGCGTGACCTGGTCCATCGAAGTGATGGACTGGTGCACCTGGGCGATGCCGGCGTTCTGTTCGGCGGTGGCGGCACTGATCTCCGCCACGATGTCGGACACCTGCTTCACGCTGGCCACGACGTCGCTCATGGTGTCGCCGGCGCGCACCACCAGCTTGGTGCCGGAATCGACCTTTTCCACGCTGTCGTCGATCAGCACCTTGATTTCCTTGGCCGCTGCCGCCGAGCGCTGCGCCAGGTTGCGCACCTCGGTCGCCACCACGGCGAAGCCGCGGCCCTGCTCGCCCGCACGCGCCGCTTCCACAGCAGCATTCAGCGCCAGGATATTGGTCTGGAACGCGATGCCGTCGATCACACTGATGATGTCCACGATCTTGCGCGAGGAAGCATTGATCGAATCCATCGTGTCGATCACTTCCTTCACTACTTCGCCGCCCTGCACCGCGATCTGCGACGCGTTCTGCGCCAGCTGGTTGGCCTGGCGCGCGTTGTCGGAGTTCTGGCCGACGGTGGAAGTCAGTTCCTCCATGCTGGAGGCGGTTTCCTCCAGCGCCGCCGCCTGGGCCGAAGTGCGGTTATTCAGGTCCCCCGTGCCGGCCGCAATCTGGCGCGAGGCCGTGCTGACCGCATCGGCCGCCGAACGGGCGGTGCCCACCACGCCGCCGATCTCGCCCAGCAGCTTATTGAAGGCGACGCCGGCGTGGCCGATTTCGTCCATGCGCTCGACGTCGACCTGGCGGGTCAGGTCCAGCGTGCTGCTGACGCCTTCCATTGTGCCCTGCATCTTATCCAGGCCGCTGGTGATCACGCTGTACAACTGGTAACCCATGTAGGCCACCACCAGCAGCACCGCCACGGTCACCGCCACCAGGATGGTCAGCCCTTTGGCGTAATCGGCGTCGCTTTCGGCCTTCACCTTCTCGATCAGCTTCTGGTTGTAGGCGACGTGGTCATCCAGGCTTTTCTTCACGCCTGCGGCGCCCAGCGCCAGCGGCGAGCCGGCCACCAGGGTGGCGCGCACGCCGTCCATATCGCCGGCGTGCGATGCGGCGAGGAACGGCACCAGGGCCTGGCGGTAGGTTTCCATCGCCGCCTTGTCCTGCTCCAGCATCTTGCGGTCGGTCTCGTCGAAGATATTGTTCTTCGCGTAGTCGGCCAGTACCTTGTCGAAGTTGGCGTGGGCATCGTTGTAAGCCTTGTCCAGCGCGCTCTTGTCTGCGAGGTTGGAGAACACGGACAGGCGGTAGCCGGCCAGGCGGCTGTCGCTTACCGCCGCCTTGGCGGCATTGATGGCCGTCACGCTCGGGATCAGGCGGGTTTGCACCAGCGCCATGCGCTGCCCGGCATCGCGCAGCTGCCACAGGCCTTGGGCGCCGACAAATAACAGTCCGACCAGGGCGATCGCCAGGGTGACGACCAGTCGATTGCTGATTTTCATGATGGGGTTCAATCCAAATTGTTAAGGGATTAAACAATATTGCCTACTTACTATCGTCTATGCAAGTAAATTATGTTGCATCAAATCAAACAATATTACCTTGCGTGCTGCACCAGGGATTCGTGAAAGACCGGCGGCTGACCGGAAGCGCCGAAAGCACGGTCGAGTTCCTGCAGCGCACGTTGCGGCAAGGCTTGCAGGTCAGCCATGGTGGGTGCCCAGCGCGAGCCGCCCATCGCTTCGAACTGATCGACCACGCCGGCGATGGCATAGCCGCTCATGGCATTCACCCGCAGCTGCGCCTGCGCCTGCGCTTCGCGGATCGACAATACGTAACGCTCCACGGTCAGGCCTTCGGCCGGCGCCTTGCCGGTTTGCTGCTGCAGCCGCGCCAGCGCATCGCCGTGCAGCGCCAGCAGCTCCAGCAAGCCTTTGCCTGGTTCGGCCGTCATCACGTCATGCTCGCCGCGCACCAGGTAGGTGGCCGCCTGAGCCTTGTGGTTGCAGGTGATGACGCGGATATTGCCGCCCACCAGGGACATGATGCTGAAATAGATCCCGTCGCGCATGCGCTCGCGGCCCGCCACCGGCAGCAGCTTCAGTTGCTGGATCTCGACCATGGTGCTGCCGGCGGCATCGGTAAACATGGCGGCGACGCCGATCAGCGATTCGGGCATCGGGTAGGCGGTGTAATCGCCCAGTGAATGGAAACCGCGCGCTTCCAGCTGTACCGCGTAATCGTCGATCACGCTCCAGTCGACCTGCTGCCGCGCCAGCGGGCTGTCGCGCTCAATGCGCACATACGAGGCCAGTTGCTGCAGGGGCGCCAGGGTGAGGCGGCGGATCCGGGCGGCGCTGCGCAGGAAAGTGAACAAGGCAACGCCCAGGGCCAGCACGGACAGCCACAGCAAACCATCGTGCACTTCCGTCATCTGCGCGATCCCGATGGCTGCGGCCACACACAAACTGCTATTGATTGCCGAGTTCCACACCATCGATTTCTTCAAATGCAGCGCCATACACTCTCCTCAAAGATGGGGAAAATTATAGCGAGGCGGATGGGCTTAAAAATGCACGCATTCTCACAATTGCGCCGGCAAATGCTGGGCAAACCAGTCGCGCGCCAGGCGCGCCACTTCTTCCAGCGCGCCCGCTTCTTCAAACAGGTGGGTGGCGCCGGGCACGATATCGATGCGTTTTTTACAATGCAGGTTGAGGAAGGCTGCTTCATTGAGCTCGATGACGCCCTCGTCGCGCCCGCCCACGATAAAGAGCGTCGGCGCCGCCACGCGCGCCAGCGCCACCTGGCCCGTCAGGTCGGGACGGCCGCCGCGCGAAACCACGGCAGCCACGCGGTCCTTGCGTTCGGCGGCCAGTTGCAGCGCCGCGGCTGCGCCGGTGCTGGCGCCGAACAGACCCAATGGCAGCGCGCGCGCAGCCGGCGAGGCGGCCAGCCAGTCGGCGGCCAGGCCCAGCCGCTCGGTGAGCAGGTTGATATTGAAGCGGGTGCGGTAAACCTCGTCTTCCGCAGGCGTGAGCAGGTCCATCAGCAGCGTGCCGATGCCAGCGGTGTGCAAGGCGCCGGCGACGAAGTTGTTACGGGGGCTGAACCGGCTGCTGCCGCTGCCGTGGGCGAACAGTACGACGCCGAGTGCGCCGGTGGGCAGGTCGAGCGCACCTTCCACGGCGCCGGCGGGAGTATCGATGCTGACGATTTCATGCTGCATTGCGGGGCGTCCTCCTTGCCCCACTATACCGAAGGCGCCAAAGTCAGCGCGCGCGGATTGCCTTCAGTTCCGCCGTCAGCCAGGCCTTGCTCTCCACCGGGGCGGCGGCGCCGCATTTGACCATATAGGGTTTGCCGCTGGAGCTGCTGCTTGCCGCGCCCAGGTCGATGAACTGCTCGGTGCTCCGGACCATATCCTTCTTCTCCAGGTATTCGAGCTTGCGCAGCAAATGGTCCTTTGCCTCGGCGCCGCTGTACCAGCTGCCGTTGCGGTTGAACTGGCAGCCCGACGTCTGCAGCCGGGCCAGCAAGGCGTCGACTTCGGCCCGTGCCGGCCCTGGCAGCGGCGCGGCTTGCGCCGCTGCGGCAGCGAAGGCCAGCGTCAGTGCGCAGGCCATGGCGAAGAACTTGCGCATTTACTTCTCCTTCTTGCGTACATGGTAGGGCGCGAGGATGTTACCGCAGCGGATATTGCCGGCTGCGACGCGGGCGTTGAAGGCGTGCAGTTCCTTTTCCAGGCTGGCGCCTTCGGTGTTGAGGTTCGCGGCCTGGGTATTCAATTCATCCTGGCGTGCATTGAAGGCGGCGACGGCGGCACTGTCGTTGCGGTCGACCTGGCCGGCGGCTGCTTCGTGGGCCGCCAAGTCTGTGGCGGCGCGCTTCAGCGCCGCCTCGTGTTCGCGGAAACGGCGCGACAGGGCTTGGCGCTGGGGGCGCAGTTCGCCCTCTTCCGCCATGCAGGCTTTGTAGGCGGGAGTATTGGGCTGCGGCGGCATCGGCTGTGCCTGGGCCGGCGCAATGGCGCAAACGGTGGAAATGGCGGCCGCAGAGGCTGCGGCGAGTATCATATATTTCATCTGTGGGGCAAGAACTTTTCGGTCAACAATGCAAATTTACAATCCTACAACATCCCCCGTCAAACCCATGTGCTAATATGCGGCAGCCTTTTTTTGGCGATCCCAAAAGAGAAGAGATTGGAGAGATAAGTGAGCATTTTTAGGACCAAGAACCTGGACGACATGGTAGCAGCTACCCGTACCCCGGGCGGCCTGCAGAAAGTGCTGGGTCCAATGGACCTGGTACTGATGGGCATTGGCGCCATCGTCGGCACCGGCATCTTCGTCTTGACTGGCACTGGCGCGCTGACCGCCGGCCCGGCCCTGACGATTTCCTTCGTGGTGGCAGCACTGGCCTGCGGTTTCGCCGCCCTGTGCTACGCCGAATTCGCCTCGACCGTTCCGGTTGCCGGTTCCATCTACACCTACAGCTACGCCACCCTGGGCGAAGTGGTGGCATGGATGATCGGCTGGGACCTGATGCTCGAATATGGCCTGGCCACGTCCGCCGTGTCGGTGGCCTGGTCCGGCTACTTCCAATCGCTGATCGCCGGCATCGGCATCCACCTGCCGACCGCGCTGACCGCGGCGCCAGGCGCCGTGCCGGGCACCGTTACACTGTTCAACCTGCCGGCCTTCGTCATCATGATCGTGCTGACCGCCATGCTGGGCTGGGGCGTGCGTGAATCGGCCCGCGTGAACAACATCATGGTGGCGATCAAGATCGGCGTGGTGCTGCTGTTCATCGGTGTTGGCGCCGGCCACGTACAGCCAGCCAACTGGCAGCCATTCGCTCCATTCGGCGCCACTGGCGTGATGAGCGCCGCGGCGCTGGTGTTCTTCGCCTTCATCGGTTTCGACGCGGTCACCTCCGCCGCCGAAGAAGTGAAGCGCCCGGAACGCGACCTGCCGATCGGCATCATCGGCTCGCTGGCTGTCTGCACTATTCTCTACGTGATCGTTGCTGCGATCATGACCGGCATCGTTCCGTACAAGCAGTTCCTGGGCATCGACCACCCTGTTTCGCTGGCCCTGCAATACGCCGGTGAAAACTGGTTCGCCGGCTGGGTCTCGCTGGGCGCGATCCTGGGCATGACCACCGTGATCCTGGTGATGGCTTACGGCCAGACCCGCATCATCTTCGCCATGTCGCGCGACGGCCTGTTGCCAAAGAAACTGTCGCAAGTCCATCCGAAATACCACACCCCGTTCTTCGCTACCTGGATGGTCGGCCTGATCTTCGGCTTCATCGCCGCGCTGGTGCCGCTGAACGTGCTGGCCGAACTGGTGAACATGGGCACCCTGGCTGCATTCTGCCTGGTTTCGCTGGCCGTGATCATCATGCGCAAGAAGCGCCCGGACCTTCACCGCGCCTTCCGCTGCCCTGGCGTGCCGGTCGTTCCAGGCCTGGCGATCGCGTTCTGCCTGGCACTGATGGCCTTCCTGTCGGCGACCACCTGGATGGCCTTCGGCATCTGGCTGGTACTGGGCCTGTTCGTGTATTTCGGCTACTCGCGCCACCGCTCCGAGCTGGGCAAGGCGAAGTAATTCGCACCCGCCTCGCAAGAAAGCCCGCAGCTGCGGGCTTTTTTTATTGTTGCGCGCCAGCCACGAAAGCTGGCGCTTCCTGCGGCAATCTGTGACACTCACCCGAACAACAACAGGGAGGGCTCGCCGATGAAGAAGATCTGTCGCGCAATCGCAGCACTTTCAACTGCAGGCCTTGCGATACAGGCCAGCGCCCAGGAAAGTGGTCCCACCGTCACCATCAGCGGCTTTGGCACTGCAGCCCTCACCCGCAGCGACACCGACGACGCCGAGTTCGCCCGGCCCAACCAGGCCTCGGGCGTGAAGAAAGACTGGCGCACCGGCGTCGATTCCATTTTCGGCATCCAGGCCACGGCCAAGGTCAACGACTGGCTTTCGTTCACCGGCCAGGGCCTGGCGCGCAAGGACGCCATCGACCATTACCGCGCACAGGCCGCATGGGCCTTTGCCAAGTTCAAGGTCAACGATGAACTGAACGTGCGCGTGGGGCGCATGGGCGCACCGATCTACATGATTTCGGACTTCCGCAACGTGGGTTACGCCAACACCATGCTGCGCCCGCCGGCTGAAGTGTATCGCCAGGTGACGCTCGATTCCTTCGACGGCGCCGACCTGCTGTACCAGCACAGCTTCGGCGACACTGCGCTCAGCGTACAGCTTGGCACCGGGCGCGCCGACAAGGACCTGACCACCGGCAGCATCGAGTTCCGCAAGATGCTGATGCTGCACGTGGTGGCGGAGAATGGGCCGTTCACGCTGCGCTTTGGCCGCGCCCAGGCCGATTTTTCGCTCAAGGACAACGCCAGGCTGAGCGGCCTGGTGACCACGCTGCGCGCCGTGGGGCTGGCCTCGGTGGCAAACATGATGCCGCTGGACGACGTGCGTGGCACCTTCACCTCCGTCGGCGGCACCATGGACTGGAAGAACATCGTGCTGCAAGCCGAATACGCCCAGCGCCGCACCGACACCTTGGTCGTCCATGACACCAATTCCTGGTACGCGATGGCCGGCTACCGTTTCGGCAAATTCCTGCCCTACTACTACCACGGCAACATCACGCAGAAATCGCCGCGCAACGTTGCGGGACTGCCGACGACCGGGCCGCTGGCGCCGATTACCGCAGCCATCAACGGCCATGACGGCATCGCCAAGGCGGCGCTGCAATCGGCCGATGCGGTCGGCGTGCGCTGGGACTTCTACAAGTCCCTCGCCCTGAAAGTGCAGGTCGACCGCATCAAGCCGAAGGACGGCAGCGGCGCCTTCGTCAATCCAAAGCCGACGTTCAGTGGGCCGGTGAACGTCTATGCGGTAGCTCTCGACTTCGTGTTCTGAGGAGGCAGCCATGGACAAGCGAATCAAGCCGCTGCTCGCCGCAGCGATGATGTGTGCCGCCCTGCCCGCGCTGGCAGCCGAGATCGTGGTGATTGTCAATCCCAAGAACCCGGCTTCGCGCATGTTCAGCGAACAGGCGGCGCAATTCTTCCTCGGCAAATCGACCCTGTTCACGCCGATTGAACACACCGAAGGCCCGCTGCGCAATGAATTCAGCCAGAAGGTGCTGGGCAAGGACAGCAGCCAGGTCAAGGCCCAGTGGTCCAAGCTGGTGTTTACCGGCAAGGGCACGGCGCCGAAAGAATACGGCTCCAGCGCCGAAGTGAAGAAAGCGGTCGCAGCCGACGTGCAAGCCATTGGCTATATCGAGAAATCCGCCGTCGACGACAGCGTCAAAGTCATCCTGACTGTGCAGTAAATTCGGGGTCAGGTCTGGCAATCGGACAAAATGCGCCGCATTTTGTCCGATTGCCAGACCTGACCCCGACTTTCATGCGATGATGCGGCGCATGCAACATCCCGTCTTTACCTACATCATCGCCATGCTCATGTTGAGCACCCTGGGTATCTACGTCCAGGAGGCGGGCCAGAATCCTGTCACTACCGTGTTTTTCCGCTGCGCCATCGGTGCGCTTGCGCTCGCGCTTTATTGCGGGTGGAAGCGCATGTTCAAGCGCGAAAACATGCCGCTCAGGGCGTTCAAGCTGGCGGCCTTCAGCGGTGTGCTGATGGTGGTGAACTGGGTGATGTTCTTCGAGGCCATCCGCCGCATCGGCATCGCTGTTGCGACCATCGTCTTTCATGTGCAGCCTTTCATGGTGCTGCTGCTTGGGGCGCTGATCCTGCGCGAAAAGCTGGCGGCGAACAAGCTGGCCTGGGTGGCACTGGGTTTCGGCGGACTGGCCTTGGCCTGCGGCGTGCGCTTCGATGAGCCGATGGACCGCAATTATTTGCTCGGCATCGCCAGCACGCTGACCGGCGCACTGGCTTACGCTGGCGTGACCCTGACCACCAAGTCGATGCGCGGCACGCCGCCGCACCTGACGGCGCTGGTGCATTGCCTGGCTGGCGCTTTGCTGCTGGGTGCTTTCAGTTCGATTCCGGCGGGCGGCCTGAGTGCGGCGCAGTGGGGCTGGCTGGCCACCCTGGGCCTGGTGCCGACCGCCATGGCTTATGTGATGATCTATGGCGCCACGCCGCGCATGGAAACGGCGGCGATTGCGGTACTGACCTTTATCTATCCTGCAGCCGCCGTGTGCTGGGATTTCGCGGTGTACGGCCACTTGATCAGCGCCTGGCAGTTGGCCGGCTTTGCGCTGATCGTGCTGGCCAGCCTGGGCGTCAACCTGGACTGGCGCTTCGCGACGGCGCGCCGAACAGCGCCTCCGCACGCTGGAACAGAATCCACGAAGTAGCCACGTATTTGTCGCCGCTGCGCGATACATTCCCTTTGTGGGTGTGGGTGAAGCCGGCCGGTGCGATGATCAGGCGGCCCTGGCGCGCCTCCACTTTCCGCTGCTGGTAGTAGAACTCCGTTTCGCCGCCTTCGGCCACGTCGTTCAGGTAAAACTGAAACAGCAGCGCGCGGTGCAGGGTTTCGCAGCTGGCGTTCTGCGGGTAGACCTCGGAATGCCAGTGGTGGTAGCCGCCGCTGCCCTGCAAATATTTCTGCACATTGAGCGGGCCGGCGCGGTACATGGATTGGATCAGCTCCGCCAGGTAGGGCCGGCCGCAGCGCTCGAAATTGTCGATGGTGAGGGTCACGGGCTGACCGCTGTCCGGATCGGCGACGCGCGGCGACAGGGCGCCGGTCAGCAGCATGCGGTATTTGTCCATGTATGCCGACAGGTGGGTCAGCACGCTGGCCATCATCATATTCGAGACGTCATTCCACTCGGCGTGCTGGCTGATGGTCAGGTCGTAGCTGTCCTTCTTGGCGACGTCCACGCCCTGCCCGGTCTTGCCGCGCACCGCCTTGCCGCTGGCTTCGAAGCGGGCCAGGATATGCCGGCATTGTTCCGCGCTCAAGGCGCCGTCGTAGATCTCGATAAAGTCGTCCATGCGGCGCAGCATACGGCATTTTTGTACGATTCTTGACAAGCATGTATCCGAAATTCAACAACTTTCTACAATTTGAGATATTTGGATAGATTTTTTGGACATTTCTCCTTACACTCTGATCCCAGTCTGATGCAAAACATTTGCGTTAAGGCAAATAATATTCGTGCCGAACAACGGCGCGGGGATACGCACCTTACACAAGAGTGGGAGAAATTCATGGTTCAAAAGAAATTCCAGGTTTCGAAGATCGCTGCCGGCGTCAAGCTGCTGGCTGCTGTTGTTGCCGTTGGCGCCGCTGGCCAGGCTTTCGCCGCCAACGACACGACCCGCGTGATTGTCCAGTTCCAGCCAGGCAAAGGCGCCGCCGTGAAATCGGCCGTGGCTGCAGCCCATGGCAGCGTAAAACATGAAATCTTTGGCATGGATGCCATGGCGGTCGAAGTGCCGACCCAGGCCATCCAGGGCCTGGAACACAACCCGAACGTGGTGCTGGTCGAAGAAGACGTCAAGCGCCGCGCATTCTCCACTTCCACTCCTTCCACCGGCACGCCTTACCAGCTGGGCCAGCAGGTCCCATGGGGCATCAAGGCTGTGCAGGCTGACCAGCTGTCCGACGCCAATACCGCCAACCGCAAGGTCTGCATCATCGACTCCGGCTACGACAATGCGCATGAAGACCTGTTCGGCAACAACGTGACCGGCGAATACGATTCCGGCACCGGCTGGTGGTACACCGACGAAAACCACCACGGCTCGCACGTTGCGGGCACCATCGCCGCCATCAACAACAGCGGTGTCGGCGTTGTGGGCGTGAACCCGAACAAGAACCTGAAACTGCACATCGTCAAAGTGTTCGGCGCAAGCGGCTGGGCCTACTCCTCGACCCTGACCACCGCGGTCAACAAGTGCGTGACCGCCGGCGCCAACGTGATCTCGATGTCCCTGGGCGGCGGCGGCTCCAGCCGGACCGAACAGCGCGCCTTCGACTCCGCGCAATCCAAAGGCATCCTGTCGATCGCAGCTGCCGGCAACGATGGCAATACCGTGGTTTCCTACCCGGCCGGCTACTCCAGCGTGATGATGGTTGCCGCTGTCGACGAGAACAAGGCCTGGGCCACCTTCTCGCAGTACAACAGCAAGGTTGAAATCTCCGGCCCCGGCGTTGCGGTGCTGTCGACCGTGCCGATGGGCGCTGGCACCGAGCCGCACCTGACCGTGGGCGCGAGCACCTATGCCCCGGGCGGCATGGACGGTTCGCCGAAGGCCACCCGCACCGCGCCGCTGGCCGACTTCGGCCTGGGCGATGCGGTGAACAGCGCGGTATCCGGCAAAGTGTGCCTGATCCAGCGCGGCACCGTGGATTTCGCCACCAAAGTGTCGAACTGCCAGGCTTCCGGTGGCGTCGGCGCCGTGGTGTACAACAACGTCGCCGGCGGCTTCGGCGGCACCCTCGGCACCACCGTGACCAACATCCCTTCGGTCACCGCGAGCGATACCGAAGGCGCTGCGATGAAAGCCCAACTGGGCCAGTCTGCAACGGTTGAAGTGCGTCCGACCAACTATGCGCTGTTCGACGGCACTTCGATGGCTACCCCGCACGTGTCCGCCGTGGCGGCGCTGGTGTGGTCCTATTTCCCAACCTGCACCGGTTCGCAGATCCGTTCGTCCCTGACCAAGTCCGCGCTGGACCTGGACGTGGCCGGCAAGGATAACAAGACCGGCTACGGCCTGGTGCAAGCCAAGGCAGCCTACGACCGCATCAAGTCGCTCGGCTGCGGCAACTAAGTTTCCGCTTTCTCCAAAGCACCCGGGGCGCCGCGAGGCGCCCCTTTTTTTATCTATTGAAAGCGTTCGTTGCCGACCATCGCGATATTGCGCACGCCCAGACGCTGGGCCGAGGAGAGAACGCCGGCCACCACTTTATATGGCGCAAGTCCGTTGGAGCGCAGGTGGACGCTGTCGTCGCCTTTCAACGACGCCAGCTTTTCTTCCAGCGCACTGCGGTTGGCGAGCTGGGCGCCGTTCCACCATAGCGTACCGTCGAAATCGACCTCCAGGTTTTGCGCGGGCGTTTCGGCTGCGGCGCCTCCGCGCGGCATGTCCATGCCGACCGAGTGATTGGCCTTGGGGATGGTGACAATCAGCATGATGATCAGGACCAGCATGACGTCGATCAGCGGCGTCATATTGAGTTCGTTCATCGGCTCCGCGCTGGCGGACTTGCGGGATCGTGCTGACAGTGCTGCGGTGCGTGCTTGGCGCATAAAGCCTCCTCTGGTTAGTCGAACGAAAAACTCTGGAGTGAGGCCAATATACCGTGGAGAAACTGCAACAGTGCAAAGATTAGAAGGAATCGTCTAGTTCGACCCAGGTCGGCGCATGGTCGCTGGGCTTCTCGCGGCCGCGCACCTCGCGGTCCACGTCCGCGCCGCGCAAGTACGGAGCCAGCACGGGATTGAGCAGCAGGTGGTCGATGCGCAGCCCTGCATCGCGCCCGAAGGCGTTGCGGAAGTAGTCCCAGAAGGTGTAGATCTTTTCGTCCGGGTGCATGGCTCGCAGCGCATCGGTCCAGCCCTGCCCTGCCAGGCGCGCGAAGGCGGCCCGCGTTTCGGGGCGGAACAACGCGTCGTCAACCCAGCGCTCGGGCTTGTAGACATCGAGTTCGGTCGGCATCACGTTGTAGTCGCCGGCGATGATCACGGGATGCTTGGACTTGACCAGTTCCGCGCCGCGCTCGATCAGGCGCTCGAACCATTTGAGCTTGTAGTCGAACTTGGGGCCGGGCGCGGGATTGCCATTGGGGAGGTACAGGCAAACCACCATCAGCTTGCCCACCATCGCTTCGATATAGCGGCTTTGCACGTCTTCCGGGTCGCCGGGCAAGGCACGCCCCAACTCCACCGGCTTTGTGCCGCGCGCCAGGATGGCGACGCCGTTCCAGCTTTTCTGGCCGTGCCATATAGCGCCGTAACCAACGTCCCTGATCGCCTCTTCGGGGAATTTTTCATGCGGGGCTTTCAGCTCCTGCAGGCAGGCGACGTCCGGCTGGGTTTCATTCAGCCATTGAAGCAGCGCGGGCAGGCGCGCGCCGATGCCATTGACGTTGAAGGTCGCGACTCGCATGGCGACCATTATGCACAGAATTACGTTGGCCCGGCGCGGCGCATTACGATCGCGGGCAGGCGCGATTCCGCGCCGCCGGAAGCGAAATAGGCGTCAATGCTGCCGATCTCGGAAAAGCCTTCAGCGCGGTAGATCTGGCGCGCTGCCGTCCATTCGGGATTGACGATCAGGATGGTGCTGCGCAGGCGCGGATGGCGGGCGAACATTTCGGCCAGGGCATCGCGGAACAAACGCCGGCCCCACCCGGTGCCGCGCGTGGCGGAATCGACCACCATTGAGGATACGTAGACCTCCTCGCCTCCCGAGACGTGGCTTTCCGCTGCGCCGTGGTTGCGCGCGAAGCGGTCCGCGTCGAAAACCGCTTGCAGCGGCCAGAACTCAGCGCACAGGTAGCCGTAAAGCCGACCTGCTTCGCCGGCCAGCACCCAGCATCCTTCAGGTGCTGCCGACAGGCGTTCGGAGAAAGTTGCTTCGGTTTCCTGGATTGATTCGGCGAAGCCGGCGCGTTCGAGCCGCATGATTTCAGCCATGTCGGCTGTCACGGCTCGCCGCAAATGGAAGGTCATGCTTACTGTTTGGGGCAGCCCTGCTGGACGCTGCGTACCTTGAAGGCGGCAACGGTTTCGCCTTCGGTGACTACCTTCAGGCAGACGCCGTCATACGAGACGAAATAGTGGGTGCAATAGCCGCTGGCGCCATCGCAGGAACGCAGTTCGGGGAATTGGCCCTGCAGCTGGCGCTCCCACTCTTGCGCGGCATTCTTGTGCTCCGGCCGCCAGCCCGCATCGATCACTTCCTTGCGGGCTTTCGCATATTTCATGCCGACCAGGCTATCCCAGGTACCTGTTTGCTGGGTAGTCGCAACTGCCGCCGCAGCGGCCAGGGCCATCGTCGAGGCCACAATCAATCTGATCACATTCATGAATCATTCAGGATTATTGTTAAGAACTAAAACAATTATGCCATGCGGAAATTGCACCGGCTACCATTTACTTGCATAACTTTCAGCTACCGGCCCAGCACACGCCAAACCGGCTTAAATTGCTGCCTTGCAACAACACAGCAGAGTACTGCGGGGCGGACTGCACTGAAGCGTTCTCGTCCTTGCAGCGCACCATGTGGTTATTGCGCACTATTTTTGACCCAGGTCATTTCTGCCTGGGCGCGGCCGGTGGCACCATGGCTCCATGAAGATCCGGAAAACTCTCCTGGCCGCAATGCTGGCCATGCCGGTGCTGGCGATGGCTGCCACGCCTGTCATCAACGTCTACAAGAGCGCCACCTGCGGCTGCTGCGAAGCCTGGGTCAAGCACTTGCGCGACAACGGCTTCAAGGTGGAGGCGCATGACGTGGCCAACCCGTCCGACACGCGCGAGAAGATGGGCATGCCCGACAAGTTCGGCTCTTGCCATACGGCGATAGTGGGCGGGTATGCCATCGAAGGCCATGTGCCGGCGGCGGACATCATGCGCCTGCTGGCATCGAAGCCGAAAGCGAAGGGACTGGCCGCGCCAAGCATGCCGCTTGGCTCGCCGGGCATGGAAGGGCCGCGCAGGGATGCGTATGACGTCTATCTGGTGCTGCCCGACGGCTCGGCCCGGGTCTACCAGCACTACAACTGACGTGGACTATAGCGCCAGCAGCAACGTGGCGACACCGGCGACAGCCAGCAAGGCGTGGCCCACCATGATGCTTTGCGGGATCAGCAGGTTGCGCTGATGACGGCCGAGGTTCATCCACACCCCGCCTGCCGCGGCCAGCAGAAGGGCCAGCAAGCCGTAATGGGCCTTGTCAGGCACCTGGGCGAAAATCGACACGTAGGCCAGCAGCGTCACGCCGGCGGCGGCGATAAAGCCATGCAGCATGGCGATCCAGTGCGGGGGATTGGTTTTTTTCCCCAGCCGTATCAGGGCCATCACAATGCCGCCGGCAGCGGCGACACCAAACAGCACACATGCGACGAATAAGATGGTTCGGGTATCCATGCCGGCATTCTGCGCCGTGCCCCGCCCGCATTCGGTGCGCTGGCTCACGCTGGCCCCTTCGACCCCGGCAGGCACTATACTATCGGCCCCTGCGCGCAATATTGAATCATGGAAGCAAAGCCTGAACTCCGCAGCCTCGCGCTGCAATGCCTGGTCGAACCC
Organism: Pseudoduganella sp.; assembly: GCA_039593355.1. GTDB lineage: Bacteria > Pseudomonadota > Gammaproteobacteria > Burkholderiales > Burkholderiaceae_D > Rugamonas. The sequence continues at coordinate 17,598 of JBCNPK010000028.1, forward strand.
GATCCCGCCGCCAAAGTGGCCGCTGTTGCCGCGATGGCCGAAGCCTGGGCCGGCGGCGCGCTGGCGCTCGACGCGACGGCACTGCTGCCAGTTCCCGCGGCAACCATTCCGGGCCGCCCCGCCCGTCCCGAGCTGGTGGCGCCGCGCCTGGTGGGCCGCCGTTCCATGGCGACCGTGGAGGGGCGCGCCATGCTGGTGCACGCGCTGGCCCACATCGAGTTCAACGCCGTCAACTTGGCGCTGGACGCGATGTGGCGCTTCCCCGCCATGCCGGAACAGTTCTACACCGATTGGCTGCGCGTGGCGAAGGAAGAGGCCTATCACTTCTCCCTGCTGTCGGCCCACCTTTCCACGCTGGGCTGCGCCTACGGCGACTACACCGCGCACGGCAGCCTGTGGGAGATGGTGGAGAAGACTACCAGCGACGTGATGGCGCGCATGGCACTGGTTCCGCGCACGCTGGAAGCGCGCGGTCTCGATGCGATTCCGCCGCTGCGCGCCAAGCTGGCACAGGCCGGCGACGAGGCAGCGGCAGCCATCCTCGACATCATCCTGCGCGACGAAATCGGGCATGTGGAAATCGGCAACCGCTGGTACTGGCACCTGTGCGGCCTGCGCGGGCTGGATCCTGTGGCCACCTACGACGAACTGGTGGTGCAATACAAGGCGACGGTACGCGGCCCCTTCAATATCGAGGCGCGCCGCAAGGCCGGCTTCAGCGAGGAAGAACTGCGCTCACTTGAGCGGTAGCCAGGCCGGCTTGTTTTCGGTGAAGTACTCGTACTGCACCGCTCCGTCGTATTCCGTTTCCATGGTACCCAGGGTGATGGCGATGCGGTCCGGCGCCTGCGTGCTGCGCCAGGTCAGCGTGGAGCCGCACACCTTGCAGAAACCGCGCCGGCCGTGGCCGGAGGAATGGAATTCCGTCACCAGGTCGGCGCCTTTTTCGAAACTGAAGCTCTCGCTGGCGACGTTGGCATAAGTGCCCGCTGCCGCGCCGTGCTGTTTCTGGCACATGGTGCAGTAGCAATGGCTTGCCTTGCGCACCGTCGACTTGTCCGCCTTGTAGGCAACGCCGCCGCACAGGCAGCTGCCGCGCAAATACTCCGTCATCACTTGTCTCCGCATGAAAGATGCGGGCAATGATAAACTATTCATGCACCCAAGGGAGACGCACATGACGAACGAAGTGATGCCTTTCCGGACCCTGCTCTACCGCTTCATTTTCTTTGATTGGCTGTTCAAGGATGTCAGCGCGGCGCGCAACGTGATCGAGCGCCATGCGGCCCTGCAGCACAACAAGTATATGAGCCGCTACCTGCCGATTTATTTCCGGCGCTGGACCGTCATGGCCACCTTCGACTTCGGCCTGGGCTGGCTGTTCGAACGCGCGCTGCAGGCCACCGTACTCTCCGCCTACTTCTTCACCTGGTCCTGCCTGACGATCGCGGGAATGGTGGTGATCGCCGCCGCCTGGATCTTCCTCACCTTTGGACGGTTGAGTTGATCGAAAATTGTGCAATCAATTTATTTGCTTTGGAATCATGCACTTGGCGCGCAACGGGATTCCTTGTTAACAGAGTTTTCCACAGAAACCGTTAACAACTCACAGCACGCTCGGCAGGGCGACGTAAACCAATCCGCTTAACAGCAGCAGCGATGCGCAGGCCACCACGCGATTGAGCGAGCGTTCCCAAGCGTGGTCGCGCGTGCGCTCCATGCGCGCATCGGCGGCGGCCTTGATGCGCTGGAATTCTTCCTTTGTAACGGCGGTGGCGACGATGTGCAGCGGATTTCGCAGCAGTTGCAATGCATCGTCGTACTGGTGCGCGAGCCAGATGCACAGCACCCGCCCCTCCTTCGACGGCCTGGAAGGCTCGAATACGGGGATGCCTGCGCGGGACAGGCGGTCCCACGCATCTTCGTACTCGCGATCATCATCTGTAACAAACACTTGGCGCATAAGGCGGTATGGTAACCGCCAGCAGGCCGTCAGAAACTCTCAGAATTTCACTTGCCGTATATTTTGCAGGACTTAGCATCGGCCAGGCGCTTGCGCAGATCCTTTTGGTATTCCTTGTTTCCGCGATTCTGCGGCGCATTCATTTCCTGTTCGAGGCGCTTTTTCTCAAATTCGGTCGGGCACGGTTTGGCCGGCACAGGCTCCCGGCTTTCCTGGACTGCGACCACCACGCCATTCTGCAGGAAAACGATATAGGTGCGGTCGGGGACCTCATAAACCAGGATGTCGTACCAGGTGCCGTCGTATGGTCCGAATTCCTCGCTGTCGGGACGCCCCATCGCAGCGTCGAGTTCGGCCCTGGTCATCGTGGTCTCCGGCGTGCCATTGGCAATCGCCTTCTGGATGCTGCGCTTGCGGTCAAACTGCGTGTATGGAACATAGCTGCGCTGCGGTGGTGCGTCCGCCGCCGGCTCCGGAACGCCCACCGGCTTGGCCAGTTTCTTCTGCTCGCCGGATGCACAGGGCGTGTCCTGATAGGCGATGCGGCCATCCGGCTGCTTGCAACGGAAGACCTGCGCGAACGCCGGCATTGCCACGGCCAGCAACGCCGGCGCAATCCAGCAATTCGCTTGGTGTAAGAAATTCATCCCTTGTTCTCGATTTGGCAAGACAGCGCGTATCTTGCCGCAAATGCGGTGAACAGGGAAGGATACCTCGCATAGCGTCAGCGATAGCGCTGCAGCAACCGCTCGATGCTGCCGTCGGCGACCAGGCCGCCAATGGCGCGCTGGACCTCCCCGAACGGGACGGCGGACTTCAGCGAGAACGCGCATTGGGCCATGAAGGGGTCGAACTCGAAATCGATCCGCAGTTTGTGCTGGGGATTGGAGTGCATCAGGTATTCGGCGTTCATGCGTCCCATGATTGCGTACTGCATGCGCCCATGCTGGATCTTGGAAATATTCAGCTCCATGGTGGAAGCGTCTTCCCGGACGAAAGCCCGCCCCAGTTCCGACTCGATCATCGAGTAGGAATAACCGAGCACCGTGCCCACCGGCTTGTTGGCCAGGTCCGACAGGACCCGCACCGGCGGCGCCTCAACGCGCGACACCAAAACGCCCGAATCGGGAATCAAGGGCTGGCTCCAGTTGAAGGCCCCGGGCAGCCAGCGCGGAAGCACGAAACAGACCCCGTCCGCCCTGCCGCTCGTGAGGAATTCGCCAACCCGTTTGGCCGGCGCGCTGACGTAGCGCACGTGCAAACCCATGCGCGCCGCAATGCTGTCGCCCAGGTCCTTCAATATTCCACCCGCCAGCTCACCGTCCTGGAAGCGGGACAGGGGCATATTGTGATTGGTCGCGGCGACAAAGACCAGTTCCCTGGGCCCGGCAATCGCGGCTTGGCTCAGCGCCAGCAATAAACAAAGGATGGAAAACCGGGAAGAAACCATACGTCGATCATAGCAGAGCAGCTTGACCCAGGTCATGGATCGCATGCGGCAGGCTGTCGCAAACTGGCACCGTCAACAACACTGGAGCACACCATGTCTTACCGCACCATCGTAGTCCATGCCGACCGTGCCGCCAATGCTGAAGCCCGCATTGGACTGGCTGCAGCGCTGGCCCTGCGCGAGGAGGCCCACCTGGTTGGTGCGGCGATGACCGGCATGCCGCGTTCGATGCTGGCTGGCCGCAACTATGACGGCAGCGGCGTATTCCTGGCCGACTACCTGCGCCGCGCCCAGGAACGTGTGCAGCTGGCGCTCGAACAATTCAACGGGATCGTTGACCGTCTGGGCGTACCTTCGCACGAGGCGCGCAGCAGTAATGACGATGAATATGCGGGCCTGTGCCTCCAGGCGCGCTACGCCGACCTGGTGGTGCTTGGCCAGGCCGAGGCCTCCGAGGACAACGAGACTGGCCTGCTGCCGGACCTGCCCGACTATGTACTGCTGAATTGCGGCCGCCCGGTGCTGGTGGTGCCACGCAGCGGCCGTTTCCCGACCATCGGCAAGCGGGTGCTGGTCGCGTGGAACGGCAGCCCGGAGGCGGCCAAGGCAGTCACCGCCGCCCTGCCCCTGCTGCGCGGGGCGGAGCAGGTCACCCTCGCCGTGCTTGGGCACAGCGCCGACAGGCTGGGCGAATCGCCCGGTGCCGATATTGCGCTTTACCTGGCGCGCCACGGCGTGAATGTCGAAGTGCTGCGCAGGCCGGAGCCGGAAGATCCCGGCAGGGCCTTACTGTCGCTGGCGGCGGACTTCAACGTCGACCTGCTGGTGATGGGCGCCTACGGCCATAGCCGCTTCCGCGAATTGATGCTGGGCGGCGCCACGCGCACCGTACTGGCAACGGCGACGCTGCCAGTACTGATGGCGCATTAAACGGTCAGGACGCCACGGCGCATCTGGTCAAGTTCAATCGACTCGAACAGCGCCTTGAAGTTGCCTTCGCCGAAGCCCTGGTTGCCCTTGCGCTGGATGAATTCGAAGAACACGGGGCCGAGCTGGTTTTCGGAGAAGATCTGCAGCAGCAGGTCGCCCGGCTTGCCGTCGATCAGGATTTTGCGCTCGCGCAGGGCCTGCACCGATTCGCCGTGGCCGGGGATGCGGCGGTCAACCAGTTCGTAGTAGGTGTCGATGGTGTCGAGCAGCTTCACGCCGGCTTTGCGCAGGCTGTCGACTGTGTCGTACAGGTTGTCGCTGCCCATGGCGATGTGCTGGATGCCTTCGCCGCGATAGGCGTCCAGGTATTCCTGGATCTGGCCCGGGCGGTCCGTGCCTTCCTCGTTGATCGGGATGCGCAGCTTGCCGCAAGGGCTGGTCATGGCCTTGGACTTGACGCCGGTGACCTGGCCTTCGATGTCGAAGTAGCGCACTTCGCGGAAATTGAACAGGCGCTCATAGAATTCAGCCCACTCGCCCATGCGGCCGCGGTGCACATTGTGGGTCAGGTGGTCGATGTAGGTCAGGCCGTGGCCTTTCGGGTTCTGGTCGACGCCGGGAATCGGTTCGAAGTCCACGTCGTAGATGCTGATGTTGCCGTTGCCCTGCCAGCGGTCCACCAGGTAAATCAGCGAGTCGCCGATGCCTTTGATGGCGGGCAGATGCAGCTCCATCGGACCGCATTTGCTCTCGTAGCCCCATGCGCCCAGTTTCAGCGCGCGCTTGTAGGCCTGGGCGGCATCCTTCACGCGGAAGGCGATCGCGCACACCGACGGGCCGTGCATTTCGGCGAAGCGCTGGGCGAACGAATCCTTTTCGGCGTTCAGCAGGAAGTTGATTTCGCCCTGGCGGTACAGGGTCACGTCCTTGCTGCGGTGGCGCGCCACGGCGGTAAAGCCCATTGCTTCGAAAGTCTTGCCCATTGCAACTGGATCCGGCGCCGCGTATTCGATGAATTCAAAGCCGTCGGTGCCCATCGGGTTGTCCCACAGTGAGTCGGTCATTTGCTGTCTCCGGAAAGGTGGTTGGATATTGGATATACTACGCACTGTTACCGGATTTTTTGCGCATGATGCACGGATCAATCCGTAGCACATGCGTATTTTGCGCACGAAATGAGGATTTTTTGATGATCACCGTCGACCGCCACGACTTATCGCTACTGAATGAGCTTCAGCGCAATGGAGAAGCCACCAATGCCGCCCTGGCAGAGGTCCTGCATTTATCGGTGTCGCAAGTGGGACGGCGCGTGCAGCGCCTGCGCGAGGCCGGCATCATCGACCACTATGCGGCGGTGCTGGAGCCGGCCACGGTGGGGCTGGACGTGATGGCTTTCGTCCACATCACGCTGGACCGCCATGGCGAAAAGCGCGGCGACGCCTTCGAAAAAGCGATCCGCGACGTGCCGGAAGTGATGGAATGCTTTTCGGTGACCGGCGAGGCTGATTATGTGGCGCGCGTCGTGTCGCACGACCTGGCCTCGTTTGCGGACCTGATGATGAAGGAATTACTGCTGCTGCCAGGCGTTGTGAACGTCAAGTCGAATATCGCGCTGAAAAAGATCAAGCAATCGACCGTGCTGCCGCTGGAGCACATTGTGCGGCCGAACCCGCGCAAACAGCGCATCGAGTTCGCCCGCACATAAGACCGCAACTTACTGCACCACCTCGAGCGAAGTCACGGTCAGGGCGCCGTTCACATTCTCCGCGGTAAAGCGGATTTTGTCGCCCGCCTTGACCTTGTCCAGCATGGCCGCGTCCTTGGCGCGGAAGACCATCGTCATCGCGCCCATTCCCAGGTTTTTCAGCTCGCCGTGCTTGATGGTCAACTTGCCGGAAGCCTTGTCGACCTTTTTGATTTCACCATCCGTGGTCTCGGCGGCAGCGTTGGCGGAAGGCGCGCCGTGCTGCGCATGGTCGGCGCCGGCGTGCTGGGCCATCGCCGGTGCGCCGGCCAGGCAAACCGCCGCCAGCATGGCGGCCTGCAGGGTGATGCTCGATACTTTCATTTGGTTTCTCCTTGAATTTCGCGCCGCCTGAGCAGCAAATAAGCTGCCGGTACTACAAACAGCGACAGCAGGGGTGCGGACAGCATCCCCCCTACCATCGGTGCAGCGATACGCTGCATGATCTCGGATCCCGTGCCCGAGCCGAACATGATCGGCACCAGGCCAGCCACGATCACGGTGACGGTCATCGCCTTCGGCCGCACGCGCAGCGCCGCTCCTTCGCGGATCGCGTCCATCAGGTCGGCCTCGCTGCCGCGCCCCGATGCCGCCCGCCCCTCCCAGGCATGCTTCAGGTACAGCAGCATGATGACGCCGAATTCCGCCGCCACCCCGGCCAATGCGATGAAGCCGACGCCTGTCGCCACCGACAGATTATGGCCCAATGCCCACAGCAGCCACACCCCGCCCGCCAGCGCGAACGGCAGCGTCGCCATGATCAGCGCGGCCTCGTCGGCCCGGCGGAAGGTCAGGTACAGCAGAACGAAGATGATCAGCAGCGTAGCGGGCACCACGACTTGCAGGCGCGCTGTTGCGCGCTCCAGGTATTCGAACTGTCCCGACCACGATACGGAATACCCCGGCGGCAGCTTGACATTGGCGGCGACTGCCCGCTGCATCTCCTGCACCGCCGAGCGCAAGTCGCGGCCGCGGATGTCGACATAGATCCAGCCGGACAGGCGCGCGTTCTCGCTGCGCAGCATCGGCGGGCCTTCGCTGATGCGGACCGCCGCCACGTCGGACAGCCGCAGCTGGGCGCCACGTTCGGTCAGCAAAGGCAGGTTGCGCAGACCTTCCAGAGAATCGCGCAGCTCGCGCGGGTAGCGCACATTGATCGGGAAGCGCTGCAAGCCTTCCACCGTTTCGCCCACGTTGTCGCCGCCGACCGCGCTGGCGATGATGCCTTGCACCTCGTCGATATTCAGGCCGTAACGCCCAGCAGCGGCACGGTCGATGTCGACGTCGATGTAGCGGCCGCCGTTCAGGCGCTCGGCCAAGGCGGACGACACGCCCGCCACCGGCCGCACCGTGCGCTCGATATCGCCGGCGATACGGTCGATTTCCTGCAGGCTGGGGCCGGAAACCTTGACGCCGACCGGGCTCTTGATGCCGGTAGCCAGCATGTCGATCCGGTTGCGGATCGGCGGCACCCAGACGTTGGCCAGGCCCGGCACTTTGACCACGCGGTCCAGTTCCGCCACCAGCTTATCCGGCGTCATGCCGGCCCGCCATTGCGCGCGCGGCTTGAACTGGATGGTGGTCTCGAACATTTCCAGCGGCGCCGGATCGGTGGCCGATTCCGCGCGCCCGGCCTTGCCGAAGACGCTCTGCACTTCCGGCACGGTCTTGATCAGGCGGTCGGTCTGCTGCAGCAACTGCTGCACCTTGCCCCCGCTCAGGCCCGGCAATGCGGACGGCATGTACAGCAGGTCGCCTTCGTCGAGCGGCGGCATGAATTCGCCGCCCATGCGGGCCAGCGGCCATAAAGACAGGAGCGCCACCGCAGCCGCCACCGCCAGCGTGGTTTTCGGCCAGCGCAGCACGCGTTCGAGCAAGGGGCGGTAGGCGGCTATCAGCCAGCGGTTAAGCGGGTTCGCATGTTCGTCGGGGATGCGGCCGCGGATCATGTAGCCCATCAATACCGGGATCAGCGTCACCGCCAGCCCCGCCGCCGCGGCCATTGCGTAAGTTTTGGTGAATGCCAGTGGCGCGAACAGGCGGCCTTCCTGCGCCTCCAGCGTGAACACCGGGATGAAGGAGAGTACGATCACCAGCAGCGAGAAGAATAACGCCGGCCCCACTTCCGCCGCCGCTGCGCCGATGACCCGCCAGTGTTCTTCGCCCTCCAGCACTTGGCCGGGATGCGCTTGGCGCCAGGCCTCGATATGCTTGTGGGCGTTTTCGATCATCACCACCGCCGCGTCGACCATGGCACCGATGGCGATGGCGATGCCGCCCAGGGACATGATATTGGCGTTCACGCCCTGGTAATGCATGATGAGGTAGGCCGCCAGCACGCCAAGGGGCAGCGACACGATGGCCACCAGGGCCGAACGCAGGTGGAACAGAAATAGCGCGCATACCAGGGCCACGACCACGAATTCTTCCGCCAGCTTGCCCTCCAGGTTGGCGACAGCGCGGCGGATCAGGTTCGAGCGGTCGTACACCGGAACGAGTTCCACTCCCGGCGGCAGGCTGGCCTTCAAGTCCGCCAGGCGCGCCTTGACTGCATCGATCGTCTGCAGCGCATTTTTCCCGGAACGCATGACGATCACGCCTCCCGCCACTTCCCCTTCGCCATTCAGTTCGGCGATGCCGCGCCGCATTTCCGGCCCGAGCTGGATGGTCGCAACGTCGCCCAGACGCACCGCCACGCCGCCGGCACTGGCGGTCAGTGGAATTTGGCGGAAATCGTCCAGCGTGCGCAGGTAGCCCGAGGTGCGCACCATGTATTCCGCCTCGGCCAGCTCCAGCACCGAGCCGCCGGCTTCCTGATTGGCACGGCGAATGGCGTCGATCGCCCTGGCATGCGTGATGTTGTAGGCGCGCAGCCGCGCCGGGTCGAGCACCACCTGGTACTGCTTGACCATGCCGCCCAGGCTGGCCACTTCCGCCACGTTGGGCACGGCCTTCAGCTCGTACTTGAGGAACCAGTCCTGCAGCGCGCGCAACTGCGCCAGGTCATGCTTGCCGCTGCGGTCCACCAGCGCATATTCGAACACCCAGCCAACGCCTGTGGCGTCCGGGCCCAGCGAGGCGCGGGCCTGCGGCGGAAGACGCGACTGCACCTGGTTCAGGTACTCCAGCACGCGCGAGCGCGCCCAGTACGGGTCGGTGCCGTCCTCGAACAGCACGTACACGAAGGAGTCCCCGAAGAAGGAATAACCGCGCACCGTGCGCGCGCCGGGCACCGACAGCATTTGCGTTGTCAGCGGATAGGTGACCTGGTTCTCCACGATCTGCGGCGCCTGGCCGGGGAAGCTGGTACGGATGATCACCTGCACGTCGGACAGGTCGGGGATCGCATCGAGCGGCGTGCGCTGCAGCGCCCAGGCGCCCCAGCCGGCCAGCAGCACAAATGCCAGCAAGACCAGGAAGCGGTTGCGGATCGACCAGAGGATCAGTTTCGCGATCATTTGTGGTCCCCGTGCTGGTGCGCCGCCTCGGCGGCCGGCGCGCGCGTGCCTGCTCCTGCGGTGACGCTTGCCGGCGCCATGGCCGTCACCTGGAAGTTGCCGTCGGGCTGCTGCGCGAACTCGAAGCTCACGCGGTCGCCTGGAGCAGCCTGCAACGGTAGTCCGCCAGGTGGCAGCTTGAACGTCATCGTCATGGCCGGCCATTTCATCGTGGCGATCGGTCCATGCGACAAGGTGATCTCGCCCGGCCCGACCGCCTCCACGATCGCTTCGCCGCGATGGGTGGCCGGCGCAGCGCCCGCCATGCGTGCCGTGCTGCCTTTCAGGCTGGCTTCGGAATCGAGCAGGAATTGGCCGGAGACGGCCACTTTCTGCCCTTCCTTCAATCCGGTGCGGACCTCGACCTGCCCGCCAGCTTCGCCTCCCAGCTCCACCTGCGCCGGCACGAATTTGCCCGCCCCCTCCTCCACCATCACGACATTGCGCGCGCCGGTGCGAATGACAGCCTCCGACGGCACCAGCAACGCCGCACGGCCCGAGCGCGGCGCGAACGAAAGCGTCACGAACATCCCCGGCGCCAGCTTCGCCCCCGGGTTTGCCAGCGCGATACGGGCCCGGATGGTGCGCGTGGCGGCATCGACCTGCGGCAGGATGGCATCGACCTTGCCGCGCAACTCGGCATCCGGCAGCGCCGCTGCGCGAGCCGTGACCGAAGCACCGAGCGGCACCTGCGCTACCACCGCCTCGGGCAATTCGGCATTGACCCAAACGGTTTCCAGTCCGTTGATACGGTACAGGGGAGTCCCTGGCGCCACAGTCATCCCCTCGCGTGCCTCCAGTTCGGTCACGACGCCGCTGCGCGGCGCGACCAGTACCTGGCGCGCCTGCACGCGCCCACCGGACTCGATTTGCCGCATTTGCTGCTCGCTCATACCCGCCAGGCGCATGCGCTGGCGTGCCGCATCCAGCAGCGCCGGCGAGGCGGACTGCATGCGGCGCGCGGCAAGGAATTCCTCCTGCGCCGCCACCCATTCCGGCATGAACACTTCCGCCAGCGGCTGGCCGCGCCGCACTTGCTCCTGCGGGCTGCGCACCAGCACGCGCTCCACGAATCCATTGGCACGCGCCTGCACTTCCGCCACGGCGCGCTCGTCGAAGGCGACGCTGCCCACGGCCGATACCGACAACGGCAGTGCGCCGCTCGTCACCAGAACGGTCCGCACGCCAAGGTTCTGCTCCACGCGCGGGCTGATTGACACTGCGCCGGCGTCGGCGCCTTCATCGGCGTAGACCGGGACCAGCTGCATTTCCATGTAAGGCGACTTGCCAGGCTTGTCGAACTTCTGCCCCGGCACCATGGGGTCGTGCCAATACAATGGCTTGCGGCCATGGGAGTCCTGCGCCGCCGCCTGGCGCTTGCCCAGAAGGTAGCCGCCGAAGCCGCCTGCAACGCCTACCGCGCCGGCCGCCACGATGGCGGCAATGATTGCCTGCTTTTTCATGGGTGGCTTCCTTTCGCTGGCTGGATATATGCCAGCTGCGCCCAGGTGCGCGCATTGTCGCGCTGGATTTGCAGCAGTTGCAGGCGCTGCTCACTTTCCGCACGGCGCGCCGCCAGCACGTCGGCCAGGCCGGCCTTGCCGCCGCGGTAGGCCGCCAGCGCCGCCTCGGTGCGGTCGCTTGCCAGCGGCAGGATCTCTTTTTCGAAGCGCGCAATGCGCTCCCGGCCCGCTTGCCATTCGGCCAGCTGCCTGCGTATTTCGGCCACATGCTCGCGCAGGGCTTCATCGCGCTCGGCCTGCGCCTGGCTGGCAGCGCTAAGGCGCGCGGAAAGCTCGCGGTCCTGGCGCCGCCCACGGTCCCATTGCAGTGGCACCGAAACGCCGAACGACACCATGTTCGGATAGCCCGGGCCGCGCTGCTGCAAAGCCACTTCCACGCTCCAGTCGGGAGTGCGGTTGGCGCGCGCCAGGCCTGCTTCCGCCTGCGCCATTTCGGCCTGGCGCGTCAGCATAGCCACTTTCGGATGGTGCTCGAGGGTGGCCTCCAGTGCGGCGGGGTCCAGCGCGACGCTGCTGGTGTCGGCGTCCCCGGCCAGCGCCGCCCCGGGCACCTCGCCGGTCCAGCGGGCCAACAGGATGGCTGCGTTGCGCGTTTGCAGGCCAATCTCAGTGGCGCGGTCCTCCAGCGCCAGCAAGGCGGACCGGGCATCAAGCAGGCCGGCCTGGCTGCCGCGCCCGCCGCGATACGCCGCTTCCGCCGCCGCAATCTCATCGCGCGACAAGGCGATCTGACGCGCCAGTTCAGCGCCCATGCGCTCAAGGTGGTAGCGCTCGAGCCAGGCGATGGCGGTGTCGCGCTGGATATCGGCCGTCAGGGCATCGCCGGCGGCAAGGCTGCGCCCAGCTTCGCTCTCATAGCGCATGGCGCGCCAGCGGCGCTTTTCGCTGCTGGTCATTTCCTGCGCCACGCCAATGCGGCGCATGGTCATGGAATCGGCGCCGATACGGTAGCGCTCTGCACCGCTCACCGGCAGGTTGTCGATGCCGGCCTTCAGTACCGGATCGGGCAATTGGGCCGCGGCGACGGCCATGTCGTGCGCCGCGCCGGCCGCTAGTGCTTGCGCGGCCAGCTGCCGCGAATGTTCGACGGCGCGCTGCTGCGCCTGCGCCAGCGTCAATGAAGGCGCAGCCGCGCTCACGCCTGCAACGCATGCCAACGCGCAGCCCGTCGCAAGGCGGCGCCAAATATATAGGGAAAACATGAAACCTCCAGAATGCAAAGAAAACCACGCGAGCGCCCAGCAGGCGTACGCGATACGGCATCAGGCAAACTGGAAGGTCAATTCAGGAAACAGCAGTGCTCGATTGAGTGAGGCGGAGAGAGACTGCGCGCCAGGCCCGGTGGGTCGATCACCCGTTCGGCCCATTCCGAAGTCCATGCCTTGGCAACGACTGTGCCGGCAAGGTCCGCGGCCACGAAAGGCAGGATGGGCGGCAGATCGGGCTTGTCGAGCGACTGCTTGGCCGCCAGGTTGGCAGCCTTGGCCTTGCACAGGCTGGGCTGGGCCTGGTCCATGCCGGCGCACGGCGAACTGCCGGCAACCGGCTTTCCAGCCGACGGACAGGCGTAGGACGCTACGGCAAGCTGCATGAACAGCATGCTGAAGAGCGCCACCATTGCGGCCACGATCCTGGAAGTGCGGCGGAGTTTCATGCGGCGATCATAGCGCTAATCGAATACCGGAACAAGCGCACCCTCCTTAAGGCCACATTAATCCAGCAGCGATTTGACCATTACCTTGCCATCGGGCGCAGTGGCTTCCTGGCGCACCATCAGTTGCGTGGCCTTGGCCAGCCAGAATTTGGCGACGGTGCCGGGACGGTTGTAGTCGGTGGTCAGGAGCCAGCAATCGACCGGCCCTTGCGGGCCAGCGATGGTTTCGCTGCCCACGACTTTCCAGGTGTAGCTTGCGGGGGCCGGGCCGCCCGGGTGGTAGAACTTGATGCTCGCTTCGTACCCCGGCGCCAGCGGCAAGGCTTGCAGGAATTCGATGTCGGTCTCGAAATTGAAGGTCGGCTCGTAGGCGCTGAAATCGAAATCCTCCTCGGTACGCTTGCCGTCCTTTTCGCGAACACGGTGGTGGGTGCGCGGCTTGAAGGTGTCCTTGTCGAACCAGGAATCGAGCAGCACCAGGGTATTGGCGCCATCCCAGCGCTGCCGGATCTGCATGCCCTCCGGCGTGTAGCGCACCTCGCGCGTCCAGATATCGATCGGCGTATTGGCCTCGCCATTGCGCACGTAGCGCAGCCAGTGGTGGGCGCCCTCCTTCACCAGCGACATGCGCGGCAGGGGCGCCCCGACCTTGATTTCGGCGGCGCCGGCAGGTGCGCAGCAAAGCGCAATCAGAAACAGCAGAGTTCTCGGCATAAGCGTGCTCCTTAAATTTCGGGCAATTATGCCTGATTGCCACAAATTTGCGCAGCAAAGTTTTCTGCCTATAAATCAGCTAGTTAGTTAGCGCCACCTGGTCTTGTTAACAGACTTTTCCACAGAAACCGTTAACAACTGCGCTGGCAAAATCCATGAGATAACGTTATCATTTGGTGACGGAATATTTAGGAGAGCACGATGGAAGTACAAAAGAAACCTTTTCGCCGCATCCTGCTGACCGGCGCCGCAGGCGGCCTTGGCAAGCAACTGCGCGAGCGCATTGGCGCCTGGGCTGACGTGGTGCGCCTGTCGGATCGCGCCAACTTGGGCGAAGCCCGTCCGGGAGAAGAAGTGGTGCATTGCGACCTGGCTGACCGCGAAGGCATGATCGCCCTGCTCGATGGCGTGGACGCGGTACTGCACTTTGGCGGCATTTCGGTGGAAGACCGCTGGGACCCGATCCTGCAGGCGAACATCATCGGCCTGAAGAACCTGTACGAAGCGGCGCACAAGAACGACGTCAAGCGCATCGTTTTCGCCAGCTCCAACCACGCCATCGGCTTCCATCCGACCACCGAACACCTCGACGCCGACAGCCCCACCCGCCCGGACGGCTACTATGGCCTGTCGAAAGTCTTCGGCGAACAGATGGCGCGCTATTACTGGGACCGTTTCGGCATCGAGACCGTCTGCATCCGTATCGGCTCGGTGATGGAAGTGCCCAAGACCCACCGCATCCTGCGCACCTATATGCATCCGGACGACCTGGTCGAACTGCTGCGCTGCTCGCTGGTCACGCCGCGCGTCGGCCACACCATCGTGTACGGCATGTCGGACAACGACGCCAACTGGTGGGACAACCGCAAGGCCGGCCACCTGGGCTTCCGCCCGAAACACAGCTCGCGCGAATACGAGCACCTGTTCCCGTTTACCGGCTACCCAAGCGACGACGATATCCCGGGCAAATACCAGGGCGGTCCGTTTGTGACCCAAGGACCAATGTACGACTGATCGAGAGGAACGCCAACATGACGACCGATCGCCGCACATTCCTGAAGTTTGCCGCAGGCGGCGCAGCCAGCGCCGCCGTGAGCCAAGCGGCCATCGCCCAGCAAACTGGCACAGCCAAGCCGCTTAACCTGCTGCTGGTATTCCCCGACGAGATGCGCGCACACGCCCAGGGATTCATGAAAGATGACCCTGTGCTCACGCCGCGCATCGACAAATTCGCGAAGGAAGCCGCAGTCATGCGCCAGGCGGTAGCCAACTACCCATTGTGCACGCCGGCGCGCGGCATGATCATGACCGGCCAATATCCGATCCGCAACGGCATGACTGGAAACTGCCACGATTATGGCGCCCTGGTCGGCGTCGACTTGTCGAAATACGCCATCTGCTGGTCCGACATTCTAAAGGCGCAAGGGTATGCCACTGGCTACATCGGCAAATGGCACCTTGATGCGCCGCATGCACCGTACGTCGAGAGCTACAACAACCCGGTGCATGGCGTGAAATGGAACGAATGGACGCCGCCCGAGCGCCGCCACGGGTTCGATTACTGGTACGCTTACGGCACCTTCGACCACCACCTGACCCCTATGTATTGGGGCAATGACAGCCCGCGCGACAAGCCCCTGCACATCGAGCAGTGGGGGGCGGAGCATGAAGCCGATATGGCGATCCGCTACCTGAAGAACGAAGGCGGCAAGCTGCGCGACCCGTACAAGCCGTTCGCCCTGGTGGTCTCGATGAACCCGCCCCATTCGCCATATGACCAGGTGCCGCAACGCTACCTGGACCGCTACGCCGGCCTGTCCAGCAAGGACATGAACCAGCGCCGCAACGTCAACTGGGAAAGACAATACCCGGAAGGCATGGGCCCGACGCAAGCCAAGTCCTACTTCGCTTCGGGCAATGGCGTCGACGAACAATTCGGCCGCATCCTCGACGCGCTGGACGAATGCGGTCAGCGCGACAACACGCTCGTGGTTTTCTTCTCGGACCACGGCTGCTGCCTCGGCGCGCACGGCGAAGTGACCAAGAACGTCCACTACGAAGAAGCGATGCGGATCCCGATGATGTTCCGCCTTCCCGGCAGGATCCTACCCCACGCCGATGACGCCCTGATGTCGCTGGCCGACCTTTACCCTACCCTGCTTGGCTTGCTGGGGCTGGGCCGCCACATTCCGGCCACGGTGGAGGGCACGGACCTGTCGCAGCGCGTCCAGACCGGCAGGGGCAATACCGCGACGTCGCAGCTCTACCTGCAAGTGCCGTACGGCGGCCAGTCGTTCGGCAAGCGCGGCGTGCGCACTGAACAGTACACCCTGATGATCGAACGCCGCGACAAGCAAGCCTTGCGCTACACCTTGCACGACAATGTGCGCGACCCTTGGCAGATGAGCAATATCGCGGACGCCAACCGGGCCCTGGTCGCGCACCTGGTTGAACGGGAACTGCAGCCATGGCTGGAAAAGAGCGGCGACCCATGGCGTCCCGCGCCATTCGACAGTGCAGGCCCGGGCGGCAAAGCCTTTGCGCCGCACGGAACGAAGGACTAAGGGAAATAGCAGGCTTGCCAGCGACTGCAGCGTAGTCGGGTCAGACACTTGGGTCTGACCCGCCTGCACAAGCGCTGCCGGCAGATAGACCGTTTGCCATTGTTCCGCAGGCGCTGAGCGCCAGTGAAATCAAAGCGACTTGTGCAGCTGTTCGCCCAATTCAGCGCGACACGCTGACCTTGACCGGCGACGCAAGGCGCGCCGCCGTGTTGGCCACGTACGCTTCCCAGGCTGGCGCATCGGTGAAATCGCCGCTCTTGCTCCAGCCCGCGCCCAGGTAGTAAACGAAGGGCTTCCCCGGCTGCGCCGGGGCGAGCGCCAGGTAGTGGCCAGCTTCCTGCGCCTTCGGCGCGGCCATTGGCACATTCAGATACGTGGTGGCGCCCGGCACGATCACCGCGCAGGCGTTGCTGCCGTTTTCGCCCATCGCGGGTTCCCAATAGCTCATGGCGCCTTGGCCTTGCTGGTAGTGGCTGCCCTGCCCCTGGCGCTGCACGATGCCGACGCCCACCATCAGCGGCGCGGCAGACGGGCTGCTGAAAGTGCTCTCCACGCGGCTGAAATTGCTGCCCGCGTCAAGGCTGACGCGGCGCGTTTCGGCAACCTGGCGGCCGCCGGCGTCCCAGGCGTCGAACTTCAATTCAAACACGGTGCGGATCGGGCCATCGGCCAGAATCTTCCAGGCGCTGTAATTGCTGGAGGTACGCAGCTCCTGGCCGTCGTAGATGCCAAGGCCGCCGCAGCCGCGCGTCTTGCCGACGTGGTAGAAGTCCAGGCCTTCGCCGGAATCCAGGTGATAGTGGCCTGCCTTGTACCAGGCGTCCTGCACCAGCTTGTGGGCCGACTTGGACCACACATCCACGCCGCTGGAGATCAGCAGCTCTTTCGGGTCCCTGATGATGGCCGGGCCGTACATGCGGTGCGCCACGCGGTCGTTCTCCCAGGCGAAATCGTCCAGGCGCTCCGGCACGAAGCGGGCGTGGGCGCGCGATACCACCGGCGGCACGGCCGCCAGGCGCTTGCGCGGCACCAGCAGATAGCGCCGCGTTTCATTCGGCGCCAGGTCGGCCTGGAACAGCAAGCCCTTGCCGAGAACCTGGCTGGGCAGGATGCGCGAAGTCAGCGCATCCATCACGGCCACGCCATCGCCGGCATCGGCCACTTCCACCGCTTCCTCGGGACGGAACAGCTTCGTATCGTTGCTCACGGCGACCACGCGCAGCGCGCCGCCTTCCTGCAGCGCCATGCGGTACATTTCGCTGCCGGCCATGAGGAAGCCGCCCACTGCGAATACATCGCTGGAGTTGGGATCGAAGAAGCGCGGATCTTCACCGATCGGCTGCACGTGCACCAGCTTGCCGTCCGCCTGCACGTGGGTCGCCAGCTTTTGCCAGGCGCGCTTGACCGCCGGCGCGTATTTGTCGCGCGGCAGGATGCCCTGGTTCACGCCCCAGGCCAGCGCATAGGTGTAGAGGGCGGTGCCGCTGGTCTCTGGCTTGTTGTAGCTGACCGGGTCGAGCAGGCTGGAACGCCACAGGCCATCGGCCTGCTGCAGGCCAAGCAGGCGCTCCGACATTTCCTGGAACTGCTGGATGAAACGGGCGCGCTGCGGATGGTTCTCCGGGATGTATTGCAGCATGCGCACCAGGCCGCCCATCACCCAGCCGTTGCCACGGCCCCAGAACACCTTCTTGCCGTTCGCTTCGCGCTTGTCGAAGAAGCGGCTGTCGCGGAAATACAGGTGTTCGTCCTTGTCGTACAGGTAGTCCGAGGTGCGCCACCATTCATTGATGGCAAACTCCAGGTAGCGCTGGTCGCCCGTGGCGGCGGTCAGGCGCGCCCAGGCCGACGGTCCCATGAACAGCGCATCGCACCAGGACCAGCGATGCTGCACGCCGGGCGTCTTCCAGTCCAGGGAGCCAGGGCGCGGATTGGCCAGCATGTAGTCGAACTGGGCGCGCATCGGCGCGATCATATAGGGCTGGCGGGTATGCAGGTAGAGTTCGGCGTACATCTGTCCGACGGCGTAGTCGTCCGCGTGGAACATGCTCGGACCCAGCTTCCAGTGGTTCTTTTCACCTGCCGCGCGCATCGCTTCGCGGTATTTCTCGCTGCCGGAGATGCCGGCCAGCGCCATGAAGCCGGCGTCGCCCACCGCTTCGGTCCAGTCGTCGAGCGGATATTTGGTGGGATTGGCCAACTGCCAGTCCGCCACCTTTTGCATGGTGGCCAGCACCGCGCCCGGCGCCAGCGCTTGCGCTTCGGCACCCGCCGCCTGTGCGGCCTGGGCAACGCACGCAGTGGCGACCAGGCAGGCCAGGGAATGACGGTTAAATGGGTATTGTGACATTGCGTGCTCCATCCTGAAATTATTGGCAACCGGCCGCCGGAACGCGGCCCATAGGTTAACGATACCACGGATTTTTCAGAAATCGCGCTTTTACTTGAGAATGGTAATATTGCGTGGTATCGTTACCTCATGAACGCCAGACCCCAGCCCTGCCCGCCGCCCCTGCTCCGCGCCCTCAGCCAGCTTGAGGGCATGCTGCACGCTTTCGGCAACCAGTATCCGGACGACACCAGCCAAGGCTTGCACTACCGCTTGCGCACGCATGGCGAGCACGCGCCGGGCGCCAATACCGGCTGGACCACCGGCTTCTGGACCGGCATGCTCTGGCTCGGCCACGAATTGACAGGCTGGCAGCATTTCCGCGATGCCGCCGCAGCGCAGGCGGCCGATTTCGCGCGCCGCCTGCACGAGGGGACCGACCTCGATCACCATGACCTGGGCTTTCTTTATTTGCTCAGCAATGTTGCCGCCGACCGCATCGCCGCGCTGCCTGGCGCGCGTGCGACCGCGCTGGCCGCCGCCGACCGCCTGCTGGGACGTTTCCTGCCCGGCGCCGGCGTGATCCAGGCGTGGGGCAAGCTGGACGACCCCAAGGAGCGCGGCCGCGTCATCGTCGATTGCGTCATGAACCTGCCTTTGCTGCACTGGGCCAGCGCCGTCAGCGGCGAATCCAGCTACCGCGAAGCCGCCCGCAGCCACCTTTGCAACACGATCGGCCACCTGGTGCGCCCGGACGGCTCGACCTGCCACACCTTCTTCTTCGACGCCGACAGCGGCGCGCCGCTGCGCGAAGTGACGCACCAGGGCCTGGCCGACTCCTCCTGCTGGTCGCGCGGGCAGGCCTGGGCCCTGTACGGCTTCGCGCTGAACCACCACTACCTGCCGGAATTGGGCTTGCTTGATACGGCGATGCAGGTGGCGGACTATTTTCTCGACCATCTGCCGCCGGACCAGGTGGCGCTGTGGGACCTGGGCCTGGCGCACGACAGCGGCGAGCCGCGCGACAGTTCGGCCAACGCGATTGCCGCCTGCGGCCTGTTCGAACTGGCCAGCCAACTGCCGACGGGACCGCTGCAGCAGCGCTACGCCGACGCCGGCAAGCGCCTGCTGGAAGCGCTCACCGCGCATTGCGCCGCCGAGTTGCCGCATGCCGGCGGCCTGCTGACGCACGGCACCTATCACAGGCTGGCCAACAAGGGCGTGGAAGAATGCACGCTGTGGGGCGACTACTACTATCTCGAAGCCCTGGCACGCCTGCACCACGGCTGGACCAGTTACGACCGCTGATCGGTCCGCGCCGTGCGGCGCCTGTGCAGCACCAGCAGCACAGACCAGCACACGGTCCCCAAAGCCGCCAGCAAGCCGGCAACCAGGAATATCACGTGGAAGTCGCGCCCGTTGGCATCGAGCAGAGCACCCAGTTCAAGCGTAAAGAACACCGTCAGCAAACCGGTGATCGAGGCCGACAGCGCCGCCATCGACGAAAAGCGCGCGCGCGGCAGCATCACCGGCAGCAGCGCCGCGGTGCCGGTGAGGAACGTCCCCGCCAGCACCGAATGCACTACGAACCAGACCAGGAAGGAAAGGCGTCCCGCCACGAATTCCCAGGCGCCGAGCATGCTCAGTGCATACAGGCCCAGCGCCACGATACCCACCCAGAGCGGATGGAAGCGGTCCGCCAGCCAGCCCACCGGCAACGCCAGCACGATCGAAATGCAGTAAGCCGCAGCCACCGCACGCCCGTAATCGCTGCGGTCCACGCCGAACTGGCCGATGGCGTTGTAACTGTTGATATTCACCGGCAGCACGCAGATGGTGGCGATGGCCAGCGTGACGAACAGCAGCAGGTAGAACCACGGCGAACTGCCGTCGTCGCCGTACAGTACTTGCAGGCTGGCCTTCTGTGCGGGCGTGGGCGGCGGGTAATGCGGCTCCTTCACGCCTTTGCACAGCGCCATGAAGCCCAACAGGTAGGCCGCCGCGATGGCCAGCATCACCGGCCGCACCACCGACGGCAGCTCATTGCCGAACACGAAATAGAAGAACACCACGCCGACGCCCAGGCTGATGACGCGGAACAGGCCAAAAAAGCGCCCAAGTATCCGCTGCGGCACCGTATCGTTGACCAGCGCCGTGAACAGCGCGGTGGCCAGCACCGAAAAGATTTCGTACAGGGTCCAGAACAAGCACATGCAGGCGACGATGCAGCGCTCGCGCGTGCCGGCGCCCGTCCATTGCCACAGCGCTTCGCCAAGGGGCACACTGAAGGCCAGGCCGACCATGCTGGCGCTCACCAGCGGCACGCAGGCCAGCAGGAAAGGGACGCGGCGGCCGAAGCGCGTACGGGTGCGGTCGCTCCAGGCCCCGACCACCGGACCAATGAACATCGAGATCGCCGATGGCAAGGCACCGAACAGGACGTTGAGCAGCACCGTGTCCTGGCTGAATTCGCGCAGCTGGAACTTGAACAGGTCCGGCATGGAGCGCTCCTTGAGCGACCAGGCCAGGTCCCCCAGCAGGAGGAAGAAAAACAGGGCCGGCAGGCCGAGCGAAACCGCAGCGGCGGCAACGGCCGGCGCGCTCCGGGCGTCGGCGCCAACCCGGGGCATTACGCTTTGCTGTCCCAAATCGCCTCCTCGCTCACTGCCACGACCGGCGCGCTTATGTTAGCGCATCCGCGCGCCAGAAACTACGCTGCTGGCTTGCTACGCGCGGCAGCGCGCCGAGGAAGTCGTAATCGGCCCACAGCGGTGCCTGTTGCGCCGCAATGGCATCTGCCGCCGCCGGACCGGCCACGTGCCAGAAGCTGCTCCAGCCGTGGTTCACGCGGGCCAGCGCTTCCAGGTAGTGGTAATCGCCCCACAGGTTCGATTCGTCGACGCCGCGCCCTTCCGGCAGGCTGTAGACGCCATGCGACAGCAGGCCTTTGCCGTGGCCAAGCGGGGCGGCGCAGGTATGCACCAGGCTTTCCAGCATCTCGAGCGCGGCCTCGCGATAGCGCGCGCCGCCCTCACCCAGCTGTCCGGCCAGTTCCAGCAGGCCGCAGACGGCGATGGACGCGGCCGAACTGTCGCGCTGCTGCCCGCTGCGCCAGTCCAGCGCCAGGTCCCAGTGCAGCACGCCATCGGCCGGCATGCGCGACAGCAGGTAGTCCGCCATTTCGCGCGCCGCGTCCAGCAAGCCCAGTCCCGGCGCCATGCGGTGGTTGAGCGCGAAACCGTAGATGGCCCAGGCCTGGCCGCGCGCCCAGCAAGTGTCCTCGCTCTGCGCTTGCCATGCCTGGTAAGTGTGCGGCTGTCCGCCGGCCAGGCCCAGGTGGCAGCTTTGCCGGATCGAACCGTCGCGGCGCACCAGCAATTCGCGGCTGCGCGCCAGGTGGCGGGCGGCGGCTTCGGCAAAGACGGGATTGCCGGTCTGCGCGCTGGCCCAATGCAGCAACGGCGTGTTCATGACCGTCTCGATAATGATGCGCCCCTGTTCACGCGCGTCGTCCAGCCTGCCCCAGGCCTGCACCACGCCCGGCTCCGGCAGGAAGCGCGCCTGCAGCAGCTTGGCCGCTTCCAGCACCTGGCTGCGGTACCAGGGATTGCCGGTCACGCGGTAGGCGGCCACGAATGACGGGCCATACAGCATGCCCAGTTCGTGCCGGTTCAAGTCGATGCGGCGCACCAGGCGCTGCGCGAAGCTGGCGTTCTGCTGCTGCGCGCAGGAGCGGAAAGCGTGGCGCCCGCTCATCTCATACCCCAGCCAGCACATGCCGTTCCAGAAGCCGGTGCTCCAGCCCACGTTCGAGCCTTCCCAATGCCCGTCCTGCTGGCGCGGGCGGTACACCTGGCCCTGGCTGGTATCGCCGGGGAAGCGGCTGCCGAAACTGGCCGCATTGTTTTCCAACTGGGCCAGCGCGCTGCGTTGCGCGGCACGGAACAGCCCCGCCCTGTCGACAGCTGTCATGATTGTCTCCTACTGTTATGAGATAACGTTATCACTCAAACTCCGATTTAGCAAGGAAGTTTTTGCGCCTGTCTTTCAACTGCCACAACGAAAGAAAAATTCGAAAGCGGACTGGCAAGAAGCCTGCGGTATCGTTACCATATCACGACCGAACGAAAGGACTCTCATGAACCAACTGCATCACCGCCCCCAGCAACATTGGGATACCCTCGGTGGCGGCCACACCGCTCGCGAAATCGCCCAGCAGCCAGCCATCTGGCGCGCGCTGCCGCAATGCTGGAATAACGTTGCGCCAGCGGACCGCCAGCGCATTGCCGCCATCCTTGCCAATCCGCAAGCCAGCGTCATCCTGACCGGCGCCGGCACCTCGGCCTTCGCCGGCGAGCTGGCGGCCGACACGCTCAACGCCGCTTGCGCCGCCCAGGTGCGCGCGGTGGCCACCACCACTTTGCTGAGCCATCCTGCACTATTCATTGCGGCGCAAGCTCCGCTGCTTGTGGTATCGTTCGCACGCAGTGGCAACAGCCCGGAGAGCCAGGCCATCGTCGAGCTGGTGCGCCAGCTGGCGCCCGGCACGGTTTTCCTGAACATCACCTGCAACGCCGAAGGCTTGCTGGCGCGCTCGGGCGCCGGCCGCGATGACACCATCAATGTGGTGCTGCCGGCCGCCAGCTGCGACCAGGGCTTCGCGATGACCAGCAGCTTTACCAGCATGCTGCTGAGCTGCCTGGCCCTGCTCGGCCCCGAACCGCTGGCCGCGTCGGCAGCGCGCATCGAACAGCTGGCCGACCTGGCCGAGCGCTGGATGGCGGACCAGGCCGACGTCTGGCACCTCCATGGCCAGGCCAGGATCAACCGCATCGTCTACCTTGGCGGCGGGCCGCTGGAAGCGCTGGCACGCGAAGCGGCGCTGAAAGTACTGGAATTGAGCGGCGGCCGCATCCTGGCCATCTCGAATTCCCCGCTCGGCTTCCGCCATGGCCCGAAATCGGTGGTCGACCCGCAGACCATGGTGGCGCTGTTCCGCAGCCAGGATGAGCACGTGCGCAAGTACGACCAGGACCTGCTCGATGAACTGCAGCGCGACCAGATCGCCGGTTCGCTGCTGTCCATCGACGGCCGCGAACTGGGCGCCCCGGCCGAACTGCCTGACGCCTGGCTGGCCGCGGCCTACGTGGTCTTCGCCCAGGTTCTGGCGCTGCACCACTCGGTGCGCCTCGGCCTGACTCCCGACAACCCATTCCCGGACGGCACGGTCAACCGCGTCGTGCAGGGCGTCGTGATCCATCCCTATGCAAGCGCCTGATATGTACTACGGCATCGACATCGGCGGCACCAAGATGGAACTGGTGGCCTGCGATGCCAGCCTGCAGGTGCGCCACCGGCAGCGCGTGCGCACGCCGACCGACGATTACGAGCGCTTCGTCGGCGAGCTTGCCGGGCTGGTGCGGCAGGCCGATGCCGCGCTTGGCGTGCGCGCCCCGGTCGGCCTGGGCGTGCCGGGCATCGTCGACGCGTCCAGCGGCAAGCACCTGAGCGCCAACGTACCGTGCCTGACCGGGCGCGAGCTGCTGCCCGTGCTGCGCCAGCGGCTGGAGCGCGGCGTGGTCCTGGGCAACGACTGCCAGTGTTTCGCCCTGTCCGAAGCGCACGGCGGCGCCGCCGACGGCGCGCCCAGCATGTTCGGCCTGATCATCGGCACCGGCGCCGGCGCCGGCTACGTGGTGGACGGCCGCCTGGTACGCGGCCGCAACGGCGTGGCCGGCGAATGGGGCCACCTGCCGCTGTCGCCATCGCTGCTGCAGCGCTACGGCCTGCCGCTGCTGCCTTGCGCCTGCGGGCGCCAGGCGTGCCTGGAGCGCTATGTCTCCGGCAGCGGGCTGCGCCAGCTGCATGCCCTGGCCAGCGGTACGGCCGGCATCAACGCCGACCTGCTGGCGCAAGCCTTCAGCGAAGGCGCTCCGATGGCCATGCGCGTCTTCGACATGCACCTCGACCTGCTCGGCTCCGCGCTGGCGCAGATCGTGCTGGCCTACGACCCGCATGTAGTGGTGCTGGGCGGAGGACTGTCGCAATTGCCGCACCTGTACCACTGCCTGCCGGCAGCCACCGCCGCCCACCTGATCCCAGGCATGGCCGTGCCGCCGATTCTGCCGCCAACCTTCGGCGACGCCGGCGGCGCCCGCGGCGCTGCCCTGCTGGCCGCCCAGGCTTTCCCTTCACCGCACAAGGAAGCATGATGTCTCCACTACAAACCCTGATCCGAGAACACCACGAAGGCCGAGCCATCGGCATCCCGAGCGTTTGCTGCAGCAATCCGCAAGTGCTGCTGGCGGCCATGGAAACGGCGCTGGAGCACGATGCGCCGCTGCTGGTGGAAGCCACCTCCAACCAGGTCGACCAGTTCGGCGGCTATACCGGCATGCGGCCGGCAGATTTCGTCGCCTATGTGCACGACCTGGCCAACAAGATCGGCTTCCCGCTGGAACGCCTGATCCTGGGCGGCGACCACCTGGGCCCGAACACCTGGCAGCACCTGCCGCCGGACGAAGCACGCGAAAAGGCGCGCGCACTGATCGCCGCCTACGCCAGCGCCGGCTTCCACAAGATTCACCTCGATTGCAGCATGTCCTGCGCGGGCGATCCTAAGCCGC
Organism: Pseudoduganella sp.; assembly: GCA_039593355.1. Taxonomy (GTDB): domain Bacteria; phylum Pseudomonadota; class Gammaproteobacteria; order Burkholderiales; family Burkholderiaceae_D; genus Rugamonas. The sequence continues at coordinate 42,592 of JBCNPK010000028.1, forward strand.
TTCCCGATGCGGTGGTGGCGGCGCGTTCCGCCGACCTGGCGCTGGTGGCGGAACGGGCGGCCATGCAGGCAGGCCTGCCGCCGCCAGTCTACATCGTCGGCACCGAAGTGCCTATTCCCGGCGGCGAAGCATCGCTGGGCGGCGGCGTGCAGGTGACCCGCCCGCAAGCGGCGGCGGAGACGCTGGAGGCGCACCGCAAGGCATTCATGGCGCTGGGCCTGAACGGCGCATGGGAACGCGTGATCGCCCTGGTGGTGCAGCCCGGCGTGGACTTCGACCACAGCAGCGTGCAGCAGTATGCGCCGCGGGAGGCGGCCGAACTGTCGTCCTTCATCGCCGGCCATCCCGGCCTGGTGTTCGAAGCGCATTCCACCGATTACCAGACCGAGCCTGCGCTGCACGCGCTGGTACGCGACCATTTCGCCATCCTCAAGGTGGGCCCGGCCGCCACCTATGCCCTGCGCGAAGCCTGCTTCGCCCTGGCGTCCATCGAGGACGAACTGCTGCCGATCGAACGCCGCTCGGGCCTGGTGCAAGTACTGGACCACTGCATGCAGGCGTCCCCGACGCACTGGCAGAAACACTACGCCGGCTCGCCGGCCGAACTGCGCGTGCTGCGCCGCTATGCCCTGTCCGACCGCAGCCGTTATTACTGGGGCGAGCCGGCCGTCCAGCAGGCGCTGGAAACGCTGTACGCCAACCTGGGCGAAACCGGCATTCCGCTGCCGCTGCTTAGCCAGTACCTGCCGGATGCGGTGGAAGCGGTGCAGTTGGGCCGCCTTAAGCCGCGCGCGCCGGGACTGGCGCGCTACCGAATCGCCCAAGTGCTGGCGCGCTACATGCGCGCCTGCCACGCCAACGCTGCGGAGGTCCTATGCTGAGCACCGGCGCGCGTCGCGAGCAAATCCTGCAAACCGTCCAGGACCAGCACCGGGTGCGCGTATCGCGCCTGGCGCAGCTGTTCGGCGTTTCAACGGTGACCATCCGCACCGATTTGCGCGCCATGACGGCCGCCGGCTTGCTGGCGCGCCAGCACGGCGGTGCGCGCCTGGCGACCCAGGTGCTGCCCGAAGCGCCGCTAGCCGAAAAGCGCATCCGCCACCGCGACCGCAAGCTGCGTATCGCCGCCTGCGCCGCCGCCCTCGTCGCGGCGGGCGACAAGCTGATCCTGGACGCCGGCAGCACGACGCTGATGCTGGCCCAGCGCCTGGCGGCCAGCGCGCCGTTGACCGTCTTCACCAACAGCCTGCCCATTGCCAACGAACTTGGTCAGGTGGCGGGACTGCGCCTGATCGTCTCCGGCGGCACCTTGCGCCAGACTTCGCAATCGCTGCAAGGCCCGCAGGCGGAGGCCTCGCTGGGATCGTTCTTCTTCGACAAACTCTTCCTCGGCGCCGACGGCTGCGACCCAGCCTTCGGGCTGTCCACCCACGACGTCGAGGATGCGCGCCTGAACGCCTGCATGGTGGAGCATGCGCGCCGGGTGATCGTGCTGGCCGACGGCTCCAAATTCGGCCAGCTTTGCCTGCACCGCATCTGCGCCCTGGACCGCGTGCACACGGTGGTCAGCGACGCCAGCATGCCGCCGGCCATCCGCGCCGCCCTGGTGGGCAACGGCATTGAAGTGATCATCGCGGAGGACGCCTGATGTCCGCTGAAATCCTCGGGCAAATCCTCACGCCTGCTGGCTGGATACGCGGCCGGCTGCGCCATCAAGAGCGCATCGAAGCCGTCGAAGCCGATCCGGGGGCGCCGGAAGACGTGCTGGTGCTGCCCGGCTTCATCGACTTGCACGTGCACGGCGCCGGCGGCGTCGACGTGATGGAAGGCGGCGATGCCGCCCTGCGCATGGCGCGCCTGCATGCCCGCCACGGCACCACCAGCCTGCTGGCCACTACCATGACGGCGCCGCCCGAACACATCGAACGCGCACTGCATGGCGTGCGCCAGTCGATGGCGGCCGCCGCCGGCGACGCCGCCGACATCATGGGAGTCCACCTGGAGGGGCCGTTCCTGAACAGCAGCAAGTTGGGCGCCCAGCCGCCCCTGGCCACCACCGGCAGCATCGAACAGGTGCAGCGCTGGCACGATATTGCCCGCATCAAGGTGTTGACGCTGGCGCCCGAAATCCCGGGACACATGGAGCTGATCCCGCAACTGGCGGCAATGGGCATCCGCGCCCAGGCCGGCCACAGCGCCGGCAGCTACGACGACGGCGTGGCCGCCATCAAGGCCGGACTGGCCGGCTTTACCCACCTGTACAACGGCATGTCGGGCCTGAACCAGTACACGCCAGGGATGCTGGCCGCCGCGCTGGCGCACGGCGAGTTCGCCGAAATCATCCCCGACCTGCAGCACGTGGCGCCGGGCGCCCTGCGCACCGCCCTGCGCGCCATTCCGCGCCTGTATGCCGTGACGGACGCGACGCCAGCCACCGGCATGCCGGACGGCGAATACATGCTGGGCAGCCAACGCGTGATGAAGTGCCTGTCCTGCGTGCGCCTGGTGCTGGGCGACTCGCTGGCCGGCAGCGCCCTGACCATGGACCAGGCGCTGCGCAACCTGGTCAGCTTGGGCTTGTCCACTGCCGCCGCCTCCGACCGCGTGTCGCGCTTCCCGGCCGAATACCTGGGCCTGCGCGATCGCGGCACCCTGTCGCGCGGACTGCGCGCCGATTACGTCGTATTGGATCCAGCGCTGCACATCCGCAGCGTGGTGCTGGCCGGACGCCAGCTGACTCAAACCGAAGGAGCAAGCCATGAAACTGTCCACGCCTGAAGCCCAGACCCGCTACCTGCTATTCGTCGCCGGCATGGGCGGCCTGCTGTACGGGATCGACGTCGGCATCATTGCCGGCGCCCTGCCCTACCTGGAGGCCAGCGCCGCCCAGATCTGGAAGCTGTCGACCCAGCAACTGAGTTTCGTGGTGGCGGCAGTGCTGCTCGGCTCCGTGCTGTCCTCGCTTGCAGCCGGCACCCTGGCCGACTTCCTGGGCCGCCGCCGCCTGATGTTCGTCGCCGGCCTGCTGTTCAGCCTGAGCATCCCGATCATCGCGCTGGCTGACGGCTACCTGCCGCTGCTAATGGGGCGCCTGCTGCAAGGCGTGAGCGGCGGCCTGATTGGCGTGGTAGTGCCGCTGTACCTGGCCGAGTCGCTGCCAGCCGCTGTACGCGGACGCGGCACCGGCATTTTCCAGCTGTTGCTGACCATCGGCCTGGTGCTGGCCGCGGCCATCGGACTGCTGGTGGCACGGGAAGTCGAGGCGGTAGCCAGCAGCGCGCCATCCACCCTGCAAGCGGTGCAGGACGGCGCCTGGCGCCGCATCTTCTGGCTCAGCCTTCCGCCCGGGCTGCTGTTCACGGCAGGCGTGATGCTGCTGGCCGAATCGCCGCGCTGGCTGCTCAGGCGCGGCGAACGCGAAGCGGCCCTGCTGGCATTGCAGCGCACCCGCGCAGTCGACGCGGCGCAAGCCGAACTGGATGCGATCGGTGCCGACCATGGCGACAGTGCCGCCGCCGAACCGGGCAGCCTGCTGCAGCGCCGCTATGTTCTGCCCTTCCTGCTGGCCTGCCTGATCCTGGCCTGCAACCAGGCCACGGGTATGAATTCGGTCCTGGCCTACGCGGTCAATATCTTCGATGCGGGCGGTCTTTCCGGCTCCACTGCCAATGTCGGCGACTTCGCCCTCAAGCTGGTCAACGCCCTGATGACGATCCTGGCGGTACTCCTGGTGGACCGCAAGGGCCGCAAGTTCCTTCTCATGCTGGGCACAGGCGGCATCATCGTCAGCCTGAGCGCTGCCGGCTTGCTGTTCCTGAGCGCCGAACGCTCGCAGGAAGACGCCAGCCAGCTCCTTGACCACCGCGTCGCCAGCAATGGCCTGTCGCTTGAAGCCGCCGACATGCGCCAGATGGCCAGCAGCGACAACTTCGTACTGGAGGTGGCATACAGCTATGGCCCTCTGACGCAGGTCCGCACGGTACGCCCCGGCCAAGACTTGCGCATCGCACCGCCGCAAACCATCGATGCCGACAGCGTGATCGGCGCGGCTTTCCGCTCCGTTCACCTGAACCCCTTCCCCGACATGCGCAAGGCTATCGGCGCACCGCTGGTGATCGAGCGCGCCCGCATCGGCCGGCCGCCGGCGGCCTCGCACGGCTGGCTGGTCCTGGCCTGCCTGCTGGGGTTTGTGGCGAGCTTCGCTGTCGGCCCGGGCGTATGCGTCTGGCTCGCGCTGTCCGAACTGATGCCAACGCAGATCCGCTCCAACGGCATGAGCATCGCCCTGCTGCTCAACCAGTTCGTGTCCACCGTGATTGCCGCGATCTTCCTGCCAACCGTCGGCCAGCACGGCTACGCGCCGATGTTCTTCGCGTGGGCCGGCTGCACCGTGGTCTACTTCCTCGCGGCGACCTTCCTGCTGCCTGAGACGCGCGGCAAGACCCTGGAAGAAATCGGCCGCCATTTCGCGGGCGCCGCAGTTAAGTAGAGACGGCGCCATGTGAATAGCCGTGGTGCGCAGACACAGCACGGCTATTCAGCTTTTTGGAAACTCGGCTTAGGTATGCCCCGACGCAGCGTCCCTGCGACCTCCCAAGCCGACTTTCGATCACGAGCTTTTTGCCTTCTTCTTGCGCGCTTCTTCAGCGGCCTGCCACTCATCGATGTGGGCTTCCTGGCGCAATACGCGGGAGCGGGGGTCAACGGTGTAAAGGGCGCCGGCCGGCACCGTCAGCTCGCCTTTGCCATCGGCCATCTCCAGCCGCTCGATGCGGTCGCCGACGCGCACTTCAAGCGGCATCGGGAAGGCCCCGCCGTCCTTCAGCTTCCATTGCAGCTGCAGCTTGTCGCCTTTGCGTTCCTCAACCAGCTCCGGCAACGCGGCGTGGTACAGGTAGGCGTCGAAGAACCAGCCCAGGTCACGGCCGCTCACCTCGTTGACGATGCCGATGAATTCCTTGGTACTGCTGTAACGCGGCTGGAAGTTGCCAGGCTGCGGCGTGTCGGTCCCGTACACCAGGCGGCGCGTGGCGCGGAAAAAGGCGTCGTCGCCAATCAACCCGCGCAGCGTGTGCAGGATCAGGGAACCCTTGGAGTAAATATCATTGCCAGGGCCGCCACGCTCGTCTTCATACACGTCTTCGATGCGCTTGGTCTTGCCGCTGACCACAGGCACCTTGTTCTTGATGCTCTGGCGCTGCTTGAAAAGTTCAGCATAGTAAGCCTGGTCGCCGCGCAGGTATTCCAGGTAGAGCGGCTGCATATAGCTGCCAAAGCCTTCGTGCAGCCACATATCGTCCCAGTCGGCGTTGGTCATCTGGTTGCCGAACCATTCGTGCGACAGTTCGTGATGCAACAGCCAGTCGTATCCGGTCGGCGCCTTCTTATAGCCGTTGCCGTAGGCATTGATGGTCTGGTGCTCCATGCCCAGGTGCGGCGTTTCGACTACGCCCATCTTCTCGTCGCCGAAAGGATAGGGACCGACGCGGCTCTCGAAGAACTTCAGCATGGGCTTGAATTCGGCGAACAGCCCGCTGGCCTTCTTGTCGTGCCCCTTCAGGTACCAGAAGCGCAAAGGGATCTTGTTGCCGTACTGGCTGTCGTATTCGCCGGACAGCATTTCATACGGCCCGATATTCAGTGCGATGCCGTAAGTGCTTGGGTTCTTTGCGCGCCAATGCCAGGTACGCCAGCCGTCCTTTTCATCCATGCCGAGCGAGACGCCATTGCCCGCCGCCACCAGCGGCGCCGGTACGGTGATGTGCATGTCGATCAATTTCGGCTTGCCTTGCGGGTGGTCGATGCAAGGCCAGAACAGGTCACAGCCCTCACCCTCCACGGTGGTTGAAACCCACGGCTGCCCGTCTTCCGTTTTGCTCCAGACAAAGGCGCCGTCCCATGGCGCGCGCTTGGCAACATGCGGCGTGCCATGGTAGCGGATGCGCACGACGGTGCGCGCTCCGGCCGGCAGCGGCGTTGGCAGCGTCAGGTAAAGGCGCCCTTCCGGATTGCTGATGGCGGACGGCACCAGCGCCACACCGTCCACGCTGGCCGCGTCCACCGGCAGGTTGCGGTCCAGTTCCACGGCGATGCGGGTCAGCGGCGCCGTCAAGGCGAAAGTAAGCGCTGCGTCGCCCGCGATGCTTTGCGAGCCCGGGTCGACGCGCAGCGACAGGTCTACCGCCTCTAAACTGACCGCCAGTTGTTCGTCGGCGCGCGGCGAACCGGAGTTGGCTGTGAAATCGGTCATCGGCGTGGCGCAGCCGGCCAGCAAGGCCGCGCCGGCGGCAGCAAAGGGGAGGTTCCAGCGAAGCATAATCGTCCACGAATAAAGTGATCGGGCAATATAGCATCGAACACCTGGCCTGCGGCCGCTTGTAGACAATTCGATACATACGGCTCTCCGCCGCAGCGGCGAGGAGCCGTATGGGGTGCTACCGCTGCAGGCGTACTTTCAGCGCCGAAGGGCTAGCCGCAATGCCTGGCGCCGGTTTAGCGCCGGGCAGGCGGCTGCGGGGAAGCAGCAAGTAGCGGCGCGTCTCGCCCGGCGCCACATCGGTGCGGAACTGCAGGTCCCTGCCGACCACCACCGTCTGCAGCATGCGCGTAGTTTGCGCATCCATGACGGCCAGGTCGCCGACGTCGGCCACGTCCACCGGATAGTCGAGGCGCGCCGCGCTGCCTTCATTCTGCACGGTGAGAACGCGCACTGCTCCCCCTTCTTCCAACCCCATGCGGTACATTTCGGCCCCGGCCATCAGGAAGGCGCCAATCGCAAACACATCGCTCGACTGCGGGTCGAAGTGTTTCGGATCGGCACCGATCGGCTGTACGTTTACCAGCTTGCCGTCAGCCTGTACGCTGCCGTTCAGCGCCTGCCAGGCGCGCTTGACGGCCGGCGCGAATTTATCGCGCGGCAGGATGCCCTGGTTCACGCCCCAGGCCAGCGCATAGGTATAAAGGCCAGTGCCGCTGGTCTCGGCGCTGCGGTAGCTGTCGGGATCCAGCAGGCTGGCACGCCACAGGCCATCGGCCTGCTGCAAGTCCACCAGGCGTTCCGACATTTCACGGTACTGCTGCAGGAAGCGTTCGCGCTCCGGGCGGTTGTCGGGAATGTATTGCAGCATGCGCGCCAGGCCGGCCAGCACCCAACCATTGCCACGGCCCCAGAACACCTTCTTGCCATTGGCTTCCTTCTGGGTAAAGTAGCGGCTATCGCGGAAGTACAGGTGCTCTTCCTTGTCGTACAGGTAATCGGAAGTGAGCCACCAGTTTTTCAGCGCGTAATCCAGGTAACGCTGGTCGCCGGTGACGGCGCTCAGGCGCGCCCAGGCGCCCGGCCCCATGAACAGCGAATCGCACCACGCCCAACGGTGCAGCACGTCCGGCACCAGCCAGTTCAGCGAGCCGGGACGCGGCTCGGCCAGCATTTCATCGAACTGGGCGCGCAGCCTGGCGATCATGCGCGGATCGCGCAGCTGCAGGTACAGTTCCGAATACATCTGCCCCACAACATGATCGTCTGCGTGGAATTTGCTCGGGCCAAGGCGCCATTGCAGCTTTTCGCCGGCCGCGCGCATCGCTTCGCGGTATTTCGGATTGGACGAAACGCCGGACAAGGCCATGAAGCCCGCGTCGCCGACGCCCTCGGTCCAGTCGTCCAGCGGATAGCCGGTTGGATGAGCCAACTGCCAGTCGGCGACTTTCTCCATTGTGTCGAGCACTTGGCGCGGCTGCAGCGCCTGCGTGCCAGACGCAAGCGGCGCTGCAGCATGGACAGGTAGGGACGCCACCATGGCGCTGCCACTGAAACACAGGCTGGCGCACAGCAGCGCCAACGGAATGCGTTTGATTCCTTGGATCGTTTGAATAGGCATTGATATTTTTCCAGTTATGCAAAAAAGGCGCACAAGGATGGAGCCTTGAACGCCAAAGAGAGACCACGCGTAAATCAGAACGTGAAGTCGGCACGGACAGAGAAATAGCGCTGGTAATCACGCGCCGGAGTCCACGCCTGGATATGCACCGGCGCAGCGGCCGTGCTGCCCCACATCGTGCTGCCCCAGGCAACGTTGCCCATGTTCGCCGCATACGACTTGTTGAACACGTTGTTCACGTTGAACGACAGCTTCCAATTACCCTGCTTATCCTTGATGCCGCCGCCCAGGTTGAGGATGCCGTACCCTGGCTGGACCGACGTTGGATCCTGGTCAATCCGGAAATTCACCTTGCTCTGCCAGCGGTAGTTGGCGGTGATAAAAGCGTCAAATGTCAGCGCGGTTGGGACGTCGTACTGGCCGCCCAGGTTCAGCTTGACCTTCGGCGCATTGGGCATCGGCTTGCCTGCCAGGTCGGCTGTGTTGCTCTTGCCGTACGCCGGGTTGGCGATGATGCAGTTGCCCGATCCAACCTGGGTCGATCCAGTGCCGGCTGCGTTGAGCTGGTTATAGCAAGGCCCGTTCGGGAAATCGACGACTTCCGCCTTGGTGTAGGCAAACGAGCCATTCAACGACAGGTTACGGCTCGCGCGCCAGTTCAGGTCCGCTTCCAGGCCGCTGGTGCGTACCGTGCCGACGCTATGCAACTGGGTACGGAAAATGCCGTCCGCATCAGTCATGCCGGCCGATTGCTGGAATCCGGTGAACGTGGTACGGAAGGCGGCCAGGTCCAGCGCCATGCGGTTGTCCAGCAGGCTCAGTTTCAAGCCGGCCTCAATATTCTTGGCGTCTTCACCGGCAATGAATCCGTTCTTGAAGTTGTTGTCGTTGAATGAGCTGGTCAGGTCGATGCCCTTGCCCTTGTGGCCAGTCGAATACATCGCATAGGCCATGGTGGCGGGACTGAAGCGATGTTCCAAGCCGATCTTGCCGGTAGTCTTGCGTTCGCTGTCCTCGTCTTCGTAATGGTGCTGCGTGCGCGATGCAACGGCCGGCGCCAGCAGCGGGCTGTCGAAGGTATAGGCCACATCTTCCTTGTTGTAGCGCAGCCCGCCCACGATGCTGGTCTGCGGCGTCAGGTCGACGGAACCGTTGGCGAAGAGCGCGGCGTTAGTGTTCGAGGCGAAGGCCGTGTAGTCGGTGACGTAGGTGCCGGCAGGGAAACGGCCCAGGTGGCGCCCCAGTTCGTTCTTGCCGTAATACAGTCCCGCCACATAACGCAGACGGCCCTTGTCAGGCGAGGTCAGGCGGATTTCCTGCGTCTTCGAACGCACGTCGAAGTAGCCCTGCTGGAACAAGCCGCCATGCAGATTGCTTGGCTTGCCGCCGACCAGTGTCTTGTTGAGCACATCGCTATCGGTGGAGTCGCCGTCCTGGTAGTCGTCCATCTGGTAGTGCGACCAGGAGCTGACCGAGGTCAGGGTATGGTTTGCCAGCAAGGCGCCGTCGCCGAAGGCGTAGCTGAGCTTCAGGCCGGCGCCGATGTCTTTCGCTTTGCCGCCAGCCGGAAAGTCGTTGCGCACCGAGACATTATCCGGGCCTGGAGCAATGCCGCTCAATACTTTCGAGACAGGGATCCGGTCGTTATTGAAGGCGTAGGTAAAGCCGTTGTTGATGTTATACAGACCGTTAGTATTGGTCATCATGCGGAACGGGCTCACGCAGCAGTTCTTGTTGAAGCGTGCTGCGCGCGGCGAAAACACCGCCGTGAACTGCTCGTTTGGGGTCCATTCGAATTTGCCGGCGAAGCTGGTGTCGTCGGAGCCGTTCAGGTTCTTGCCATCGGCCAGGTTCCGCACCACGCCCGGGAAGTAGGACTTGCCGGCCGCGAGGCGCATGCGCAGGGTATCGGTCAGGGCACCGGATGTGCTGCCACTGATGCGCCATTCATGGTCATTGGTCAGGTAGGTCGTTACCTTGTTTTTCCACACGCTGTCGATCGGCTTGGTGCTAATGTTCACGGCGCCGGCGATCGAAGCCTTGCCCATCACCGTGCTTTGCGGGCCTTTCAGCACTTCGATCCGGTTCACATCGGCCAGGTCCTTGAAGGCGTTGGCCTGCATTGCAAACGGAACGTCGTCGACGATTACGGACACGTCCGCCTCGACGCCAACGCCCAGCGAAAAAGTGCCGATACCGCGCATATTGATGCTGAAATTGCCTGGCTGGGTGCTGGTGGTCAGCGTCAGCGCCGGCGACAGAGCAGGCAGGCTATCGAAATCCTTGACGTTGTTACGCTGGAGGACAGCGTCATTCAGTACGGTGATCGCGGCAGGAACGTCTTGCAGGTTCTGGGCACGTTTGTTCGCGGTCACCACCACCTGTTCGAGTTGCACCGGCTCGTCCCTCTTCACTTCCTGGGCATGCGCGACGCTTGCCAGCGCCAGGGCTACGGCAGCGACGACTGGTCGAACGACCAAGGCGCCCTGGTATTGATTGGAAATGTTCACAGCCATTCTCCTCGATTGGAAATCCAACATGTCTTTATTTTATGTGATTGCAGGTAACGTTATCACATTTCCGCTTGGAAAACGCAGCTATAACACTGCGTCCATGTGATAACGATACCACCGCAAATCGAAAAAGCACAAGCGATTTTGTGTGCTTTCTCTGAAAAACTACACGCGGCGCAAGCGGCTGCGCTTGGTGTTGGTGCCGGCCGGCGCCGGGCCGGTGGATTCCCGCATCACGAATTCGCTTGGGAATTCGATACGGTGGCGCCGCCCGGGCTCGCCACGGATGCGGCGTACCAGTTCCTGCACCGTGGCATGGGCCATCGCTTCGAACGGATGGCGCAATGTAGTCAAAGGCGGGCGGGTCATGGACGCCGCAGGAATGTCGTCGAAACCGATGACCGAGATATCTTCCGGAATCCGCAAGCCCTTCTCGCGCAGGGCATTCATCACACCTATCGCCATGCCGTCGTTGGCGGCGAAAATGGCCGTGGGTGGGTTTTCCAGGGCCAGCAGATAGTGGGTCCCGTCGATGCCGGATTGTTCGTTGAAATTGCCTTGGTAGACCAGCGCCGGATCGAGCTCGATGCCCGCGTCGGCCAGCGCCGCCGCGTAGCCACGCTCGCGCTGGTCGCTCTGGCCGGTGTACGAGCTGCCGCGAATGAAGCCGATGCGGCGATGGCCCAGTTCAATCAGGTGCGACACCGCATCATGGGCGCCGTTGACGTTATCGCCCCGCACAACCGGCAGGCTGGTCTCGGTCCGGAAATAGTTGATCATCACGACAGGACTGGAACCCTGCTCCAGGGTTTCCAGGTAATCGTCGGTCATGCGCGGCATGACAAAGATCAGCCCATCCCACAGGCCGTGCAGCATCTGGCTCACGCGCTGGCCTTTGCCGCCGCCCAGGTCGCCCAGCGAGTTATAGATAAACAAATCCATGTCGAACTTGCGCACTTCCTCACTGAGGGCCGTGACGAAGCAATTGATAACGGAAGAAGAAACATCGTTGACGACCACGCCAATCACGTTGGTTTTGCCACCCTTCATCATGCGCGCCAGCGCATTGGGCGTATAGCCAAGCTGCTTGGCGGCCGCCTGCACCTTGGTCCGTGTTTCCTCCGAGGCGTAACCTTCACCGCTGAGCGCGCGCGAGGCGGTCATCACCGATACGCCGGCCAGTTTGGCCACATCGACAAGTGTTACGCCACCTTTTTTCATGGGAATTCCTGCTGGTTTTTCCGTTAACGATATTTACATTGTAACGGCAACGGCCGCAAAAAGGGCACTCGCTTGACGACAGTCGTGATCCTATTCCAGTGCGAATGCCGCATGGAAGCCTGCGCCCGCCGCGCCCCTGGTATCGATGCGCAGCCGCAGCCGGGGCGCCTGTTCCAGGACCGTCACGCCAGGCGACAGGCTGAGGGTATTTTTGACGGCTTGATTGATGCTCAGTTCCAGCTCTGTTGCCCCTTGGGTTGGCTCGGCCATCGACAATTGCAGCCTGCCGCCGCCGGCAATGGCCACCAGCGCCGCCGGCGCCGAACTCCAGACATAGGCCTTGCCGCCGCGCGGCGCGCTGCCGGCCTGCCACAAGTTGGCTGCATACACCCCTTGCTGCGGCAGCGAAACCGCCGCCGCACGGTCATCATTGGCTTCGATGCGCAAGCCGGGTTCGCGTGCCGCCGCGCGCGTTTCGTCGACGCTGGCCTGGGGCAGCAGGAGGTAAGCGTACTGCGGGCTGCCGTGCGGGATAGCCAACACTTGGTAGCTTTCGCGCACCTCGCCGGCGGCGCCCGTCAAGCCGTTGACATCGCGCCAGCTGCCGCGGCGTTCGGCGCGCTCGACGCTGAGCGGCGCCCCATGCGGGAAGACATAGCCGATGCGGCTGCCGGACCGCTCGTCCTGCAGGTGGGCCCAGCTGGCTTTGGCCATGCTGCCGTTGGCCAGTTGCTGGCCATCGACCAGCAGCCGGGCGCCGGCGGCGTCCGCCAGGCGGCGGTTTTCCACGATGGTCTCCACCGCGCCCTGGCCGCCTCCGATGCCGGAACCAAGCGCCAGCACCCGGTCGCCGAGCTGGAACCAGCTCTTGCGGCCATGCAGGCCGGAGCCGGTCACCTCGCGCAGCGTAAATGCCATGCCCAGGGCGGCGAACTTGCCAAAGGCCACGCCGCCGACCCAGCTTTCGGCATTGGGAAACTTCTTCCATTCGGCCATACCCTCCTTGCCGGAATGGTCGGTGGTGGTGCCCGGCAGGCGTTGCGGATCGATGGTCGCCCAGTAGTTGCCGCCGAACTGGCCCTGGTCCGCGTCGTACAACTGCAGCACGCCCATGCCCTGCCACCACGGCTTCAGGTTTTCGCGGTTGCCGGTCTCGAAGGAGGAAATGCGGGGGGAACTCATGCCCAGCACCGCGGCGAAGCCCCGGCCGCGCAGGATGGCGCGGTCCATGGCGGCGTAGACGCGCGCGCCCTGCTCTTCCGGCGCCGCCGGGATGGCAGCATCGGCGGCGATGCGTTCCAGCAGGCCGCGCTCATACAGTGCGATGTTGGCGACCCCGTCACCGCTCGACTTGGTGAAATAGTTTGCGCCGAAGGTGCGGTCGCGCTGCATCCAGCCCTTGATCGCGGCGCGCAGCCAGGCGCGTTCGGCCCCAGGCGCCTGCTCTGCGATCACCGCCAGCGATGCGATCATGCCGCGGCCCACGGCATGGTCGCTCTGGCCATGGCGGGATACACCGCGGCCACGCAAAAGATCCGGTATCGCTCCGTCCACCAGCAGGGCGGCGAAACCGTCGCGCGCCCACTCGAAGATGCGCGGCGCGCGCGGATCGGTCAACGCCCAGTCGGTGCCGGCGAGGATGTACAGCAGGCGCGCGTAATCCGACAGCGCGACCGCACCGTAGCCGCCGGTGTAGGCGATATGGCCATGCTGGACGTAGGAACCATCGCGGTAGAAGCCGTTGCCTTCTGTCGCAAAATCCAGCGTCATCGCCAGCGCGTCGCGGCCGGCGGCGATACGCGCGCCGTCCTTGCCCAGCATGCCGCTCAGGACCATGACCAGACCCTTATCCAGCAGGTTGGCGCCCTCCTCCAGCCATTTCTTATCCAGCCTGCCGTCTTTCAGGGTCTTGTAGCGAGCGTCCGGCACATGCCAGTTGACCGCGTCGAGCATGCGCAGGCGCAGCCCGGCCGGCACGGCATCGTCGGCCAAGGTCAATGCATTCAGCAGGTGCAAGGGCGCGCCAATCTGCCAGTCCCACCAGTTGCCGAACTCATGGCGGCCGGCGGAGTAGTAGTGGCGTTCCAGCCAATCGAGGCCGTGGGCGACGCCGGCGCCAAGCCGTGCGTCGCGATAGGATGGCGTGCCGGGCGAGGCGTAGGCTTGCGCCATCTGCGCCAGGCGCGCGGCGGTCCCGGTGACTGCGGCGGAAGCCTTGGTCGGGTATGGGTCGTCGAATCCGGTGACATCGTCCCACAGCGCTTTCGCATCCTCTGCACGCGCCATGCCGTCCAATGCGCGCCGCGCCGCTTCCGACTGGGCTTGCAGCTGGGCCGCGACGTCGGGCGCACTGCGGTCCTGTTGCGCCGTGCCGACAAGTTTCACTTGCCAGCGGGCGCGCATGGCGTCGAATTTGTCGCCGGCCGTGGCCGCGGCGGGTAGCAGGCTGGCAACTGTGGCCAGCGCCATCAGGGCATGTCTCATCACGTTCCTATGGAATAGGCGTTAACGATACCATACGCTACCCGAAACAATCAACTGCCTTGGCTAGCGCGAAATCTCCAGCGAGCCGTCAACCGTATCCGGTGCCAGAAACACGGAAGCACCATGCGCCTGCCCCGCTTCGCCCCAGCCATGCACGTGGATGGCCAGGCCATTCCACCAGGGCCTCCAGCTTCCCTGCCGCGGGCCAAACACCACCCGCAGGCCGCCCGGAGTTTCTTCGCAGCGCAAGTCCTGGCGCAGGAAGGCGCCGCGCCGGTAGGCCAGGCTGGCGCCGTCGTCGGCGTAAATCGCCCCGCGGCACTCCGGCCCCGGATAAACATGCAGTTCTAGCCGCCCTTCAGGGGTGATGGCCGTACTTTGCACCAAGGGCTGTTTCGCGATGATCGCGCCGGGCCGCACGTACACCGGCAATTGCGCGATGTCGGGCGTGACGCTCAGGCTTTTGCCTGCCAGCCGGCGCCCCGACCAATAGTCGTACCAGCCCGGCCCCGGCAATTCCACCTGGTAGTCGCCCGGCGACTCCAGCGTCGGCGACGGCGCCACCAGCAGGTCGCCGCCCAGCATGAACTGGTCTTCCGAGCCGCCCAGACGGTCGCCCTTGGCCAGCACGGCCGGGAAGTTCAGGAATACAGGCCGCAGCATGGGGATGCCCGTGCGGCTGTTTTCCTCCGCCGCCGCATACAGGTAAGGCATCAGGCGGTAGCGCTCGGAAATGAAGCGGCGGCGGATCTCCACCTGCGCCGCATCGCCCACCCACGGCCCCTGGTCGGGCCGGCCGGTCTCCGCATGGGCGCGGAACAGCGGCATGAAGGCGCCCAGCTGGAACCAGCGCGTCAGCAGTTCCGGCGAAGGGCGTTCGCCCGCATAACCGCCGACATCGTTGCCGGCGTAAGAAAATCCGCTCAAACCAAGGTTGACCAGTTGCTGCACGCCCAGCTTGAGGTGCTGCCAGCTCGACACGTTGTCGCCGGTCCAGGTGGCGGCATAGCGCTGGCCGCCGGCATAGGTGGCGCGGGTCAGCACGAAGGGACGCACGTCCGGCTGCAGCCGCAGCAGGCCTTCGTAGGTCGCGCGTGAATTGAGTTGGCCGTAGACGTTGTGCATTTCGGCGTGCGAGGCGCGGCGCGGCGCGAAGTCGTCGCTGTCGATGGCGTGCACCACGTCCAGCGGCATGGTCTTGCTCGGAACGTTGAAGATCGACGGTTCGTTCATGTCGTTCCAGAAGCCCGCTACGCCGGCCTTCACGAAATCGGCGTACAGGCCGCCCCACCATGTGCGTGCCTGCCGGCGGCTGAAGTCAGGGAACACGGCCGCGCCGGGCCACACGTCGCCTGAATACAACTGGCCATTGGGCAGTTTCAGGAACAAATCCTGCGCAGCGCCGCTGTCGTAAGCTGCGTAGCCTTGGCCGGGCACATTGGCGATGTGGGGATCGGTGATCAGCACCAGGCGCAGTCCCTGGCCCCGCAAATCCCGCGCCAGCTGCGGCAGGTCGGGAAAGGCGGCGCGGTTGACGGTAAACGGTCGCGCACGGTCCTGGTAATCGATGTCCATGTAGACCACGTCCGCCGGCAGGCGTTCGCTGCGCAGGCGCTGCGCGATGGCGCGCACCTCGGCATCGGTCTTGTAGCTCCACTTGGATTGCTGGAAGCCCAGCGCCCATTGCGGCATCAGCGGCGCCGTGCCGCTCAGCCGCGCATATTGATGGAGCACGTCCTTGGGTGCCGGTCCGGCCATCACGTAATAGTCGACCGGCCCGCCTTCGCCACTGATGGACAGCACGTCGCGCTCGGTCTTGCCGAAATCGAAGGTGGTGCGCCAGGTATTGTCGACGAACATGCCGAAGGCGTGCCCGCGGTCGCTCACCGACATAAAGAACGGAATGGTCTTGTACAGCGGATCGGTGCCTTGCGTGAACTTGTAGGTATCCGAGTTCCACATCGTGTAGGCGCCACCCTTGCGGTCGAAGCTGCCCGTCTTGTCGCCCAGGCCGAAGACATGGTCGCTAGCGCCCAAGCGGCCCCGCAAACAGAACCTGCCATCCGGCGCGAGAGCGGCCGCCCCGGCCAGGTCGGCCAGCAGCAGCCCGCCGCTACCATCAGTCACCTCGGTGCGCAGCGTGCGCGGATCGATGCGCACGCCGATGCCCGCCGCAGCCAGTTGCACCAGGCCCGGACTGCGCTTGACCTGCAGCGGCAGGCGGCCCGCGCGCACACTGGCTGGCACCGCCCAGGAAGCGTCTTCCGGCAAGTGTCCCCGCCCCATTCGCATGCGCACGATGCCGCTGGCCGGCGCCGACACTTCAAGGACTACGCCGCCTTGCGACAGAACCAGGCGGTCCAGCGTTTCCCCACGCAACGCGCCGACACCGCACAGCACGAGGGCCGCGGCGGCGGCAGCCTTACTGCTCCACATACATGCGGGAATACTTGGCGCCGAAATACAGGATGAAGGCATAGCAGGCAGCCGGCAGCAGGAAGGAAGCCTGCAGGCCGACCACGTCCGCCAACTGCCCCTGCACGGCCGGCACCACCGCGCCGCCGACAATGGCCATGCACAGGATGCCCGAGCCCTGGCCCGCGTACTTGCCAAGGCCGTTCAGGGCCATGCTGAAAATGGTCGGGAACATGATCGAGTTGCACAGGCCCACGGCCAGGATCGCCCACATCGCCACGCTACCCTTGCCGAATACGGCGGCCAGCACCAATGCGATCGCCAGCAGCGAATTAAAGGCCAGCACCTTGCCCGGGCTGGCAAAACGCAGCACGGCCGAACCGATGAAGCGCCCCACCATGGCGCCGCCCCAGTAAATGCTGACGTAGTGATACGCCTCCGAGTGCGGCAGGCCGGCGATGTAGGACTCGCCGATGAAATTGATCAGGAAACTGCCGATGCTCACTTCCGCGCCCACGTACAGGAAGATCCCGACGGCGCCCAGCACCAGGTGGCGGTGCGCCCACGCCGAGCCTTGGCCCTCGCCTTTCAGCGCCACGTCTTCACCCTCGGCGATCTGCGGCAGTTTGGCGACATAGAACATGACGGCCAGCAGCGCCAGGGCGCCGGCCAGCGCCAGGTAAGGGCCGCGCACGGTGGCGGCATCGGCGGCCGCGCCGGCGGCAACACCTGCCGTGGACAGGATCAGCAAGCCTCCGATGGCCGGGCCAATGGTGGTGCCGAGGGAGTTGAAGGCTTGGGTCAGGTTCAGGCGGCTGGACGCCGTGCGCGCCGGGCCAAGCACCGTCACGTACGGATTGGCCGCCACCTGCAGCACGGTGATGCCCGAAGCCAGAACGAAGAAGGCCAGCAGGAACAGCTGATAGCCGCCGAACGAGGCTGGATAGAACAGCACGCAACCTGCGGCCGCGATCAGCAGCCCGGCCACCGCACCCTTCTGGTAGCCGATGCGGCGAATCAAGGCGCCCGCCGGCAGCGAGATGATGAAGTAGGCGCCGAAGAAGCAGAACTGCACCAGCATTGCCTGGAAGTAGGACAGCGTGTAGATCGCCTTCAGGTGCGGGATCAGCACGTCGTTCAGCGAGGTGATCAAACCCCACATGAAGAACAGCGTGGTGACGATCGCCATCGCGCTGGTATTGGTCCCGTTCTGGGCGCCGCCGGCCGCCTGCGGCGACGCGGCATGCGCGGTATGGGGTGCCATGTTTGCCATGATGTCTCCTTTGTATTATTCGAATCGTTTGCCGTCAATGCGCGGCGTCGGCCGGCGCATGCGGCAGGTCGCGGCCGCGTGTCCCCCAGCCGGCGCTATCGGGCTGCGGCGCAAGCTTGTACGCCAGCGTGCCGGCAGCCTGCAGCTGCTCCCAGTCCAGCCAGACCCGCGGCAGCGGACGGCCGGCCCATTGTACAGACTGCACAAATTTGCGCTCGCCGGGTTTCGCTCCAGGCGCCTCGATGCGCAGCGTGCAGCCCTGGCCCAGGTCGATCTCGGCGCGCGGAAAGCGCGGCGCATGCAGCAGGAAACGGCCGCTGCCCGGCGTATCCGGGTACAAGCCCAGGGCGCTGAACAGGTACCAGGCCGACATGGTGCCCAGGTCGTCGTTGCCGGTGACGCCGCTCGGACTGTTGCCGAACAGTGTCTCCGCCGCGCGCAGCACGGTGGTGGTTTTCCACGGCTGGCCAAGCAGGGTGTACATCCACGGCGTATGCAAGTCCGGCTCGTTGTTCGGGTTGTAGCGGAACTGGCTGTAATAGCTGTACGCGCCGACCACCCAGGACTTGCGCACCGCCGCCGGATCGGCCAGCAGAGCGTCGTAGTCGAAGAACAGGTCGAGGCGCTGCAGTGCCTTGGCCTGCCCGCCCATCGCCGCCGCCAGGCCGGGAATATCCTGCGGCACCAGCCATTGGTACTGCCATGCCGTGCCTTCGTGGAAGCCGCGCTCGGCGCGCGGGTCGTAGCTGCCGTTCAAGTCGGCGAACCAGCTGCCATCAAGCACACGCGGGCGCGGGAAACCGCGCTGTCCTGTCGGCGCATCCACCACGTCCTTGTCCCACACCTTGCGCCAGTTCAGGGCGCGCTGCGACAGCAGCTGCGCATCTTTCGTCTGGCCCAACGCCTTCGCCATCACGGCCAGCGAGCTGTCGGCCAGCGCATACTCCAGCGTCGCCGAGGCGCCGTGGTGCGGGTCGATGTCCATCCCCTTGGCGACAAAACCGCGGTCGTATTGCACGAAGCCCTGGCTCAGGTAGCTCAGGTTGCCGGCGCGGCCCTCGGCGCGGATCTGCGACGGCGGCACGCCGAAGGCATTTTCGCGCAGCGCGGCATAGGCTTCGCGCTCGCGGCCCTTCAGCGCACCAAAACGCCACAGGTCGACCAGGAAAGGCGTGACCGGGTCGCCGGTCATCACGTTGCTGTCGAAGTTGGCGTAGCCCCAGCGCGGCAGCCACTTGCCCTGCTCGCGGATCTTCAGCACCGAATTGGCGATATCGCGCGATCGCTCCGGCCGCAGCAGAGCCAATAGCTGGTTCTGTGCGCGGTAGGTATCCCATAGCGAGAAGAACTCGTAGTACGTCCAGTCCTTGGCCGTATGCAGCGCATCGTCGTAGCCACGGTAACGGCCATCGGCATCGCTGCCGGTCAGCGGCTGCAAGAGCGCGTGGTACAGGGCGGTGTAGAACACGGTGCGGTCGTCGTTGCTGCCGCCTTCGATGCGCACACTGCCCAATTCCTTCTGCCATGCCGCTTGCGCCTTCTCGCGCATGGCGTCGAAGGCCATCGGCATGCCGCCGGCCATCCCTTCGGCGCGCAGGTTGATGCGGGCGCCCTCGGCATCGACGTGGGAAATGGCGCTGACGGCAGTCACTGCCTTGCCGCGTTTGAGGTCGAAGGTCAGCCAGACGCCATGCGGACGGCTGTCGCCCTGCTGGCTCGGGCCTTTCACGCCGGGCCAGCCGCCGCGGTCGTCCCAGATGCCATGGGCGGTGAAGGGTTGGTCGAACACCATGCGGAACCAGGTTGTGTACTGGGCGCCGCCGCAGAAGCTGCGGGTGACGATTTTGCCTTCGACGGTGCGCTCGTCCACTACGCGCACTTCGCTGCCGACGACCGAGTGGCGCTCATTGGCCTGGCCCAGGTTCAGCAGCACATGGCCGGTGGCGGCGCCGTCGGCGAAGGTGTAGCGTTCGGCGGCGGCGCGCGTCAGCGCCGTCGCTTCGGCGGTGATGCCGCCATAGCTGGTCAACTGCACCTGGTAGTAGCCGGCCTGCCCAACTTCGCCCTCATGGCGGTATTCGGCGGCGTAGCGCTTGGCGTTGAAGCTGTCGGGCTTGGCGGTGTCGAAATCGCCGCCGGGGCCGATGCTGCCGGTCACGGGCAGCACCAGCAGCTGGCCGCCCTGCTCCCAGCAGCCGGCGCCGGACAAGTACGAGTGGCCGAAGCCGCGGATGCGCGCATCGCTGTAGCGCCAGCCAGCATAGTGCTCGCCGCTCGGGCTGACCTGGATCATGCCAAAGGGCGCCGACGCGCCCGGGAAGGTGTTGCCTTCATCCTGGGTGCCGATGAAGGTGTTGACGGGCATGCTGCCGGCGGCCGCTGGCGCCGCCGCGCAGGGCGCCGCCAGCGGCAAGGCGAGCACCGCCAGCAGCGCGCCCACGCCCGCCAGGCGCAGGGAACGAAGTCCGCTCATCACTTGACATCTCCTTGTAGTTTTTCGAATAGCTGGCGCATGGCCGTGGGCTGCGGCGGCGTGGCACCGGATTGCAGGCAGGCGGCCGAGCCAGCCGCCAGCGCGGCGTGCAGGTGAGCCTGCAGCGAACGTTCCGGATGGCGCGCCAGGCTATGCAGCAGGCCGGCCACGCTGGCGTCGCCGGCGCCGACCGTGTCCACCACTTCCACCGCAGGAGCGCGCGCGTCGGCTTGCTGCACGCCGTGCAGCAGGCTGGCGCCCTGTCCGCCGCGCGTGAAGAGGAAATAAGCATGCGGGCTGGCGGCGCGCAGCTGCTGCAGCGCCGCCTCCGGCGCAACTTCCGGGAACAGGCCGCGCAAATCGTCGTCCGACACCTTGATCACGTCGGCCAGCGCCGCCATGCGCTGCAGGACCGGCGCATAGGCCGGGCCCATCACGTTGCGGTAATTCGGGTCGTAACTGATCGCCACGCCCTGCTCCTTGAGCTTTTCTGCCATGTGCACCAGACGCGAAGCGAGCGGCTCGCGCGCCAGGCTGATGCCGCCGAAATGGGCCCAGCGCAGGGATCGCGACCAGCCTTCCGGCAGCGCGGACGGGTCGAAATGCAGGTCGGCGCTGTCGTCGCCGATAAAGAAATAGCGTGGCGGCTCCCCCTGCTCCACCACGGCCAGCAGCGGCGCGCGTTCCACACGCTGCAGCAGGCGCAGGTCCAGGCCCACCGCTTCGCTGGCGGCCCACAGGCTGGCGCCGAACCTGTCACGGCTGATGGCGCCGGCGAAAGCGGTGCGCTCACCCAGCGTGGCCAGCGCGCGCGCCACATTCCACACCGAGCCGCCGACGCGGCTCACCCATTGCTCGTTACCCTGGTAGATCATGTCGGTCAGCGCCTCGCCGGCGCACAGCATCAGCGGCGCGTCATGCATGGTCGGCCGCTCCCAGCACGCCCACGATGTCGTAGCAGGCGCCCATGGTGTGGTAATCGACCTTGCCGGCCGGGCTTTTCTCGTCGCTCAGCTTGCGGTTCTCGCGGTCCAGGATGCGGAACCAGGCGCCGTGCTCGTGGTCCACCATATGGGTCCAGCTGTATTCCCAGATGCGCTGGTACCAGTCCCAGTAGGATTGCTCGCCGGTGCGCTGCGCCAGCATGGCGGCGGCGGCGGCGCTTTCGGCCTGCACCCAGAAGTATTTGTGGTGGTCGCAGATGGTCAGGTCCGGCGCCAGCGAGTAGCACAGGCCACCGTGCTCGCTGTCCCAGCCCTTGTTCACGGCCACCTGGAACAGGCGCTCGGCGGTCGGCAGCAGCCAGCCCAGGTCTTTCTGCAGCACGGCGCCGCGCGCCTCCAGCTGCAACAGGAGCTTGGCCCACTCGGTGAAGTGGCCCGGCTGGTAGCCCCACGGGCGGAACAGGTTTTCAGGATCGTCGATATTGAATTTCCAGTCCGGCAGCCAGTCGGTGTCGTAATGTTCCCAAATCAAGCCGCCGCAGCGCTGCGCCTGGCGCTGGGTGATGTTGTAGGCGATGGTGAAGGCGCGCTCCAGGTAGCGCTTCTCGCCGGTGGCCTGGTAGGCCGCCTGCAGCGCCTCGCAGGCGTGCATGTTCGCGTTCTGGCCGCGGTAGGAGGACAGCACGCTCCAGTCGCGGCTTGCCTCGTCGGCGTACAGGCCGGCCTCCGCATCCCAGAAGCGCTGCTCCATCAGCTCGAAAGTCTCGCCGATCCAGGCGCGTGCCTGTTCCTGTCCCGCCAGGGTGGCGTGGGAATAGGCCAGCAGCACGAAGGCCAGGCCGTAGGCGTGCTGGGTGCCGTCTTCCACTTTGTCGCCGTCCAGCATCCAGGCGTAGCCGCTGCCGTCCGCCGCGCGGTGGGCAACTCGCAGGAAAGCCAAAGCGTGCTTCAAGCCTTCCAGGTAGCCCGGCTCATGGAACTGGCGGTAGGCCATCGCATAGGTGAACACGAAGCGCGTGCTGCTGACCAGGTGGCGGTGGCGGGTATCGTAGACCGTACCGTCGTCCTTGAAGTAGTGATACATGCCGCCACTCGGATCGATGGCGCGCGGATGGTAGAAGCGCATGCTGTGCTGCGCATGTTCGAGCAAAACCAGTTTGCTGCGGAAATTCGGGAAATGTGGCATGGACGGGGGTTCCAGGGTTGATGGCGCGCTAGTCGTCGTAGCTGCTTTCGCGTACGATAAGTCTGACCGGCAGGGTGGTTTCGTTGGGGGTGTTTTCTTCCGACTTGTGGAGCAATCGTTCGATGCCGGCGCGCCCCAGCTCCTCCTTGTCCACCTCGATGGTGGTGAGCGGCGGAATGGCGGCGGCGGCGCTGCTGATGCCGTCAAAGCCGACGATGGCGATATCGTGCGGGATCTTCAGGCCCTGGTTCAGGCAGTGCTTCATGGCGATCAGCGCGGTACTGTCGTTGTAGCAGAACAGCGCGTCCGGCCGCTTGGGCAGGTCGAGCAGGCTTTGCATGGCTTCCGCCACCGCCTCGTCGCCCTCGCCCATGGTCGGTATGCACACCTCCAGTTCAGGATCGGCATGCACCCTGGCGTCGAACAGGGCCTGGCGGAAGCCGCGGTTGCGCTGCTGGATACTATAGTGGGCCAGAGAGCCGGACAGCATGGCGATGCGCTTGCGGCCGCAGCGCAGCAGGTGCTGGGTGGCGAGGTAGCCGCCGCGCACATTGTCCGGATTGACCGAGGTGAAGCCGCGCCGGTGCATATCGACCAGCACCAGCGGCTTGCCCACCTGCTGCAGGGCGGCCAGCGCCTCGGGTTCGAAGAAGCCGGCGCACAGGATCGCATCGGGCTGGTGCAGCCGGATCTGCGCCGTCACCGGCTCCGCCGGCCCCACGGCAATGAACGACAGGGCAATGCCCTCGCGCCGGCAGGCCGCTTCGGCGCCGTGCAGCAAAGGCGAAAAGAACTGGCTGCAGGCCAGCGTGTTGTGCTGGCTGTGCAGCAGGAAGGCGATGCGGCGGATGCGCCCCTTTTTCAGCTGGGACAAATCATAACCAAGCCGCCGCGCCGCCTCGCGCACCCGGTCGCGCGTGAGTTCCGTCATGCCGGCCTGGTTCTTCAACGCACGCGACACGGTGCCGATGGAAAGGCTGGTCGCCTCGGCAATGTCGCGTATCGTGACCTGGCTCATCTGGAACTCCACGGAAAGTTTAATAAACAGTCGAAGTGCCAGGCCAGTATATATTCGCCATTTGGGAGAACGGCGAAAAAGAACGCAAAACCGCTGCTTTTTAGCGCGGTTTAGTAAACACGGTTAGCGGGGGGCCTTCCGAAAGAAGGCGGCTGGAGCGCCGACGGCCGACGCCAGCCGTCAACACAGCACTATTTCTGGTCCTGGCCAGCAGGCGCCTTGGATGCATCGTCGCCTTCTTTTTTGCCGTCCTTGCCGGCCTTCTTATCCGCCACCCAGATGCCTTTGCTGTCGCGCATATGGTTGTGCGGCGCGACGGCACGCTTCTTCTTCGGCGCATCCGCTTTCGCCGATGCGGAAGCCTTGGCAGCGGCCGATCCCGCCGCGGCCGGCGCATCGGCCGCCACGGCAGGCAAGGTGAAGGCCACGGCCATTGCAGCCGCGGCGCAGGACAGGCGCGCATTCGTTTTCATGTTTCCTCCGAAAGGTTGGACAGGGATCTCCCTGCTGCCGTCAACCATAGGCCCGCCGCCGCGCGCAAACCATGACATGGATCATATTGTGCGGCTGCGCCACGATTTGATCTGGATCATTGATGCCCCGGCGGCCCGGCCATAGCATGGTTTGCATCCCCTGCCGGTAATAGGAGCCAGTCATGGAAGCAAACCAAGAAACCCAAGCTCGTCACCGTACCAGCATCCTGGTGTGGGACGTGCCGGTGCGCGTTTTTCACTGGCTGACAGTGCTGTGCTTCGCCGGCGCCTACCTGACAGCGGAAAGAGAAAGCTGGAGGGCAGTGCACACCACGCTTGGCTACACCATGGCTGGACTGATCGCCTTCCGCCTGGCCTGGGGGGTCATCGGCTCGCGGTATGCGCGCTTCAGCGATTTCGTGCGCGGCCCGGCTGCCGTGGCCAGCTACCTGCGCTCGCTGCTGCAGGGCCGGCCGCAGCATTTCCTCGGCCACAACCCCGCTGGTGCGCTGGCAATCGTGGCGCTGCTGGCGCTGGGCGCAGCCACCGCAGCCAGCGGCTGGTTTGCACTGCAGGAAAGCAACGGCGAGCTGTGGGAAGAGATCCACGAAGCCTTCGCCAACACCATGCTGGCCGTGGTGCTGGTCCACGTTGCCGCCGTCGTCGTCAGCAGCCGCCTGCACCACGAGAACCTGGTGGCGTCGATGCTGACAGGCGAGAAGGCGGGCCAGCCGGAAGAAGGCTTGCGGCGCGGCTGGCACAGCATCGGCTGGCTGTTATTGCTGGCGGTGGCCGCCTTCTGGTGGCTGCAATGGAAAATCTCATAAACACGGTTTGGGAGCGCATCATGTATAAGACCATCGTTGTCCACGTAAGCCCGGTATCGGGCATGCCGGTCACCTTTGCGCAGGCCGCCGGCCTGGCGCGCGACCACGGCGCCCACCTGGTCGGCACCGCCGTCAGCGGCTGGCTCGAGCTCAACACCCTGATGGCCACAGGCGCGCCGATGGCCGTCATGCCAACCCCTGATCCTGAACTGCTGCGCCAGGAAGCGCGCAGCCGGCTCGAGGCCTTCGAGCGCCAATGCTTCGAGGCCGATGTCGACTCCTTCGAATCGCGCCTGCTCGACACTTCGGCGGTGGAGGCCCTGATCCTGGAATCGCGCTACTGCGACCTGCTGGTGGCCGGGACCCAGGACGTGGCCGACTACGGCGTGCTTGCGCCTTCCCGCCTGCCCGGCCGCCTGGTGACGCAATGCGTGCGCCCGGTGCTGCTGGTGCCGCCCACCCTGCGCCAGCCGCAGGCCAAATTCGACAAGATCATGATCGCCTGGAACGGCAGTCCGGGCGCCAGCCGCGCGCTGGCTTTCGCCCTGCCCCTGGTGCAGCGCGCCGCTCAGGTGTACATCGCGGTCGCCAATCCGGAGGCAGAACGCATCGACATGGGCGCCGAACCCGGCGCCGACCTGGCCGCCTACCTGGCCCGCCACCACCGCAACGTCAAGGTGCTGGGCCTGGACACCGTGCAGGAAACCGGCAGCGCCCTGTGCGACCTGGCGCGCCAGCACCATGTCGACCTGCTGGTAGCGGGCGCTTACGGCCATAGCCGCATGCATGACTGGGTCCTCGGCAGCACCACCGCCAGCCTGATCGAGCAGTGCCCCGTGTCGCTGCTGATGACGCAATGAAGCGGCCGCCCGCCCACGGCCTGCTGCTGCTGTCCAACGAGATCCAGCTGCTGCTGGCGGAGGAACGCACGGCCCTGTCCCTGCTGCGCACCGGCGTCGGTGTGTTCGCCCTGCCCTTGTCGGTACTGGGCCTGCTGATCGCCACATCCAGCAGCTACCGCTTCCAGGAAGTGGTGCTGCTGCTCCTGCCCCTGCTGCTATTGAGCGCGGTATTGGTCGTGCTGGGAAGCTACCTGGCCGTCAAGGGCCTGCTGGAGGTGCATCGCTGCGACCGCCGCCTGCGCCAGCTGAAAGCGCGCAACCAGCAGGCGGCGCAACTGCTCGACGGCGACGCCGCCCAGGCGTTTTCGACAACCCTTCCGTAGCAAATTCGCGCCAGCGCCTGCCGTCAAGGCTCGCCTATCGGGCCGCTCAGCACCAGGCGCATGCCGATGGCGCCTTGCTGCACCGCCGGCACCACCGTGAAGCCGAGATGGTGTGCCAGCTTCAGCATGCGCTGGTTGTCCGGCAGCGCCTCGCCCACCAGTTCTTGGGTGCCGCGCGCGCGGCAATAGCGCAGCAGCTTTTCCATCAGCAGCGCGCCCAGGCCGCGCCCCTTCAGGTCCGAGCGCACCACCACGGCAAACTCCGCGCGGATATTGTCCGGATCTGCCACGGCGCGCGCCACGCCCAGGGTTTCCGGTCCGTTCGCGCCGATGCGGGTGGCGATGAAAGCCATTTCGCGGTCGTAGTCGATCTGGGTCCAGCGCGCCAGCTGGACCGGCGGCAGCGTCTGCATCTGGGCGAACATGCGAAAGCGCACGTCGTCGGGCGTCAGGGCGGCGAAGAAGGCGCTATGCTGCGGTGCGTCTTCCGGCCGGATGGGGCGCAGCAGCAATGGTCCACCGTCCCAGCTCACACTCTCTTCCAGCTCGGCGGGATAAGGGCGGATCGCAAAGCGCGCCGGGCCCAATTGGGCCGCCGCTGTCACGCGCATGCGCGCATCGAGCGCCAGCACACCGTGCTCGTCGGCCAGCAAGGGATTGATGTCCAGCTCCTGCACTTCCGGCAGGTCCGCCAGCAAGGTCGAGATGCGCACCAGCACCGTCGCCAGCGCTTCCATGTCGGCCGGCGGCTTGCCGCGGTAGCCCGCCAGCAGGCGCGCCACGCGCGTGCGCCCGACCAGGTCGCGCGCCAGCGCCTGGTTCAGCGGCGGCAGCGCCAGTGCGCGGTCGCCGATGGTCTCCACCGCAATGCCGCCCTGGCCGAACAGGACCACCGGCCCGAACACCGGGTCGCAGCTGGCGCCGGCGATCAATTCATGGGCGCCCGGCCGCCGCGCCATGGCCTGCACCGTGAAACCATGCAGGTGCGCGTGCGGCAGCAGCGCGTGCAGGCGGGCGCGCATCGCTTGCGCCGCGGCGCGTACCGCCTCGGGCGTTTCCAGGTCCAGCTCGACGCCGCCGACGTCGCTCTTGTGGGTAATGTCGGGCGACAGGATCTTCAGCGCCACCGGGAAGCCGATGCGCTGCGCCAGCAGCACCGCCGCTTCAACGCGGTCGGCGATGGCCGTCTCCACCACGGGAATGCCGTAGCAGGCCAGTATTTCCTTGGCCTCCGGTTCGCTCAGCATGCTGCGCTGGCACTCGAGTGCGTGCTTGATCACTTGCCGGGCGCGCGCCTGGTCCGGACAGAAATCGCCGGCGCCGGCGGCCGGCGCTTCCATCAGCAGCTGCTGGGCGCGCCGGTAATTGACCATCTGCATGAAGCCGCCGACGGCGTCCTCCGGCGTGTCGTAGCCTGCCACGCCAGCCTGGTTCAGCACGCGGCGCGCGGGCGCCATGCCTTCGCCGCCCAGCCAGCACGACAGCACGTTGCGGCTGGCGCCGCGCGCCGTTTCCGCCACCGCCTGCGCCACTTCCAGCGAGGGCACGATGGCGGTCGGCGCGTGCATCACCAGCACCGCATCCACGCCCTCGTCCTGCAGCAGGGCTTGCAGTGCCTCGCTGTAGCGCCGGCCCGGCGCGTCGCCGATGATGTCGACCGGGTTGGCGTGCGACCAGGTGGGCGGCAGCACTTCGTCCAGGCGGCGCAGGGTGGCCGGCGAAAGCGCGGCCAGAGTGCCCCCGGCGCCCACCAGGGCGTCCGTGGCCAGCACGCCGGGGCCGCCGCCATTGGTCAGGATGGCCAGCCGCTCGCCGGCCAGCG
>JBCNPK010000029.1:0-68391 GCA_039593355.1 Pseudoduganella sp.
CTTGCTGGTTTCGATCGTAAAACTCGTGGTTTCAAAGTAAATTATTGCAGGATTTTAGGGAGAACAAGATGAGCTCTAATAACGCCGCGGCACCGTACTATTTCGTGCCTGGTCCTTCCAAGTGGCCGATGCTGGCAGGTATTTCCCTGCTGGTGACCATGATCGGCGCTTCCGCCTGGGTGAACGATGCCTCCTGGGGCATGGCCGTCAACCTGGCCGGTATCGTCATGACGCTGTGCGTGCTGTACTGCTGGTTCGGCGATGCGATTTCCGAATCGGAAAAGGGCATGTACTCCAAGCGTATCGACGTGTCCTATCGCTGGTCGATGGGCTGGTTCATCTTCTCCGAAGTGATGTTCTTCGGCGCCTTCTTCGGCGCGCTGTACTACGCCCGTTCGATCACCATGCCTTGGCTGGCCGACCTGGACCACAAGATGATCTGGCCCGACTTCGCTGCCAGCTGGAATGGCGGCGTGGGTCCCGCAGGCACTGTGGAATCGTACACCCCGATGGGCCCGTTCCCGATCCCGACCATCAACACCGCTCTGCTGCTGGCTTCGGGCATGACCCTGACCATTTCGCACCACGCGCTGCAGGCGTCCAACCGCGCCAAGGCGATCTTCTGGCTGGCCGCTACCGTGCTGCTGGGCGCAACCTTCATGGGCTTCCAGGCTTATGAATACATGCACGCATACAGCGAACTGAACCTGAAGCTGACCTCCGGCATCTACGGTTCCACCTTCTTCATGCTGACCGGCTTCCACGGCTTCCACGTGACCATGGGCGCGATCATGCTGTCCGTCGTGCTGTACCGCCTGATCCGCGGCGACATGAGCGCTGAACACCACTTCGCCTTCGAAGGCGCCGCCTGGTACTGGCACTTCGTCGACGTGGTCTGGCTCGGCCTGTACGTGGTCGTTTACTGGATGTAAGACGCGGGTATAATTTACCCGCCAAAAAAAGCCGCATCTGCACAGGGCGCGACCTAGGGCGCGTTCTGGCTGATGCGGCTTTTTTGCATTTATCGTATGCCTGTGGGCTTGATGTATCCCAGCTTGGCCAACACGAGAATGGTGAGGAAGAGCGCGATCGAGAAGCCGACGCGCAGCGCAAAGGCGCGCACCATCTTCGGATTGGCCGACTTGCTGCGCATCATGCTGATGAAGGCCGAAGCCAGGCTGCCGATGATCAGCACGAAGGCTACGGCGACGAAGTATTTCATGGTATTTAAGCAGTTTCCAAGGAACTCTTATTGTATGGCATTCCGCTTCCGCTTCATCCCTTTCCTGGCCACCGTGGCCCTGGTGGCGGTTGGCATTGGCGCCGGGCGCTGGCAGGATGGCCGCGCGGCGCAGAAGCTGGCGCTGGAGGCGCGCCTGGCCGCCGGGAATGCCGCCGCGCCGGTGCCGCTGGGGGCATCGCCGGTTGCCGCCGCCGACATCGAGTTCCGCCGCGTGCGCCTGCAGGGCGAATGGGTGGCCGGCTGGCCCGTCTACCTGGACAATCGCCCGCACGAGGGCAAGCCCGGCTTCTACCTGCTGATGCCCTTGCGCCTGGCCGGCAGCGATATGCACGTGCTGGTGATGCGCGGCTGGCTGCCGCGCGATATGGCTGACCGCAACAAGCTGCCGGCGTATGCCACCCCGGCCGGGCCGGTCGTGGTGGAGGGCATCGCGCGCCAGGCGCCGGGCCACGTCATGCAGCTGGGCGAAGCGCCCCGGCTGGCGCCGGGCGCCATCGTGCAGAATGCCGATGCGGCTGCGATGGCGGCAGCCACCGGCTGGCGCTTCCAGCCGATCGTGGTCGAGCAGTCCACGCCGGACGGTTCGGCGCAGGAAGCGCTGCTGCGCGACTGGCCGGCTCCGGCGCTGGGCGCCGACAAACATAAGGCATATGCCTTCCAGTGGTATGCACTGGCGGCAATGGCAATTCTTTTCTTTGTATTTACCGGGTTGAGAAAAAGTGGAAAACGTTAATCAAGACGACAACCAGCGCCGCCGCGGCCGCTGGAGCATGTTCGCGGTGCTGCTGGTCTGCGCGGCGCCCATCCTTGCTTCCTACCTCACGTATTACTTCATCAAGCCGGAAGGGCGCACCAACTACGGCGACCTGATCGACCCGCGCCAGTACCCGATCCCGGCCATGGCCAGTACTTCCCTGGACGGCAAGCCGCAGACGCTGGACGACTTCAAGGGCAAATGGATCATGCTGAAAGTCGGCGGCTCGGCCTGCGACCAGAAATGCCAGGACATGCTGTTCGCCATGCGCCAGCTGCGCACCATGCAGGGCAAGGATGCCGACCGCATCGAACGCGTATGGCTGATCACCGATAACGAGCCGCTGGAAACCTTCATGCTGCGCGTGAACGACGGCACCCGCTTCCTGCGCGCCCCGGCCGACGTGGTGCACAAGTGGCTGCCGCTGGAGCAGGGCGGCAAGGTGGAAGAGCACATCTACCTGATCGACCCGATGGGCCACCTGATGATGCGCTTCCCGAAAAACGCCGAGCCGTCCAAGGTGAAGAAAGACCTGGTCAAGGTGCTCAAGGCTTCGGCCATCGGTTAAGGCGCACGCAATGGACCACAATTCCTTTGCCCATATGGCGATCACGGCGCTGCTGGTAGCGTCACTGCCGCTGTCCGCCGTCTGGATTTCGAAGGACAGCAATAAATACCGCAAGCTGGTCTGGATCGCCGTGTTCCTGACCTTCGACCTGATCGTGTTCGGCGCGTTTACGCGCCTGACCGACTCCGG
Organism: Pseudoduganella sp.; assembly: GCA_039593355.1. GTDB lineage: Bacteria > Pseudomonadota > Gammaproteobacteria > Burkholderiales > Burkholderiaceae_D > Rugamonas. The sequence goes on from JBCNPK010000029.1 coordinate 2,755, forward strand.
CCTGGGCTGCCCGGACTGGCCGGGCTGCTACGGCGCGGCCAATCCCTTCGTCGCGCACGAACAGATCCGCGCCGCCGAATCGCTGATGCCGACCGGCCCGGTGACCATGGTCAAGGCCTGGATCGAGATGATCCACCGCTACCTGGCCATGGGCATCGGCGTGCTGATCGTCGCCATGATGGGCGTTGCCTGGTGGCGCTGGATCGGCGGCCGCCGTGGCGCCGCCGGAGCCGCCGCCTTCGCACGCCGCGTGACGCCGGGCTACCCGACCTTCCTGTTGTTCTTCATCCTGCTGCAGGGCGCATTTGGCGCCTGGACCGTTACCCAGAAGCTGCAGCCGATCTTCGTCACCGGCCACCTGGTGCTGGGCATGTCGCTGCTGGCCTTCCTGGCCTGGTTCGGCGGACGCGAAGACCAACTGCATGCGGCGATGCCGCGCGTATCGCCGGCGCAGGCCGGCCGCCTGGGCCGCGTGCGCCTGCTGGCGGCACTGTCCGGCGTGGTGCTGCTGATCCAACTGGCGCTTGGCGCCTGGACCAGTTCCAACTACGCCACCCTGGCCTGCACGGAATTTCCGACCTGCGCCGGCTCCCTGGTGCCGGAGATGGACTTCCAGCACGGCTTCCACCTGTGGCGCGAACTGGGCAAGACTGCCGCCGGCCACTACCTGCCGTTTTCGGCGCTGACCGCGATCCACTGGGTGCACCGCAATTTCGCCGCCGTGGTCGTGCTGGTGCTGGGCCTGACCGCCTGGCAAGCCTGGCCCGTGCACGGCCTGGGCAAGCACGCGCGCTGGATGGCGGCGGCGCTGGCGCTGCAGCTGTTCACCGGGGTGGCGACCATCTATTTCAACTACCCGCTGGCCATTGCGGTGGCCCACAACGCCGGTGCGGCAGCCCTGGTGCTGTTGCTGACCATGATAAACTACAGGGCTAAGTACCTCGCTGCGCCCGCCTACCAATAAGAATGAAATCCTCGACCTCCCGCATTGGCCAATTCTGGGCCCTGACCAAGCCGCGCGTGACGCAGCTGGCGGTGTTTTGCGCCGTGATCGGCATGTTCCTGGCCTCCGACGGCATGCCTGACATGCGCGTGGTGTTGGCAGCGACGGCCGGCATCTGGCTGCTCTCCGGTGCGGCGTTCGCCGTCAACTGCCTGGCCGAGCGCGAAATCGATGCCCGCATGGCGCGCACCGCCCGCCGCCCGATGGCAATGGGCGACATTACCGTCCCGCAGACCGTGGTGTTCGCGCTGGTGATCGGCGGCGCAGGCATGTGGATCCTGCACCAGCTGGTCAATCCGCTGACCATGTGGCTGACCTTCGTCACTTTCGTCGGCTACGCCATCATCTACACCATGATCCTGAAGCCGGCCACGCCGCAGAACATCGTGATCGGCGGCCTGTCGGGCGCCATGCCGCCGGCCCTGGGCTGGGCGGCCATCGCCAACGACGTGCCGATGCAGGCGTGGCTGCTGGTGCTGATCATCTTCGTCTGGACTCCGCCGCACTTCTGGGCCCTGGCCATGTACCGCAAGGCCGACTACGAGCGTTCCGGCCTGCCGATGCTGCCGGTCACGCACGGCATGGGCTTTACCGCCTTCCACGTCTGGCTGTACTCGATCATCCTGGCCGCCACCACGCTGCTGCCGTTCGCCGTGAAGATGAGCGGCCTGATTTACCTGGGCAGCGCGATCGTGCTGAACGCGGTCTTCCTGTACTACGGCTGGCGCATCTACAAGCATTACAGCGATATCGTGGCGCGCAAGGCCTTCACCTGGTCCATCATCTATCTGTCGCTGCTGTTCGCGGCGCTGCTGGTCGACCACTACTTCAAGTTCTGAGTCCTATGAAAAAACTGTTCGCCGCGCTGTTCATGCTGCTGGCTCTCGCCGCTTGCGGCGACAAGCAGCTCAAGTTCGAAAACACCGACCTGACCGGGCTGGATTACGGCAAGGGCTTTTCGCTGAACGACCACAGCGGCAAGCCGGTGACGCTCGATACCTACAAGGGCAAGGTGGTGGTGCTGTTCTTCGGCTTCACCCACTGCCCGGACGTGTGCCCAACCACCATGGCCGAAATGTCGGCCGTAATGAAGGAGCTGGGCCCGGACGCCGACAAGGTGCAGGTGCTGTTCGCCACACTCGATCCCGAGCGCGACACCAAGGAGTTGCTGGCGCAATACGTGCCTGGCTTCGACCCGCGCTTCGTGGGCCTGTACGGCACGCCGGAACAGGTTGCCGCCACCGCCAAGGAATTCAAGGTCTTCTACCAGAAGGTGCCTGGCAAGACGCCTGACAGCTACACCATCGACCATACCGCTGGCAGCTATGTGTTCGACAAGAACGGCAAGCTCCGCCTGTTCCTGCGCCACGGCGGCGGAACGGCCCCGATCGTGCACGACCTGAAGCTGCTCGTCGCCAACTGAATTCCTGCTAAGCTGTAGGGCATGGAAAAACGATTTCAGCCCTACAGCCGACTGGCAGCCATTGTCTTCCTCGTCATTGGCTGCCTGTATGTGCTGCGCCCCTTCCTCGCCGGCATCCTGTTCGCCGCTGCCATCGCGATCTCCTCCTGGCCTTTGTACCTGCGCCTGCTGGCCCGCCTGAAAGGGCGCCGCACGCTCGCCGCAGCGGTGATGACGATTTCCCTGATCCTGATCATCGTGGTGCCGCTGACGCTGGTGACCTGGAATATCGCCGACAGCGTGACCCATTTCTACCGCGGTGCGCGCACGGCGCTCGAGGCGGGCGGCTTCGAACCGCCGGCGTGGCTGCGCCAGTTGCCGATGGTGGGCGAGTCGGTCGACTCCTACCTGCGCCAGATCCTGAGCAGCAAGGAGGAGCTGCTGGCCGTGGCCAAGAAATACGTGGAGCCGGCCCGCAATATCCTGCTTAACAGCGGCATCGTGCTGGGCGCCGGCGTGGCCCAGGTCAGCCTGGCCGCCTTCGTTGCCTTCTTCCTGTACCGCGACGGCCGCAACATCGTCGCTTCGCTGGAAGTGGGCATGGACAAGATCATGGGCGAACACGCGGTCGAAGTCGCGGAGACCGTCAGCCGCACCGTGACCGGCGTGATGTACGGCATGCTGGGCACCGCACTGGCGCAGGCGGCGGTCGCTGCGATTGGCTTCCTGCTGGCCGGCGTGCCGGGCGTGGCGCTGCTGTCGGTGGCGACCTTCATTTTCTCGCTGGTGCCGGTGGGGCCGCCGCTGATCTGGGGCGGCGCGTCGATCTGGTTGTTCTCGCAGGGCATGACCGGCTGGGGCGTGTTCATGCTCATTTACGGCACTCTGGTGATCAGCGGCGTTGACAACGTGGTCAAGCCCATGCTGATATCGCGCGGCTCCAGCCTGCCGTTTGCCCTGGTGCTGCTTGGCGTGATGGGCGGCGTGATGGCATTCGGCTTTGTCGGCCTGTTCATCGGGCCGACCTTGCTGGCCGTGGCGCTCGGCCTGCTCAGGAACTGGACCGACGTCAAGCCGGTCGTATAGCGGTATAGGAGGGGTTATACTGGCGCCTGTCCAACATCACAAAGAGGGCGCGATGAAAGGCGTCGTTTTCACGGAGTTCATGGAACTGGTCGAGAGCCGCATGGGCCTCGCAATGCTGGACCGGATCATCACCGAAGCCCAACTGCCCAATGACGGCGCCTATACCTCGGTCGGCACCTATGACCACGCGGAACTGGTGCGCCTGGTGCAGGCGCTTTCGAAAGCCACCGGCAACAGCGTGCCGCAACTGATCCATATGTTCGGCGAACACCTGTTTCATCGATTCAGCGTGAACTACAAGCCGCTGTTCGCCGATACCCGCAACGCTTTCGACTTCCTGTCCCGCATTGACGACGTGATCCACGTTGAAGTGCGCAAGCTGTATCCGGATGCAGAGCTGCCCTCGCTGCCTTGCGAGCGCCCGGCACCGGATCGACTCGTCATGCATTACACGTCACCGCGCGGCTTTGGCGACCTGGCGGAAGGTCTGATTGCCGGTTGCATCAAGCATTTTGACGAAGCGATCGCGGTAACCCGGACCGACTTGCCGAAAGAAGGCGCGCTCTATCGCGCGCGCTTTGACCTCGTCAGGCAGGATTGACGCAAGGCGTCAGTCCTGCTCGTCGGACTCCTTCGGCAGGTTGCGCGGGATGACCTTGACCAGCAGGATGCGCGGGCCGTTCATCTTTTTCACCACCAGGTCGAAGGCGTCGAATTCGACGCGCTGGCCCTGCTTCGGGATGTCGCCGATCTTCAGCATGATCAGGCCGCCGACCGACTCCACTTCGCCCAGGCCCATTTCTTCGTTCTCGATGTCGACGCCCAGGATGCGTTCCAGCGAGAAGATCGGCAGGCTGGCCTTGCCGATCAGCGAACCGTCCGGCTGCTTGAGCCAGTCGTTTTCGTTGAGGCGGAATTCATCGTGGATCTCGCCGACCATGGCGCCCAGCAGGTTGTCCAGGGTGAGGAAGCCCACCGGGCGCTTGCCCTTCTCGCCGATCAGGGCGAAGTGCGGCGCGCCGTCCTTGAAGCGGCGGAACAGCTCCAGTGCCGGGGTGCGGGCCGAGATGGTTTCCACCGGGCGCAGGAAGCCGGACAGGTCCTTGAGCTCCTTACGCGACTGCAGGGCGAAGAACAGGTCTTTCAAGTGCACCACCCCCAGCACGGTGTCGCCGGTTTCGTCGAAATAAGGATAGCGGCTGAAACGGTTGCGCACCACGGTGTCGAGATTTTCGTCCATCGAGCGGTCCGCGTGCAGGGCGATCACCTCATTGATCGGGCGCATCAGGTCGGCTACGCGCAGCTGCGAAAAGTCCAGCGAGTTGGCGAGGATGTTGCGCTCGTCCTTGTTGAAGGATTCGCCGGGCTGGCTGGTGCGCAGGATCAGCTTCAATTCTTCGGTCGAGTAGTGCGATTCATGGCCGCCGGCTTCGCCCAGGCCGGCCAGGCGCAGCACGGCGTTGGCGCTCTGGTTCAGCATCCAGATCGCCGGGTACATGGCCCAGTAGAAGGCGTACAGCGGAATGGCGCTCCACAGCGCGACCGCTTCGGGAATGCGGATGGCAAGCGACTTCGGCGCCAGCTCGCCCACCACGATGTGCAGGAAGGAGATGGTGACGAAGGCGAACACGAAGGAAATGCCGTGCACCAGTTCCGGCGAATTGATGCCGACGAAGGTGAGCAGGGGTTCCAGCAAGCGGGCAAAAGCAGGTTCACCGATCCAGCCCAGGCCCAGCGAGGCGAGGGTGATGCCGAGCTGGCAGGCGGACAGGTAGGCATCGATCTGGCCATGGACCTTGGCCAGGATGCGGCCGCGCAGGCCCTGTGTCTTGGCGATGGCGCGCACGCGGGTGCGGCGCAGGGTGACGATGCTGAATTCGGCGGCGACGTAGAAGCCGTTCAGTGCTACGAGGAGAAGTGCGAAGATGACGAGTAAAAGGTTGTCCATAGGCGCCCTAAGGCGGGGAGTCGAAAACCTCTATCTTATCCGACCCGGGACGGCTCTCGCGCATTCCTGATAATTTCTTGATGGAAAGTTACGGCTGCGGGGCAAGACCGCTGGCTTTGCAGATGGCCACCAGGCGCAGGGCGAGGGCGCTGTCGCTGGCGGTCCGTTCGCGCTGGTTGGCCAGCAGCGCGCGTCGCGCCTGCAGCACCGGCGATTGGTCGCTCATGCCGCGCCGCGCGCGTGCCGTCGCCAGTTCCAGTGTCGAGCGGGTGCTCGCTTCCCTTGCGGCCAACGCCTGTCGCCGCTGGCGCTCGGCGGCGTAGGCCGACAGCGCGTCGTCCATTTCATGCCAGGCTTTGAGCACGGTTTTCTGGAAGTTGATGGCGGCTTCCTGCTGCTCCAGTTCGCGCAGTTCGACCATTGCGCGGCGCCGGCCGTTGTCGAAGACCGGCAGCTGCAGGCTGGGGCCGAGCGACCACTGGCGGCTGCCCCAGTCGCCGAATTTCCCCGCGTCGACCGATTCGAAGCCCAGCGACAGTCCGAGGGTGACGCGCGGATACAGGTCGGCCACCGCCACGCCAATACGCGCCGTTGCCGCCTGCAGGCGCGCCTCCGCCGCCTGGATGTCCGGGCGATGCCGCAATACTTCTCCCGGCACACCCAGCGCGAGGTCGGGCCCTGGCACTGCGTCTGCCGCCGCGCTATGGGGCGCGCTGAGCTGCGCCTGCAATGCGCCAGGCGCTTGTGCGAGCAGCATGGTCAGGCGATTAATGGCGGCAGCTTCCTGTTCGAGCAGCGCTGGCAAGCGTCCCTGCAGCTCCGCCACTGTGGCCTGCTGCTGTTCGGTCTCCAGGCCGCTGCCAAGCCCGCCACGCTCGCGTGCCGCGGCCAACTCCGCCGTTTCCTGCGCAACCATCAGGTCCGAGCGCAGCAAAGCCTGCTGCCGCTGCGCCGCACGCATCTCATAGTAATTGCGCGCCACCTCCAGCTGCACCGCGAGTCGCACTTCGCGCAGCAGGGAGCTGGCCTCCGCCATCCCGGCATCGGCCGCCTCCACGCTGCGCCGTACGCGTCCCCAAAGGTCCAGCTCCCAGCTGGCATCGAACCCCGCCTGGTACAGGGAGAACGGATCACTGAGCTTGCCGATCAAACCATCGCGATTGGCCGGCGCGATGGCATCCACCATCCTGGTGCCGGCCCCTGATTCAGACTGCCGCTGCCGCAGCGCGCCGGCACGGGCATTGACCTGCGGCCCGAATGCACCCGCTGCCACATCGCGCGCCATCCTGCTCTGCGCGAAGCGCAAAGCCGCCGACCGCACGTCAAGGCTCGCAGCCAGTGCCTGTTCCTGCAAGCCATGCAAGACAGGATCGCCGAAATGCACAAAGGACTGCGCCGTGCCGGCCACCAGCGCAGTATCGCGCAAGGAAGAAGCGCCACCGTGCCAATCGCCGTAGGAGGCAGGCGCGTGCACCTCAGGCGAATGGAAGTCCGGCCCGACCGCCGCACATCCGGCGAGCGACAAGCAAAGCAGTGAAATGATCGAACGTTTCATGATGGTTCCAGTTCAGGTCAGGCGATGGCGGAACAGCCACGCGGCCAGTGGCAGGGTAAGCAGGGCAATCAGGAACAGCGGCACCATATTCGGCCACAGCGTGCCGAGCCCCACGCCTTCGAGATAAATCCGCTGCACCATGTCGATTGCAAAGCGCAGCGGGTTGGCCATTGTCGCCACCTGCAGGATTTGCGGCATATTGCGCACCGGCGTGGTGAGCCCGGAGAGCAGCATCATCGGCATGACCAGCACAAAGGTGTACAGCATGGCCTGCTGCATGTTCAGCGACACAGCGGATATCGACAGCCCGATGCCTACGCTGGCGATGGTAAACAGCGTCAGGGCCGCGTAAATGGACAGCAGAGAGCCCGCCATCGGCACGCCAAACCACAGGCGCGTGACCAGCAGGATCAGCGTGGATTGGAGAAGCCCGATCATGATGGGCGGCAGGGCCTTGCCGATCATGATTTCGGCCGGCGTCAGCGGCGTCACCAGCAACTGGTCGAAAGTACCCTGCTCGCGCTCGCGTGCCACCGAAAGCGCCGTGAGCAGCAGAGTTTGCAGCATGCTGAGGGCCGCAATCATTCCTGGCATCAGGTACCAGCGCGTCTCCAGGTTGGGGTTGAACCAGGCGCGCGGCTCGATGCGCAGGGCCGGCTGGATGCCGCCATGCTTGTCGCGCCACTGGCGATTGAAGTCCGCCACCACAGCGCCGACGTAGGCCGCCGCCGAACCGGCCGTGTTGGAATTGCGACCGTCCAGCACCACCTGCAAGGGCGCTGCATCGCCCGCATACAGCCGGCGCTCGAAATCGGACGGAATGCTGATCGCCAACAGCGCCTTTCCGCTGTCGATCGCATCGCGCATTTCTTCCCGGGTTTCGAAGGGGACGGTACGGCGGAAAGTGCCGCTGGCATCCAGCTTGGCCAGCAGTTCGGCGGAAGCGGCGCTGTGGCTGGCGTCGTTTACCGCATAGGGTACATAGGTCAGGTCATAAGTCGCCGCATAGCCGAACAGCAGGCTTTGCACGATGGCCGGCACCACCAGGATAAAGCGGCTCTTCGGATCCTTGAGCACGGCCAGGAGCTCCTTGCGGACGATGGCGGCGATGCGGTGGAAGAAATCGATCATGGCTAGTCCAATCGCTTGCGGGTCACGGCGCGCGCGACGCCAAGAAGCAGCACGGCATAACCCGCGAGGATGGCGCAGTCGCGCAGTATCAGCGGCCACACATTCCCGGCCAGGAACAGGGTCTTCACCAGTTCCATGAAATAGGTCGCCGGCAGGATATGCCCGACCACCTGCACCGCCAGCGGCACGTTGCGCAAGTCGAACAGAAAGCCGGACAGCATCAGCGAAGGCATGAAGCTGCTCACCAGTGCCAGCTGGCTGGCCAGGAACTGATTCCTGGTGACGGCGGAAATCAGCAATCCCATGCCGACCGCCACCAGCAGGTAGAGCATGGAAGCGAAGACGATCACCGGCAGCGATCCCTGCATCGGCACCTCGAACAGGAAGCGCGCCGCGATCAGGCACAGGAACAGGCCAGCCATGCCGACGCAGAAGTAGGGGATCACCTTGGCCAGCAGTATCTCCACCGGCCGCACGGGCGTCACAAACAGCGCTTCCAGCGTGCCGCGCTCCCATTCGCGCGCCATCACCAGAGCGGTGAGGAAAGCGCCCACCAGCGTCATGATCAGCACGATCAGGCCGGGCACCAGGTACCAGGTACTGGTGTTGGCACTGTTGAACCACATGCGTTGTTCGATGCGTACCGTGCCGTTGGCGGGCAGGGCGTCGCCACGCGCCGCGCTGCCTTGCCGCTCGGCGCGGCGGAGCATCCATTGCTGCAGGGCTCCATTGGCGTAATTCATGATGATGCTGGCGCGGTTGGCTTCCGCGCCGTGCACGACGACTTGCACCGCCGCGCTGCCTGCAGCGATATCACGCGAGAAAGCGGCGGGGATGTGAATAATGGCGTCGACCTTGCGTTCGCCCATCAACTGCTCGGCTTCGTGCATGGAGGCGACCGGCAGCGGTGCGAACGAGGGGGAGAGGCTGATTCCTGCCACGGCATCCTGTGCGATGGGGGAGCTGTCCTCCATCACGATGGCGACCGGTGCATTCTTCACGTCCAGCGACAGGCCGTAGCCGAATATCAGGATCAGCACGATCGGCAGGGCGATGCCGATGGCGAGATTGGATGCATCGCGCAGCAACTGGCGGAATTCCTTGCGTACCAGCGCCGCCAGGCGGGTGCGGAAGCCTTGTCTCATGGCCGGCCCCCATCCCGGTTCTTTTCGACGATGGCGATAAAGGCGTCTTCCATATTGGCGGCGCCGCCGGCTTGCTCGCGTACTTCGCGCGGGGTGCCGATGGCGAGTACCTTGCCGGCGTCCTGGATCACGATGCGGTCGCAGTATTCGGCTTCCTCCATGAAGTGCGTCGTCACCACCACCGTGACGCCTTGTTCGGCCAGCGAAGTGATGCGGCGCCAGAATTCGCGCCGGGCGAGCGGGTCGGCGCCGCTGGTCGGTTCGTCCAGGAACAGCACTTCCGGCTCGTGCAGCAGGCTGGCGGCCATGGCCAGGCGCTGCCTGAAGCCGCCTGGCAGTTGTCCGCTGGCCTGGTGTTCCTGGCCGCGCAGCTGGAATTCCTCCAGCATTCGACTGATGCGATCCTTCAGCCGCTTGCCGCGCAAGCCGTAGGCGCCGCCGAAGAAGTCGAGGTTTTCCGCGACGGTCAGGTTGCCGTACAGAGCGAATTTTTGCGATACGTAGCCAACCTTGGCGCGCGCCTGTGCGCGGGCATGGCGCAGGTTCACGCCTGCCACCTGCAGGAAGCCGGAGCTGGCAGGGAGCAGGCCGCACAGCATACGGAAGGTGGTGGTCTTGCCCGCACCGTTCGGGCCGAGCAGGCCAAATATCTCCCCGCGCGCCACACTGAAGCTGGTGCTCGCAACCGCCGTGAAGTCGCCGAACTTCCGCACCAGGTCGCGCACTTCAATCATCGCCTCGCCACCGCCGCCATCGCCGCCCGCGCCACCCGCCGCTACCCCGTGCTCTGCGCCGTCTGGCGCACTCGTCGAGGCGGACGGCGACGGGGTGGAGCGCAACAGCATCATGAACCCATCTTCAAGCCGCGCGGCAACGGGTGTCGCTGGCAAGCCTTTCAGGAGGCGCGCCAGGGCGTCGTTCGAAGCATCGGTCCGGCGGATGAACCGCACGTGTCCTCCCACCGGCACAGCATCAATCACGAGCTCGCGCGCATCGATCAGGCGTGCCTGCAACGCCCGGGCAGACTCGCCCTCGCCAGGCATGGCGGTAAAGCACAAGCCATCGGCGCGCGAACGCAGCTCGGCCGGCGCGCCCTGGGCGAGCAGCCGGCCCTCATGCATCACAAACACCTGCTTGCAGCGCTCCGCTTCGTCCAGATAGGAGGTGCTGACGATGACCGACAACCTCTCCTTGTCGACCAGCTGCTGCACGATCTCCCATAGCTCGCGCCGCGACAAAGGATCGACGCCCACAGTCGGCTCATCGAGCAGCAACAGCTCCGGCGAGCGGACCAGCGTGCACGCCAACCCCAGCTTCTGCTTCATGCCGCCGGAAAGTTTTCCCGCCAGCCGTGTGGTGAAGCGCCCGAGATCGGTCATATGCAGCAACTGCGCGAACCGTTCACGCCGCACATCCCCCGGCACGCCGTGCAGATCGGCGTACAAATCCAAGTTCTCCTGCACGCTCAAGTCTTCGTACAGCCCGAAGCGCTGCGGCATATAGCTGATCCGGTCCTGCACCGCCTGCGGCCGCGCCGCCACGTCGATGCCCAGCACGGACAGGCTGCCTGCGCTGGGCGCCAGCAGGCCCGCTGCCATGCGCAGCAAGGTCGTCTTGCCGGCGCCGTCCGGGCCAACCAGTGCCGTCAGCGCGCCCGGCGCCACGTCCAGCGACACGTCGCGCAGCGCCACCACTGGCGCCGCCGCGCCCTTGACGGTGAAGCGGCGGGACAGCCCACGCCCGCTGAGGACCGGAGCATCCATGGCCGCTACTGCCTGAACGCGATGCGGACGGTGGCCGGCATCCCCATGCGCAGCACGTCGGCCTTGTCGTTGGCCAGCACCCGCACCTCGTACACCAGCGTCGTGCGCAGTTCCTCGGTCTGCACAGTCTTCGGCGTGAACTCGGCCACCGAGGAAATATAGCCAACCCGGCCCGGCAGGGTCTTTCCCGGCAGGCTGTCGATAGTGATGCCGGCTGTCATGCCGGGCTTGATACGCCCGAGGTCAGCCTCCCGCACATAGGTGCGCACCCACTTCGGATCGGCGATGGCCAGCGTATAGACAGGCCGCTGCGGTGAAGCCATATCGCCCGCTTCCATCAGCCGCGCGCGCACCACCGCGTCGAGTGGCGCCTTCAGCGTGGCCTCGCCAAGCTGGTGGTTGAGCAGCGCGATGGCCGCCTGCGCCGCATCCAGCTGCGCCTGAGCTTGCGCGATATCCTCGCGGCGGGGGCCATGCTGGGCTAGCTGCTGTCCCTGGCGCGCCTGTTCCAGCGTCGCCTGCGCCGCCTTGGCGCGTGCGCGCGCGGCATCGACATCCTGCTGGCTGACCGCGCGGCCATTACTGTCCTGCTGCACTGCGGTGACGCGATCCAGCTGCAGGCGCGCCAGGTCGGCGTCGGCTTGTGCAGCGGCTGTGCGGGCGCGCGATTGCGCCAGTTCTTCCGGCCGCGTGCCGGCTTTCAGCCGTGCCAGCGCTTGCTGTTGGGCGTTGGCCTGGGCCTGGGCTTCGGCCAGCCGCAAGCGCAAGCCGCGCGTATCGAGTTCCGCCAGCACTTCGCCGGCACGCACTTTCTGGCCTTCTTCTGCCAGGACGCGGGCCACCCGTTCGCTGGCAGGGAAGGCCAGCGCCACCTGCCGCAGGTCGACGTTCCCGTACAAGACCAATTCCTTGTCGTTGGCGGCCGGGCGGCTCCAATACCAGGCGCCAAGTCCAAGCGCCGCCACCGCAACAATGGCAATTCCAGCAAGCTTCTTATTCATGCGCAGACCCTCCTGCGGAAATTCTACATCAAATTCAAATTTGGATTTGAATTAATTTTCGACGTAAAATGCGAGCCATGCAAAAAAAGACCGCAACCCGAACCAGCCGCCAGGACGGCGATGCCACGCGCCAGGCCTTGTTGGACGTGGCCGGGCAGGTGTTTGCAGAACGCGGCTTTGCCGACGCCACCAGCAAGGAAATCTGCGAACGCGCCGGTACCAATATTGCTGCGGTCAATTATCACTTCGGCAGCCGCGGCGCGCTATATGAAGCCGTCCTGGTCGAAGCGCACCACCATTTGCTCAAGCTTGAAGAAATGCAGGAGATCGTGTCGCGCGACCTGGCGCCGCGCGACAAGCTGCGCGTGATCCTGCGCGGCCTGGTGCTGCGCGCCACCGGCCCGCAAGCGCATTGGGGCGCGCGGGTGGTGATCCGCGAACTGATGTCGCCGACCGAGCACGCGCCGGCGCTCGTGCACAAAGCCATCGCGCCCAAAGCCATGCTGATGCTGTCGCTGGTGTGCGAAATCCTCGGGCTGCCGCCCACCACGCCCGGCCTGCAGCGCGCCCTGTTCCTGCTGATGTCGCCCTGCCTGGCCCTGTTGGTAGCGCCGCGCGAAATGCGCAGCACTCTGTTTCCTGCACTGGCCGACGACGTTGAAGGCCTGGTTGACGATATGATGACCTACGCGGGTGCTGGCCTGGAAGCTATCGCGGCGAAGTATTCAGCATCGCCTCAACCACCGGGTGGCTGATGCGCCGCTCGCTGGAAATGGCGTAGAACTGCTCGCGCAGCTCCGATGCCGGAGGCCCTGCCGGCACCGCGCCGAACTGCTCCAGCATGTCGCCGGCCAGTGCCGCAGGCGCGAAGAAGAGCCCCATGCCGCTGCGGCCGAAAGTATTCAGCATCGCGCTATCTTCGAATTCTCCCACCACGTCGGGCCGCACGCCTTGCTCCAGCAGCCAGGCGTCGATGCGGCCGCGCAGCGCGGTATTCCGCGTCGGCAGCAGTAGTGGCGCACCGTTCATGCTTGCCGGGAAATCCTTGCCGAGTTTGCGCGCCAGCGCGCGCACGCCGAACAGTTGCATTTCGCTTTCCCCCAGCAGGTGGCTGAATACGCGCAGTGAAGCGCTGGCGCGCACCGGACGGTCGGTCAACACCACGTCCAGCTTGTGCAGGGCCAGCTCGGCCAGCAGGACATCGAATTCGCCCTCGGTACACACCAGGCGCACCGGCGTATCGGGCGGCAGGGCGGCCTGCAGGTAGTGCGCCGCGATCAGCTTGGGCATGGAGTCCGAAATGCCGACCGCCAGCCGGATCTTGCCGGTATCGACTTCCTCCAGCGCTTCCTGCATGCGGTCGCCCAGCTGGAAGATCTGTTCGGCATAGGTCAGCGCTACCCGGCCGGCCTCGGTCGGCACCAGGCGGCGTCCTTGCTGGGTCAACAGCGATTTGCCGATCGACTGCTCCAGCGCCGCAATCTGGGTGCTGACGGTCTGGATGGCCAGGCCCAGGCGGTCAGCGGCCCGCGTCACGCTGCCCTCTGCGGCAACCATGCGGAAGAAATAGAGGTGGCGGAAGTTCAGGCCAGTGGTTCTCATGGTTCTGTTTTTTCGAAGTAATACTTCGATTATCTTCTATTTTTTTAAATGCGGGCAGCCCTTAGACTTGCGTCACTAACAGAGAAGAAAGGGTCAATCGATGAAGCACTTCAGGATGTCGTTCCTGGTCTCCTTCATCTGTCTTGCAGTGGCAGGCTGGTGGGGGTACCAACAAACTGGCGCAAGCGGCGCCCTGGCGGCCGTCTGGATCGCCCTGATCCTGAGCGTGATGGAAGTCTCGCTCTCCTTCGACAATGCGGTGGTCAACGCCTCGGTCCTGAAGACCTGGGACCCGTTCTGGCAGAAGCTGTTCCTCGGCCTCGGCATCATCATCGCGGTATTCGGCATGCGCCTGGTGTTCCCGCTGGTGATCGTGGCGGTGGCGGCTGACCTCAGCGTGCCCGACGTGTGGACGCTGGCGCTGAACGACCCGAAAGCGTTTTCGGCCCACCTGACCGACCACCACGCGGAAGTGGCGGCATTCGGCGGCATGTTCCTGCTGATGGTGTTCCTGAATTTTATCTTCGACCATGAGAAGCAGCTGCACTGGCTGGGCCACGTAGAGCGCAAGCTGGGCGCGCTGGGCAAGGTGTCATCCATCGCCATCATGATTTCGATGGCGGTGCTGCTGGGCAGCCTGTCCATCGTCGACGAAGCGCAGAAGTTCCTCGTGCTGCTGGCCGGCATGTGGGGCCAGCTGGCCTACATTGCGGTGGACGGTCTGTCGTCCTGGCTCGAGAAGGAAGACGAAGGGGGCGTGAATGCCGGTGAGCTGATCAAGCGCGGCGGTATTGGCGGCTTCCTCTACCTGGAAGTGCTGGACGCATCGTTCTCCTTCGACGGCGTGATCGGCGCATTCGCCATCACCAGCGATGTCGTGATCATCATGCTCGGCCTGGCCATTGGCGCCATGTTCGTGCGCTCGATGACGGTCTACCTGGTGCACAAGGGCACGCTCGAAGAATATGTCTACCTGGAGCACGGCGCCCATTATGCGATCGGCATCCTGGCCGTGATCATGCTGGCGAGCATGAAGTTCCATATTCCGGAAGTGGTGACCGGCCTGATCGGCGTGGCGTTCATCGTAGCCTCGCTCTGGTCCTCGGTGCGCCACAAGAAACTTGAACTGAAAGGAGCATGAAGCCATGACGATCTTTAACGTCACCGGGGATATCGATCCCTTCCTGCAAGTGTCGATGAAGCGGGGCGAGCGCATCTTCTGCGAATCGAATGCAATGGTCATGATGGATTCCACGCTCGAACTGAAAGGCAAGATGCGCGGCGGCCTGGGTGGGGCCCTGATGCGCTCCCTGGCCAACGGCGAATCCTTCTTCCAGCAGAACATCGAGGCCACGGGCGGCGACGGCACCTGCCTGCTGTCCCCCAACCTGCCGGGCGCGATGCGCGTGCTCGATATCGGCGAGCGCCAGTACATGATCAGCGACGGCGCCTTCGTCGCGGCGACCGGCGGCGTCGACCTGCGCGTGCGCACCCAGAACGTCGGCAATGCGCTGTTCGGCCAGAGCGGCGGCTTCTTCATTACAGAATCGACGGGACAGGGGCAATTGGCGGTGTCGGGTTTCGGCGCCTTGCAGGAGATCGAACTCGAGCCGGGCAAGGACGTCGTGATCGACAACGCCCACGTGGTGGCCTGGGATAGCGCGCTGCGCTACGAACTCGCGGTCGCGACCCGCTCTGGCGGTGGACTGCTGGGCAACCTGGTGAATTCGGTGACCAGCGGCGAGGGCATGGTGCTGCGCTTTGCCGGGCGCGGCAAGGTGCTGATCTGCTCGCGCAACCGCGAAGCTTTCGTCGCCTGGATGATGTCGCACCAGAGCCGATAAACGATTTACCTCCGTTGGACGCTTCCCATGGCGTTCTTCCTTCGCGGTGGCCATCAGGCCGCCGCTTTTTTTTATGCGGCCAGCATGGCGGCGTTGTAGAGCGCGTGCGCCAGCATCGGCGCCAGCAGGGACTTGCTGCGCTCCGCCGCGTAAGCGGTGCAGAGGCCGAGCACGAATACCGGCAGCATGTTCAGGGGCGAATGGATCACCGCGAACAGCGCAGCGCTGGCGGCCATCGCCGGCGCGGCGGACAGCGAACGGCGCATGCCGCCGAATACCAAGCCGCGGAAGATGAATTCTTCGAATATGGGCGCGGCAAGAATGCTCAATGGCGCCAGCCAGGCCATTGCGGCAAGCGGCGCGGGCGCCGGCGCCAGGCCGTGCCTGCGCAGGATAGCCATCCACAGCACGCCGGCCGCCAGCGCAGGAAGCGCCATCAGCGCGCCCCAGCCGAATGCACCGCGCCAGGCGCCGTTCCAGCTGCCGTGCCAAAGCCGCGGCACGCCGCTGGTGCCGCTGCGCCAGTACAGCAGGCGCGCCAGGCTGTACACGATTGCCCCCGCAAGTGCGAAGGCCAATGTGCTGGCAGGCAGTGTGACAGGGTGGCCGGCCAAGGCCAATGCTCCGTTGAACAGGAATTGCAGCAGAAAGAACAGGATCGCAGCAAGGGTGCCGTCCGCAGCCGACACGCGCGGCGGTGGCGAGGCGGAGGGATCGAGCAGGTAGGGCAGGGAGTCGCTTGCCCGCTGCCATAAGGCCAGCGCCAGGAAGGCCAGCTGCGCAATCGCGGCCAGCCGCAGATGCCATTCGCTCGAATTCAGCGCAAAGGTGTACAGGGACGCCAGCAGCAGGTAGGCATAGGCAAAGGTCGGACGCACACGGGCGTGCATGTCCTGTGCCAGCGGATCGCAAGCCCAGACCCCCAGCGCTACGGCAATGGCGGCGAAGATGGGAATGCCGGCCAGCACCAGCACCAGTTGCGAAAGCAGGCGGCCATCGGCAGGCACGCCGAACCATAAGCCGATGCCGAATACCGCCAGCGGATAGACCAGGGCAAGCGCAGACCAAAGCTGCGCTTTTTCGGCCAGCATGCTGGCGACAGGTTTGGGATAGGTGTACAGCATCCACAGCGCGTGGCCTTCGGTATTGATGGTCTGGAAAGCGGACAGCATCAAGACATAAGCGCCCAGGCCGAAAGCGACGGACGACAGAAGCGCGGGGTTGCGGATGAACTGGTCCAGGTTCTCGACCTGTCCGTTGAGCACCAGCTGGCTGCCGAAGATAATCAGTGGGATCAGCAGGCTTTGGACGAGGAAGTTGCGGTCGCGGCTTAACAGGCGCAGCTCGCGCCGCTGCAGCGGCGTGCCGACCGCCCAGCCTTCGAAAGGGCGTCTGGCGGCGCTGCGTCCTGCTTCGCGCGCGCCGCTGGCTACCACGCCGTCCGCCAGCAGGGTTTGCAGCAATCGCAGGCCAAGCCATATGAGCAGCGCGGACTGCGCCGCCAGCAGCAGTCCGAAACCCAGGCCATGCCACGCATCGTGCGCGTTCAGGGCGCGCAGCGCAAGGCCGGGCGGCGTCCACAAGGTCCAGGTCGGGAAGTGCGCGGCCCAGCCCAGCGTCAGTGTGGCGGTCGGCATGGCAAACGACATGGCGAGATACATCAGCGGCATGCTGGCGACCGACGCGATGGCCTGCAGGTTGCGCAGCTGCGAGGGGGCCAGGCGCAGCCGCAGGCCGGTATCGGCCACAGTGCGCAGCATGGCGGCGCACGCCAGCAAGGCCAGCGTGCATGCCGCGGCCAGCAGCGGAGCGCTCCAGCGGTAACCGGAATACCACGCCACCGCAATGCACAGCGGCCAGATCGCCAGGATGCCGGAAGGATTGGCCACGCTGCGTTCGGCGATGCGCGCCAGCAGCAGCGTGCGCCGCTCAAGCGGCAACGTCACCAGCCACTCCAGGTCCCAGTCCGGCTGCGCCAGCTCCCGGCTGCCGAGGGGCAGCAGGACGGCGATGCAGAACAGCAGGGTAGCCTGCATGGTCGCAGCCTGCAAAAGAATGGGACTGAAGGCCGCCTCCTGCAATTGCCGGCCTGCTTCGGCGATGGAAGTGCAATGGCTTGCCGCCGCAAGGCGGCACTGCATATTGCGCAGCGAATTGCTGGCGGTATTGATGAAGGCGAACAGCATGAAGGCGGCCAGCGCACAGGTGACGAGCCAGCGCACGCGCTTCTTGCCGCGCGTCGCTTGCCGGCTGGGGCCAAGCCAGCCCTTGCCGAAGCGCAGCGCGTTCGCGATATTCAGGACCCGCAGCAGCCGCAGGCGCGCCAGCAGCCAGAACGCACGCGGAGCGCTGGGCAGGTCCATCATGCGGCCAGGCTGTCTTCGTCGGTGAACTTGAGGAACAGCTCTTCCAGTGTGCTGTTGTCGCTGCTGGCGCCGCGCAATTCTTCCAGTGAGCCGGTGGCGACCAGCGCCCCGTGATTGATGATGCCGACGCGGTTGCACATGCGCTGCGCCATGTCGAGCAGGTGGGTGGAGACGAAGATTGTTTTGCCGCCGGCCGCGCTGGCAACCAGGCGATCCTGCACCTCGCGCGCGGCGCGGGGATCGAGGCCGTTGATCGGCTCATCCAGGATCAGCACTGCCGGATCGTGCACCAGGGCGCAGGCCAATCCCAACTTCTTCTTCATGCCCATCGAATAATTGACGGCGAATTCCTCGCTCACGTCCTGCAGGCCGAATTCCTGGAGCAGTTGAGCGGCGCGCTGCACGGCAGCCTGGCGCGGCATGCCGTGCATTTCCGCCACGAATTGCAGGATTTCGCGCCCGCGCAGGAAGTCGTAGAAGATCGGATTGTCGGGCAGGTAGCCGACGTGGCGCTTGACTTGCGCGGCATCGGCCTGGCAATCGAGGCCGTCCACCAGCACGCGCCCGGCGCTGGGCACCAGGATGCCCATCATCATGCGGATGGTAGTGGTCTTGCCCGCGCCATTCGGTCCAAGGAAGCCAAACACTTCGCCGCGCCGCACCGTCAGTGTCAGCGGCTGCACGGCGGCGAAGTCGCCGTAATGCTTGGCCAGTCCCTGGAATTCGATCATGGCCGCAAACTCATGCCTATGCGTTCCGTGCGCGGCGCCCAGTTGCCGAGGATGTCGGCGGAAACCAGGATGCGTTCCGCGCGCCCGATCAGCAGGGAGCGCGGTACGAAGCCAATATAGCGCGAGTCGGCGCTGTTGTTGCGGTTGTCACCCAGCATCAGGTAGCTGCCTGGGGGGACGGTGACCGGGCCGAAGTCGCGCTTTGCCTGGATTTGCGGCAGCACCTGGATGCTGTAGGTGGCGCTGGCATTGTGCTCCATCAGCTGCAAGGCCTGCAGGTCGCCGACGTGGTCGATGTGTTCGACAGTGTTGCCCAAGACGGAGTAGTCGGAGGTCTTGCCATTGATGATCAGATGTTCGCCGCGGATTTCGACACGGTCGCCAGGCAGCGCGGCCACGCGCTTGATCAGGCGCGTACGGTCCTTCGGCGAAAAGAAAGTGACCACGTCGCCGCGCTGCGGTTCGCCCAAGTGGCTGACGGCGATATCGGTCAGCGGCACTTTCAGGTCATAGGCCAGGCGGTTGACGAAAACCACGTCGCCTTCCAGCAGGTTAGGGTGCATGGATGCCGAGGGAATCGGGTTCCAGTCGGCGATGGCGGTGCGAAATACGCCCAGCATCAGCAGGAAGGCGATGAATCCCTTGTTTTCGCGGATGATTTTTTTCATGAACGGAGTCTCCGTCTGGGTTCTGGAAACAGCATCATCTTTGCAAAATCTTAAGCGCCGCTTAGACCGAAGGCTGCCAGCATCTGGCGCTGTCCCCTGGGCGGCACCTGCAGCGCGCGGCTGTCCAGGTCCTGCTCGACCCAGCCGCGTTTCAGCGCCAGTTGCAGCAGTGCCGCACCGAGCGCGCCGCCCAGGTGCGGCTTGCGTTCGCTCCAGTCCAGGCAAGGGCAGGCGAAGCGGCGCCGCAGCTTGCGCAGGGCCGGCAGATCCACCCCAAGTTGTGCGAATTGCCGTTCGCCTTCGGCACTCAGCTCGTAGCCGTCGGCGCTGTCGGCCAGCCAGCCTTGAGCGGCGAAATGGTCGTGCAATGCCACGGCCACGCTTCCCGCCATATGATCGTAACAGGTGCGCGCGTTGCGCAGGCGGTCGGGCGTGCTGGGTTTGAATTCACCGCGCGGCAGGCCGGCAACGACCAGCAGGGCTTCCAGTGCGGCGGCGACTTCCTGGCTGGCCAGCTGGTAGTAACGGTGCTTGCCCTGGGCCAGCTGCACCAGCAGCTGCTCGTCCTTCAGGCGTGCCAAGTGGGCGCTGGCGGTGGAAGGACTCACTTCGGCGACCACCGACAGCTCGGTGGCGGTCCGCGCGTGGCCGTCCAGCAGGGAGCACAGCATGCGGGCGCGGGCGGGTTCGGCGATGGCGCCGGCGATGTGGGCGAGCTTGGAATCCATATTTCGGTGCGGGGCGAATTGTCGTTGCGTGTTTTTCAGGATACTGCAATTTCTTGATCAATGCCGGAGGAATGAAATGCAGGAATTGGAATGGGAATTGGAATGGGACGTGGGGCGCGGCATGTGGGTGGCCAACGGCACGGCGCTGGTGGAGGAAGTGCTGAGCCATCCCGCGCTGCGCGTGCGCCCGCTGGCAGAACCGGTGCCGGCCGCCATAGCCGGCGGCAGCGCCGGCGACGTGTTCGGCGCGCTGGTGCGCATGAATGATGGCGAACGCCATGCCACGCCGAAACTCGCGCTGCTGCGCGCACTTGCCCAGTACGCGCTTGCCGCTGCGGAGCCGTCGTCCGCGACCGCCACTTCCCTTGCGCAGGCGCGCGCGAGGGAAGTGGCGGCGCGCCTGCTGGCCGAAGGACGCACGGTTCGGGCCTGGGTCTTTGAGGCGCCGGTCAGCGCGGTTGCCAGCCTGTTGGGTTTCGCCGACGCCCAACTGCCTGCCATTGCGCGCTGGATGGGCGACTTCGTGGCATGCCTCTCGCCGCTGAGCGGCGCGGCGCAGATCGAACAGGCCCACGGGGCGAGCCTGCGCCTGCTCGCCGCCATGCGCGAACTGCTGCAGGCGGCGCCCGCAGGATCGCTGGCCGCCGCCGTCGCACAGGAAGCCGCCGCTGCCGGCTGGCAGGACGACCACGCCATCCTCGCCAACCTGGTCGGCCTGCTGTCGCAGACTTACGAAGCCACCGCAGGCCTGCTGGGCAACTGCCTGGTCGCCCGGCAGCAGGGCGCGCAAGCCGCTAACGCTGCGGACCTGGTGGCGCAAGCGATGGCAAACGACCCGCCCATCCTCAACACGCGCCGCTTTGCCGCCGAGCGTTGCACGATTGGCGGCGTGACAGTCGAGCAGGGGCAGGCGATACTGGTCATGCTCGGCGCCGCACGGCGCGGTTTCGGCCATGGCCGCCACGCCTGCCCCGGCCAGCAGCTGGCGCAGCAAATCGCAACCGGCTGCATGGAAGCACTGCACGGCAAGCCGCTGCCGCAATTAAGCTGGGCCTACCGCGCATCGCCCAACGCACGCATACCGGAGTTTGAACAATGATCGCAGTGATTTTTGAAGTGACGCCCGCCGAGGGCCGCAAGGATGCCTACCTCGATATCGCTGCAAAGCTGCGGCCGACGCTGGAACAGATCGACGGTTTTATCAGCGTCGAACGTTTCCAGAGCCTGAGCAATCCAGGCAAGATGCTGTCGCTATCGTTCTTCCGCGACGAAGCAGCGGTGCAGGAATGGCGCAAGGTCGAAGCGCACCGCGCCGCCCAGCAGGCGGGGCGCGAGCGCCTGTTCGCCGACTACCGCTTGCGCATCGCCAGCGTGGTACGCGACTACGGTCTGAACGAGCGCGCCGAAGCGCCGGCCGATAGCCGCGAACGGCACGGCTGAATCAGTGTCCGCGCTTTTGCACCAGGGCGCTGCCCACGCCATGGCGCTTGCCTTCGCTGACGGCAGTCACCGTGCCGTCGGCATTGAAGACGATCGCATTGGCGGCGCCGATCTCTTCAGCGCCCGCCTCGTCCCAGCGCTGGCCGAAATGCTCCAGTGCCCTGGCCTGCGCGCTGCCTGCGAAACCGGGCTCGATGGAGGTGGCCTGGCCGTTGCGCTCCGAGATGCGCGGCGCGTTCAGCGCAGCCGGCATATCCATGCCCAGGTCGATATGGTTGAAGATGGTTTGCAGCACGGTGGTGATGATGGTGGCGCCGCCGGGACTGCCGATGGTGAACGCCGGCTTGCCGTTGCGGAAAACGATGGTCGGCGACATGCTGCTGCGCGGCCGCTTGCCCGCTTCCGGCACGTTCGGATGCGGCCCGGTGAAGTCGAAGTCCGTCATCTCGTTGTTCAGGATGAAGCCATAGCCCGGCACCGTGATGCCGCTGCCGCCCCATGACTCGATGGTGAAGGTGTAGGCGACGATATTGCCATCCTTGTCCGACACTGCCAAATGCGTGGTGTGCGCGCTCTCCGGCAGCAGCTTCGATTGCGCGGCGGCGGCCGGGCGCAGGGGCACGCTCGGGTCGTGCTGGAAGGGATAGGGATCGCCGGCCGGCGCTGGGCGGCGGGCATGGTCCGGATCGATCAGCGCACGGCGCTGCGCCGCGTAATCCTTGCTCAAGAGCCCCGCCAGCGGCGCTTCGACGTATTCGGGATCGGCCAGGTAGGCATTGCGGTCGGCAAAGGCCAGGCGCGCCGCCTCCATGTACAGATGCTCGGCTTTTTCACGCGGCATGCCGTGCAGGTCGAAGCCTTCCAGGATATTCAGCGCCTCGGCGATGGCCACGCCGCCACTGCTGGGCAGCGGCATGCCGGCCAGCTCATAGCCGCGGTAGGTGCTGATGACCGGCTGGCGCCAGCGCGCTTCGTAATTGGCCAGGTCGGCCAGCGACATCCTTCCCGCGCGCAGCTGCACGCCGGAGGCGACCGGCGGCTGGTTGACCGCATCCACGATCGCCTGCGCCAGCTTGCCCGAGTAGAAGGCCTTCACGCCGCCGGTGGACAGCAGACGGTAGGTTTTGGCCAGGTCCGGATTGCGCAGCAGGGTGCCGGCCGGCAGGGCCTTGCCATCCTTCATGTAACGTGCGGCGGTCTCGGGGAACAGCGCGAACTTCTTTTCGTTCTCTCTGACCAGCGCCACGAAATTGTCGTTCAGGCGGAAGCCCTCCGCCGCCACCTTGATGGCCGGCGCCAGCACCTGTTTGAACGACATGGTGCCGTAGCGGTCCAGCGCGTCGTGCCAGCCGCGCACCGTTCCCGGCACGCCAACGGCCATGCCGCTGGCGACCGCGCTGTCAAAATCGACCGGCTTGCCGTCGCGCGTGAAAACATCGGGCCGGAAGGAGGCCGGCGCCGTTTCGCGATGGTCGAGTGTGATGACGCGCTTTTCCTTGGCCAGGTAAATCACCATGAAACCGCCGCCGCCCACGCCGCAACTGAACGGATCGGTGACGCCCAGCGTGGCCGCCGCCGCCACCGCGGCATCGACCGCATTGCCGCCCTTGTTGAGGATGGACAGCGCGGCTTGCGAAGCCGGCTCGCTGATGGTCGCCACGGCGCCGCCGGTGCCGGTGGCGACCGGGGTCTTGGCCCAGGCCTGGGCGCCGAACGCCAGTGCCAGAATGAGGGTGGAAGTCAGTCGCAGGGGCAGGGCGTTTGGCGTCATGGGCAACTATGTCGGGTTGGAAATAAGTACCCGCAAGCTTACCCGATAATTTGGCTCCGCCGCCTTGAGCGCCGGCACTTCGGCCGGCTCCACCCCCAGCAGGGTAAAGGTAAGGCCGTTGCGCGTCAGCGACTTGCTGGCGCCCGGCATGTCTTCCGCCAGCACGAAGCTGGTGCTGCCTTGCTTGTCGCGCAGCACGAAACTGTAGCTGATATAGCCGGCCCAGACGCAGACTGCGCCCTGTTTGCAACGGCTGTCGTTGACGCGCTCGAGCTTGAGCGTGACGGCGGGGGCCAGCGTAACGGTTTCCCCCTGTCCCAGCTGATAGCTGGCGCTGGTGCGTGGTGCGGAGCGGCTGGCGCTGCCGTCCTCGGTGCTGCGGGGTGAGCCGCAGGCGGCGGCAATGGCGAGGACCAGGCCCGCCATGCCCAGACAGATCAGTCTAGCTTGCATGATGTTCTCCTCTGGCCTGAGAACAGCTTAGCAAAACATGCAACTGCGTGTTGCACTGTTGAGTCCACTCAACAATAAAAAAGGCGCCCCGCGGGGCGCCAGATTTTATTGTTGGTATTGACCGCTTATTCTTTGCGGCGGCGGCGCGCCATCCCCAGGCCCAGCAAGCCGGTGCCCAGCAGTGCGATGGAAGCAGGTTCGGGAACGAGGCTGATCGTTGGCGGACCATCATCGTTTGGCACATTGGCCGAACCGGCCATGACCTTGAAGTCGACATTCGTGTTGTTGTCGTGCACGTTCAGCGAATCGAGCATGAACTCGTAGACCACGCCACCGGTCAGGGTCACGTCGTCCCAGTAAGCCGAATAGCCGGCCGGCTTGGTCTTGGCTTGCGCGCTCCCATTGATCAGGAAGTTGAAGTCGAAGTCCTGTACCGCGCCGCCGTTCGGGGGGGTAATGCCGAAATCGAAGGTGGTGGTAGCCAGCGCCTTGACGTACAGCACGGTCAAATCCTTGACATGAATCCAGTCGGCGAAGGTCCAGACCGAGTCGCCGTCCGGATTCCAGCCGGCACTGATCGAGGTGCTCGTCGCCAGCGTCAGCGGATTGTTCGACGATTCGCCCGGTTTGGTGGGACCGGCGAGGGCGGAGTTGACGGCCAGCGCGCAAACTACGGTCAATGCAAGCTTCTTGAACATGGATGGCTCCTCGGTGAATGTGCTCAGCAGTTACAAAGCAATCGCCGTGCCAGAAACTGAAACTCATCCATATCAAGGACTTAGGTGGTGTTGCGTATGGGAATGTAAAAATTCCCGACATTAAGAGCGTTGTCTTTGAGTTAAAAAAAGCACCGTTCCTTGCGGAAACGGTGCTTTTGGTGGAGCAGAAAGGGCTTACATATAGGCAGCCAGCGCGCCCTTCATTTTCTTCAGCGCGGCAGCCTCGATCTGGCGGATGCGCTCGGCCGACACGCCGAATTCTTCCGCCAGCGTGTGCAGGGTGGCGCCGGAACCGTCGTCATTGGCCAGCCAGCGGGCTTCCACGATGCGGCGGGAACGGGCGTCGAGCTTGGACAAGGCGGTTTCCAGGCCCTCGGACTGCAGGCGCACCACCTGTTCCGCTTCCAGCACCTTGGTCGGCTCCATGCTGTCGGAGGACAGGTAGGCGATCGGCGAGAACTTGTCGTCTTCGTCATCGGAAGGGGCTTCCAGGGCGATGTCGCGGCCGCTCAGGCGGGTTTCCATCTCGATCACTTCCTCGCGCTTCACGTCCAGCGCCTTGGCCAGTTCGTCGATCTGCTTTGGCGACATGGCGTCCAGGCCCTGCTTGTGGCTGCGCAGGTTGAAGAACAGCTTGCGCTGGGCCTTGGTGGTCGCCACTTTGACCAGGCGCCAGTTCTTCAGGATGTACTCGTGGATTTCAGCCTTGATCCAGTGCATGGCGTAGGACACCAGGCGCACGCCCTGGTCCGGGTCGAAGCGCTTGACCGCCTTCATCAGCCCGATATTGCCTTCCTGGATCAAGTCGCCGTGCGGCAATCCATAACCCAAGTAACCGCGCGCGATCGACACCACCAGGCGCAGGTGCGAGGTGACCAGCATTTCCGCTGCCTTGAGATCGTTCTTTTCCTTCAGGTTCTTGCCCAGCGCCACTTCTTCCTCATGGGTCAGCATAGGCAGGCGGTTCACAGCCGAGATATAAGCGTCCAGATTGCCCAGGCTCCCGCTGAAGCCAAGGGTCAGCGCATTGCTGCCGGCAGGTACCAGTGCGTTTGTTGCGGTCATCTTATTTATCCTCGCTTGAAGGGAATGCTTTTCAGAGTTACCAGCATGCACGACAGAACTTAAATGACTCTTAACCTCTATCATGCCGTTCTGAACATATATTAGCACTCTCCCCAGGTGAGTGCCAATTGTTGAGATTCTATGGCTGTGATAGCAAAATGACTATCGGTAAAGCGCTATTTCTTGCGCAAGATCAAAGTCAGCATAGGACGGGATAGGGCGAGCTATCCGTGCGGGTACGCACGAAAGGCGCAGCAGAAAAAGGGGTACGTCCCCTTTTTCTGGGTCAGTTCAGGCGGGACAGGTGGCGCTGGACGGAGAGCAGGGCGCCGAGCAGGCCGAGGCTGGCGGACAGGCCCAGCAGGCCAATGGTGCCGAGCGGGGCCAGCGGGGCCAGCTGGAACTCGGAAGCGTACAGCCTGGCAAAGTCGGCAATGGCGCGGTTGAGCGGCTGCAGGGCCAGCGCCACGCCGCCCAGGGCGACACCGCCGGCGCACAGGCCGAGCAGGGCGCCAGTGTAATAGAAGGGGCGGTGGATGAAGCTGTCGGTGGCGCCGATCAGCTTGGACACCAGGATTTCTTCCCGCTGCGTCATGACCTGCAGGCGGATGGTGTTGAACACCACGGCCACCACCACCGTTGCCAGGGTCGCGGCCAGCAGGAAGAGGGCCAGGCGCAGCACGCCGAGCAGGGCGGCCAGGCGTTTCACCCAGGCCGAGTCGACCTGCACCGACTCGACGCCGGGCAAGGCGCGCATCTGTTCGGCAATGGCGTCGATCTTTTCGCCTTCTGCCGCGTTCTGGAACGCGTTCAGCTTGATCACGTAGCTATCCGGCAAAGGGTTCTCTCCCAGGGTAGCAACCACGTCGGACAGCCCGCTCTTGGCATTCAGCTCTTCCAGCGCCTTTTCGCGCGGCTTGAAGATGATCTTCGCCTGCGGCGCTATCCCGCGCAGCGAAGCAGCCAGCGCGGCAGCCTGCTCGCGTGGCGTGTCTGCCTTGATGAACACGCTCAGCTCGGGCTCGACCGCCATCTGTTCCGACAGCGGCCGCACATTGTCGAGCAAGGTCACGCCCATGAAGGGCAGGGCCAGCGCAATGGCGACGACCAGGATATTGAACAGGAAAGAGCCGGGCGCCCGGCGTACGTGGACCAGGGCGGAAGCGAGGGCGAACAGGTGGTGGCGCAGCCAGGTGCTCATGCGGCCTCCTTCATCAGTTCGCCGCGTTCGAGGTGGATCACGCGCGCAGCGGCATCCAGGATCTGTTCGTCGTGCGAGGAAATCAGGCAGGTCACGCCCACCGAGTGGAAGGCGTGCAAGGCGTCGATCACCTTGCTCGCGCTGGCGCGGTCCAGGTTGGCGGTCGGCTCATCGGCAAGGATGATCTGCGGGCGGTTGACGATGGCGCGCGCAATCGAGACGCGCTGCTGCTCGCCGCCGGACAGGGCCAGCGGCTGGGCGTCGGCGCGGTCCAGCAAACCGACCTTGTCGAGGGCGGCGCGGGCGCGCTGCTCGGCGGCGGCGCGCGGCGCGCCCGTCACCAGCAAAGGCATCATCACATTGGCCAGCACGCTGCGGTCGTTCAGCAGGCGCTGCTCCTGGAAGATCAGGCCCAGGTTGCGGCGCAGGAAGGGGATGCCGGCGCGCTTCAGGGCGCCGATGTCCTGGCCATTGACCAGCACCTTGCCCGACGTTGGCCGCTCCATGGCGGCGATCATCTTGAGCAGGGTCGATTTGCCGGCGCCCGAGGGGCCGGCCAGGTAGACCAGCTCGCCTTTGGCGATGGTGAGGGAGATGTCGCGCAGGGCGACACCGTCGGGAGAATATTGCTTGCTGACGTGCTGGAATTCGATCATGTAGGCCGATTATGCGAGCAGTGCTTCAACAAATTCAGCCGCGTTGAACGGCTGCAGGTCTTCAATCTTTTCGCCGATGCCGATGAAGTACACCGGAACCGGGCGTACGCGGGCGATGGCGGCCAGGATGCCGCCTTTCGCAGTGCCGTCGAGCTTGGTAATGATCAGGCCGGACAGCTGCAGTGCATCATCGAAAGCTTTCACCTGGGCCAGTGCATTCTGGCCGGTATTGCCGTCGATGACCAGCAGGGTTTCGTGCGGGGCGCCTTCCAGGCCCTTGCCGATGACGCGCTTGACCTTTTTCAGCTCTTCCATCAGGTGCAGCTGAGTCGGCAGGCGGCCCGCGGTATCGATCATGACCACATTGGTGCCGCGCGCCTTGCCCGACTGCACCGCGTCGAAAGACACGGCCGCCGGATCGCCCGACTCCTGGGAAATCACGGTCACATTGTTACGCTGGCCCCACACCATCAGCTGCTCGCGCGCGGCGGCGCGGAAAGTGTCGCCTGCGGCCAGCAGCACCGATTGGCCATGCGCCTGCATATGCTTGGCCAGCTTGCCGATGGTGGTGGTCTTTCCGGCGCCGTTGACGCCGGAAATCATCATCACCAGCGGTTGGTGGCGGCCCAGCTCGAACGGTTTTTGCAGCGGCAGCAGCAGCTCGACCATCAGCTGCTTGAGCGCGTCCTTGACCTGGGCGGCATCGAGCAGCTTCTCTTCCTTGACCTTGCGCTTCAGGGCGTCGAGCAGGAACTGGGTCGCTTCCACGCCGGCGTCGGACATCAGCAACGCCGCTTCCAGTTCGTCATACAAGTCGTCGTCGATCTTGGCGCCGACGAAGAGGATGGACAGGTTGGCCGATGTCTTGGACAGACCTGCCTTCAGGCGGCTCATCCAGCTTTGCTTGGGCTCCGGCTTGGCGGCGGTCTCGACTTCATATGCCAGGGGCGCGGCTGGCTCGGCGCTGGCAGGTGTGGCAGACGCGGGGGCGGCCGCTGGAGCTGCTGGTGCCGCTTCCGGTGCGACCGGCTTCTTCTTGAAAAAACTGAACATGGACAGGTTGGCAGAGGGTCCTTCAATCGAACCGCGTATTCTACCAGAGCCTAGGTGAGGGCTTGACGCTGGCGCTGCCGCCATTCGGCCACCGCCGTGCCGATGTCGGCAAGTTCGCACACATTCACGTAGCTTGGCTGACGTTTGCGCAAGGCCGAGTTGCTGCCGCCGGCCCATATCTCAGCCGTCTCGGGCAGACGGGCGCGCAGCTCGCGCAGGCTGTCGCTGACATGGCGCGGGTTCATGTTGGTGGAAAACGAGAGCGCGACGATGTCGGCCTGCATGGCCCGTGCGGCTTCCACGATGTCGGGCAGCGGCGTTTGAACGCCTAGCGGAATGCAATGTGCTCCCTCGGCAGCGAACATGGCTTCCGCCATCAGCAACCCGAGGCCATGGCGTTCCTGGGGTAGTGTTGTTAAAAGGACACGCGGACGCGGCGAGCCGTTGCTCTGGTTGACCTGCGGCACCGAGAAAACTGCGCTGCGCAACACGATCTGTACCGATTCGGCAAACAAATGCTCCTCAAACACCGCGAATTGGCCGCAAGCCCAGGCTTCCCCCACCAGGATGGCCAGTGGTCCAACCAGGTTGATGACGAAGCTCTTCAAGCCCATCACCAGCATCGCCTGGGTCAGCTTGCGGCGGAAGGCCTCCATCTGGTGGGTCTTGCAAAGGTCGATATACGTTTGCAGTTCAGGATGGGAGCGCACCGGCTCGGTTTTCTGGCCCAGGGTCGTCTTTTGCGCCAGGGCTTGCAGCTCGTCAGCAGAAAAAGCGATCACTTTGCCGGGGCGATAGCCCAGATCGATCAATCTCTTGATCAATCTCAATTTAATTACTTGTTCGCTTGGGTAGACTCGCTCCCCGAACGTATCGCGTTCAGGACGGGGGAAGTCGTAACGGCGCTCCCAGACGCGCAAGGTTTCCTTTGCAAGGCCGGTGTCCCGTTCCACGTCGCTGATTGTGGATGGAATTGTTACAGAAATCGCACTCGTTTTCATTCGCCGCCAGCGCCCCCAGATTGTACGCGACCTGCATTCTAACGCCGAAACTCGCCACAAAGTTGCATGCGGCGCAGGTTAGTTTCACTATGAAACCAGGGTTCCCGCTGCTTGTCCACGACACAATGTTGACACTTTCCGTTTAGCCATGAAAAGTCTTGAAAGTGTGAAATGTGTCCTGAACAAAAAACTTGTCTCTTAAGACTAAATTAATTGCGCTTAAGTGGTATTTGGCGCTATCTTGCAATACGCATTACTACGTGCATGGCAGGAAATATTGAGATCATATAAAATAGTGAAGATCAGTGCCGTAGCGCCCTGGTGATCGATAACAAAGCAAAAGGAAAAAGCATGAAAAAAACCCTGATGTCCCTCGCGATCCTCGCTGCTTCTGGCGCGGCCTCTGCTCAGTCGAACGTGACCATTTACGGCATCGTTGATGCTGGTTTCGTCTCCGAGCACGGCGGTAAGAACGGTACCGTCAACAAGATTACTTCCGGTGTTGCTAACGCATCGCGCCTGGGCTTCAAAGGCACGGAAGACCTGGGCGGCGGCCTGTCGGCTGTGTTCACCCTGGAAACCGGCCTGAAGGAAGATACTGGCGAGCTGGACAACACCAACAACAAGCTGTTCAACCGTCAAGCCTTCGTCGGCCTGTCCTCCAAGACTGCCGGTACCCTGACCCTGGGTCGCCAGTACACCCCTCTGTACAATGCCTTCGTGCAAGTAGGTGATCCGTTCCAGGCTGGCCTGGCTGGCTCCGCCAAGAACCTGTTCCCAGTCGGCGGCATCAACACCCGCAACGACAACGCAGTGGTCTGGAAATCGCCAGAATTCAACGGCGTGTCCGGTGAACTGTTCTACAGCTTCGGCGAGAAGAAAAACGCGTCGACCGGCCGTCAACTGGGCGCCGCAATCGGCTACCAGAACGGTCCTCTGAACGTCCGTCTGGCTTACAACAACATCAACAACGACACCGTTAACGCAAGCAATGTCGTCGTGGACAACCCAATCGGCCGCAACACCCTGCTGGCTGCCAACTACGACTTCAAAGTAGCCAAGGCGTTCGCGATGTACATGGTTAACAAGGGCCTGAACAGCTCGCCGCTGCCAAGCGCTACCCTGCCTGGCGCCACCACTGGCCTGCCAGCTGGCCAAAGCTTCAGCGCTTACGGCAATTACACTGTGAAGCCTTCGACCGACAACCACGCTTGGCTGGTTGGCGCGACCATTCCAGTGTCGGCTGCCGGCTCGGTTGTTGGTTCCTGGTCGTCCGTGGAAGACAAGTCCTTCGGTCACGATGCAGACCAGGCTGCTATCGGCTACCTGCACTCGCTGTCCAAGCGTACCACCCTGTACGCATCGTACGCCAAGATCCGCACCCGCAACGGCGCTTCCTTCATCGTTGGCAACAACTCTGAAGTTGGTACCGGTGACTCCGCATACGGCGTAGGCATCCGCCACATGTTCTAATCTTCGCCAGTTCCTGGTCAAAACGGCTGCCTAGTGCAGCCGTTTTTTTTATGACTCACGAGGTTGAGATCATGCGAAAACAGACCTTGATCGGCGGCTTTGCCGCCTGCACGCTGCTGGCGCTGACTGCCGCAGTAGCAGAACCTGGCAAGCATGCTGCCAAACCACATGCGCGCGGTGGATTGCCGCGCCATGGTGTGATGGTGTATTCCGATTTATGCGTCCATGAAGGCACGGGTGAATATGGCGGACAGCGCATTACGCTGCAGCGATTCGCCGAAGCGGATTCGGTGATTTACGAATATACGGCCGGGGGCCTGAGCTGGCCGCTGGTAGCCACGGATGTGAATATCGACCCGCGTGGCAAGATGATGTACTTCACTGTGCTGGAAGGCGAGGAGGAGCGCACCATCAGCGGCAAGTTCTCGCCCGATGGCGAAACCCTGACGCTGGATGGCGGCTATTGCGACGACCAGTCGCAGCCGATGGTGTTGGCGAAGGTGAGCGATTTCTCGCGCCAGGCCAAGGCCTGCAAGGCCTGCCCCGCGCCAAAGCGCCGGGGCACCGATTGATTACTTGCCCGCCGCGACAGCCTGCTTGCGGATGGTGTCGAGGGTGGCGCCCGGGGTGATCAGGTTGCCGTCGTAGCGCAGCTCGATAATCGCCGGCAGGTTCTGATCGCGGGTGAAGGCCAGTGCACGCTGCAGGGCCGGTGCGAATTCCTCGGTCGCAGCAACCGTCTCGCCGTGGCCGCCGAAGGCGCGCGCCACCGCGGCGAAGTCGGGGTTGTGCAGCGTGGTGCCGGAAACGCGGCCGGGGTATTCGCGCTCCTGGTGCATGCGGATGGTGCCGAACATCTGGTTGTTGAACACGATGATGACCACGCCGGCTTTGTACTGCACGGCGGTGGCCAGTTCCTGGCCGTTCATCAGGTATTCGCCGTCGCCCGCAAACGTCACCACGGTGCGCGACGGGTCGATGATCTTGGCGGCCACGCCGGATGGCACCGAATAGCCCATGGCGCCGCTGGTTGGCGCGAGCTGGGTGCGCATCTGCCCATACGGCCAATAGCGGTGCGCCCAGGTGGCGTAGTTGCCGGCGCCGTTGGTGATGATGGTATCGGCCGGGCATTGCGCCTTCAGTTCCTGCACCACTTGCCACAGGTTGAGCGGGGCGTTGTTGTCCTTGAAGATGGCCGGCTGCTGCTGCCAGGCGTTGTACTCGGCGCGGGCCTGTTCTACGCTGTCGCGCCATGCGTTCGAATCGACCGGCTCCATTGCTGCCAGCATGGCGGCAGCCTGCGGCATGCCGGAAGCGATCATCAGTTCGCCCTGATACACGCTGCCCAGTTCTTCCGGGCTGGCATGGATGTGCACCAGGCGCTGTTGCGGCACCGGCGAGGCGATGATGGAGTAGCCGCTGGTGGTCATTTCGCCCAGGCGCGGGCCGATCGCGATCAGCACGTCGGCTTCCTTCACGCGCGCGGCCAGCTTCGGATTGATGCCGATGCCGACGTCGCCGATGTAATTCGGGTGCGTGTTGTCCAGCAGGTCCTGGAAGCGGAATGCGCAGCCGACCGGCAGCCTGTTCGCTTCGGCGAACTTGCGGATATCGGCCGTCGCTTGCGCGTTCCAGCCGCCGCCGCCCAGCAGCAGCATGGGGCGCTTTGCTTCTGACAGCATCTGGCGCAGCTGCGCAATCTGCGGAGCCGATGGCGCCCCTTGGGTCGGTACGTAGGCGCGGGTGTCGGCCACGGTGGCTTTCGTGGTCAGCATGTCTTCCGGCAGGGCCAGTACCACAGGGCCTGGGCGGCCGCTGGTGGCGACCTGGAAGGCACGCGCAATGTATTCAGGGATGCGGTCGGGGCGGTCGATCTGTGCCACCCATTTCGCCATCTGGCCGAACATGCGGCGGTAATCGACTTCCTGGAAGGCTTCACGATCCATGAAATCGCTGCCGACCTGGCCGATGAACAGGATCATGGGCGTCGAATCCTGGAAGGCGGTGTGCACGCCGATCGAGGCATTGGTGGCGCCCGGGCCGCGGGTGACGAAGCAAATGCCCGGCTTGCCGGTCATCTTGCCGTAGGCGTCGGCCATGAAGGCAGCGCCGCCCTCCTGGCGGTTGATGATGAAGCGGATGCCGGATTCGTGCAGGGCGTCCAGCACGTCCAGGTAGCTTTCGCCGGGCACGCCGAAGGCGGTATCGGTGCCGTGGACTTTCAGTGCATCGACCAGGATCTGGCCGCCGGAACGAGGGATTTGCGTCATGGTACTTGCCTTCTTATTCATGGATTTGGCATTCTATGCCTGCTCTAGGGAAATAGCTTTCCGATTTGCGACACGGGATTTCGCCAAAACCCGGTAAATCCGGGTACGACCCAAGGGTCGGACCCTGTCAGCGCGGCTTGCAGTGGAGGGGTCTGACCCTTGGGTCTGACCCGGCCTTGCCGGGTTTTGGTAAAATATCGCCCGAAGCAA
This sequence comes from Pseudoduganella sp., assembly GCA_039593355.1. Classification (GTDB taxonomy): domain Bacteria; phylum Pseudomonadota; class Gammaproteobacteria; order Burkholderiales; family Burkholderiaceae_D; genus Rugamonas. The sequence continues at coordinate 36,040 of JBCNPK010000029.1, forward strand.
GCCAGACAGCCGCTGGCTCATGTCGCAAGACATGGGCGGGAGGAAGGTCCGGACTCCACAGAGCGGGGTGACGGTTAACGGCCGTCCGCTGAAAGCCAGCAATGGTATAAGGCGAGGAATAGGGCCACAGAGACGAGCGTATTAAGTTACGGTGAAACGCGGTAACCTCCACCTGGTGCAATTTCAAATAGGCACGCGATGATGTTGCTCGCGGAGCGTGCGGGTAGAAAGCTTGAGCGGCGGAGCAATCCGTCGCCTAGAGGAATGGCTGTCATAGCACCTTCGGGTGCCGTAACAAAATCCGGCCTATCGGCTTGCTTCAACTAATTCTTGAGAGATGACTCAATACATCCTCGCCCTGGACCAGGGCACAACCAGTTCGCGCGCGATCCTGTTCGACCACGAAGGCAAGATCGCGGGATGCGCGGCGCAGGAATTTCCCCAGCACTTCCCCCAGCCAGGCTGGGTCGAACACGATCCCAACGAAATCTGGAACAGCCAGCTCACGGTAGCGCGCAAAGTGCTGCAGGACTTCGACGTAAAAAAGGTGCGCGCCATCGGCATCACCAACCAGCGCGAAACCACCGTGGTATGGGACCGCAAGACGGGCGAACCGATTGCACCGGCCATCGTCTGGCAGGACCGCCGCACCGCCGGCTATTGCGAAGAACTGCGCGCCGCCGGCAAGGCGAAAATGATTTGCGACGCCACCGGCCTTGAGCTGGACGCCTATTTCTCCGCCACCAAGGTCAAATGGATCCTGGACCATGTGCCCGGCGCGCGCGAGCGTGCGCGCAAGGGGGCGCTGTGCTTCGGCACCATCGACTCCTGGCTGGTGTGGAAGCTGTGCGGCGTGCACGTCACCGACGTGTCCAACGCCTCGCGCACCATGCTGTTCAACATCCACCTGATGCGCTGGGATTCCGACCTGCTCGAATTGTTCGACATTCCGCAGGAAATGCTGCCGCAAGTGGTCTCCTCCAGCGAGGAGGTGGGCACCACGCGCGAGGCCCTGTTCGGCCAGGCGATACCGGTGGCCGGCATCGCGGGCGACCAGCAGGCCGCCACCTTCGGCCAGGCCTGCCACCAGCCGGGCATGGTCAAGAACACGTATGGCACCGGGTGCTTCATGCTGATGCACGCCGGCCGCCATCCGCGCACCTCGCACAACCGCCTGCTGTCGACGGTAGGCTGGCGCGTCGACGGCGAGACCGACTACATGCTGGAAGGCTCGGTCTTCATGGGCGGGGCCACCGTGCAATGGCTGCGCGACGGCCTGGGCATCATCGAGCAATCGAGCGACGTCGAAGCGCTTGCCTCCAGTGTGCCGGATAGCGGCGGCGTGTTCCTGGTGCCGGCCTTTGTCGGGCTTGGCGCGCCGCATTGGGACCCGTACGCGCGCGGCACCATCGTTGGCCTGACACGCGGCAGCAACAAGGCGCACATCGCGCGCGCCGCCGTGGAGTCGATCGCCTACCAGAGCGCCGAGCTGCTGGCAGCCATGCAGAAGGACGCCTCGATGCCGGTGACGGAAGTGCGTGCCGACGGCGGCGCCGCCCGCAACGATATGCTGATGCAGTTCCAGTCCGACCTTTTAGGCGTTCCCGTGCTTCGCCCGAAGGTCACCGAAACCACGGCGCTGGGCGCGGCCTACCTGGCCGGCCTGGCCGTGGGCTTCTGGGAATCGCAGGAAGAAATCGCCAGGCAGTGGGCCTGCGAACGCCGCTTCACGCCGCACATGGGGGGTGACCAGAGGGCCGAGTTGCTGGCAAAATGGAACCGCGCCACAGAGCGCGCCAAAGCATGGGAGACACCGTTATGATGGACCGTCCGTGGAACGTGGAGCTGGACGCGATCGAAAAACTGTTCGACGCGCTGACAGAAGTGGCCTTCTTCGTGAAGGACCGCGATGGCCGCTATGTGGCCGTGAACAATACGCTGGCGCGCCGCTGCGGCCTGCGCAACAAGTCCGACATCCTCGGCAAGACGGTGATGGACGTGCATCCGCATCCCCTGGCCGCAGCCTATGAGGCGCAGGACCGGCAGGTGATCGAGATGGGCGCCACCATCGAAAAGCACCTCGAGCTGCACCTGTATCCGAACCGCCGCCGCGGCTGGTGCCTGACGCATAAGACCCCGCTGCGCAACGAGCAGGGCGATATCGTCGGCCTGGTCGGAACTTCGCACGACCTGGGCCTGGTCGACGAACAGCACCCGGTGTACCGCCAGGTGGCGCGCATCGCGCAGCGCATCCGCGAGAACTACCACCAGCAGCTGAACCTGGCGGACCTGGCGCGCGAAGAAGGCTTGTCGCTGGCGCGCGTGGAGCGCCTGTTCCAGAAAGTGTTCCGCTACAGCCCGCGCCAGCTCTTGCTGCAATCGCGGCTGGAAGGTGCGCTGACGCTGATCGAGGCGCACCCGGGCCGCAGCATTGCCGACATCGCGCGCGAATGCGGATACACCGACCACAGCGCGTTCAGCCGTCAGTTCAAAGCGATGACGGGTTACACGCCAAGCCAGTACCGCAACGGTTCCGGAACGCGCCAGCCTGTGGTTTTTTCACCCATTTCCTGTGCAGTTCACGCTGCCTGATTCAGCGAAATCACACTAACGGCGCGCACGCTTGAAGGCGCGCCGCTCCACCTCGTTAGCATGGGCTCTCCCATTTAACAAAGAGAAAAGGTGGAGATATGAAGTTGCACCCAATCGGCATGGCCGGCCTGCTGGCCGCCATGCTGGCCAGCGCTGCCGCGCAGGCGGCAGGCAGGCATGACGGCGACGGCCACGAGCAGAAACTCAAACAGGCCCCGGCGCCGCACCAGCGGCAAACCCTGCCGCCAACCGCGGAGCAAACCAAGTACGACCTGGCGCCGACGCGCAAGCCGCGCAATGACCTGATGCCGCGCAATATGACGGCCAGCCTGGCCCCCATGTCGGCAACGCCGCAGTGCAAGGACATGAATACCCTGGCCAGCTACAGCGGCGCGGCACTGGCCGACTACGTGGCCAACCTGCCGGATTACGAATGTACCTATCCGCTGTTCTCCGCGGCGCCGTCCCTGGCGACGACGATTTATTCAAGCGCCAACGTCAGCGCGGTCGCCAGCCGTGTCGCCAGCGAAGCGGCCAGCTACAACGCCACCAATATGAAGCTGGTCAACCTGGTGCTTTACCTGCGCGCAGGCTACTACCAGGCCAGCAACGGCACCATCCCGGCGTTGACCGAGTCGGTGCGCGCACCGCTGCGCTCGACCCTGCACAGCGCGGTGCGGGGAAGCAGCCTGTATGCCAACAACACCGTGGCCTCGACCACGGCGGGCGAGACCTGGCGCCTGATCACCAATATGCACGATGAGGTGCAGTACCTGCCGGACGCGAAGGCCACGATTGCCCGCTTCACCAACACCGTGAGCGCGCCGGCTGCGGCGGAAGCGCTGAAGCAGGACAGCGCGGGCGGCGGCATGACCGGCGCGCTGAACGTGCTGTTCCGCGCGCACACGATGCCCGATGTCGGCACGGCCCTGTCGAACGACATCTCCTATGCCAATACCCTGTACACCTTCATCACGGCCAACAAGTCGGCCCTGCTGAACAGCAATGCCAGCTACCAGTTGACCGACGCGTCGAACGAGGCATTCCGCTTCATGCAGTACGCTGGCCTGAAGCCGCAGGTGTCGCCGATGGTGCAGAACACGCTGAACTCCACCACCATGCTGGGCGCCGACAGCGGTATGTGGCTGGCGGCGGCGCAGGCGGTCAAGTACTACGACTACGGCAATTGCGCGCAATACGGCGTGTGCAATTTCGAAGAGCAGCTTGCCAACGCCGTGTTGAAGACCAGTTACAGCTGCAGCCCGACCCTGCGCCTGCGCGCGCAGGACGTCACTTCCGAGCAGGTGCAGCAGATCTGCTCCTCCCTGGCCACGGAAGAGGGCTATGCCCACACCATGCTGCAGACCAACCGCACCCCGGTCGCGCACGACAACAACACCTCGCTGGAACTGGTGGTGTTCGACGATTACGCCAACTACAGCAAGTACGCCGGCGTCATCTACGGCATCGACACCAACAACGGCGGCATGTACCTCGAAGGCGACCCGTCGCAGGCCGGCAACCAGGCGCGTTTCATCGCCCATGAAGCATCGTGGCTGCGCCCAACCTTCAAGGTATGGAACCTGGAGCACGAGTTCGTGCACTACATCGACGGACGCTTCGACATGTACGGCGACTTCGGCGCCGCGACTGCCGTGCCCACCGTATGGTGGATCGAAGGCATCGCGGAGTACCTCTCGCTGAAGAATAACAACCAGCCCGCGATCGACATGGCGCGCACCCGCAAATACCGCCTGAGCGATATCTTCGGCAACACCTATGCCATGTCCGACTACCAGGACCGCGCTTATCGCTGGGGCTATATGGCGACCCGCTTCATGGTCGAACGCCACCGTGCGGACGTGGACCAGGCGATTGCCAACTTCCGCGTGGGCGATTACAGCCGCTACAACGACTTCATGCGCGGCATCGGCACCCGCTACGACAGCGAGTTCGCCGCCTGGGCCGATGCGGCCACCACGGCCGGCGAGCCGCCGCTGCCCGATTCGGTTTCGAACCTGCCTACCTGCTCTTCCACCAGCCAGCTGGGCAAGAACTGCGCGATCCGCAACCTCTCGTCCAGCACGCGCGGCTACCTTTACCTGATCGTGCCAAGCGGCGCGAAAAACGTGAAGATCATGAGCGCAGGCGGCACGGGCGACATGAATATGTACGTGGCCCTGGACCGCTATCCGACCACCACGTCCTATGATTACGCCTCCACCAACGCGGGCAATGCCGAGAATGTCAGCATCCCAAGCCCGGTGGCCAACCACTGGTATTACATCGTGCTGGAAGCGAAATCGCCGTTCAGCGGCGTCACGGTAGGCGTCACTTACGAGTGAAAAGCAGTCCAAGCCGTATAATGTAGGCAAGCGGCGGCAGCGTCATTTGTCTATACAAGTTGCCGCCCAGTTTTCCTGGGCGGCATGTTTTTTTAGAGGTAGCGGATCACGCGCAAAGCGTGGCAGGCAGTCATTCTCCCGCCCAGCGGGGCTCTCGGCACTTGTTGTTGATTTGCTAAAGTGTCGTTGTCATCAGGCAACCAAACGCCTATTTCCAAATTTATTTTTAGTCATTTTTTTTCCGTTTCGCCATCTTTGCATGTGAAGTAGCACTTTCACTATCTTTCATAAGTCCCTAATTTCACGATGGTTTTTAGTGCTGCCATTTCTCAAGGAATGGCGCTAAGTCCTTAATTTCATTGGACAAATCGGTGTTTTCACTTGGGAAAATCGCTTGACCGCCTTGTGAGCATCCTCTAAAGTGGGCGACAGTGTGAAAAAGTGTAGTTTTGTGGGATTTTTTAGATAAGGTTAAGTCGTGTTCCAAGGCGCGTCCGCGATCACATTAGATGCGAAAGGCAGGATGTCCATCCCGGCCAAGCATCGTGACGCACTGATGATCCAGTGCGAAGGACGCCTCACGCTTACCAAACACCCGGACGGCTGCCTGTTGATGTACCCGCGCCACGTCTGGGAAGCCAAGCGCGACCAGATCGCCTCGTGGCCGATGTCGGCCCGCGGCTGGCAGCGCATCCTGCTGGGCAATGCCGCCGACGTCGAGATGGATTCGGCCGGCCGCATCCTGGTTGCCCCTGAACTGCGCGACGCCGTCGGCCTTGGCCGCGAAGTCGTGCTGTCCGGCATGCTGACCCACTTCGAAATCTGGGATCCGGTCAAGCGCGCCGAAAACGAGCAAGCCACCATCGAGGTGGGCATGCCCGATACCCTGTCCGATTTCTCCTTCTGAGGCCCGGTTCACTATGACGACGACCTCGGTGCCAGAGTTCCAGCATCGTACGGTGCTGTTAGATGAAGCGGTGGATGCGCTCGACCTGACCGGCGCGCGCGCCAACGGCATCTATATAGATGGCACCTTCGGCCGTGGCGGCCATAGCCGCCTGATCCTGTCCCGCCTGGGCCCGGAAGCCCGCCTGATCGCCTTCGACAAAGACCTGCAAGCTATCGCGAACGCCGAAACCATCGGCGATCCGCGTTTCACCATCGTGCACGACAGCTTCGCCACCATGGCGGATGCGCTGGCCGAACGCGGCATTCCCGCCGTCGACGGCATTTTGCTGGACCTCGGCATCTCGTCGCCACAAGTAGACGATGCTGCGCGCGGCTTCAGCTTCCGCAACGATGGCCCGCTCGACATGCGCATGGATACCACGCGCGGCATCTCCGCTGCCGAGTGGCTGGCCACGGAATCAGAAAAAACACTGGAAAAGGTGATAAGGGATTATGGGGAAGAACGGTTTGCTTTTCAGATTGCAAAGGCGATTGTTGCTCGCCGGGCAGTCGAACCAATTTCAAGCACACGACAGCTTGCCGGTATCGTGGCAGGCGCGGTCAAGACTCGCGAGAAGGGCAAGGATCCTGCGACCCGCACCTTTCAGGCTATCCGGATTTTCGTCAATAAAGAGCTTGAGGACCTTGAATCGGCCCTGAGCCAGGCCTTCAACGCCTTGAAGCCGGGCGGCATCCTGGCCATCATCAGCTTCCACTCGCTGGAAGACCGCATGGTCAAGCAGTTCCTCGCCTCCAAGGCCAAGGTGGAGCAGCCCGACCGGCGCCTGCCGATCAAGGCGGCCGACCTGCCGCAGCCGGAACTGAAACTGCTGGCGCGCATCAAGCCTTCCGATAGGGAGGTCGAGGAAAACCCGCGCGCCCGTTCCGCCGTGATGCGCGTCGCCATGCGCCTGCCTGCCGCGGGAGGTGCGCAATGAGCAACAAGCTCAATATCGTGTTGACGGCATTGCTGGTCGCTTGCGGCCTGTCGACCGTCAACGCGCAATACCAGGCGCGCCATCTGTTCGTGGACCTGGAGCGCGCCAACACGCAGGCCAAGCAGCTCGACACCGAATGGTCGCAGCTGCAGCTGGACCAGTCCACGCTGGGCAAGCACGCCCGTATCGAGGAAATCGCCCGCCGCGAGCTGAACATGACCCAGCTGACGCCGAACCGCACCCAATACCTGACGGAGGGCGACAAATGACGCGTTCCAGCGGAACCGGACCGGCACGCGTGGCGCGCTCGCAGGGCGTGTCCTTCTCCAGGAGCCCGGTACTGGCGGTGCGCCTGCCAAGCTGGCGCTCGCGCGTCGTGCTGTTCGCAATGTTCGTCGCCTTCGCGGCGCTGGCTGCGCGCGCGGTCTGGCTGCAGGGTACTTCCCGCCAGTCGCAATTCCTGCAGGAGCAGGGCGCCAACCGCTACCAGCGCACGCAGGAACTGCCGGCCGTGCGCGGCAAGATCACCGACCGCAACGGCCAGGTGCTGGCTTCCTCCATTCCCGTGCGCGCCATCTGGGCCTCGCCGGAGGAACTGCTGGCCGCGCCGAAGGAAAAGCTGCGCGCCCTGGCTGGCCTGCTGGAGATGAGCGAGTCCGAGCTGCGCAAGAAGCTCGATTCCGACCGCAACCTGGTCTACCTGAAACGCCAGGTCGAAGTGGAAACCGCCGACAAGATCAAGGCGCTGGACCTGGACGGCATGGACATCCGCCCGGAATACAAACGCTTTTATCCACAGGGCGAGGTCATGACCCACCTGGTCGGCTTCACCAACGTGGACGACAAGGGCCAGGAATCGATGGAGCTGGCGCAGCAGAACAACCTGGTAGGCAAGCCCGGTTCGCGCCGCGTGATCAAGGATGGCCGCGGCCGCATCGTCGAAGACATCGGCGGCAAGGTCGAACCGCACAACGGCAAGGACGTGGTGCTGTCGGTGGACAGCAAGATCCAGTACATCGCCTACACGCAGCTGAAGCAGGCCGTCGAGCATTTCGGCGCCAAGGCCGGCGGCGCCGTGGTGCTGGACGTGCACACCGGCGAAGTGCTGGCGCTGGCCAACTACCCGAGCTACGACCCGAACGACCGCCGCAACCTGACCGGCGCGCAGCTGCGCAACCGCGTGATGACCGACACCTTCGAGCCGGGTTCCACGCTCAAGCCGATCACCGTGTCGCTGGCGCTGGATACCGGCCGCGTCAAGCCGAACACCCTGATCGACACCGGCGGCGGCAAATACACCATCCTGGACAAGACGATCTCGGATACCAAGGCGCACGGTGTGATCAGCGTGCAACAGATCATTGAAATGTCGTCCAACATCGGCACCTCGAAGATCGCGCTCAGCATGCCGGCGCAGGAAATGTGGGAGATGTTCACCAAGGTCGGTTTCGGCCAGCAGCCCAAGTGGGGTTTCCCGGGAGCGGTGGCGGGGCGGGTACGGCCGTACAAATCGTGGCGGCCGATCGAACAGGCAACCATGAGCTACGGTAACGGTATCTCGGTGTCGCTGATACAGCTGGCGCGCTCCTACATGATGTTTGCCCGGAATGGTGACACCATTCCTTTGTCGTTTGAGAAGGTCGACAAGGAGCCGTTGGGTCAGCAGATCATCAAGCCGCAAACCGCCGCGCAGATGCGCGAAATGCTGGAAACCGTGGTCTCGGGCAAGGACGGCACCGCCAAGAAAGCCCAGATTCCAGGCTACCGCGTCGGCGGCAAGACCGGTACCGCCTACAAGGTGGAGAACGGCCGCTACGCCATGCCGCGCAAGTACATCGGTTCCTTCGTCGGCATGGTGCCGATGTCGGCGCCGCGCTTCATCATTGCGGTCATGATCGACGAACCGACCCAGAACGGCCACTTCGGCGGCTCGGTCGCAGCACCAACTTTCGCGGCTGTCGCAATCAACGCGTTGCGCGCCTCCAATGTGCCTCCTGATTCGAACATCACGGAAATCGTGGTGCCGACCGACACCGGACCGGAGGCCATGTAAATGACGACGATGACCCATCAAGAAATTATCAGCTGGATGCGCGAGGCAGCGCCCAATGCGCAGCTGGCATCCGATTCGCGCCGCATCAAGGCAGGCGACGTGTTCTTTGCCTATCCTGGCGATGCCAAGGATGGCCGGAGCTTTATTGCCGCCGCCATCGCCAACGGCGCTGCAGCCGTGGTGTACGACGATACCGAATACGCCTGGGATGCAGCGCACGCTGTACCGCACCTTGCCGTGCCTGGCCTGAAAAAGCAGGCCGGCCCGATCGCGCACGCCTGGTACGGCCAGCCGGATGCAAGCATGTTCACGGTCGCCGTCACCGGCACCAACGGCAAGACTTCCTGCGCGGTGTGGACCGGCCAGGCGCTGGCCAAGGTTGGCGAGACGACCGCTGTTATCGGCACGCTGGGCGTTGGCATGTTCCGCGCCCGCGGCGAAGTGGAATTCGACGAGACCGGCTACACCACGCCGGATGCCGTGCTGCTGGCCCGGAAACTGAAGGAAGTACACGCCGACGGCGCCGGCGCGCTCGCCATCGAGGCATCGTCCATCGGCCTGCATCAGGGCCGTACCGAGGGCATGCACTTCGACGTGGCGATCTTCACCAACCTGACCCGCGACCACCTGGACTACCACGGCGACGAGGCAAGCTACGAAGCCGCCAAGACCATCCTGTTCGACTGGCCGGGCCTGAAGCACGCCGTCGTTAACCTGGACGACCCGATGGGCCATCGCCTGATCGCCCACATCAAGGCATCGAAGGCGCCGCGCAAGCCGGCCATCATTGGCTACACCCTGAAAGACGTCAAGGCGCAGCCGAACGTGCAGGGCATTTCCATGCTGCGCGCCAGCTCCCTGCGCAGCCGCAACCTGGGCACTGAATTCAACCTGGATTCAACCTTCGGCCACGCGCACGTGCGCACCCAGCTGGTCGGTCCGTTCAACGTGAGCAATGCCTTGGCCGTGCTGGCTGCGCTGCTGGCGAAAGGCATCGCCTTCCGCACTGCGATCGACGGTATTGAATCGCTGCAGCCGGCCCCGGGCCGCATGCAGCAGATCGGCGGCCAGGAAGCGCCGATGGTCGTGATCGACTACGCGCACACCCCGGACGCGCTGGAAAAGACGCTGGAAGCCCTGCGCTCCGTAGCCAATGACCGTGGCGGCCACCTGTGGTGCGTATTCGGCTGCGGCGGCGACCGCGACCCGGGCAAGCGCCCGCAGATGGGCCGCATCGCGCAGATGGCCGAGCATGTGCTGGTCACCAGCGACAATCCGCGCAGTGAGGACCCGGCGGAGATCATCCGCCAGATCGTCGCCGGCATGGACCGCGACAATCCGAATTCCGAATTCATGGCGGTGGAAGACCGCGCGGCCGCGATCCTGTCCGCCGTGCGCAATGCCGGCAAGGCGGACGTGATCCTGCTGGCAGGCAAGGGCCATGAACCCTACCAGGAAATCAAGGGCCGCAAGATGCCGTTCTCGGACGCCGAGCACGCGCAGCTGGCGCTTTCCGCACGCCTGACGATGATGAGGCCGCACTGATGCGCAGCACGCTCGCCCACATCCTGCCCGCGCTGAGCGGCGCCCACCTGCATCACGGTGTGCTGACCAATGACGCCGCGCTCGCGCTGGACTTCGATGGCGTGTCGACCGACACCCGCACGGTTGGCGCCGGCCAGCTCTTCGTCGCCCTGCGCGGCGAGGTATTCGACGCGCACGATTTCCTGCCGCAGGTGGTGGACAAGGGCGTGGTCGCTGTCGTCGTCGACAAGCTGCCGGAAGGCTGGACCCTGCCCGCCATCGTGGTGCCCGACACCCTGGTGGCGTTGGGCCAGATCGCCAATTACTGGCGCAAGCAGTTTGCGCTGCCGGTCATCGCCGTTACCGGATCGAATGGCAAGACCACCGTCAAGGAAATGATCGCCTCCATCCTGGCCACCTCCCATGGCGAAGACGGCCGGCTGGCAACGCGCGGCAACCTGAATAACGAGATCGGCGTGCCGCTGACGCTGTTCCGCCTCGATGCATCGCACCGTTCCGCCGTGGTGGAGCTGGGCATGAACCATCCAGGCGAAATCGGCCGCCTGAGCGCCATCGCCGCGCCGACCATCGGCATGGTGAACAACGCCCAGCGCGAGCACCAGGAATTCATGCACACCGTGGAGGCGGTGGCACGCGAGAACGGCAGCGTGCTGTCCGCGCTGCCCGCCGACGGCGTGGCCGTGTTCCCGCATGGGGACGAATTCACCCCGGTCTGGCATGAACTTTCCACCGGCCGCCGCGTGCTGACCTTCGGCCTGGATGCCGGCGCCAACGTAAGCTGCACCTATACCTCCGGCGATTTCGGCGCCGAACTGGCGGTCACTATCCGTCCCGCCGCTGCGACGACGGGCGCCGCCGCCAGCTTCGCCGCGCCTGACGCCGTGCCGCGCCACTTCAACGTGTCGCTGCAAGCGGCCGGCGAGCACAATGTGCGCAACGCCCTGGCTGCGATTGCCTGCACCTATGCGGCAGGCATCGACACCTCCACCATCCGCACCGGGCTGGAAGCCTTTGCGCCGGTGCACGGCCGCCTGCAGAAAAAACAGGCCGCCAACGGTGCGCTGCTGATCGACGACACCTATAACGCCAACCCGGACTCGGTGCGCGCCGCCATCGACGTGCTGGCGAAGGCGAAAGCGCCGCGCGTGCTGGTGCTGGGCGACATGGGCGAAGTCGGCACGCAGGGCAGGGAATTCCATGAAGAAGTCGCCGCATACGCCGCAAGCAAAGGCATCGAGCGCTTCTTCGCCACCGGCACGCTGGCAGCACACATGGCGCCGCATGCGGAACATCACCAAGAATTCGACGCGCTACTGAAGGCAGTGGACGCCGCAGTAACGCCGGATGCAACCGTATTGATCAAGGGCTCCCGCTTCATGAAGATGGAACGGGTCGTGCAGCATTTGATTGGATCGCAACACGTAACAAAGGAAACACACTAATCATGCTGCTCTGGCTTGCACAACTCCTGCAGGACGACATCGGGGCTTTCCGCCTCTTTAACTACATCACCTTCCGCGCGGTGATGGCTACCATTACGGCCCTGCTGATCGGCCTGATCGCCGGCCCCGCCGTGATCCGCAAACTGACCATGATGAAGTACGGCCAGGCTGTGCGTACCGATGGTCCGCAGACCCATCTGAAAAAGCACGGCACTCCGACCATGGGCGGCGTGCTGCTGCTGATCGCCGTCGGCATCGCCACGGTGCTGTGGTGCGACTGGTCGAACCGCCTGATCTGGCCGGTGATGGTCGTGACCATGGGCTTCGGCGCCGTGGGCTGGGTGGATGACTACCGCAAGGTGGTGCGCCAGGACCCGGAGGGCATGCGCTCCGCTGAGAAATATTTCTGGCAGTCGCTGGTGGGCATCGCCGCTGCGCTGTACCTGGCATTTTCCGTGTCGGCGCCTACGCCGGCCAAAGTGTTCGAGCTGTTCTTCCAGTGGGTGCAGTCCGGCTTCTCGATGGACCTGCCGCCAAAGGCCGACCTGATCGTGCCATTCGTGAAGACCATCAGCTATCCGCTGGGCGTGTGGGGCTTCATCGCGCTGACTTACTGCGTCATCGTGGGCACTTCCAACGCCGTGAACTTCACCGACGGCCTGGATGGCCTGGCCATCATGCCGACCGTGATGGTGGGTTCTGCGCTGGGACTGTTCGCCTACCTGACCGGTTCAGCCACGTATTCGAAATACCTGTTTATCCCGCACATCCCTGGCGCGGGCGAACTGATCATCTTCTGCGGTGCGATGGCGGGCGCGGGCCTGGCCTTCCTCTGGTACAACGCGCACCCTGCGCAGGTGTTCATGGGCGACGTCGGCGCGTTGGCGCTGGGCGGCGCGCTCGGCACCATTGCCGTGATCGTGCGCCAGGAAATCGTTTTGTTCATCATGGGCGGCATCTTCGTTGCCGAAACGTTGTCCGTGATCATCCAGGTTGGCTGGTTCAAGTACACCAAGAAGCGCTACGGCGTCGGCCGCCGCGTGTTCCTGATGGCGCCTTTGCACCACCACTTTGAACAGAAGGGTTGGAAAGAAACCCAGGTCGTCGTGCGTTTCTGGATTATCACGATGATGCTGGTCCTGGTTGGCCTGTCTACTTTGAAACTGCGCTGATGATTTATAACGGCAAAATTGCACTGGTACTGGGGCTCGGTGAATCGGGCCTGGCGATGGCGCACTGGCTGGCGCGCTGCGGCGCGCTGCTGCGCGTTGCCGACACGCGTCCGGTGCCGGACCGCCTGCCACTGCTGCGCGAGCAGCTGCCTGGTACGCAGTTCATCGCCGGCCCGTTCAACGCGGCGCTGCTGGACGGTGTGGACTTCGTCTGCGCCAGCCCTGGCCTGGGCCCGAACAAGGAGCTGGCCGAGATCATCCCGGCTGCGGCGGAGAAGGGCATTCCTGTCTGGGGCGAGATTGAGCTGTTTGCCCAGGCGCTGAAGTGGCTGAAGGAAGACCGCGGCTATCAGCCGAAAGTCATCGCCATCACCGGCACCAACGGCAAGACCACCGTGACCAGCCTGACTGGCCAGCTGTGCGAACGCGCCGGCCTGTCGGTGCGCGTGGCCGGCAATATCAGCCCGGCCGCGCTGGACGTGCTGCGCGAAGTGATGGAAAACGACTCCTTGCCGCAAGCCTGGGTTCTCGAGCTGTCCAGCTTCCAGCTGCACACAACCTACAGCCTGAACGCAGATGCCGCCACCGTCCTGAACGTGACCCAGGACCACCTGGACTGGCACGGCAGCATGCAGGCCTATGCCGACGACAAGAAACGCATCTTCGGCGAAGACACCGTGCGCGTGCTGAACCGCGACGACAAGTGGACCATGGCGATGTCCAATCCGACCGGTGAAAACGTCACCTTCGGCACGGACGCGCCGGAACTGGCGCACAGCTTCGGCCTGGTCAACGAGCGTGGCGTGTACTGGCTGGCCACCGCCGAGCCGACCGACGATGCCGAACCGCCTAAGCGGCGCAAGAAGAATGACCCGCCTCCGCCGCCGGTGGAGTGCTACACCAAGAAACTGATGCCGGCTGACGCGCTGCAGATCCGTGGCACGCACAACGCGTCCAACGCGCTGGCCGCGCTGGCCCTGTGCCGCGCCATCGGCCTGCCGTTTGCACCTCTGCTGCACGGGCTGCGCGAATACAAAGGCCAACCGCACCGCGTGGAGCTGGTGGCATCGGTCAACGGCGTCGACTATTACGACGATTCCAAGGGCACGAATGTAGGCGCGACTGTCGCCGCATTGGTGGGCCTGGGCCAGGCCTTCGCCGGCGACCAAAAGCTGGTGGCGATCATGGGCGGCGACGGCAAGGGCCAGGAATTCGACCCGCTGGCCAATCCGGTGCGCCGCTTCGTGCGCGCCGTGGTGCTGATCGGCCGCGATGCGCCGGCCATCCGCGCCGCGCTGGAACCGACCGGCGTGCCGATGGAAGATTTCGCCACGCTGGAAGAGGCGACCAGGCGCGCAGCCGCGTTGGCCCATGCCGGCGATGCCGTGCTGCTGTCGCCGGCTTGCGCCAGCCTGGACATGTTCAAGAACTACGCGCACCGCGCGCAGGTGTTCATCGACACCGTGCGCGACATCGCGCTTGATGCGGGGCAGGAGATCTGATGGCGATCCAGCTTCCATTCCGCTTCGGTGGCGCCGAGTCCCCAGCTCCGCTGGATGGACGCGCACGCCATTCGAAGATGATGGAATACGACCAGCCGCTGGTCTGGTCGGTGCTGCTGCTCATGCTGTTTGGCATGGTGATGGTGTATTCGGCGTCGATTGCACTGCCGGATTCGCCGAAATTTGCCGCCTACAAGAATTACTACTTCGTGCAGCGCCAGGCCATCTTCATCGGCATCGCGATAGTGGCAGCCGCCGTCGCCTTCCGCGTGCGCGTGGAGGATTGGCAGAAGGCCGCACCTTACCTGTTCATCGGCACCCTGGTGGCGCTGGTGCTGGTGCTGATTCCGGGCCTGGGCGTGAACGTGAACGGCGGCCGGCGCTGGCTGACGCTGAAGGTATTCCAGTTCCAGCCCTCGGAACTGATGAAGCTTTTCATCGTGCTGTACGCAGCCGACTACACCGTGCGCAAGCAGGAATTCATGCACCGCCTGTCCAAGGGTTTTGCGCCGATGGCGCTGGCTGTTGCCTTCGTCGGCCTCTTGCTGCTGCTGGAACCGGATCTTGGCGCCTTCGGCGTGATCGTCTGCATCGCCATGGGCATCCTGTTCCTGGGCGGCGTCAACGCCGTCTGGTTCGGCGGCATCGCCGGCATGCTGGTGCTGATTTTCGTGACCATTATCTGGCTTTCGCCATTCCGCCGCGCGCGCCTGTTCGCCTACCTGAATCCTTGGGAAGAAGAAAACGCGCTGAACAAGGCATACCAGCTGACCCATTCGCTGATCGCCTTTGGCCGCGGCGAAATCGGCGGCGTAGGACTGGGCGCCAGCGTGGAAAAGCTGCACTACCTGCCGGAAGCGCATACCGACTTCCTGCTGGCCGTGATCGGCGAAGAACTTGGCATGATTGGCGTGCTGGTCACCATCGGCATGTTCTACTGGATCGTCAAGCGCGCCTTCGACATCGGCCGTCAGGCCATTGCCATCGACCAGACCTTCGCAGGCCTGGCGGCGAAAGGCATCGGCATCTGGATCGGCGTGCAGACCTTCATCAACATGGGCGTCAACCTCGGCCTGCTGCCGACCAAGGGCTTGACGCTGCCGCTCATGAGCTATGGCGGTACCGGCATCATCATCAATTGCGTTGGCCTGGCGATCCTGCTGCGCATCGACTATGAAAACCGCGTCAAGATGCGGGGAGGGCGGTTATGACTAAGCGCCTGATGATCATGGCGGCCGGCACCGGCGGCCATATTTTCCCTGGCCTGGCGATTGCACAGGTCATGCGCGCCCGCGGCTGGGAGGTTTCCTGGCTTGGCACCTCGCACGGCATGGAAACGGACCTGGTGCCGAAACATGGCGTGGAAATGGACGTGGTCCACTTCAGCGGCATGCGCGGCAAGGGCCTGATGCACACCATTGGCGGCGGCTTCAAGATGATCGGCGCCTTCCTGGACTGCTTCCGTTTCATTGGCAAGCGCAAGCCTGACGTGGTGCTGGGCATGGGCGGCTACGTCTGCGTGCCGGGCGGCCTGATGGCCAAGCTGCGCGGCGTACCGCTGGCATTGGTCAATGCCGACGCAGCCCTGCTGCTGTCGAACAAGACGCTGGCGCCGATGTCGAAGAAAGTCTTCTTCGGCTTCCCGGCGGAATTCGGCGCCGCAGCCGGCAAGGCGGTCGTCACCGGCAATCCGGTGCGCAAGGAAATCCTGGCAATGCCGGCACCGGAGCAGCGCTTCGCCGGCCGCGAAGGCGCGCTGCGCATCCTGGTGGTGGGCGGCAGCCTGGGCGCCAAGGCACTTAACGATGCGTTGCCGGCCGCGCTGGCGATGATCGCGCCGGAACAGCGTCCGCTGGTGACCCACCAGTCGGGCAAAAAGAATATTGAAGCCCTGCGCGCGGCTTACGCGCAGGCGCATGTGGAAGCGAACGTGGTCGATTTTATCGACGACATGGCGAGTGCCTACGCGCAGGCGGATATCGTCATCTGCCGTGCCGGCGCCATCACCGTGTCGGAACTGACAGCAGCCGGCGTGGCCAGCGTGCTGGTTCCCCTGGTGGCCTCGACGACCAGCCACCAGCGCGACAACGCGCAGTGGATGGCGAAGCAGGGCGCATCCATCCACATGCCGCAGACGGAGTTGAATCCGGAAAGCCTGGCAGCACTGTTGCAGACCTTGAACCGCAATACCTGTCAAAAGATGGCGGCCGCCGCGCTTGCAGTGGGCAAGCGCGACGCGAATGACGCCATCGCCAAAGAATTGGAAGCACTAGCATGAAACACAAAGTAAAGAACATTCACTTCGTCGGCATCGGCGGCAGCGGCATGAGCGGCATCGCCGAAGTGCTGGTGACCCTGGGCTACAACGTCTCCGGCTCGGACCTCGGTTCGAACGCCGTGACGCAGCGCCTGATCGACATGGGCGCCACCGTGCACCAGGGCCATGACGCGGCCTTCATCGGCAACGCCGACGCTGTCGTGACCTCGACCGCCGTCAAGGCCGACAACCCTGAAGTGGTCGCCGCGCGCGCCCGTAAGATACCGATCGTGCCGCGCGCCGTGATGCTCGGCGAGCTGATGCGCCTGAAGCGCGGCATCGCCATCGCCGGTACCCACGGCAAGACCACCACCACCAGCCTGGTGGCGTCCGTGCTGGCGGAGGGCGGCCTGGACCCGACCTTCGTGATCGGCGGCCGCCTGACCGCAGCCGGCGCCAACGCCAAGCTGGGCTCCGGCGAATACCTGGTGGCGGAAGCCGATGAGTCGGACGCGTCCTTCCTGAACCTGACCCCAATGATCGAAGTCATCACCAATATCGATGCCGATCACATGGAGACCTACGAGCACGATTTCGAAAAGCTGAAGCAAGCCTTCGTGCACTTCACGCACCGCCTGCCGTTCTACGGCCGCGCCATGCTGTGCATCGACGACCCGCACGTGCGCGCCATCATTCCGCAGGTCACCAAGCCTGTGACGACCTATGGTTTCGCGGAAGACGCCGAAGTGCGCGCCATCAACGCCCGCGCCGTCGGCACCCAGATGCACTTCACCGTGCTGCAGGAAGGCTTCCCGGACCTAGACATCGTGCTGAACCAGCCCGGCCTGCATAACGTGCAGAACGCCTGCTCCGCCGTCGCCATTGCGCGCGAAATCGGCGTGCCGGATGCGGCAACGCAAGCCGGCCTGGCGGGCTTCGCCGGCGTGGGCCGCCGCTTCACCAAATACGGCGAAGTGGCCATTCCGGCGGGCGGCAGCTTCACCCTGGTGGACGACTTCGGCCACCATCCTATTGAGATGGAAGTGACCACCGCCGCTGCGCGCGCCGCCTATCCCGGCCGCCGCCTGCTGCTGGCCTTCCAGCCGCACCGCTACAGCCGCACCCGCGACCTGTTCGAAGACTTCGCCAAAGTCCTCAGCACCGTCGACGTGCTGGTGCTGTCGGACGTTTATGCAGCGGGCGAGGCGCCTATCGTGGCCGCCGACGGCCGCTCGCTGGCGCACGCGATCCGCGCGCGCGGCAAGGTGGAACCGGTATTCGTCGAAAACATCGCCGACATGCCGGAAACGATCATGAACGTGGTGCGCGACGGCGATGTCGTGCTCACGATGGGCGCAGGCTCGATCAGCGGCGTCCCGGCAAAACTCACGAACTGGAAGGCCTGATGCGATGACCAAACTGACTGCACAAGAAGCTAAAGCATTCGGCAAGGTGGGCGTGCTGATGGGCGGCCTGTCCGCCGAGCGCGACGTGTCCATCATGTCCGGCACCGGCGTGCTGGCCGCCCTGCAATCGCAAGGCATCGACGCCCACGCCTTCGACCCGGGCCAACGCTCGCTGGCCGAACTGGCAGCGGAAAAATTCGACCGCGTGTTCATCGCACTGCACGGCCGCTACGGCGAAGACGGCAGCCTGCAGGGCGCGCTGGAACTACTCGGCATTCCATACACCGGCTCCGGCGTGATGGCCAGCTCGGTGGGCATGGACAAGATCACCACCAAGATCCTGTGGTTGCGCGAAAACCTGCCGACGCCGGAATACGCGGTGCTGGGCGCCGATTCCGACCTGGACGCGGAGGCTGCGCGCCTCGGCCTGCCGCTGATCATGAAGCCGCCGCATGAAGGCTCCACCATCGGCATCACCAAGGTGAGCGACAAGGCCGGCCTGAAGGCCGCCTACGATGCCGCCGCCGCGCTGGACGACTGCGTGCTGGCCGAAGAATTTGTTGAAGGCCGCGAGTTCACCGTCGCCGTGCTGGGCACCGGCAAAACCGCCCGCGCGCTGCCGATCGTGGAAATTGTTGCCCCGGCCGGTAATTACGACTACCAGAACAAGTACTTCACCGACGACACCCAGTATTTCTGCCCGCCTCAGCTGGACCAGGCGATGCAGGACGAGATGCAGCGCCTGGCCGTGGCGGCCTATCGCGCCGTTGGTTGCGAGGGCTGGGGCCGCGTCGACGTGCTGCTGCGCGAAAAGGACCAGAAGCCCTTCCTGCTGGAAGTGAATACATCGCCAGGCATGACCAGCCACTCGCTGGTGCCGATGGCTGCCCGCGCGACCGGCGTGAGCTACGAAGAACTGTGCGTGGAAATCCTGCGCACCGCAAGATTGAAGCTGAAGAAGTAAGGACCGAAAAGAAATATGTGGCACGACGTCAAAGCCTTGAATGCATCCGCCAGCGGCCTGGTCGCGCTGTCGGTGCTGGCTTGCGCCGCTGCCGGCGTGTGGTGGCTGGCGAATCGTCCTGTATTCGATTTGCGTTCCATCCGCGTTGAGACCATGGACAAGTCGGAGTTCAAGCACGTGAACCACCTGACGCTGCGCAACGGCACCCAGGGCCGCCTGGTCGGCAATTTCTTCACGGCCGACCTGGACCAGGTGCGCAAGGTGTTCGAGTCGGTGCCGTGGGTGCGCCGCGCCAGCGTGCGCCGCGAATGGCCCGACCAGCTGATCGTGGAGCTGGAAGAGCACGAAGCGCTGGGCACCTGGGGCGAAGACGGCCGCCTGCTGTCGGTGAAGGGTGACGTCTTCACTGCCAACCTGGCCGAGGCGGAAGAGGATCACGAGCTGCCGGAGTTTTCCGGTCCGGACGGCAGCGAAAAGGAAGTACTCGCGCGTTACGGCGAGTTGAAGCAATGGTTTGCACCGGCCAAGCTGGTGCCGCAGGGCGTGGCCTTGTCGGGACGCTATGCGTGGACGGTGAAGTTGGACAACGGCGCCAGTGTGGCGCTGGGACGCGAGGCAACGCATGACACCCTGCATCAGCGGGTGCAGCGCCTGGTCGGGATCTGGCCGCAGATTTCCGCCCGCGTGCCGAATATTGAAACGATTGATATGCGCTACCAGAACGGCCTGGCTTTGAGCGCAGCGGGATTGAAGATCCCGTCGGATACGAAGAAACGTTGAAAGCAGGGCATAGAGATGACTAAAGACGCTAAAAACCTGATCGTCGGCCTCGACATCGGCACCTCCAAAGTGGTAGCCGTGGTGGCCGAGGTGATGGGCGATGGACGCCACGAAGTGATTGGCCTGGGCCAGCACGAGTCCAGCGGCCTGAAAAAGGGCGTGGTGGTGAACATCGAGGCGACCGTCGAATCGATCCAGCGCGCGCTGGAAGAGGCGGAGCTGATGGCCGACTGCAAGATCCGCAATGTGTACGCGGGCATCGCAGGCAGCCATATCCGCAGCTTCAACTCCAGCGGCATGGTGGCGATCAAGGACAAGGAAGTCACCGCCACCGACGTCGCGCGCGTGATCGAGACCGCCAAGGCAGTCAACATCCCGACCGACCAGCAGCTGCTGCACACGGTGCCGCAGGAATTCATCGTCGACTCCCAGGATGACGTGCGCGAGCCGATCGGCATGAGCGGCATCCGCCTTGAAGTGAAGGTGCACATCGTCACCGGCGCCGTGAGCGCGGTGCAGAACATCGTCAAGTGCGTGCGCCGCTGCGGCCTGGAAGTGTCGGACCTGATCCTGCAGCCGATGGCCTCGGCCGACGCCGTGCTGACCAACGACGAGAAGGAACTGGGCGTGGTGCTGATCGACATCGGCGGCGGTACCACCGACGTGGCGGTCTTCAGCGACGGTGCGATCCGCCATACGGCCGTGATCCCGATCGCCGGCGACCAGATCACCAACGATATCGCGATGGCGCTGCGCACGCCGACCGGCGAAGCGGAAGAAATCAAGATCCGCTACGGCGTGGCCAAGCAGGTGCTGGCCGATCCGGGCGAGCACCTCGAAGTGCCGGGCCTGGGCGACCGCGGTCCGCGCAACCTGTCGCGCCAGGCGCTGGCCGCCGTGATCGAGCCGCGCGTGGAAGAACTGTTTGCGATGGTGCACCAGGTGGTGCGCGAGTCCGGCTACGAGGGCGTGCTCTCGTCGGGCATCGTGCTGACCGGCGGCACCTCGATCATGCCGGGCATGGTGGAGATGGCGGAAGACATCTTCCTCAAGCCTGCGCGCCTGGGCACGCCGGACTACCGCGGCCAGCTGGCCGACGTGGTGCGCAGCCCGCGCTATGCAACCGTGTTGGGCCTGTTGTTGGAAGCTAAGAAGCAGTATCTGCGCGGCCACATCGTGACGCGCCAGGATGGTTCAGTAAAAGCAGTTTGGCAGCGCATGAAGGAATGGTTCCTGGGTAACTTTTAATTTTCAAAAATCTTTAAAAAACTACGCAGTTTTCAATCTCCAGTTCTCCTACCCATATGAGGCCTGGCGCTTGAAAACCGCATTCTAGATAGGAGTACATCATGGAGTTTGATATGGTAGACAACGCAACACTGGGTACGGTCATCAAGGTCGTAGGTGTTGGCGGTGCGGGCGGCAATGCTGTCCAGCACATGATCAACAAGGGCATGAGCGGTGTGGAATTCATCGCTGCCAATACCGACGCACAAGCGCTGGCCACCTCCAAGGCAAGCAACATCATCCAGATCGGCGAGACCGGCCTGGGCGCCGGCATGAAGCCTGACGTCGGCCGTGCGCTGGCGGAGGAATCCCGCGGCCGCATCGAAGACGCACTGCGCGGCGCGCACATGGTCTTCATCGCTGCCGGCATGGGCGGCGGCACCGGTACCGGCGCCGCCCCTATCGTTGCGGAAATCGCCAAGCAGCAGGGCGCACTGACCGTGGCCGTGGTTTCCAAGCCGTTCTCGCACGAAGGCCAGAAGTGCCTGGACATCGCCGAGGCGGGCCTGGAAGCGCTGTCGCAGAACGTCGATTCCCTGATCGTGATCTGCAACGAAAAGCTGGAAGAGATCTACGAAGACGAGTCCCTGATCGAATGGCTGCAGCACGCCGACGACGTCCTGAACAACGCCGTTGCCGGTATCGCCGAGATCATCAACGTGCCTGGCCACATCAACGTCGACTTCAACGACGTGAAGACCATCATGGGCGAGCAGGGCAAGGCGATGATGGGCACCGCCACCGCTTCCGGCGTGGACCGTGCACGCGTGGCCGCCGAACAGGCAGTCGCATCCCCGCTGCTGGACGGCGTCGACCTGTCGGGCGCACGCGGCGTGCTGGTGAACGTGACCGCATCGCGCGGCCTGAAAGGTAAGGAAATCAAGGAAGTCATGGCAGCCGTACGCGCCTTCGCAGCACCGGATGCGTCGATCGCCCAAGGTATCGCCTACGACGACGCCATGGGCGACGCGATCCGCGTGACCGTGGTGGCTACCGGCCTGGGCAAAGCCAAGAAGCACGTGCAACTGGTACCGCAGCAGCAACTGCGCACCGGCACCCACGGCGGCAGCCCGCTGAACGTCAACGCAGGCCTGGGCGGCGCGGCGACCAGCGCAGTCGGCGGCTTCGGTTCCGCAGGTTTCTCCGGCGTTTCGGCCGACGTGCAGAAGCAGCCAGCCGTGTGGCGCCGCGAATCGGCCACCGAGCAGGTGAACGCACTGGCCAAGTCGGGCATGGAAACCTACGACATTCCTGCCTTCCTCCGCAAGCAGGCTGACTAAATAAGGTCGGCCGCGCCGCCGGATCACGCATCCGGCGGCGCGGAGTTATACTCTGGGTTTTCACAAGAAGGAGAACCCGAAATGACCATCAAGATCGGCGACAAATTGCCTGAAGGCCAGCTGTCCGAATTCATCGAAACCGAGACCGAAGGCTGCTCCCTCGGCCCGAACACCTTCAACGTACAGGACCTGGTGAAAGGCAAGAAGATCGCGATCTTCGGCCTGCCTGGCGCCTACACCCCAACTTGCTCCGCACAGCACGTGCCGGGCTACGTCAAGCACGCCGCTGAACTGAAAACCAAGGGCGTGGATGAAATCTGGTGCATCTCCGTGAACGACGCCTTCGTCATGGGCGCATGGGGCCGCGACCAGAAAGCCACCGGCATCGTCCGCATGATGGCCGACGGTAACGCCGCTTACTCCAAGGCCCTGGGCCTGGACGCGGACTTCTCCAAATTTGGCATGGGCACCCGCTCCCAGCGTTACTCAATGCTGGTGGAAGACGGCGTGGTCAAGCAACTGAACGTCGAGCAAGGCGGCAAGTTCGAAGTGTCGAACGCCGAAACCATGCTGGGCCAGCTGTAATTCCGTTTAGGCCGCAAAACAACACGCCCGGCATGCCGGGCGTTTTTTATTTCCGCTAACGGAACCCTCGCTGCTAAGATTGCAACTTTTATTTTCGAGGGGGAATTTCATGTCGTCGCCAGTCACTTCCGATCCGACCGTAGCTTCCAGCGCGCGCTGGTTCTGGTGGATCGCCGGCCTTTCGCTGGTCAACCTGTTCCTGTTCTACTCCGGCAGCAATACCAGCTTCGTGGTCGGCCTGGGCATGACGGCAGTTGTCAGCGCGGTCTTCACCGACCCGAAGGCGCTTGGCTTGATTCTGTCGGCGCTGATCATTGGCTATTATGGCGTCACCGGCTACTTCGCATTGCGCGAAAAGCTGTGGGCCTTCTACGTTGGCCTGGTGGTCTATGTCATCGATGCCGTGATTTACGCCTTCTTCGAAGACTGGATGCCGGTTGCCTTCCACGCCTACGTGATCTTCCACCTGTTCAAAGGCATTTCGGCCCTGCGCTCCCGCAGCGATGCGGCGCCGGCAGCGGCGCCGGTGGAACAGGTTCAGTCGCCTGAAGCGGGCGCCTGAGCCGAGGCCTTGCCGCGGGATTTGCGCTTCTTCGGGGCCAGCATGACGCCGGAGCAGGAGGGCGCCCCGCAGTAGCAGGCGAACTCCTTCTTCACCTTGGCGGTGTGGCGGGCTTCGTAAATCAGGCCGTAGTTGTAGTTCAGCTCCTCGCCTTCCTCGATGTCGCGCAGGGAACAGATGTAGACGCGGCTGTCCTCATCTTCCTCGGCCTCGCAATTGGGCTCGCAGGAGTGGTTGATGTAGCGGGCTTCGTTGCCGCCGCTGCCGCCATCGATCAGCATGCCGTTGTTCAGGCTGAAGAAGAAGGTGTGCCCGATCGGGCCGCCTTTCTCTTCGGTGCGGCGGCAGCACTCGTCCCAATCGACGATTTCGCCGGTGTACTCGATGATGCGGGTGCCGGCCGGGATCAACCGGCGCGCGAACACGCCGCGTCCATGCACGGGGGACTCGTGGACCACATAGAGTGGTTCAACTTCTTCGACTGTTAAGGCTTGCGTATTCATCCCGCCATCATACATCGGTGTGACGCAGTTCGTAGTTCGTTTTCCAACAATCAAAATGATGCCCGCGAACCCGGGGGCATGGCGCAGGCAGTGCTCTGCAGCAAACCGATTGTTTCAGTACAATGGACGACCCGGTATTGGAAATGGGCCGCCATCGTGACGCCGCAACAAAAAGAAAACCTGCAAGCTATTTACGCCATGGTGGCGGCAGTCGCCATGTTCTCCCTCATGGACGCATCGATGAAAGTGCTGGCCGGGCGCTATCCGGCGGTGCAGGTGACGGCGTTGCGATGCATGCTTTCGATGCCGCTGGTGTGCGCCTATATCGGTTATCGCGGAAAATTCACCGGCATCTTCAAGGTGCGCTGGCCGTTGCATATCCTGCGCGGCGTGATCGGCATCGCTATGCTCTCCCTGTTCGCGTACGCATTGAAATCGCTGCCGTTGGCGGACACCTATTCCATCTTCTTCATCGCGCCCTCGCTGGTGACCGCGCTGGCAGTGTTCTTCCTGCGCGAAAAGGTCAGCCTGGGACAGTGGGTCGCGATCGCAGTCGGCCTGGGCGGCGTGCTGATCGTGCTGCGCCCGGACGGCAGCAACTTCGCATCGGTGGCGGGGCTGGCGGTGCTGGCGTCCGCAGTGTGCTACGCCATTTCCGCCATTGCCGGCCGTATCCTGGCGCGCACCGACGCGCCTGAACACGTCATGTTCTGGGTATTGGCCCTGATGGGAATCGGCGTGCTGCCGCTGGCCGTCAACGCCTGGGTGCCGATCGACTGGTCGCTGTGGCCGGCCATGATGGCGCTGGCGGTGAGCGGCTTCTTTGGCCAGCTGGCGCTGACGCGCGCATTCAGCATGGGCAAGGCCTCTGTCGTGGCGCCGTTCGAGTACTCGGCCCTGGCCTGGGGCGTGGGTATCGACTGGCTGCTGTGGCACACGCTGCCGGATGCCTATACCCTGCTCGGTGCGGCCATCATCATCGGCTCCGGCATCTACCTGGTGCGGCGCGAAACCGAGCATGCCGAGGCCGAGCATCCGTAAGCGGGGAAGGGCGCAGGGCGCTATAATCCTTGCATGCTGAAACAACGAACCATCAAAGAAATCGTCCGCACCACAGGTGTCGGCCTGCACTCCGGCACCAAGGTTGAGCTGACTTTGCGCCCGGCCGAACCGGATACCGGCATCGTCTTCCGCCGTGTGGACCTGAACCCGCAAGTTGTCTTCCCAACAAGGGCAGACATTGTGGGCGACACCCGCATGGCCACCGTGCTGATGAAGGACGGCGGCCGCGTTTCCACCGTCGAACACCTGATGTCGGCCTGCGCCGGCCTGGGCATCGACAACCTGTACGTGGACGTGACGGCGGAAGAAATCCCGATCATGGATGGTTCGGCTTCGTCCTTTGTCTACCTGCTGCAGCAGGGCGGCGTGCAGGAGCAGGAAGCGCCGAAGAAATTCATCAAAGTGAAGAAAACCATCGAAATCCGCGAAGGCAAAGGCCCGAGCGAGAAATGGGCGCGCCTGGTGCCGCACGACGGCTTCAAGCTGGACTTCTTCATCGAATTCAACCACCCGGCGGTGGATGGGACGGCGCAGCGCGCGACAGTGGATTTCGGCGACGTCTCGTATATCCAGGCGATTGCCCGCGCGCGCACCTTCGGCTTCATGCAGGATGTGGAAATGCTGCGTGGGATTGGCCTGGCGCGCGGCGGCTCGCTGGAGAACGCCATCGTCATGGACGAATACCGCATCCTGAACCAGGACGGCCTGCGCTACGACGACGAATTCGTCCGCCACAAGATCCTCGACGCGATCGGCGACCTGTACATGGTTGGCCACCCGATCATCGCCAGCTACGAAGCCCACAAATCCGGCCACGCCCTGAATAACCAGCTGCTGCGCGCCATGCTGGCCGACCCGGATTCCTACGAACTGGTCACCTTCGATTCCCTCGACGCCGCCCCGCCTTCCTACGCCAGGCAGATGGCGCGCGAGTGGGCTTACCTCTGATTTAGCCGCGGCGGCGGGCCACCAGGCGCCGCATTGCCTCGATCAGCGGCTCGTTGGCGGCGGTCGGCTCCAGCTTCTGGCTTAGCTCGTCGAAGGAATTGACCGCCGTTTCGGGCAATTTCAGCCCTTCGCCGCTCGGGCCGACATGGGCAATCCCCTTTGGCATCTGCACCCGGAAGCGGATGTTGTTAATTTGCCACCCTTTTGAATTCAGCTCTTCCTGCAGTTTTGGCACCTGTTGCTTGAGCTTGGCCGCTACCGCTGTATTCGGCACGGCCAGCGTCAGCTCTCCGCCGTCGAAAGCGAAAATTTCACAGCTTTTGAAGGCCGAAGGCAGCACTTGCGCACAGTCGCGTTGTAAATTTACCATGCGCTGCACGGTCGGCAGCAAGGCCGCCAGACGCGCGTTGCCGCGCAGGAAATTCGTCGCTTCCTGCGGCTCGTGCTTGCGGTTGGTGAAGGAAAATGCCATCCCGCCATTTTACCTTGGCGGCCCCAGCCGGTGAATTTTTCATCGCTAGCCTATTGTTATATAGGTCAAGATCCCAACCTTGCTACGAACGCATGATAAAATCACGCACTTTTGCCATTGGCGGACCCGAGGAAGAATTTAAGAAATGTCCTTACTGACCCAGATTTTCGGCAGCCGCAACCAGCGTCTGCTTAAGCAATACCAAAAAACGGTAAAGGCGATCAACGCCCTGGAGCCGGAGTTTGAAAAGCTGTCGGATGCCGAGCTGCAAGCGAAAACGCCGGCCTTCAAGGAACGCGTTGCCAATGGCGAATCGCTGGACGACCTGCTGCCGGAAGCTTTCGCCGTCTGCCGCGAAGCGTCCAAGCGCGTGTTCAAGATGCGCCACTTCGACGTACAGCTGATCGGTGGCATGGTATTGCATTACGGCAAGATTGCCGAGATGGGCACCGGTGAAGGTAAAACCCTGACGGCGACGCTGCCAGCCTACCTGAATGCACTGTCCGGCAAGGGCGTGCACATCGTGACCGTCAACGACTACCTGGCGCAGCGCGACGCCGAGACCATGGGCAAGCTGTACCGCTGGTTGGGCCTGAGCTGCGGCGTGAACCTGTCGCAGATGCCGCACGCCGACAAGCAAGTGGCCTACGGCTCCGACATCACCTACGGTACCAATAACGAATTCGGCTTCGACTACCTGCGCGACAATATGGTGTTCGAAGCGAGCGACCGCGTGCAGCGCGGCCTGAATTTCGGCATCGTCGACGAAGTGGACTCGATCCTGATCGACGAAGCGCGTACCCCGCTGATCATTTCCGGCCAGGCTGAAAACCACACCGAGCTGTACCACAAGATCAACCTGGTTCCGCCGCAGCTGACCCTGCAGATCGGCGAAGAAACCCCGGACGGCAAGGGCAAGGTGGAAGTCCCGGGCGATTACACCAAGGACGAAAAAGCGCACCAGGTGCTGCTGACCGAAGCTGGCCACGAAAAGGCCGAGCGCATCCTGACCCAGATGGGCCTGCTGCCGGAAGGCGCCTCCCTCTACGACTCCGCCAACATCACCCTGGTGCACCACCTGTACGCGGCACTGCGCGCGCACGCCCTGTACTTCAGGGACCAGCACTACGTGGTGCAGAACAATGAAGTGGTGATCGTCGACGAATTCACCGGCCGCCTGATGACGGGCCGCCGCTGGTCCGACGGCCTGCACCAGGCAGTCGAAGCCAAGGAAGGCGTGAAGATCCAGAACGAGAACCAGACCCTGGCCTCGATCACCTTCCAGAACTACTTCCGCATGTACGGCAAGCTGGCCGGCATGACCGGTACTGCCGATACCGAAGCCTACGAATTCCAGGAAATCTACGGCCTGGAAACCGTGGTGATCCCGCCGAACCGTCCTTCCCAGCGCAAGGACCGCCAGGACCAGGTGTACAAGTCCAACGCCGAAAAGTACAACGCGATGATGCTCGACATCCGCGACTGCTACGAACGCGGCCAGCCGGTGCTGGTGGGTACCACCTCGATTGAAAACTCCGAACTGCTGTCCAGCATCCTGGACAAGGCCAAGCTGCCGCACAACGTGCTGAACGCAAAACAGCACGCCCGCGAGGCGGAAATCATCGCCCAGGCAGGTTCGCCGAAAGCGATCACCATCGCCACCAACATGGCAGGCCGTGGTACCGACATCGTCCTGGGCGGCAACGTCGAAAAGCAGATCCAGTTCATCGAAGCCAATCCGGACCTGAGCGACGAAGAAAAGGCCAAGCAAGCGCAATCGCTGCGCGACAACTGGCAGACCCTGCACAACCAGGTGGTTGCTGCCGGCGGCCTGCACATCGTCGGTACCGAGCGCCACGAATCCCGCCGCGTCGACAACCAGCTGCGCGGCCGTTCCGGCCGCCAGGGCGACCCGGGCTCCTCGCGCTTCTACCTGTCGCTGGACGACCCGCTCCTGCGCATCTTCGCCGGCGACCGCGTGCGCGCGATCATGGACCGCCTGAAGATGCCGGAAGGCGAACCGATCGAAGCGGGCATCGTGTCCCGTTCCATCGAATCGGCGCAGCGCAAGGTCGAAGCCCGCAACTTCGACATCCGTAAGCAGCTGCTGGAATACGACGACGTCGCCAACGACCAGCGCAAGGTGATCTACTCGCAGCGTAACGAGCTGCTGGAAGCGACCGACATCTCCGAAACCATCATGAGCCTGCGCCATGGCGTATTCACCGACCTCGTGCGCCAGTACGTGCCGGAAGAATCGGTGGAAGAGCAGTGGGACATCCCGGCCCTGCAGAAGACGCTGGCCGCAGAGTGGATGATCGACCTGCCGCTGACCCAGATGATGGAGAAGGAAAGCAATATCACCGACGAAGACATCGTCGAGCGCGTGATCGCGGCAGCCGATGCCGTGTACCAGGCCAAGGTCGATATCGTTTCCAAGGAAGCCTTCGCCGGCTTCGAGCGCAACGTCATGCTGCAGTCGGTGGACACCCACTGGCGCGAGCACCTGGCAGCGCTGGACCACCTGCGCCAGGGTATCCACCTGCGCGGCTATGCGCAGAAGAATCCTAAGCAGGAATACAAGCGCGAAGCGTTCGAGCTGTTCGGCCAGATGCTGGACATGATCAAGAACGACGTGATCCGCATGGTGATGATGGTCCGCATCCAGTCGCGCGAAGAAGTCGAGGCAGCGGAAGCGGCCATGAACCAGACGCACCTGGAAAACGTCCACTACCAGCACGCCGACTTCAACCCGAACGCGGCACCGGAAGAACTGCTGGCCCCAACGGCCGTTCCGCCGGAAGACCTGCAGGCAGCGCTGGACGCCGGCTTCAAGGTCGGCCGCAACGACCCATGCCCATGCGGCAGCGGCAAGAAATTCAAGGCTTGCCACGGCAAGCTGGCTTGATGGCCTAAGGGCTGGAACGAAACCGGGGCTTGCCCCGGTTTTTTTTATGGACTTAAACAATGAAGAACCACATTTCGCCATCTGCTAAAACCATGCGCCAAATGCTGATGAGTCTTATCTTCTCGTTCGGTCTGTTTGGATCGTTCTCGCTCTCCGCGCAACCACGCTTAGGCAGTCCTACGGATGTTGCCGCTGACTTCAAAGCAGGGACGGCGCTCATATCGCAACACATGAAGATGGCGGAACAGGAACCTGCTTTGGATGAGGTCAGGCGCCATGACCTGGAGGAAGGAATTGCCAGGCTTGAGGCTGTGGTCCGTGCTGACGGCCAACATTGGCAGGCCAGCTGGTTCATCGGAAAAGCACACCAGGCACTTGGGAATCGCTTAGCTGCATATGGCGCGTTCAAGACCGCTTATTTGATCGAGCAAAATAATCCCGATGTCGCCAGTGAGTACGGTCTTTCCTGCATCGATCTAGGACGAGGAACGGATGGCGTTGCCGCGCTGCAGAGAGCGATCAAGCTTTCGCCTTCAGTACCGGGATTGCACGCCAATTTGGCGCTTGCATATTTGGTAGCGAATCGAAACAAGCAAGCGTTGGAATCGGCTGACCGCGCGATCACAATGGACCCGTCAGATGAGGTTTCTCGCGCTGTGAGAGCCTTGGTAATACAAGTGATTGAAGGTAAACGTCCTCAACCAAAGAGTGGTGCCGAATTTTAACGGTGTGTTCGCAACGGGCCAGAAGCGGTCGTTCGACTGACACCCGAAGAAGCCGCAGCATGGCATTCGGGGTATCTTTATTTGAGGTCCGGTCTAATCGGCGCTAAATTGCGATAGTTTGGTCTAAGGAAGGCTAGAAATGCGGGGGGCGATCAATTCTGTAGACCGAATTCGACCCCGCAAAGAAACGTGTGGACTGGTTTAGACTATCGGCCTCTCAGAGCTAGACCGTGTTAGATAGATCGATTTCGTTTTTAGATTGTCTAGACTGCCGTTCGTGATGCCGCATCCTGCATGTGCCCGCCCGTATCCAGTAGTCGTTTCCGGGAAACCGTAACAAGACAAAGCGCCATGCATTGCGGCCATTTGCATGCTGATTCGCAAATTGCGACGGCGTCATTTTCTCGTCGTCGTCGGTTACGATCTGATTACCCACGACTTTGGCAAACTCAACTGTGTTGCAATAGCTGGTTCGAAGAGCAGTTCCTTCGGGGAGGAAAACATTTTTCCATTGGAAGCCGCGCATCGCTTGGCCTCGCTCCCGCAACGAGAGCCGCTCCATTTCTACTGCCAACCAACGATTCACGAGGTCCGTGACAAAGGCGTCCGGCTTGACGCCGGGACGCGTCTCCATTAGGAAGAATTCAAGTTGAAGAAAGTCAGTCACGGGTAGGTAGACAGCTTGTTTCGCTTCATAGGTCATGATTCAGCCCTCTCGAAAATGGTCTAAACGTTGGATCGCGGAACGGAAAAATGGTTCCCTTTAGACTTTGGCTTCGAAAAATCAGATTGAATTGGACTTGGCGCGAAAATTCTTGGGCCGTTTTAGACATCTGGCTGCGGGGCTTATACTGAATTAGATCCGAACGGTTCCGATTAGACCAAATTGGACCCAGGGCGGTTTAAAGATACCTAAGGTATGTCCTGCCTCGCATCGCGAATGTGTACCAGAAGGGGAGGCGTAGCAACAAATGCGAAGATGCGTTACGGGGCGGAAGGTGCGACCCCGCTGACGCGCACTCTAAAACCAAGTCTGACTTAGTAAAAATTAACGGCCCGGCCTCGTAAGCGCCCGGGTCGTTTTGTTTGGTGACGCCAGTCTGCCACTACGTCACTTGACGTATGGGCCATCCTGGCTGCCCCCTTTACTCTGTTCACAAGCGGCAACACTTTCAAACTTGTGAAAAGAGGACTGGCATGCAAAAGAAGATCACGCTCTCCGTATTACTCAGCGCCGCCGTGGCGTCGCTGGCGCACGCGGGTGCGACTATTCCAATTGGCGACGATAAGTCCGTCAGCGTAGGCTTCGGTGCGCGCGGCAGCTACACCAGCGCAAAAGACGGAGCGCCCGATGGATCGCGCTCGAACGACTTCAACCTGGACAGCGCGCGCCTGTTCTTTGGCGCTTCGCTGAATAAGAATATCAAGGGCATGTTGAACACGGAATGGGATGGTGACCAGATCCGCGTGCTGGATGCCGCCGCGCAGTTCGCGTTCTCGCCGGAGCTGAATGTCTGGGCCGGGCGTCTCCTGTCGCCGAGCGACCGCGCGAATATGGCCGGTCCCTATTATTCGCTCGGTGGCGGCTACTGGGCAGGCGTAGCTTCGCGCTACGGCTACAACGGCGGCATTTTCCGTGGCCGTGATGACGGCGTGGTGGTGTGGGGGAATGCGGCCGATGGCAAGCTTGGTTATTCCTTCGGTGCTTTCGAGGGCCACACTTTCGGCATCGGCAGCCTGACACAGAAAGAAGCCAAGGCGGCGGGCGTCAAGGCCGACGATAGCCTGATGTACGCGGGCCGTGTGCAATATGACTTCTGGGATGCGGAGCCGGGCTATTACGGCACCGGCAACTACCTGGGCAGCAAGGATATCCTGGCCATTGGCCTGGCCGCCCGCTACCAGAAGGACGGCGTGCTGACCGTCGCCAAGAATGGCGACTACAAGGCCTTGACCTGCTACCCAATTTAGTACGGCATCGAACTGGAGTCTACGGTTAATAACCCTTCAGCAAATTGCTTCGGTGTCAGATTTCTCAGCGTACTGTGCGGTCGCTCCTCGTTGTACTCCTGACGC
>JBCNPK010000003.1:0-215397 GCA_039593355.1 Pseudoduganella sp.
TCATAGCAAACGGTTACTCAATGGCAGTAGTGCACAAGTCGGTATTCCTGGGATACAGCGCCGAGCAAATGTTTGATTTAGTGGCAAAGGTCGAGGATTATCCCAAATTTTTGCCCTGGTGTGGCGGTGTTGATGTCCGCGAACGGGGTGAGAACCATGTTGTGGCCAGCGTTGGGATCAATTTCCATGGTGTAAAGCAGCATTTCACCACGTCCAATACGAATACCCCGTTCACTGAAATCCGCATGAAGCTGGTCGACGGCCCTTTCAAGACCCTCGACGGCACCTGGACTTTCAAGGCCTTGCGCGAAGACGCCTGCAAGGTCGAACTGGACCTGCACTATGAGTTTTCCAGCAAGCTGCTGGAGCAGGTGATCGGATCCGTGTTCGGCATGATCGCCAACAGCATGGTCGATTCATTTTGCAAGCGCGCCGAGACAGTCTATGGCTGAACGTATCAAGATCACCCTGTGTTTCGCACCGGCCTCGCAGCCCATCCTGTATGCGCTGGAAGTGGACGAAGGCACGACCATCGGCCAGGCCATCGAGATGAGCGGCATCCTGCAGGATGCGCCCGAAATCAATTTGGTGACCATGCCGGTCGGGATTTACGGCAAGAAGAAAACGCTGGATACCGTATTGCGGGCCCGCGACCGGATCGAAATCTACCGTCCCCTGATCGCGGACCCGAAAGATGCCCGGCGCCGCCGGGCCAGGAAGGCTTAAAGCTTCACTTGCAAGTGCTGTTGATGGAGTCGCGCTGTTCCTTGATCTTCTTGGCGCGCGCTTCGTCCGAGAGGAAGCCGCGCTCTCCGTTCGCGGTCGTTTCGGAAATGCGGGCGCCGCTTTCCAGCAGGTCGACATTCTTCTTCGCTTCGGCGCAGTATTTCTTCTTTTCGCTTTCGCGCTTGGCTTCTTCCGCAGCCTTGGCGGCTTTATCGGCCGCTTCCTTCTGGCGCTTGTTGTAATCAGCGTTGCGTTCAGCCAGAGTTGGCGGTGGTTTCGGCGCCTTGGCGTCGCTGGCCGGCGCTTCTTCGCCTTCTGCCGCAGGGGTCGCTGCTTCCTTGCGCAGGTCGGGTATGCCCGCGCCGCGCGGTGCTTTCAGTATGCGGTTGGCAGGCGTGCCGGGTGGCGGCGGCTGGTCGGACAGCTGCTTGACGCCTTTATCGTTTACCCACATCCATTGTGCCTGGGCCAGGGAAGTACAGGCAATCAGCGCGGTTGCCAGCGCCAGGCGGGTAATTCGTTGATTCATAGGGGATTTCCTTGGTGAGAGTGCACATTTCACCCCGAAATCCCCTGCTTGTCAAATATATTTCCTACGGGAATTGTCTGAATGAGGCGTATTAGAAACGATGGCGCAGGCCGACCGTGAACTGGCGGTCGCCAAGGCCTGGTTCCTCGCTATTGCCTTCGGTGTAGCCGGCCCCGCGATGGTTGAGGATGCGCGCATAGGATGTGTAGATATCCGTGCGCTTGGAGAAGGCGAACATATAGGCCAGGGCATACTGTTGCGCGTCCTGGTTGAAGGCGGTGCGGTCATCTTTGTTGATGGCGGTGGCAACAATGGTGTGGGGACCGAATGGGACCGATACGCCGAGCAACAGGTCGCGGCTATCGGTCGATGGCGTCGGCGGAGTTCCGCCAAAGGCGTTGAGCGAGCTGTTCAATGGGGCGCTGTTCAGGCCCTTGTCCACGCCAAAGCCGAACCAGCCCTTGGCCACGCCGAAGTCGTAGTTGGCGCCCAGCAGGAAATTGCGGCCGCTGTTGCTCCCCTTGAGCGTCGCGGTATCGTTGTTGCGGTTGTGATAGGCCAGGCGGATGTTGAGCGGTCCGTTGCTGTAGCCAATCGAGCCACCCAGCGCGCGCCCGGCGCCGATATCGCTGGCCACTTCGCCAGCCGCATACATGAAATCGGCGCTGACGCCATTGAATTCGGCGCTGCGCACGAGGACCGAATTGCTGGCGCGGAAGCCGGTCGATGGCATCAGGTTGTTGGAGCGGGCGATGCCGTTGCGCAGCGGGTCCACGACTGTATTGAGGGTAGTGAACAGCGGCGTATCCTGCAGGCCGATCGAAATCGACCCCAGTTTCGCGTTGCGCAGGCCGACAATGCTGGTGCGGCCAAACAGCGTATTGTTCTGCGTCGAATTGCCGGCGTCGGCGTGGATGCCGCCTTCGATGACGAAGAAGGCCGAATTGCCGCTGCCCAGGTCTTCGCTGCCGCGGAAACCCCAGCGGCTCTGGGTCGCCATGCCGCTGGTGACGCGGGTCGAGATGCCCGCAACGCCGCCGCGGTCCTGCGAAATGCCGAGGTCCATCACGCCGTAGAAGGCAACGTTGCTTTGTGCGAGGGCGGTGCCGCTGCAAGCCGTCAGGGCGAGCGCAGCCACCGCAATCATGCGTTTGTTCATGGTGTCTCCAGTGTTATTGGTTCAGGCGGGTACGGTGCTGGCGCGTGGCGCGGGATCAGGCAGGGGCTCGATCTTGCCGAGCACGAAGACAAAAGACACGATGCCAACCAGCAGGATCACGCCTGCAACCATGAAGGCATTGGCGAAGGAGTTGGTGGCGCCGACAATCATGCCGGTAACGATGGGCGCGGCTCCACCCATCAGGTTGTTGGCGAAGTTCATGATGCCGCCCACGGTGCCGGCGCCGCCTTTCGGTGCGATCAGCGATGGCAGGGACCAGCCGACCGGCGCAGCGGAAGCCAGGCCGCCCAGTGCAATCGAGATCCAGAAAATGGCCCAGGCCGGATCGGTGGTCTGGGTGGCGCCGAACACGGCCAGGCCGAACAGCATGCCGATCACCAGCACGCTCTTGCGCACCACCGATTCGTTCTTGCCCTTGGCGATCAGGTGGTCGATCAGCCAGCCGCCGACGAACAGGTCGGTCACCGTGGCGACAGCCCAGGGAATCGCGGCAAACCCAGCCGACTTGATGATACTCATGTGCATGGTCTGCACCAGGTAGCCAGGCAGCCAGGTCAGGAACAGGTAGAACGTGTAGCCATAGGCCGCGAAGCCGATGGTCAGCCCCCAGATCTTGGATTTGGTGAGCAGGTAGCCCAGCATATTGACGGCGCCGCCTTCGGCCGGGCCTTCGGGCGCCGCACCGCCGCGCTGGATGTAATCGAGTTCGGCCTTGCTCAGCTTGGTATCCGCGCTGGGGTCGCGATAGAACAGCAGGAAGGCGAAGAAGTAGCTGAAGCTCAGCACGGCGGTCAGGCCGAAGCCCCAGCGCCAGCCGAACGCCACCACCGTGAGTGCGACCAGCGGCACGCCGATCACGTTGGAGAACTTGGCGGCCGCATCGAAGATCGCGGTAGCGGTACCACGCTCCTTGCGAGGGAACCAGTAGCCGGTGGCCTTGGAACTCACAGGGAAGGCTGGCGCTTCGGCTATGCCGAGCAGAACGCGCGCCGCGAAGATGCCGGCAAAGCCGCTGGAGAAAGCTGTAATGGTGGACGCCAGGCCCCAGAGGAAGGCGCCCCAGCGGCCCACCTTGGTCGGGCCAAAGCGGTCCAGCACCATGCCGACCGGAATCTGCAGCAGCGAATAAGACCAGGCGAAGGCGCTGAACAGCAGGCCCATGTCGACCGGGGTCAGGTTGAATGCTTCCTGGATTTGCGGTGCGGCGACCGACAGGCCGATGCGGTCGATATAGTTGATCAGGACGCCGATGCCGAGCAGGGCGCCAATGCCCCAGCGGCGCTTTGCCACCTTTGTTACCGTAGATGTTTTCATGCTGTCTCCGTTTTGGATTGTAGTGTGAATGCCTGGTTTGTCATTCGAGGGAATGCAGGATGGCGTCAACCAGCTGCTGTGGTGCTTGCGCCAGGTCCAGCTGCAGACCGGCTTCGTCCGCTTGCAGCGGTTCGAGATCGCGCAGTTGGCTATCAAGCAGCGAGGCCGGCATGTAATGGCCGGGGCGGGTGCGCATCCGTTGTTCCAGCAGGGCGCGCTCGCCAGCCAGGTAGGCGAAGCGCAGTCCGGGATCGCCGCTGCGCAGGAGGTCGCGATAACGGCGCTTGAGCGAAGAGCATGACAGAACCAGACCTTCACCACGTTCGCGCGCGGCGCCGATTTCATTGCTCAGTGCTTGCAGCCAGCCGGCACGGTCACCATCATCCAGAGGAATGCCGGCCGACATCTTGGCCACGTTCTGTGGTGGGTGGAAACTGTCGCCTTCCAGGAAGCTGACGCCGAGCGAGGCAGCCAGCCTGGCCCCGATCTCGCTTTTGCCCGCGCCGCTGACGCCCATGACGACCCAGCGGGTATTCGTAATTTTGTTCATATGTCTCCTTAATCGCGACTGATAGCGCTATCAGTGAGCGGTAGTTTAGCGTGGTGGTCAAATTTGTAAAGCGAAATTTTGTAGAGCTGGCGCAAGAAAGGGCGAACATCGAATGTACGCCCTCGGTGATGTGCGGGAGAGGTGTCGTTTATTTACGTCGCTGTTTGATAGCGCTAGCAACGCCTGTTACTCCCGGGCTGCATGGTCCACCTTGATGGTTTGCTCAAGGTAGCGGCACAAATCCGGCTCACAGGCCGCAGGCGCCGCGCTTCCAAGGTAGTCGTGCAGCATCCGCTCCAGCAAATAGGCATAGGCGAGGCGGATGACGGGCTTGCGCGGGTTATGCCCCTCATCTGGATCCACCAGCAGGGTAACCTGCTTGCCCTCCGCTTGCAGTTTCGAGACATATTCGGTCACGCTCGCAATCTCGACTTTGTTATCCTTGCCGCCGGCGAGGATCACGATCGGCTTGGTCACGCGCGCTGTTCCGGCCATTGGCGATTCTCTGCGCAGGGTTGCCATGGCGGCTTCGTTGGCTTGGCTGACGCCTATTTCCTTGAAGCGCACGGTGGTGGGCAGGTCCTCGGTGCCGGCGAGGTTTTCATTGGAGGCCAGTTCGATGACGCGGGCGAAGTCGGGCGGTGGTACGGCGGCAAAGCCGAACTGGAACATTTCCGGCGTGTGCGTCAGCGCCATCAGGGCCGTATAGCCGCCAAAGGAATCGCCCAGGATGGCCAGCCTGGCCTTGTCGCCGATGCCGTGCGCCAGCAGCCATTGCACTCCTTCGATGACGTCGGCATGCACGCGGCCGTTGCCAAAGTCCATGCCCGGGGCAAGCATGTATTTCTCGCCATAGCCGGTTGATGCGCGGAAGTTCGGCTGGAACACCGCTACTCCATGATTGGCCAGCCACTGGACCAGCCAATGGTAGTCGCCGTCGAAGCGCGACCAGGGGCCGCCATGCACCATCGTCACGAGCGGCACGTTGACCGGATCCGTCCCGCGCGGCAGCGTAAGGTAGCCGTGTACGGGCTCGCCGTCGGACGCGCGATAGCTGAAAGCGAATTTTGGCGCCAGCGCTTCGCGCGCCAATGGTTTGCCGAAAGCGCGCTCAGCCTGAAGGATTTCACTGGATTCCCTGGTGGATGCATCGTAAATCCAGTAGCGCGGTTGCTGAAGATCGCCCGCCGTTTCCGTGATCAGCCATCGCTTGCCGCCGGCCGAGGCGGAAAGTGTAAGGCCGCTGCCGGGGAAACGGCCTTTGATGTCCGCCAGGGCTCTACGCGCCGTGCCGGCAATTGCATGGCTGCGCCGCTGCGGCAGTTCGTAATTGGCGGCCAGGATTTCGCCGGTCAGCGGGTCGGCGGTGACCCCGCGCAGGTCCGCCAGCGCTTGCGGGTCGGTATGGAGCAGATGTTGCGCGCCGGTATTCGCGTCGACTTCGACCAGGGCGGTCCGGTCGCCCTGGTAGCCCATCATCATTTTCAGCCGTTTGCCGTCGGTTGACGCCTCGACCATCGAGCATGGGTGAACGGGCTTGCAGCGCATGATCTCTTTCCATCCGTGGCCATCGCGCCGGGATATGATTTGCGCATAGTCCGGCGCCAGCGATTTTGTGAAGAGTGGCTGCCCCTTGTTATCGAGAAGGGCGTCGCGCAGCGGTGCGCCTTGGTACAGCAGCACTCGGGAGCCGTCGGCAGCGTAGCTGAAAAGCCTGTATTCGCCGCGCTTGCGGTCATTTTCGCTGGCCAGTACGTGTTGCGGGCGGCGCAAATCGATGCCGAGCACCTTGTTTTCCAGGTTCTTGTCGAAGGCGGCGACCTTGGCCAGCGCGCCATCCTTGACCTTGATAGCGCTGATGCCGGAGCTGTCGTCGATGAAGAGCGTGCTGCCGTCGGTTGACCAGGCGAGAGAGCCGCGCGGAGCGTCCTTTGCCAGGACTCGCGTTGCGCCGCTGGCGATGTCGTACAGGTTCAGGCTCGCGCCCGCTCCGGTCTGCATGAAGAAAGCAACGCTCCTGCCGTCGGGCGCCAGCCGGATGTCGCGCAAGGGCGAGCGTGCGAGGAAGGCGTCCAGTGCAAGCCGGGGCGCCTGCGGGAGTGCCGCGGTGCTGGCTGCGAAGCTGCGCAAGGCCTGCTGCTGCTCCACGGATTCGGCGCAAGGGGCAGTGGCTGCCGCAGTGAGGAGGATTGTGCAGATTGCGGGGCGAACGAGGGCCGCCCGCCCATTAAGGGGCGAGAAAATCATGGGTGTCTCCTTGTGTGAGTCGTCTAAGCCGCTATGGCGGCGGGCTTCTGTGTACGCGTGAGAGGCAGGCGTTCGCTGCGGCGCTCCATGGCGGCAAGCGCCATCAGGGCCGGAGGGCCCAGGGCCAGGCAGGCGACAAGCCAAACCGCGCGGCGCCGCGTCCCGGTGGCGGTCCGGCGCAGCCACCACCAGCCTGCGGCTCCCGAACCAAGCGCCGCTGCCAATGCGGCGATCCACGCTGCGGCTGGCCGCGGCAGGTCCAGCGGGAGAGGCGGGAAGAGGGCAGGTGTCGTGAGGAGCCGTGCGGGGAGGCTGTCGACCGCGTGCAGCGCCGGTGAAATCCACCAGTCCTTGTGCTCGAATAGAATCGGGAAGTCGTGCGACAAAGGACGCCGTGCGATTTCCGTGCTGCGGCCTTGGCCGTCGAGGTGCAGGACCAGCTGCTCGCCGCCGGGCGCGCCATCGATCATGTGCTTGCCGAACAGGAAGCCAAGCAGGACACCGTCTTCGAGCTGCGCGACATCGACCCGCGCCAGCTCAGAGGCCACGCCTGGCAGGGGAATACTGCCGGTCTCCCGCGCGCGGGGGCTACCTTCCATGATCACAACGCGCCGGGTAGTGACAACGTATTGCCTGTGGTGCCGCGGGTCCGGGTAGTTGAGAATGATTTCGTCATCGTGCACGCGCAGCACTTCGCGCCAGGTTCGTGCGCCAGGATCGTACGCGGCGAAACTGTGGGCGAAAAGCGCGTGGTCGGTCGGCGTAACGCCGTCCAGCACCGACGGCAGGACCACGGGCAGGGATGGGACCGGCATGATGGCCTTGCGCGCACCGGAAAATTGGTCGCGCCCGATGAAAGCTGATTTGTCCTGGCTGTAGGTCCAGAGCAGCTTGTTCTCATTGTCGCGGAAATCCTCGTTCCAGAGCAGGCCAAGCTGGTCCCTGACAGGATAGCTGTCGACAAGGATTGCGCTGCCGTGCGTTTTGCCGGGGACCTGCTGGCGCCAGCGCACGGCGCGCGCGTCGTTCGAGCCAGCGAGTGCCAGCAGCATGCGCGCGTCCGCCCCGCTGCGCAGCGCTTCCGTGAAGCCTCCAGCCGGCGGAACCTCCATGTTCAAGGCGTGCGAGCCGTGCAGGATGGCTGCACACTGATAAATCAAGCCCCCGCCTGCGGTCAGCACGAAATAGCTGGACAGTACAAGCGGCAGCGCATTCGCCAGTACGGCGCCGATGCCGCGCGGGGCAGTCTCGCGGTTGGGCTTGATCGCGGTGCCTAACATGGCCGCCAGCAGTGCGAGGCACAGCAGGTCGAGCAGTAGCACCTGATAGACCGGGGCGATGGTGAACATCAGCGTGAATGGCAGCATCGCCACCGCGGCGCCAAGCACCTTGCGGTTCAGTATGACATAAGCTGCACACAGCCATGCTGCAATGGCGAACAGCGTGCCATGCAGGACCACCGCGTAGTGATAATGATCCACGATGCGGGTGGTCAGGAGCTGGTTGCCGGCCAGTGCCAGCATTGCGGGGAGGCCGATCACGAGACAGATCAACGTGGCCGAAGCGGCGCACAAGGCGGCGGCGATCCGGCTCGGCGCCAAGGGGCGATGTATGAGCCAGATCCATCGATTGGGCTGTCGATAGGTGCCGAATTGGTAGAGTCCAAAGCCGAACGCCAGCGCGGCGTGCAGGAACAGCAGGGGCAACTGGGCCCGCGCGCTCAAATGCATGAAATCGATGAAGCGCAACAGGACGAACAGGCAAAGCAGATGGAACGGCGCGGCCAGCATGGCTGCCTTGCGGAAACGGCGCAATTCGGAAAGATAGAGTTCTAGCATGGTGTTTTCCTCAGGCAGCGCGTTTGGCAGAAGCGTGGCCACGGCTCAGGAAACCGTTGACGGCGCGTTCCAGGGTGGCCGGCATCGATTGCGCCGAGCGTGCGCCCATGAGCTTGAGGCGCGCCCCGAATTCATCCGGCTGGTCGAAGACGGTCAAGTGGGTCAGGCCATCGATCTGCTGGATTTCGAGAAGGCCGGGCAGGGTCCGCAACTCGGGGAGCATGAACGGAAATTCTGCGATCCACAGCCGCACCCGCTCGCAAAACTCGTCCGGGGCGGACATATGCCGCAGGCGGCCGCGCTCGATGATCACCAGGTTATCGGCCACGCGCTCGATTTCCTCCATCTGGTGCGAGCAATAGACAATGGTGGCATCGTTGTCGAGCGCCGTGAACATCAGCGATTCGAGGAAGGCGCGCTTGGCGACGACGTCCAGCCCCAGTGTCGGCTCGTCGAGGATCAAAAGCTCCGGGCTTTGCGCCAGGGCCAGTGCCAGGCTCACGCCGGCCCGCTCGCCGCGCGAGAGCTGTGCGATGTACTGGTCCGGCAGGACATTGAAATTGCCGGCCACTTCCTCGTAACGGGCCTGATGCCAGCGCCGATACTGTTTGCGCTGCATATTGACGGCATCAGATACGCGCAGCCACCCGGGCAAGGTATGTTCTTCGTTGACGAAGCCAATGCGGCCGCGCAGTTCCGGCGTGAGCGACGCACTGTCGCAGCCCAGTATCGCGGCGCGGCCTGCAGTCGGCGATTCGAATCCAAGCAGCACCCGGAACAGCGACGACTTTCCGGCTCCATTTGCGCCAACCACGGCGTGGATGCCGCCCCGCGGCAGGGCCAGCGTCATCTCGTCCAGGGCCAGTTTGCCCGTGTAAGCCAGGCTCAATGCTTCCGTCTGTATCGCGTATTCCATGGCTTATGCCGTCTTTTTAGGCGTCAGAAAAGTAAGTTCCTGGTCGATGCGCTGCAATACCTGGGCCTTGGGCACGTCGAGCGCAATCACGTCGCCAATAAAGCGCTGCACCGCCTCATCGAGCCTGCGCTCACGTTCTTCAGGTGCCAGCACCTGTCGTGGCGGCGCCACGAACAGGCCAAGGCCGGGGCGGGCGTCGAGCCAGCCTTCTGACGCGAGCTCGTTGTAGGCCTTGGCAACGGTATTCGGATTGATCGTCAGTTGCTGCGCCAGCCCGCGCACGCTGGGCAGGGCGGCGCCGACCGGCAATTCGCCGCTGGCGATCAGGCGCCGCACGCCATCGACGATCTGGCGGGTGATGGGGCGCGGATCGCCCGGGGTTATTTGCAGCATCAGCGCGGTTCGGCGGCTCATCGGTCAACTCCACTGTACTAGTACGCGTAGTACAGTAGCACCGGTTTTCCAGGAAGTCAATCGATCGTGCGACCAAGGCAGGCGAAAGAGGGTTCGTTCTCGCTTGAATACAATGCCTACGCCGAGGAGGCGATGAGCGTCCTCTTCTTTGCAATTGGCAGCGTTGCCGCGCCGGTCCCGGAGCCAGCCGTTTGGACCATGCTGCTGGGCGGCCTGGGCCTGCTGGGCTTATCCGACAAGGCAAAATCACATGGGCAGAGACGCAGAGCAAGTTTTTCTGTATAATCTACTTTTGCGCCTATAGGAAATACTATGCGTCTGCTCCAAAAAGCACTCACTTTCGATGACGTGCTCCTCGTTCCCGCGTATTCCAACATCCTGCCTGCGGATACGTCCCTCAAGACTCGCCTGACCCGCAACATCAGCCTGAATATTCCTCTGCTGTCCGCAGCAATGGATACCGTCACCGAAAGCCGTTTGGCGATCGCCATGGCGCAAGAGGGCGGCATCGGCATCATCCACAAGAACCTGAAGCCGAAAGACCAGGCGCGCGAAGTGTCCAAGGTCAAGCGTTTCGAGGCCGGCGTGCTGCGCGACCCGATCACCATTCCGCCGGACATGAAGATCCGCGACGTGATCAAGCTGACCGAGCAATATGGTATTTCCGGCTTCCCTGTCGTGCAGGGTAAAGAAGTGGTCGGCATCATCACCAACCGCGACCTGCGCTTTGAAAAAGAGCTGGACGCCGAGGTGCGCGCCAAGATGACCCCGCGTGAAAAACTGGTCACCGTGCTGGAAGGCGCGAGCACCGACGAAGCCAAGCGCCTGATGAACAAGCACCGCCTGGAGCGCGTGCTGGTGGTGAACGAAGCGTTTGAACTGCGCGGCCTGATCACCGTCAAGGACATCCAGAAATCCACCGAACACCCGAACGCGTCGAAAGACCAGCACGGCAAGCTGCTGGTTGGCGCGGCAGTCGGCGTCGGTGCGAAAGACGAAGAACGCATAGACCTGCTGGTAGCGGCAGGCGTGGACGTGCTGGTGGTCGACACCGCCCACGGCCACTCCCAGGGCATCCTGGACCGCGTGAAATACATCAAGACCAAGTATCCGCACGTTGACGTCATCGGCGGCAATATCGCCACCGCGGCTGCTGCCAAGGCCCTGGTTGAATACGGCGCGGACGCGGTCAAGGTCGGCATCGGCCCAGGCTCCATCTGCACCACCCGTATCGTTGCCGGCGTTGGCGTACCGCAGATCACCGCGATCTCCAATGTTGCCGAAGCGCTGAAGGGCACCGGCGTTCCATGTATCGCTGACGGCGGCATCCGCTTCTCGGGCGACATTTCGAAAGCACTGGCGGCCGGCGCATCCA
This sequence comes from Pseudoduganella sp., assembly GCA_039593355.1. Lineage (GTDB taxonomy): Bacteria > Pseudomonadota > Gammaproteobacteria > Burkholderiales > Burkholderiaceae_D > Rugamonas. The sequence goes on from JBCNPK010000003.1 coordinate 11,090, forward strand.
CCGTGATGATGGGCTCCATGTTCGCCGGTACCGAAGAAGCGCCGGGGGAAGTGATCCTGTACCAGGGCCGTTCCTACAAGTCCTACCGCGGCATGGGCTCCCTGGGCGCGATGGCCGACGGTTCGGCTGACCGCTACTTCCAGGACGCGAGCGCCAAGCAGGACAAGTTCGTACCGGAAGGCATTGAAGGCCGCGTGGCCTACAAGGGTTCCGTGCTGGCGATCCTGTTCCAGCTGGTTGGCGGCGTGCGCCAGTCCATGGGCTACTGCGGCTGCGCCACCATCGACGAACTGAAAGAGAAGGCAGAATTCGTCGAGATCACCTCGGCCGGCATGCGCGAATCGCACGTGCACGACGTCCAGATCACCAAAGAAGCGCCGAACTACCGCTCCGAATAAGAAACTCCGCAAGGCGGCGTCCACGTGGCGCCGCAATTTTTTTTTGCCCCCGCTATGCACTCAAAAATCCTCATCCTAGATTTCGGTTCCCAGGTTACCCAGCTGATCGCACGCCGCGTGCGCGATGCGGGTGTGTTCTCCGAGGTGTACCCGTACGACGTCAGCGACGAATTCATTCGCAACTACGGCGCATCGGGCGTCATCCTGTCCGGCTCCCACAACTCCACGCTGGAAGGCGACTCCCCACGCGCGCCGCAAGCCGTCTTTGAAATCGGCGTGCCAGTGCTGGGCATTTGCTACGGCATGCAGACCATGGCTGCGCAGCTGGGCGGTAAAGTAGAGAACGGCCTGGTGCGCGAGTTCGGCTACGCTGAAGTACGCGCCCGCAACCACACCGCGCTGCTGAACGGCATCAACGACTTCGTCACCGACGAAGGCCACGGCATGCTGAAGGTCTGGATGAGCCACGGCGACAAGGTCCTGGAAATGCCGCCTGGCTTCAAGCTGATGGCTTCCACCGATTCCTGCCCGATCGCCGGCATGGCCGACGAGGAGCGCAAGTTCTACGCCGTGCAATGGCACCCGGAAGTGACCCACACCGTGCAGGGCAAGGCCATGCTGGGCCGCTTTGTGCACGAGATCTGCGGCTGCAAGGCGGACTGGAATATGCCGGACTACATCTCCGAAGCAGTGGAGAAGATCCGTGCCCAAGTGGGCACCGATGAAGTGATCCTGGGCCTGTCCGGCGGCGTCGATTCCTCCGTGGCAGCTGCACTGATCCACCGCGCCATCGGCGACCAACTGACCTGCGTCTTTGTCGATCACGGCCTGCTGCGCCTGAACGAAGGCAAGATGGTGATGGACATGTTCGCCAAGAACCTGGGCGTGAAAGTGATCCAGATCGACGCGACCGAGCAGTTCATGGGCCACCTGGCCGGTGTCACCGATCCTGAGCAAAAGCGCAAGATCATCGGCCGCGAATTCGTGGAAGTCTTCCAGGCCGAATCGGCCAAGCTGGTCAACGCCAAGTGGCTGGCGCAAGGCACCATTTATCCTGACGTGATCGAATCCGCCGGCAAGGGCAAGAAAGGCCAGACCATCAAGTCGCACCACAATGTGGGCGGCCTGCCTGAAACCATGAAGCTGCAGCTGCTCGAGCCTCTGCGCGAACTGTTCAAGGACGAAGTGCGCAAGCTGGGCGTGGCCCTGGGCCTGCCGCACGAGATGGTGTACCGCCATCCATTCCCGGGCCCAGGCCTGGGCGTGCGCATCCTGGGAGAAGTGAAGAAGGAATACGCCGACCTGCTGCGCCGCGCCGACGCCATCTTCATCGAAGAACTGCGCAACACCCCTTACGAAGGCGCCGCCATGCCGGGCGAAGACGCACCAGCCAACTGGTACGACGCAACGTCGCAGGCGTTCGCTGTCTTCCTGCCGGTGAAATCGGTGGGCGTGATGGGCGATGGCCGTACCTACGATTACGTCGTAGCCCTGCGCGCCGTGCAGACCCAGGACTTCATGACTGCGCACTGGGCGCACCTGCCGCACTCGCTGCTGGGCAAGGTCTCTAACCGCATCATTAACGAAGTGCGTGGCCTGAACCGCGTGGTGTACGACATCAGCGGCAAGCCACCAGCGACCATTGAGTGGGAGTGAGTTGCTTTTCGGTAACTACAATTTTTTGATTCACATATCCCGTAAGGCCCTGTTTTTACAGGGCTTTATTTTTTGGTGTATGCGTATTCTCGGGATTTCGCACGATCGTACCGCAGAATTATCAATGCGCTTCGATTCCGGCCATTTCCTGTATCAAGGCACCTCGCTCCTTGATGATTTGCTGACCCGTTAGCGCAAAGCGATGCACATCGCCGGTGCGTTGTTTTTTCGATGTTCGCGACTGCTGACGCATGCTTCAAGCCCATTAGCGATAAGGGAGTCATATCACAATATCAATGAAATATATTCACAATTTGTCACATTTGCCAAAAATTAATTTCTTGATCCATTGATAATTCGTAAATACAGTTGTTGTTCGGTAGAAGTGTTCCTTGACAAGTACTTAACTATAAGGATTTGGAATGGCAATGCCCTTGCGACTGTCCCGAGCGAAATCGCTCCGTCCCTTTTTCCTGCATGTAGCGGTATGCGCGGCCTTCATTTCTGTGGCAAATAGCAGTTCGGCCCAGGATGCGCTGGCCGAGCAACTCCAGCTGATCAAGGCCCCAAATGCCATTGCCAAAATCGGCACCGACCTGTTTGGCGATTCAGTCAACATATATCAGGGTAGCCTGAGTTTCAGGCAGACGGATGTGAGCTTGCGGGGTAATAGCGCCATTGCCGTGCAGGTAGGGCGCAAGCTGGGCACTGGCCTGAACAACATGTACGTCTCTCCCGACAAATTCGCGTTTGGCCGTTGGGAACTCGACATGCCGTACATGAAGGGCACCTTCTCCGATAGCGCCGGGTGGACGGTGTGGGGGCAAAGCATGTATGCGCGCTGCAGCCATTTTAGCGAGCCTGCCCCCGTCTCTTCCTTTGGTGGGATATTTGACGCCAGCTCCTACTGGACCGGTAATTACATGTACATCCCTGGCCAGGGCGAACAGCAACTGCTGGCTCGTTCCGAAACCTATTTGGATGCGCCAAACAATGCGCCAGCCAGCTACCCGGTCGTCACAAGTAATAAATGGGCGATCAGTTGCACATCGAATTTGGCCAACGATCCCGGTGGCGCGAATGGAGAGGGGTTCGTGGCGGTGTCGCCAGATGGCGTGAAGTATCGCTTTGATCAAATGGTTTCCTTCCCCGTTTGGTCGGTCACGCAAGCTGGCGGCGGGGCGGCATTCAAGGCCACTTCCTCAGGCATCAGCAGTCTGGCAGGACAGAGCAGCACGACGAAGAACAAGCTCGGTGGCGGCACGGTGACGCCGATGGCCCCCGTCAATCCTGTCCTGGCGCGCAAGGAGGTTCGCCTGCTTGTAACGTCGATCACGGACCGTTTCGGCAATTGGGTGCGCTACAACTACGACCCAGCGCGCCCGGCCAACGTGAGCTCCATCACGTCCAGTGACGGCCGCACGATCAGCTTCGCCTATGGCAATGCCAGCTATCCGCACCTGATTACCTCGATCAACGATGGCCTGCGCACCTGGTCCTATGGCTACGCCAGTGTCGCCGTTGGCGGCTACACGCTCACCAGCGTCACGTTGCCCGATGCGTCAAGCTGGGGATTGTCGAACATGTACCCGCTGGTGACGGCAGTTGGATCAGTCTCCAGCCCAAGCTGCGGCGGCGTTGTCCAGACCGCAAACGGCACGCTAATCGGATCGATGACCCATCCATCGGGCGCCACGGGGACCTTTACGCTGACAGGCGTCACGCATGGCCGCTCCGATGTCCCGCAGGTTTGCCGAACCATGCCCAACGGCAGCCTGTATGCCGGCTACCCTATCTACCTTCGAACGTATTCGCTCGCCAGCAAGAGCATCTCCGGCCCCGGCATGGCAACCATGAACTGGTCCTACGCGTATGGCCCTGCGAACGCCAGCTTTGCGCCATGTACTGGCAGCTGCCCGACCAGTAAGACCACGACAGTGACCGACCCGAAAGGATTCCAGACGCGCTACACCTTTGGTAACCGCTACCGTGTTTCGGAAGGGCGCCTGGAACAAGTCGATGTCGGCTGGAACGGTAGCACGGCCTTGTCTACGACCACCACGCGCTACCGGGCTCCCGGCGCCGGCCCGTACCCGGCTGTCTATGGCTATGGGGGCGACATCCCAACTGACGGCGAAATGTTGTCGCGCGCCATGCCAGTGGACCAGAAGGTGACAACCCAGCAAGGAACGACCTTCACCTGGACGGCGAACAGCTTCGACACAGGCGCGCGCGTTACCTCGGCAACCAAATCGAGTTCGCTGGGTGAAAACCGTACCGAGACCACGGCCTACCAGAACAACAATGCGTTGTGGGTGCTGGACCAGGTGACGAGCATAACTGAATCGTCAACCGGCAAGGCCATGGTGGAAAACACCTACAACGCCGGTAACGCGAAGCTGGAGACGACCAGGAAATTCGGCCATTTGATCGAGTCGTACTCTTATGCCGCTGATGGCACGCTCTATACCAAGGCGGACGGCAAGTCGCAGACCACGACATTCACCAATTACAAGGCAGGCATCCCGCAGAATACAAGCTATCCCAATGGCACCTCGGACAGTGCCGTCGTCACTACGCAGGGCTACATCACCTCGATGACCAACGCGGCAGGTTTTACGACCAGCTTTGGTTACGATACGATGGGCCGCCTGGCCAGCATCGCCTATCCGACTGGTGACACCGTGGCTTGGAACGGCACGACGATCTTGTCCGAGCGCGTTGCCGGCAGCGAGCTTGGCATCAGCGGAGCACACTGGCGGCAGACCGTTTCGACCGGTAACGCGCGCTCGATTACCTATTACGATGGCCTGCTGCGGCCGATCCTGAACCGCACCTTCGATGCAGCTTCGCCTTCCACGACCGGCACGGCAGTGCGCAAGACCTTCGACCACCTGGGCAACACCACCTTCGAGTCCTATCCGCTGCGCGACATCACCGATATCAACACCGTGGGCACAGGTGTGACGCGGGACTTCGACGCGCTGAACCGCCCAACGACGACGGTAGCAGCAAGTGAGCTGGGTAACCTGACCACGACCAACACCTATAACAGCGGCTTCACCACGACCGTCACCAACCCGCGCGGCAAATCGACGACATACAGTTATTTTGCCTGGGATGAGCCGAAGACGGACGTGATCAAGACGATCGCGCTGCCCGACAGCGTGAATGTGACGATCAACCGCAACGCGTTTGCGAACACCACCAGCATAGTGCGTTCGCGCGGCGGCGTGTCTGCAACGCGCAGCTACGTCTACGATGATTACGAGCGGCTGTGCAAGACGATCGAGCCGGAAGTCGGCGCGACGGTGCAGGATTACGATGCTGCGAACAATATTGTCTGGAAGGCGACGGGACAAGGTCTGCAATCGCCGGTAAGTTGCGACACCTACAGCGTGCCGGACTCGCAGAAAATCGCGATGGCCTATGACGGTCTCAATCGCCTGACCGACACGACCTTCGGTGACGGCAGCCCGTCAATTATTCGCACCTACACCAGTGACGGCCTGCCTTATACGACCAGTTCCAATGGCTCGACCTGGACCAACACCTATAACAAGCGCCGCCTGATGGAGCGCGAGAGCCTGGTGTTTAACGGCGTGACGTCGAATATCGACCGTTCTTACGATGCCAATGGTTCCTTGTGGGCGATGAATTACCCCGATGGCACGTCGCTGTGGTATACACCGGATGCCTTGGGCAGGGCAACGACTGTGGGAAGTTTTGCGAACGCCATTGCCTATCACCCGAACGGCGCCATCTCGAACTTTACGTACGGCAATGGCATCACGCACAGTCTGACGCAGAACACGCGCGGCCTGCCGCGCCAGTCCAACGATGTGGGGGTGCTGAACGACCAGTATGATTACGATGCGAACGGCAATGTTAGCCAGATTACGGACCTGCAGGCAGCGGCTACCACGCGCACCATGGGGTATGACGACCTGGATCGCTTGGTTAGCGTCGCCGCGCCGGCAATGTGGGGCACCGCGAGCTACGGCTATGATGGGTTGGATAACCTGACTAGTTCGACCGTCACCGGTGGCGGCACGGCGCGTACCAGCACCCACAACATCGACGCGCTGACCAATCGCCTGAGCAGCATCAGCAGCAACAATGCCGCGTTCGCCTTTAACTATGGCTACGATGCACGCGGTAACATCACAACGCGCGGAAGCCAGAGCTATGTTTTTGACATCGGTAACCGCATCAGCAACGCGCCTGGTAAGGCGACGTATAGCTACGACGGCTTCGGCCGCCGCACGCTGGTCGCGCAGACCGATGGCACCAACCGTCGCCAAGTGTACGGGCAGGACGGCAAGCTCTATTACGCGAATCAGACTGGTGGGCCAAATCCTTCCAGCACGACCAAATACATTTACATCGACAACCACCTGCTGGCCGAAGTGGACAGTGTTGCCGGCACCACCTACGACCACACGGATGCGCTGGGTAGTCCAGTTGCGCGCACAAATGCGAGTCGAACCGTGATAAGTAGCGCCAAGTACGAGCCATACGGAATGATCCAGGCTTCGGCTGGCAGCAACGGCAAGATTGGCTTCACCGGGCATGTGAACGACACAAATACCGGCCTGACCTACATGCAGCAACGGTATTACGATCCGGTCGCGGGGCGGTTCTTGAGCATTGACCCAGTGTTGACTGACATGAACACAGCGGCGACCTTCAATCGTTACAGTTATGTCAATAATAATGCATATAAGTACATTGATCCTGACGGGAGGGACATTCTGGTTATCACAGGAGGGGTACGAGATGGTAGCGTAAATCTCTTCGGGCACACGGCATCTGCTGTGCAGCGTAACGGAATGTCTAGTTTTGGGAACGATACCGCAAAGGGCAGCTCAGTAACTGACTATTTGAAACGTGAGAGCAAAGTTCGCGTACAGCAAGTGACGGTGCTGAAGACTTCAGAGAAACAGGATGCTGCGGCAATTCAAGAAATTGATAAGCACGCAGATATGAGTGTAGGGCTACTGGATAATTGTGCTGTACGGACAAACCAAGTTCTTGAGGCGGCTGGTATTCCTGTTGCTGGTATTCCTTTCCCTGGCGGTGTCGCGCGGGATGCTGCAGCGCAGCCGAACGCAGTGACCTATACTGTCCCGCAAAATGGTGAAATGCCAAAAGGGCTTGCGGAAATTGTCAATAAGTTCGAACGCCCCAAGGACGAGAAGAAAAACTAAATGGAGGAATTATGCTTAAGCGGTCAATTGCTTTTCTAGTTGTGCTTGCGATACTTTACATTGGCGGATGTGCCGTCAAGTCCACTTTGAATCAGCGCCAATTTAATGCAATTGTCATCGGAGATAGCGAAAGTCGAGTTGTTGCATTACTTGGCGCGGCAGATGTAGAAGAAACTAATGCTAAACCTTTTTTGCGATATGCGTCGACAGGTTGCGAGGGTTCGTGTAGCTCAAGGCTGTGGTACGAAAATAGGCTTACATTTGATATTGAAGCATGGTCGTTTGATATTGATAAAAATGGTCGAGTGGTTCACAAATATCACTGGGTGTCACCGTGAGTCGCCTTGGCAGAATTATAGGGACTTTGCGGCAGTATGTGGAATCACAGTTGGCTGGCGCAGATACAAGATGACATCGCTTGTGGGTGATCTTGTTCGCATTATTTTTAAGTGTAAGATAATCGGAAAAAATCGTGTGTGAGAAGGGGCTTTAAACGAATAGTAGGTGATGGTATTTCCGCTGGTATCGCTGCAATCCCAGCCCAAAAGACCAAGCAGAATCAGGGACTTAGATCTGCCGAAAATAATAGAGTGGGAATAATTCCGCGCCTGATTTCAACGAGCGGCAAACTGTAGAGATGCTGAACGAGGCCCCTGATTTTTCAGGGGCTTTTTTTTATCCGCCCAAGCGTGCGTAGCGAGGCGCGCACAGCCAGTATCGTTGCAATGGCGCGGCACGCGCGTCGATCCCATCGGAAGGAGAGAGCGATGATTGCACACTCTGGCGCGGTTGATCCAGGCCTCGCGCATTTCGCACAGGAAATGCGGCGCAATTTCCGCGAGAAAATCCCTGCGGCAGGTTCTCCAGATCCTGTCGCCGACATCCGCACAGTTGCGATTCCCGCACAACGGCCTGACCGAAACGTCGAGGCACGTTTGTATGTTCCTGAGCGGACGGATGAGACTCAATTGCCGGTCATATTGTTTGCGCATGGCGGCGGGTTCGTGGCCGGCAGCATTGATACGCATGACGTACTTGTCCGTGCGATCGCCAATAGGACAGGCGCCATGGTCATGTCCGTCGATTATCGCTTGGCACCCGAGCATCCGTTTCCCGCTGGCTTCGAGGATGTCTGCAAAGCTTGGGAGTGGCTGGCCGAGAAAGCCCCGGGGTATGGGTGGTGATTCCGGCCGGCTTGCCTTATGTGGCGATAGTGCAGGGGGCACTTTGGTGACTGCCGCGGCAATTCTTGCGCGTGATCGCGGCGGACCAAGCGGCCGCGCCGTGTGGCTGATGTATCCGTCCCTGGACAACCGGATGGACACGCCGTCATGGAGGGAATTCGGTGAAACCAATTTCCCGACACATGCTTTGAATTCGAAAATGATTGCAGCGTACCTGCCCCGCAACGTCGATCCAAACGACGCCCTGGTTACGCCGGCTTTGGCATCGCTCGAGGGCTTTCCGCCAACCCTTATCCAAGTCGGAGAAAACGATCCGTTACGCGATGAGGGAATTGCATTTGCGCAGGCGCTCGACAAGGCTGGAGTCGAGGCCATCTTTAAGGTCTATCGCAAGCAGATGCACGGCTTCATCCAGTTCCGAGGGCACGCTCGCGCTTGACGAAGGGGCCGCATTCCTGCGGAAGATGCTCCATCCACGCAACAACGCGCAGTGACTGTGACTGTTTAGGACTAGACAAAAACTGTCGATAGGGAATGATATGCTGAATGCTTTCTCTGTGCCGTTTCTTAAGGTGAGCTGCCCATGTCGGATTAGAGGTGAGCATGAGCCCAACTGTTGGAGGCAAGGCAGGTAAAGCTCTTGCCATCAGAGAGTATCGACGGGTATTTGAAGCGACGCCCACACCGTACTTGGTGGTGACGCCCGGGTTCACCATTACAACTGTCAACTCCGCCTATCTGGAAGCAACATTGACCCGCCGTGAAGATATCATTGGCAGGTATATGTTCGACGTTTTCCCCGACAATCCTGACGATCTCCAGGCGCAGGGCGTCGCCGCGCTTAAAGCCTCATTTGAACGGGTACTGCAATCGCGCAGCGCGGATACCATGCCGATACAGAAATACGATATCAGCAGGCCGGCCGAGCGCGGCGGCGGTTTCGATGTGCGCTACTGGAGTCCCGTCAATACGCCCGTACTCGACGATGCGGGACAGGTTGCCTACATTATTCACCGTGTCGAAGACGTCACGGATTTCATGAGCATAAAGCAACAGGCCGTTGCCGGGGCCAACGATGCGAAAGCGCTGAATCAGCGGATCCAGGAGCTGGAAGCAGAAATGTTCCAGCGTGCGCGCGAACGCCTCGAGGCGAACCTGCGCCTGCATGAGGCGAACCAGACGCTGGCGGCACTCGACCGGGCCAAAACAACGTTCTTCGACAACATTAGCCATGAACTGCGCACGCCGCTCATGCTCATGCTGGGTCCGCTGGAAGACCTCCTGGAACTGGCCATCGGCCTGAACGATGAACACCGCGAGGATCTCGCGCTCGCTCACCGCAATGCCAAGCGCCTCCTCAAACTCGTCAACATGCTGCTCGATTTCGCCAGGATTGAAGCGGGGCGGGTGACGGCAAGCTACCAGGCGACTGACCTGGCCAGCTTCACGAGCGAATTGGCCAGCGTGTTTCGCAGTGCGGTTGAACGTGCGGGTCTGCGTCTGATTATCGATTGCCCGCCACTTCCCGACATGGTGTACGTCGACAGCGGCATGTGGGAAAAAATCGTACTCAACCTGATTTCGAATGCATTCAAATTCACCCTGCAAGGAGAAATTGTGGTGAGCTTGCGCGCCAAGGGCGACAAGGCTGAACTCAGTGTCCGGGATACCGGCACCGGCATTGCCGCGCACGAGTTGCCGCACTTGTTTGACCGCTTCTACCAGGTCGCTGGCCGGAAGGGGCGGACACAAGAAGGCGCCGGTATCGGGCTGGCGCTTGTTCAGGAACTCGTGCATTTGCATGGCGGGACCATCACCGTGACGAGCCGGGAAGGGGAAGGCTCTACATTCGTCGTCACCCTGCCTTTCGGTACCACGCATCTGCCGGCTGATCGGGTATTCGGCAGACGGCATCATATCGATCTCCTGGACAACGCGGATTTGTATGCAAGCGAAGCGCTCAGATGGTTGCCGTCGGCACCGCTCCCGCCCAAGCCGGATCTGGACCCCGCGCTGGCAGGTGCGCAACGCTCGCGGATCCTGCTCGTCGAGGACAACGCAGACTTGCGCGGCTATCTCGGCCGATTGCTCAGCCGATACTATGACATCATGACGGTGGAAGATGGTCACGCTGCCTTGGCTGCCATTCACGCCGAACGTCCAGACCTCGTCTTGACCGACGTCATGATGATGGGAATCGACGGCGTCGAACTTGTCCGGATACTGCGCCAAGACTCGCGAACGATGACCCTTCCGGTCATCATCCTGTCGGCACGGGCGACGGAGGAGGCGCGCATCGAGGGCCTGAGGGCGGGCGCGGACGATTATCTGGTCAAACCGTTTAGCGCGCGCGAATTGCTGGCGCGGGTGGCGAGCCAACTTGCGCAGTCCGAGCATGCGCGCCGTGCACAGGCAATGCGGGCCGAAGCCGATGCCATGAGGAGCTATCTCGAGACTATCCTCGAAAGCGTCAGCGATGGCATTGTCGTGATCGACCGGGCCTGGCACATCACTTTCGTCAACAGCAAGGCGGCAGAGGAGGCGGCCCAGCCAAAAGCGTCGCTGGTCGGTCAGGACGTGCGCCAGGCCTACGCAATTGAGCCGGAGCACCCCATCATCCCCATGCTGGCGCAGACACTTTATGAGCGCGTCCCCGGCCGAATGGACTACTTCCACAAACCTACGGGTCGATGGTGGGACGTCCGCACTAACGCTTCGCCAGATGGATTGGTGAGCTTTAATAGCGATATCACAGACCGCAAGGCGGCGGAAAAGGTTGCGCAGCACGATCCTTTGACCGGATTGCCCAACCGCGCCTTGCTATACGAGTACGCAGAGCACCTGATGTCGGTAGCAAGCCGGCAAGGTGGACAGATGGCTTTTCTGTTCTTTGATCTGGACCGCTTCAAGCCAATCAACGATACGTATGGTCATCAGGTGGGGGACGAGGTTTTGAAACAAGTCGCCATGCGGCTCACTCCCTGTATCCGCGGCGGCGACCTGGTCACGCGCCTTGGCGGCGACGAGTTTGTAGCCGTACTTTCCAATATCGGCAGCGCCGACGATGCGGCGACAGTGGCGCGCCACGCCTTGGACCGCCTGCGCCAACCCTACATCGTGAACGGCCGGGAGCTGACCGTTACGCCAAGCATCGGCATCAGCCTGTATCCGCAGGACGGACAGAATACCGAAGAGCTGATTCGCAACGCGGACGCCGCGATGTACCACGCCAAGGAGAATGGCAAAAACGACTTTCAATTCTTTCGGGCCGAATTTGACCAAGCCGCCCGCGAAGCTCTGCGCATCGAAAGCCGGTTGCGCCAGGGTCTCGCCAGCCGCGAGTTCGTCTTGTTTTACCAGCCCGTGGTCGCAACGGCGACCGCGCAGGTTGTCGGCGTTGAAGCGCTCCTGCGTTGGCCCGCAATGCGGTCCGACCCCGCGGCGTTTATCCCGGTTGCCGAAAAAGCGGGGATGATGATTGACCTGGGCAATTGGGTATTGCGGGAAGCGTGCCGCCAGCAACGGGAATGGTTGGACAAGGGCGGCCCGATCGTGCCGATGGCGGTGAATGTCTCTCCCCTGCAATTCCGGCAAAAGGATTTTCTGGAAAGCGTCGGCGATGCACTGAAAAGTAGCGGGGTTCCGCCAGCGAGCCTGTACATAGAAGTTACCGAAGGCACTCTAATGCATGATACAAACGGGGCGCGGGAAATTCTGCTTGGTCTGCAAGAGTTGGGAGTGAAAATAGCGCTGGACGATTTCGGCACCGGCTACTCGAGCTTGGGTTACTTGAGCCGATTGCCAATCGATATCGTCAAGCTCGACCAGTCATTTGTCAAGGAAATCGGGGCGAACGGCGCCAGTACTGCAATCGCCAAGGCTGTCATCGCGCTTGGGCACTCGCTTGGATTGGACGTGATTGCCGAAGGCGTGGAATCTAGCGATGCTCTCGCATTCTTACGCGCCCATCATTGCCCGCGCAGCCAGGGTTTCCATTTCTCGCCGCCGATGCCGGCCCATCAGTTTGAGCGATGGTGGGCGGATCGCGCCGTTTCTTGATGGTATCTGCCGGTCTTCGTCGACCGCAGCCCTAGTCGTTCACCTTGCCAGCAGCCGCGGTTCTGCCACGACAAGATCGCCGGGCAGTGCAGGGTGCAGGCTGAGGCGGACCTCGCGCGCTCTAGCGGCCTCGGCGGGCTTTCGACATTCGCGAACTCTTCAATTGCAGCATCTCCGTTGTAAAAATGATTCCACGAGGCAAAAAAATCAATGAAGTAGGAAATTTATCATTGAATTTCTGCTAAAATTGCCGACCGGTAATTGTCAAATTTAACATGGTTCTTTGGAATCTAGGGAGCTCCTTGCAATGGGTTTGTTGAAACGCGTCGTCGCGGGTCTTGCCGTGTTCGCTATTCTGCTATGTGCCGCAGCGGGCGCTCAAGCAGGGCAGGCTGCATTGCCATCGTTCCTGATCATCGATTACCACCCGGTCTCGAAAACACTGGTGGCCGGCAGTCCAGTGAAGAAACCCTTGTACGACTATGCTTACCGCGTTGATATTCGCAACAGCGGTGCGGCGGTGTCCGATGTCAGTGCCGTCGTGGCGAGTACCAAGAAGCATTTCGAGATCATCCAGCCACAGGTGCAGTTTGGTCCGGTTGGCGAGCGGGCGACCAAGGCCAGCCTGGGCACTTTTGTTGTGCGGGCTTCGTGCCAGTTCGACCAGCGCTTGAATCCGCAGACTCCTGGCGGCGGTTCGCCTTGCCATAACGATGATTCGGGAGACTTCGGCTCGAATGATCCTGCCGGCTATAACAACAGCTTCCTGAAACTCTTTGTATGGCAGGTGCAGGTGCGCGCGGGTTCCGCGCCCAAGATCAGCCAGACCTTGCCGCGCGGTAGTGTCAACCAGGCCACGCCTGTCCTGAGCGCGGTATTCGAAGACACCGGCGGCGGTGTGGCGCCCAATTCCCTGGTGCTCAAACTTGATGGCGCCGATGTCAGTTCGCAAGCCCAGGCCTCTGCGACCGGCATGCGTTACACCCCGGCTGCCGCGTTGGCCGACGGTGCGCACCAAGCCAGCGTCGTGATTGCCGACTTGGCAGGTCACGAGAGCAGGGTGGATTGGTCGTTCGTCACGGATACCGTGGCGCCGGGCATTTCCGCAGCCTCACCGTCGAATATCACGACGGCCAATGCGCTGAGCGCGATCAGCGCCCAGTTCGCCGATGCCGGCACGGGGATCAATGCCGCAAGCATTTCGCTGAAAGTCGACGGCGTCGATGTGACTGCATTGTCGGCCATCACCAGCAGCGGCATCAATTACCTGCCAGTCGCCAAGCTGGCGAACGGCGCGCATACGGTCCAACTGTCGCTCGGCGATGCCGTTGGCAATGTCAACAGCGCGACATGGTCGTTCCGCGTTGACCAGTCCGGCCCGCAGGTCGCCACCATGGAGCCGGCCAACGCGGCGGTGCTGCCAGCCGATGCGATCCCAGCGATTCGCGCCAGTATTGGCGGCGGCCTGGCGGCCGTCAACCCGGCCAAGACTGTGCTCGAACTGGATGGCGTGAACATTACTGCCCAAGCCACCATCTCGGCCGATATTGTCAGCTACACTCCGGGAGCGGTGCTGTCCGAAGGCAGCCATGCGGTGAAATTGACGCTGGTGGACCAATATGGCAACAGCTCAGTTGCCAGCTGGAGTTTCGTGACCCGGACCGCGCCGCGCATCGTGTCCGTAGCGCCGCAGGACGTCACCCTCAACTGGCAGGGTACGCATAGCATCACCGCCCAGTTCAGCGACGTGGGCGCAGGAATCGATGCCGCAAAAACGACCCTGATGCTCGATGGCGTCGATGTGAGCGCGCAGAGCCAGTTGGCCGCCGATTCGCTGAATTACACCCCGTCCGCCGCATTGCCGCAGGGTGTGCACCTGGTAACGCTGGCAGTGACCGACAAGGCCGGCAACCGCAGCGAAATGAGCTGGCGCTTCACCGTCTATACCGGCTTGCCGATTATTTCGGCGATGGCGCCGCAGGATACCTTGCTGGCGAATGGCATGCCGCTGATCACTGCCAAGTACCAGGATTCGGGCGACCCGGCCATCGCGCCGGGGATCGACCCTGCCAGCGTGCGCATGACGGTCGATGGGGTGGATGTCACGGCCAAGGCCCAGGTCAGCGCCACCGGTATCTCGTACCAGCCGGCTGCGGTGCTGGTCGACGGCCTGCATACCGTCACACTGGCAGTGACGGACAAGGCGGGCAATCCGGCCAACGCCACTTGGAGCTTCCTGACCGACGTCGGTTCGCCCACTTTCCTGCCGGGCTTCCTGCCGGCCGCCGGCGCCATGCTGGCGGCGGACGAATTGCCGGTCATCGTGGCACAGTACCAGTCTTCTGCCAGCGGAGTGAATGTCGCCGGCATCAAGCTGGAACTGGACGGCGTTGATGTCAGCGCCGCCGCGGCGCGGGGCGCCAGCGACACGCGCTACACGCCAAAGTCGCCCCTGGTGGAGGGCAGCCATACGGTCCGCATCACTGTGCCGAGCAAGGCGGGCAATGCTGCTGTGTACAGCTGGAATTTCACGACCGCCACCGCACCGGTCATCTCCGGTGAGTCTCCGCGCGACGTCTTCCTGCCGGGGGGCAGCGCGCCGCTGCTGTCGGCGAGTTACTCAGACGTTGGCGCTGGTATTGATGCAGCCAGCGTGCGTTTGCTGCTGGATGGCGTTGACGTAACGGCAAACACCAGCATCAGCGCAAGTGGCGTGCAGTTCCAGGCGCCGGCAGGAATGGCAGACGGTTCTCATGCCGCGAGCCTGAGCGTGCGTGACCGTGCCGGGAATACGGCCGAGAGCAGCTGGAACTTCATGATGGCCGCGCCGCCACAAGTGACGGCCATGAGCCCGAAGGACATCAAGCTGCCATTAAATAGCCAGCCCGTCATCTCGGCGCAATTCGCCGATGCGCGCAACGGTATCGATCTGAGCGGCGTGCGCCTGCTGCTCAACGGCCAGGACGTGACCTCCCTGGCGCAAGTGGCCGCGGACGGTATCAGCTTCCGCCCGGCAGCGCCGCTGGCAAACGGTCCGTATACCGTGTATCTGGAAGTGCCGAACAAGGTCAACGGGGTTGCCGTTGCAAGCTGGGGCTTTACTGTGGAAGATCCCGCAGCCTATGTACTGGCGATCACCAGTCCGGGGGGGGGCATGAGCGTTGCGACGCCAACGCTGGAAGTGACTGCCAGTGCCCGGTCCAATCGCGGCAGTCCGACCACGGTGCTGTTGAACGGTTTACCCATGGCGTTCCTCAGTTTCGACGATGCCGGTAACAGCATCTATCGCAGCACCGTGGAGTTGGCGGACGGTGCCAATACTTTGGCCGTGCAGGCTACCTTCGGCGACGGCACTGTGCGCAATGCCAGCACGACCGTGAGCTACGACGCGCCGCCGCATGTCACGTTTACGAGCCCGGCCGACAATGCCATGCTGGGCCGCGCCAACCAGACCAGCCCGGGTAACCTGACTGGCAATGTCGACCGTCCTGTGACCATTACTGGCCGCGTCAGCAAGGCGGTAACCTCGGTGCGGATCAACCAGCAGGCTGCGGTCCTGTCGCCTGATGGTACCGAATTCCGCTTCGATAATTTCTTCCTGCATGAAGGGATGAATAACCTGATCGCGGTGGCTACCGATGCACACGGCCGCGCCGGCACGGCGTCGCTGCAGGTCAGTGTCGACCAGACCGCGCCGATTCTCACCGTTGAGGCTCCAGTGGACAATGCCGTCACCACCAGCAGCAAGGTCGATGTGCGCGGCATGGTGAATGATGCTGTCGAAGCCTTTGTTGGTGCACCGGAACCACGTGTCAGCATCACGGTCAACGGCGCGACCCGCCAAGGCGAAGTCGCCGACCGCTATTGGCTGGTGCCCGACGTTCCGCTGGAAGTAGGCGAGAACACGCTGCTGGTCACCGCCACCGACCAATTCGGCAACACGCGAACACAGCAAATCAAAGTCAGCCGCATTGCCGTGGGCACCGCACGCCTGACCATGGTGTCGGGCAATCACCAGCAAGCAGCCAGTGGCGTAGAACTGCCGCGGCCGCTGGTGGTGGTGGCGCTGAACGCCATGGGCGAACCGGTAGCCGGCATTCCAGTGCAGTTCGACGTGATGCGCGGCACCGGTTCGATCAGCACGGAGCAGGGCGTGGTGCAGCGTCCCGACGGCGTGAGCGCTGCCCGTAACCTGTCGGTCAAGACCGACTCGGCTGGGCGTGCGCAAGTCTGGCTGCGCGCCGGCAAGCAATCCGGTATGGCGGCCAATGTGCTGCGCGCGAGTTACGCCAAGTGGGCCGGCGACGTCACGTTTACGGCCACTACCCAGCGCGGCGCAGTGTTCAAGGTTAACGCCGACCTGGGCTTGAACCAGTTTGCCGAGACCGGTAGCCAGCCTTTGGAACTCATGTCGGTGATCGTGCGCGACCGCGACGACAACCCGCTGCCGAACGTGCCAGTGGTGTACACGGTTGAAGCGGGCGACGCCTACTTCACGGACCGCCTGGGTGGTGTGGCGCAGGACGGCGGCAAACGCATCGTGCTGAATACCGACAAAAACGGTCTGACCGCGCTGCGGCCGACCATGGGCCGGGAGCCTGGCCTGGTACGCATCAGCGCTCGCGCCTTGCGCGACGCCGGCGGCAACATCGAGAACTTTGACGACTTGATCGGCAATGCCAAGTTCCTGGTGCAGTCGAAACAGGCGCAGGATGGTCCGGCAAGTTTCTCGGGCTATGTCTATACCGACAAAGGCAAACCCCTCCCAGGTGTGCGCGTATCGGTCGGCCGCACTGCGCTGGCGTCCACGACCGATGCGCAGGGACGCTTCGAGTTCGATAATGTGCCGCCCGGCCGCATTGACTTGTTCGTCGACGGACGTACGGTAAATCCCACCAATGATCCCGCGCAGCAGCAATGGCCTAGCCTGCATTTCGAATCCTACGCCGTGCGCGGCCAGGATAACCAGCTGCCGCATCCAGTCTACTTGCCGCCGCTGCTGGCGTCCGAATCCAAAGTGGTAGGCGGCAACCAGGACGTGGTGCTGCAGATTCCCGGCCTGCAAGGTTTCCAGATGAAGGTCAAGGCCAATAGCGTGACCTTCCCGGACGGTTCCCACGTTGGCACGCTGGTGGTGAGCCCGGTGACGGCGGACAGGCTGCCGATGGCCCCGCCTGCCGGCGGTGCGCAATTCGGCGTGCCGGCGTGGACTGTCCAGCCGGCTGGTACCCGCTTCGATCCGCCGATCGAAGTGATGCTGCCGAATGCCGCAGGCAATCCGGCTGGCGACAACCTGCCAATCGTGCAGTGGGACCATGACCTGGGCCAGTTCGTGCCGATGGGGCGCGCCACCGTTTCCGAAGATGGCGCCTATCTGGTCACCGATGTCGGCTCCGGCCTGACCAAGGCTGGCTGGGGTGGCCTGTGCCGCTACGACCCTGACAAATGCGGCAAGACCAAGCCGAAGAAGTGCGCCACCTGCGAACGCCTGACCAAGGGTGAATGCCCGACTTGCGAACCGGATCCGACCAAAGTCGGCAGCGGCAACGCGGTCAAGGTCTCCTACGGCATGTTCTGGAACCCGGGTGCGATCCATCTCGGCCTGGCGGAATTGTCGTTCAGCGCTGAGGGCGTACTGGAAGGCGAAATGAAGAACAAGTGCTGCAAAGACACTGGCCGCCTCGGCAGCGATATCGGCGTCACGCTGCAGGGCACCGCCGGCATCAACGTAGAGGGGCGAATCTGGGGCTACGAATGGCACTACCTGGCGGATGGCGCCTTGGGGATATTCGCCACGGGCCGCCTGGCCGGCGGCCTGAAAGGTGAAGTCACTGCCGATGGTTGCGAGCACAAGACCGAACTGAAATGGCTGAACGGCGTGGCAACAGGTGAAATCGGCGCCGTCATGAAAATGGAGATTGCCGAGGGGTCGAGCTTCGGCTTCAGCTTCAGGCCAGTAGCCATCATGGTGGAGGGCGAGATGGGCCTGAGCGGAAGCGGCGCGCAATGCGAAAAGACATTCAAGGCGGCCATTACCGGCAAGGCCGAAATCGAAGTCGGTTCCCGCAAAATGACGCTCGCCAGTTTCTCGACGTTCAAGGAATGGGGACCGTATCCGTCCGACCTGTGCCTTAAGGTGGCAGGATCGGTGACGCCATGAGGCCAAAGCGGCGCATCACGGTGCGCACCTTCTTCGAGATGCTGGCCTTTTTTACCGCCGGGCTGGTATTGCTGGGGGCGGCCGATATTCTGTTTTTCGGCCGCGGCATCGATGCATTCCGCGCGACGGTGATGGTGCCGGCGCGCGTGGTCCTGGTGGACGAGGAAACGCTCGAGACGCGACTCAGCAAGCACGGCAATCAGGGTTCCAAAATGGAGTACCGTGTGCGCCCAAAGATTTCGTATCAATTCGAGTTGAACGGCCAGCGTCATATTTCGTCGCGCTACTTCCTATACGAATCCCAGGTCCTGGCGGACTTGCCTGGCGACCGCGCAAAACCGGGTTCTGTGACCGCGCGCATGGCGCCCGATGCGGTGGTCGGCAAGCAGCTCATGGTCCATGTTGACCCGGAAGCTCCCGAGTTCTCATATGTGGCCTTGGGCCGCGAAGGACTTGAGCACAACCTGCGGTACTGGCTGAACGCCTGGCTGGCGTTCGCCGCTTTTACATTGCTGGCCTGGCTGATGCTGCTTGGTTGGCAGAAGCTAATCTCGAGACAAAACGGAGTAAATCATGGGTAAGTCAATGCCGGTTCGGTCATCTTTGCTGCTGTGCGCGCTGCTTGCTGCGCCAGTGCTCGCACAACAGCCGAAGAAAGAGGTGTCGCCGGAATTCGGCGTCAGCCAAGCGCGCTTGACCACGCTGGTGGTGGAAACCGTGTATCCGATGAAGGTCATGAGCTATGAGGGCCAGCGCATCATCGTGCCGCGCAAGCGCGGAACCAAGTCTGGCGCCACGCCGGAGGACGTGCTGGTCGACATGGTTTCTTCCATCAAGGCCAAGGACTTCGAGTGGAACTCGGCGCTGTGGACACCGGCCTCCCTGGCCGGTATGAAACAGCGCGACGCTGCCAACGGCAAAACCCCGGCCGACTGGATCAAGCTGTGGGAAAACGACGCCACGCGCAGCTTTGAATTGTTGACGAGGGTCGAATACGGAAAATATGTGCTGATCGAATATTCGGTCAAGGAAAGCACCGGTAAGCAGGTGTACAAGGACACCATCGCAACCGAGAAGCTGAATGGAAAGTGGTACCTGACCCAAGCGCTGGCGGCGGACCCCTTGCTGATGCATTGGAACGCCCCGGGCGGGCGCGTACAGGTCGCGCCGGATACAGTGTTCAACAAATAATCGCGCTGCAGTACCCCATCGAATAAGAAGACAGACAGTCAATCCACCATGACAGCAATGCACAACCCAATTGAGGTTCGACCTGCGGCAACCGCCGCAGCGAAGTTTGGCGCCCTGTTGCGGCGCGGCGCAAGCATGCTTGCGCTGGCCCTGTCATGTGGAGCGGCGGTGCCTGTGCTGGCGCAGGACCAGACGCCGGCGCCGACGCCGCCGGCAGCGGATGCCAGCTGCACGGTGGCGGCGCTGAACCGCAGCGCGCCGCTGGAGGCCGGTTATGAATTTACGCTGTACAACCTGCCGGGCGCGGCAGCCTTCGTTGGACCGGGCACGCCGCCACCGGCCGCGCCGTTTCGCGTGCGTGTCGTATGTTCCGATGGGACGGTTGGGGAAACCGCGCTAGCCTATCCGGCATTCGGCGACACGGTGGTCTAC
Source organism: Pseudoduganella sp. (assembly GCA_039593355.1). GTDB lineage: Bacteria > Pseudomonadota > Gammaproteobacteria > Burkholderiales > Burkholderiaceae_D > Rugamonas. The sequence continues at coordinate 31,380 of JBCNPK010000003.1, forward strand.
ACGGGCGATATCGTCTGGGGGCGGCTGACGCCGATCGCCGTCAACCTGGCGCTGGAGGCGGCGCAGGGCAAGCTGCGCGCGGGCGAGGGCACGCAGCTGCGGGCCACGGGGATTCTCTCCAATGGCCAGACAGCCGACATGACCGCGCGCGAGAGCGGAACGCTGTACACCTCCAGTAACCAGGACCTGGCAAGCGTCGATGGCGGCGGCGCCGTGGCGGCGGCCGCGCAACTGGCCAGCAATTTCTCGGCGCGCGTGGTGATGACCGCGCAAAACGAAGGCGTTTCTGCCAGCCGCGTGCTGCAGGTGGGCGGTTTGGGGGCAATGGAAGGGCGCGTGCTGCGGGCCGACGGTGTGACGCCGGTGGCCGGTGCTCGCGTCAGCATCCTGGGCGAGCGCCCGCGCCAGCTGCAGGCAACGCTGACGACTGACGCAAACGGACGCTATCGTGTGGCGAGCATCGGCGTGGGCTCGTATACGCTGTCGGTAACCGATCCTGCCACGGGCGACGTAGGCACGGCCAGCGGTGGATTGGCCCAGGACGGCGATACGGCAACGCTCGATGTGCTCATGAACGGCCAGGGCACGGTCAATGTGACCGTGCTCGATGGCGATGGCGCACCCTTGGCCAATAGCGCGGTGACCTTTACCACGCTGGGCGACTTCCGCGACGTGCGCACGCTGCCGACCGGCGCCGGCGGGCAGGTCGTGTTCGAGCGCGTGCCAGCAGGTTTGATGAGCGTTTCGACGCGTAATCCTGCCAATCGCATGGTGGCGGCCCTGGCTGGCCGCCTCGTCGCCAACGGCAGCCTGAGCCTGGTGTTGAAGCTGCAGCCGACCGCCTCCATCAGTGGCTTCGTGTTCGGCGTTGACGGCGCGACTGCGCAGGAAGGCGTGCAGCTGCGTGTGGTGTCGCTGTCGCGCGGCATCGTGGCACAAACCATTTCCGGTGCCGATGGCGCGTATGGTTTCGAGGGGCTGACGCTGGCCGACGCGCCATATAGTGTCGACGCCATGCTCGATGGGCGCCTGCGCGCGCGCGTTCCCAACCTGGTGTTTACTGCTCCCAACCAGCAGATGGCGCTGAACCTGGTGTTCGCACCCGCTGGCCGGGTGGCCGGTGTGGTCAGCCGCAGCAGCGGCGAGGCAGTTGCCGGCGTCAAGGTCACCCTGCAATCGCAGGTTGGCCAGCGCTTCAGCTTCGAGACCGTGACGGATGAACAGGGCCGCTACGCCATCGACGGCGTGGCAGTTGGCGCCTTCAGCATCAGTGCCGTCTCGGCTGACAAGGAAACCGCCAGCGCGAGCGGCACCATCGGTGCCGACGGCGAGACGGTCAGCCTGAACCTGCAACTGGCCTCCAACGGCATCGTCGGTACGGTCTTCCTGCGCAACGGCACGACAGCCGTGGGCGAGGGCGTCAACGTCAAGCTGCAGCCGCTCTACGGCCACGCGATGACCACCAGCACCAATGCACAAGGCCGCTACAGCTTCAATGTGACCCAACCGAGCACCTATACCATCACTGCCAGCGATAACCAGGGCAATCTGGGTTATACCTCGGTGGTGCTGACCGCCATCGTGGCGGGCGATCCGAAGACCGTCGACGTGGTGTACCTGGCGCGCGGCACGGTGCAGGGTACGGTGCGCGACCCATCCGGTGTCGTGCAAGGCGGCGTGCAGGTCACGGTCAGCAGCACGACCGTGCCTGGCGTGAGCTATAGCGCCACGACCGATAACCAGGGCGTGTACCGCATCGTCGGTGTGTTTGCGGGCGAATTCACGGTTTATGCCAAGCATCCGGCCACCTTGCTGGCCGGCCTGGGCCGCGGCCGCGTGGCCGACGAGGGCAGTGTGGCCAACGCCGACGTCACCCTGGCGGCGACCGGTACCGTCAACGGCACGGTCGTGGCGCGTGACGGCAGCACCGCGGTGCCCAATGCCGTGGTTGAAGTACGCACCGGCACCAATGGTGGCAAGGCCATGCAGGTCGTGACCGGCGCCGACGGTGCCTTCAGCCTTCTGGCCGTGCCGCTGGGCGAATTCCGCCTGCACGCCACCAATCCCGCCAACGGCGACCAGGGCGAAACCATCACACGCCTGGTGACCGCGAACGAAGTCCGCACGGCCAATGTTCGCCTGCTGGGCGTCGGCCAGGTGCGGGTGCATGCCCAGGATGGCGCCGGCCAGCCGGTGGCGGGCGCTGAAGTAACGGTCACCAGCCAGAGCCAGTTCGGCGGCGACGCGCGCGGCCTGACCGATGCCCAGGGCGATGCCGTGATCGGCCCGGTATTCAATGGCGACTTCACAGTCACGGCTGCGAAAGGCAGTGGCCTGGAGCGCATGACGGCCGGCGGCAGCGGAGCCATCGTTGACGGCGTGACCGCGCAGGTGAGCCTGACCCTGGTGCGCAAGCCGGTGGCCAAGGTCAGCGGCATCGTGACCAAGGGCCTGGGCGCCCTGCCGCAGGCAGGCGTGGCCGTGAGCCTCGATGGCAGCGCTGCCTTGCCGGTCACCACCGGTGCGGACGGCGCCTTCAGCTTCGAATCCGTGGAAGCGGGCAAGAGCTACGCCCTGGTGGCCCGCATTGGCGGCCAGGTGCGCGCCAAGGGCGAGGTGACGATCGGCGAAAGCGACCAGGCAGTCGTGCGCAACCTGGTCTTGCTGGGCATCGGCAGTGTGCAGGGCACAGTGCGCAATGCGCAGGGCGCGGTGCAGGCTGCCACCCTCGAGTTGAGCAATAGCGATCCTACCTATGGCGGCCGCTGGCAAACCCAGGCCGGTCCGGACGGGCGTTTCCGCCTGGACGGCATCCCGGTCGGCAGTTTCGTGCTGCGCGCAACGAGCATGGACCTGCGCGCCACGGCGCAGGAACGCGGCCAGGTACAGGTCGATGGCGATCTGGCAACGCTCGACCTGAGCCTGGTGGACAATGCGCGTACCATGCCGGTCTCGGTGTACGACGCGAACGGCGCACTGTTCGACGTGCAGGGCAACGGCTCGCTGGCGAACGGGGTGAATAGCGTATTCCAGGGCAACAACCTGTCGGACAAGGGCGCGGCGCGCCTGGAACTGCTGGTCAACGGCGTGCCGCAGCCCTTCCTGAATGGCGACGGCACCCTGGGCCGCGTGTCGCAGGATGGACAGCTGGTCGAGGTGGACGAGCTGCAGCAGGCCAGCGGCCTGAACGTCACCCGCCGCATCTACGTGCCGAAGTATGGTTACTTCGCGCGCTACATGGAAATCCTGGAAAACCGCACGGCGGCGCCGGTGACGGTGGGCGTGCGCATCGTGTCCAATTTTGCCCAGGGCAAGGTCGGCTCGCGCGTGGTGGACACCTCCAGCGGCGATGCCGTGCTGGACGTGGTGGGCGGCGACCGCTGGCTGATCGTCGACGATGAGGACGAGAGCGATCCATTCTTGAAGTCCAACAACCCATCGGTGGCGCTGGTGTTCGACGGCGCCAAGGCGGCCCGCCGTGTCGACAGCGCTTCGATGGAGGCCGTGGGCGCCGCAGCCAAGGTCAAATGGCAATGGGACCAGCTCACGGTGCAGCCGGGCGAACGGGTGGCGTTGTTGCACTTCCTGAGCCAGCAGCTGGGCCGCGCCCAGGCGCGCGCCGCCGCCGAACGCTTGAGCCAGCTGCCGCCCGAGGCGCTGGAGGGCTTGAGCGCCGAAGAGCGCGCCATGGTGCGCAACTTTACGCTGCCTGCCGACGGCCTGAGTCCGCTGCCAGCCCTGCCTGCGCTGGACGGCAACAGCGTCGGCGGCACTGTGTATGCCGGCGACGGCAACACGCCGATCGCCAATGCATTGGTCACGGTCAAGAGCGACAACCTGTTGTTCGGCCGCAGTTTCCAGGTCAATACCGACAAGCAGGGCCACTACGCGCTGAGCTCGCACTTCATCGGCCTCAGCAATCTCTCGGTGGCCCTGGCCTACGATAGCTTCAGCGTCACGGCCGTGCATCCGTCCACCGGTGCGATCGCCGGCCCGAACCAGGGCCAGTTTGCCGCCGGCAGCACGGCGGCGCAGCAAGACCTGGTCTATAGCGGCACCGGCATCCTGAAAGGTGTGGTGCGCCGCCATAGCGGTGCCTTGGTCACCGATGGCAAGGTCAGCATTCCTTACATGTTCCCGGGCGCCAACCTGGCGAAACCGCTGTACGCGCCGATCGACGCGGCCGGCAATTACCAGATGGTGGCGATCGAGCCGGGCAATTACCTGGTCAGCGCCAGCCAGCCGCATCCGCAAGGCAAGCCTATCCTGGGTGTGGCGCCGGCGACTGTCTTCGTGCCGGCCGGCCAGTCCGCGCTGCGCGATGTGACGATGGAAGTGACGGGCGAACTGACCGGCAATGTGCGCAGCAGCAATGGCGAGGCCGTGGTCGGCGCCAGCATTCTGCTCGACGATTCGCCGGAAGGCCCGTACCGCAGCACCCAGACCGACAGCGGCGGCAACTACCGCCTGACCGACGTCGCCTTGGGCACCCATGCGGTGAAGGCGCGCGGCGTCAACGGCCTGGAAGCGAGCGGCAGCGTGGCCGTGACGGCCGATCTGCCCGCGGTGCTCGACCTGCGCCTGGCCGGCATTGGCCAGTTGCGCGTGCGCGTCAACTATGCACGCGGCGTGCCGGCCATCGGCGCTCCAGTGGGCGTGGCAGGCGTGGCGGGCGCCGTCAGCGACTCCGCCGGCATTGCCAGCTTCTCGGTGCCGACCGAGCGTCAACTGAGCGTGACGGCTTCCCACCCTGACAACGGTCAACTGGTCGTCCATGGCAGCACCACGCTGGCCGCCAACGGCGACACGGTTGAACTGCCGCTGGTGCTGCCGCCGGCAGCGACCATTTCCGGTACGGTCTACCGTCCGGATGGCGCCACCCCGGCACCGAATATCCGCGTCACGCTGCGCCGCCAGGACGGCGGCCTGGCAACGCAAGTGGTGCAGACCGGCAGCGACGGCAGCTACCGCTTCCGCGGGCTGGCCCTGGCCAACTATATGGTGTCGGCGGAAGACCTGGTGAACCGCAAGTTCGCCGATGTCGAGCGCGCACTGACGACCGATGGCGAAGAAGCGTCGGTCAACCTGAAGCTGGCCGACAACCGCGTCGGCTTGCCGGCCGACCTGCGCGATGGGAATGATTTCCTGTTCGATATCCAGCAGAACGGCGCCATCGGCAGCGGCTGGCGGGCGCGTATTGCGCCGGGCTTCGCCGTGTACCAGGGCGGCGCCCAGCTGGAGATCAATGGCTTGCCATTCACCGGCGATACCAGCGCCGCGCTGGACAGCGGCCGCCGCCAGTTCAGCATCACCCAAGCCGCACCGCTGGCCGGCCTGAACGTGACCCGCAAGGTCTTCGTGCCGCGCGGAGGCTATTTCGCCCGCTACCTGGAGGTGCTCGACAACCCGGGCGCCGCACCGCTGACGGTCGCGGTCAAGCTGCGTTCGAAGTACACGGCGGGCAATGCCAAGCCGGTCGAGACGTCGTCCGGTACGGCGGCGCCTCAAGCCTCCGACAGCTGGGTCATTGTCGACGATAACACCGATGCCGACCCGTTCATCAGCGCTTCGGCGCCTGCAACCGCCCTGGTGGCGGGCGGCGCTGCGGTCCGCCTGCCGCACGACCAGCTGGCTGCCAGCCAGGATGCGCTTGAGCTGGGCTGGTCGGCGGTAACTGTGCCGGCGCAGGGCCGCGTCGTGCTGATGCACTTCGCGGTGCAGCAGGTGAGCCGCGCCGGCGCCCGCGCCGCCGCGCAGCGCCTGCTGCAGCTGCCGCCGGAGGCGGTGGCCGGCCTCTCCGCGGACGATCTGGCCGCGGTAGCCAACTTCAGCGCGAACGGCGCCGAGGTGGCGCCGCTGCCGAACCTGCAGGGCAGCCTGGCCGGCGTCGCCTATGAAGGCGACCACCAGACTGTGGTGCCGGGCCTGCTGGTGCAGGTGCGCAGCACCCATCCGCTGTTCGGCCGTACCTGGCTGGTGAACAATTCGCCGCTCTGCGATTCAGGCATCCATCCGGATACCCTGCGCACCGGCGCGAACGGCAGCTTCAGCCTGGCCGGCGCAATCCAGGAAACCGGTTCGATTGCCTTGCCGGTCGGCTTTGACATTGAAATGCAGGCGATGAAAGAAGGCGCTTGCCTGTGGTATGGCAATGGCACCGGCCACCCGCAGTCGCACATTGCTTCGCCGGTGTCGCTGGCGCGCTTCGCCGAGGGCAGCAGCGTGGCCAACGGCGACGTGGTGTTCGACAGCGCCATGCTGTCCGGTACCGTGCTTTCGCCGACCGATTTTGGCGTCGGCGCGGGCACCGTCAACGTGCGCCTGGCGTCCGGCGGCCAGGTCACGGCGGCGATCCAGTCGAACGGCAGCTATGCGCTGAACGGCATGCCGCCGGGCAGCTATACGCTCACTGCCGATGTGCCGCACAACCAGGGCACGTCGCTGCTCGGTGTGCCGACCGCGGTCACGCTGGCGGTCGGCCAGCGCGCGACCAGCAATCTGGCGCTGGAAGCGACCGGTTCGATCGGCGGTGCGGTATTGACCGCCAGCGGTACCGCGGCAGTCGGTGCGCCGGTGGCGATCGCCGGCAGCAGCGGCGGACGCACCGTGCAGCGTTCGACGGTGGTCGATTCCCTGGGCCGCTATTACCTGTCGGCGGTGCCGGTCGGGTCCTATCAGCTGACCGTCACCGATCCGCGCACCGGCGCCAGCGTGACCAGCAGCCTTGCGGTGTCGGGCAACCAGGCGGTGGTACAGGATGCGCTGCTGCCGGGCGTGAGCAATGTGCGCGTTACGGTGAAGTTCGCGCGCGGCGCAGCAGCTGGCGATATCCCGGTCTACCTGTCTTCGTCGGCGGTGGCCGGCGGCAGGCGCCACCAGGGCTACACCGACAGCCAGGGCAACCTGACTGTGGCAGTGCCGGTCGGCAGCTATGAGCTGAGCGCCTACAGCCCTGGCGACAGCAGTTACGCCAGCCAGTGGGTGGCCGCGAGCGGCACCGTCAGCGCCAATAACGAGGCGCTGAACGTGGCGCTGACGCTCAAGCCGCATGCGGCGGTCCACGTCACCGTGGTCGACCGCGATGCGTCCAACGCCGTGCTGGCGAATGCCCGTGTGTACCTGACCGATGCGGTCTGTCCGTCCGGCTGCGACCAGGGCGCGACGGACTCGCGCGGCCAGTTGCTGATGACCAATGTGCACCAGGGCACGTACACCGTCATGGCGCGCGCCGCCGATGGCCGCACCAGCCAGGTTTCCGGTACGGTCACCGCGGCGGAAGACGGCAAGACGCTGGAAGAAGTGCTGGCCGTGTCGGCTGTGGTCGACCGCCTGGGCGTGCTCAGCTTCGGCACGGAAAACCAGCTGTATTCGGTGCCGGCGCGCGCCGGCGACGTCATTACCGTGAATATCAACGGCACCCCGGTCAACGGCGGTGCGGCTTCCTACACCGTGCGTGCGCGCGTGTATGCGCCGGACAAAGCCTTGCTGGCGCGCGGTTACGGTTATGACAGCCGCAACAGCAACGTGCAGTACAACGAACAGGGCAACCTGCTCAATATCGTGGCGCCGCAGGACGGCAACTACCCGATCACCGTCAGCCCGTACAGCACGAGCCAGACCTACCTGGGAGGCTACCGTCTGCAAGTGAAGGTCAACGGCGTCGCCGTGGCCACCACGCCGTACCTCGATGGCGGCAGTGTGCAGGGCAATGTGAGCAAGGGCGACACCACCCCGGCCGCCAACGCGCCGCTGGAGATTTCCAGCAGCGATGTGCTGGCCATGCGCGTGCGCCTCAACACCGATGCGCTGGGTGCTTACCGCCTGGGCGGGGTGCCGCTGGGCACCTTCACGGTGGCAGCGCTGGAGCCTTCCAGCCTGGCCCCGCTGGTGAGCGGCAGCGGCCAGCTGGCAACGCTGGGCGATGCCGCGGTGCTCGACCTGGCGCTGCCGAAGCGCACCACGGTGCAGTTGCAGGTGGCGGTACTGGCCCCGTTGTCGGTCCCGTCCCAGATGTACGTGACGGTGAAGGATGCGCGCGGCACCTTGCAGGACGGTCCGCTGACCTTCGCTGGCGGTTCCACCATCAGCGATGTACGCAATATCGTGGTGTATGGCGACCAGCCGGCCTTCAGCGTGGTCCATCCAAGCAACACCAACGCCACGGCGTCCGCTTCGGTGCAGGGAGCGGATGGCCAGAGCGTGCCGCTGACCCTGACGCTGGCCTTTACCGGCATCCAGGGCACGGTGTACAACAGCGCCAACCAGCCGATGGCCAGCGCCTACGTGCGGGCTTACGTGCTGTCGACCCGCCGCAGCCTTGGCACGATGTACACCAACTCCAGCGGCCTGTATTCGTTTGCCAATGTGCCGGCCGGGGAGGAAATCCTGGTGCAGGCGCAGGACCCGGCCAATGCTGCGTATGTGTCGGGCCGCACCACGCTGCAGCCGAACCAGGCCAATGTGCTGGACATCCGCTTGCCGGGCAACGGCCAGATCACCGGCCGCCTGCTGGGCAATGGCGGTACGCCGGTGCCGAACACCTACGTGCATGCACAGTATGTGTACGATGACATCAACAATTACAACACCAGCCGCGATGGCTATACGGCGGCCGATGGCAGCTTCACCATTACCAGCGTGCCGAGCGGGCGTCCGGTCCAGCTGTACGCGAGCATCAGCACCCTGTTCGGCACAGCTTCCAACTCCAGGAACCTGACGCTGCAGCCGGGGGAAAGCGTCAATGGCGATCTGCTGCTGGCATTGCCAAGCGGCTCGCTGCTGGTGCGTCTGGTCGATACCGATGGCCAGAGCGCGCCGTCCGGCGTGTGCTACCAGGCGCGCGTGACGGCGTCCAACGGCAGCACGGGTTGGACCAACTCCTGCAGTTCGGACATCGTGTTCAAGAATGTGCCGGCCGGCCAGGCCAGCGTGTCGGCGGTGCTGAATAACATCACCTTCGGCCCGCAGCAGGTGACTGTGACCGAAGGCCAGCAATTGCTGGTGCCGGTGGCTGCATCGGTGGTCAAGGGCACGGTGCGCTTCGCCGAAGGACCGGCGGTGGCCAATCCGTCGGTGAGCCTGATGCCGGCAAGCGGCGGTACCCTGTTCGCGCAGGGCACGAGCAGCCAGGGCGAATACCGTATCCTGGGCGTGCCGCTCGGCAACTACACGCTGAAGGCCGAGGACACGGCGTCGGCCTTGCGTACCCAGGCTGCCGGCGCGATGGCCAGCCTGGCAACACCGGTGCGGCAGGACCTGGTGCTGCCGTTGTCGGCGACGGTGAGCGGCATCTTCCGCGACATTGCAGGCCAGCCGGTGGCCAATGCCGACGTGTATGTGCGCAGCAATGCCGTTGACGTCGACCGCTCCGCGCGCACCAGCGCCGCCGGCGGCTACTCGGTGGCCAAGGTGGCACAGGGCCATGTGACGGCGCTCGGCCGCGATCCGCTGACAAAACTGATCGCCTCGGGAGAAGGCGAACTGGGTGCGGCCGGCCTGGCCATCAACCTGACGGTGCCGGAATCGACCGTGGTGGGCGGTACCGTCGTCAACGACGGCACGCCGGTCAGCAATAGCGTGGTCACGCTGAACAGCGTGAAGACCTATGGTCCGTTCGGACCGGTGGCGCTGACCGCCACCACCGACGATCTTGGCCGCTATGAATTTGCGGCGGCCCCGATCGGCGATGTGCGCACCTCGGTGACGGCCGGCAACCTGGTGGGCAGTGCGCTGGGCACCACGGTCAGCGGCCAGCGCCTGCAGCTGGACCTGCTGCTGGGCGGTTCGATCAACCTGCCATACACGCTGCGTGGCGCCGATACTTCGCTGTACGACGTCACGTGCCAGGGGACGATCAACGACGGCGGCTACGCAAGCCGCGGGGACGCCTTCGACGGCGGCTACATGTTGTCTGTCGCCGGCAACAGCTTCCCGTGCGCCAGCGTGGCGGACCTGAAGACCGGCGCCCGCGAGCTGGTGATCGGCCCGTATGTGATGAGCGGCCTGAAGGTAACCCGCCGTATCTTCTCGCCAGCAGCCGGGCTGTATGGCCGTTACGTGGAGACGCTGGAAAACCCAAGCGCGAGCCCGATCACGGTGGCGGTGGCGGTCACGTCCAACCTCGGCTCCGACGGTGACACCCGCATGGCGGTGTCGCCGGCGGCAAGCGGCGGCCGCTACGCGGTGACGACCGACGGCGGTTCCGATCCGGCCTTGGGGCACGTCTTCGCCAGCACCGGCGCGGAACTGGTCGGCACCCAGAGCTTTAACGTGCCGAGCGATACGGCAAAGTACAACTGGACGGTGACGGTGCCGGCCGGTGGCGCCGTGTCGCTGCTGCACTTCGTCGTCCAGCGCAACGCAATGGATGTGAATGCAGTGCAGCAGCAGGCCGAGGCGCTGGCGAACATGACCCAGGGCGGCATGTTCGACGGCCTCAGCGCCGACGACAAGCTGCGTATCAAAAACTTCAAGGTGAGCCAATGAAACGACAACTAGCAGCGCTGTGCTGCGCCCTGGCGGCAGCGAGCTGCCAGGCCCAGGCCGGGCAGGGCGGTGCGCTCCTGCCCGCCGTCCAGGTGCGCGACAGCGCCGGCGCCACGGTTGAATTGAACAGCGTGCAAACGGCGTCCAATTCCGTGTTGATCGTGGTCGATGCGACGCTGCCATCGGCCCAGGTCTTCCTGACCGCGCTGAATGTGAAAGACCAGGAACTCGACCCCCGCATCAAAATTCTGGTCCTGGGCGAAAGCGCCGCGGTCGAGCGCCTGAAGGCCAGCACCGAAGGTATTCGCGGCGGCACCTGGCTGCAAGGGGACTCGACCCAAGTGCTGCACGACCTGCACTTGCCGGGCATTCCCTGCATGATTGGCTTGCGCGGCGCGCAGCAGGTGGCCTGGCAGTTCAGCGGCATTCCGGACCGTCCCGAGCGCGGCTACCAGATGGTGCGCGACTGGCTGCAGGCCGGCGACGCACAAGCACAGCAACAATAAGCAAGAGGAATCATGAAGAAGCAAATGAAGGCCCTGGTGCTGGCAGCGGCGGTGGCACTGGCCGCTCCCGCCGGCGCGGTCGACAAGCAGGCGGCCCTGGCGCAGCTGCAGTCAACCGGCATTGCCGCCAACTCTTCGCGCCTGGTGCAGTATGCCGCCCTCGGCGACTGGGCGACGGTGTCCCTGCTGCTCGATGCGGGCCTGAAAGTCAACGACCGAGAACCGCGCCGCCGGGTGACCGCCCTGCATAACGCCGCCGCGCAAGGGCACGCGCGCCTGGCGCAACGCCTGCTGGACCTGGGCGCCGACGTGAAAGCGCAGGATTGGCATGGCGTTACGCCGCTGATTGCAGCCGTGGCGGGCGGCCACACCAAGCTGGTCGCCATGCTGCTGGCCAAAGGCAGCGACGTCAATGTGGTCCCGGCGGCAGCGCCGACTGCCTTGTTATGTGCTGTGCAGCGCGGCGATCTGGCGATGGTGGATCTGCTGCTGAAAGCGGGCGCCAAAGCGGACCTGCCTGATGTGTTTGGCCAGTCGCCATTGGGCGCAGCACGCCTGAGTGCCCAGGCCGAGGTGGAAGCGCGCCTCCAGGCCGCCGTGGCGGCGGGAGGTGGCGCATGAAGCAGGGCGGAAAGATTGCAGGAGTCGTGCTGGGCCTGGTGCTGCTGTGCTCCGTTCCGCTGGCGGCGGCGCGGCCGGTGATGAGCTATAAGGGCGTGGATATGTCGCAATACGCCAAGCTGCCGCTGCCGCAGACGGTGTTCCACTCGTGGGGACAGGCCGATGCCGAGGCGGCGAAAATCGAGGAGGGCTGGAAAAACGATCCAGTCACGGTGCCGTGGACCGAGTTGCAGCTGTCCGCCTTCGTCAAGCATAAGATCATGCCGACGCGCGGCGCGCGCGGCTTGGCCCTGATGCACGTGGCCATGCACGATGCTTACGAACTGGCCGGCCAGTACAAGGTCAACGAGAAGCTGGCCGTGTCGATGGCGGCGGCCCAGGTGCTGAGCTATATGTTCGTGGCGGAAGAAAAAGCTTTCGAGCGCGTCGCTTACCAGCTTGCGGCCCGTTCGGCCGGCACGACGCCGGACAAGCTGCCGGTCGAGCAGCAGCGCGCGCTCTACATCGGCTATGCGGTGGGACACGCCCTGGTCGCCTATGCCGATACCGATGGCGCCCAGCGTGGCTGGAATGGCGTGCGTCTGCAGTGGTATGGCGATGAACGTTACTACGGACCGGGCACCTGGGAGCCAACAGGCCCGTATTTCTACTATCCGCCCGACGAACCGTTCGCCCCCACCTGGCGTACCTGGGCGCTGGACGACGCCAGCGAGTTCCGCCCCACACCGCCAGCCTACGGTTCGCCGCGTTATGTCAAGGACTTGCAGGAGCTGCTGGAGATTAACGCAGAGCTGAAACCTGAACAGCTGGCCAGCGCCAAGTTCTGGGTGGACGGCTATGGTTCCGTGACGCCGCCAGGCCACTGGAACCAGATTGCGATCGGCCTCGCACGCAAAGCGAAGCTGGGCGACAAGGCCACTGCGCGCTTGTTTGCACAGATGAACATCGCTGAAGCCGATACCTTCATCGCGGTGTGGGACACGAAATACCATTATTGGACGGCGCGTCCCGTCACTTCAGCCAAAACCCTGTTGAACAAGGAATTCAAGCCGGCGATCCTGACGCCGCCATTCCCGTCCTACGTGTCGGGCCATGCCGCTTTCAGCGGTGCGGCGGCCGAAGTCCTGGCCGCCTACCTGCCGCAGGCGCGGGAAGAGGTGGTTCGCATGGCCGAGGAGGCGGCGATGTCGCGCCTGTTGGGTGGCATCCATTTCCGCCATGACAATGAGGATGGCCTGGCGCTGGGCCGGAACGTGGCCCGCAAGGTGCTGGCGAAGTTCCGTGACTGAGCGGCGGTGAGGAAATCTTTCTGAGCGGGCCTCGCGCAATGCGCAAGGCCCGACCATGCGATCAACGCCGGTGTTTGCTGAAGAAGCTGAGCATCATCAGGCTGGCGTCCGGGCCTGCGGACGCATGGAAGCGCTCAGAGGAATCGCCGCCGCTCCATTCATGGGCAAGTCCGGCGATGCGGACCACACGTAATACCGGTTTATTTCCGATCACATAGTCACGAGTGACAAAGGCGTTCCGTTTGCCTGCGCGTCCCGCCGGCTTGTGCGTAATGCGTTGATCAACGCCGCGAGATGGCATGTGATTAATCCTTAGCCATTGCAAAGTCAGCTGGTCCTGGTTCACCGGGTGCACTGCCTTGTCGTCATCGCCATGGATAAGGATCGCCGGAATGGCCGGAAATGAACTTGCTGCCGAAGAGGTCGAGCGCGCGCCGTGGCGGGCTATTGCCTGGTCCACGGGAGCGCACGGATCTGCTGCGGAACCATGCCGCATGACGCGCATCCCTTCGACTGCATTGTGGCCGGCGCCATAGATCGGCCCTGAATGCAGACCGGCCGCTGCAAAAAGCTCAGGGTAGTTAAGTACCAGAATGGCCGCCATTCCCGCTCCGGCCGAAATGCCGCAAACATAGATCCGGCGGCGGTCAATGCGATGCCGCTTGCAGACCGCTTCAATGAGGGCAACCAGCGCGCCGGCTTCGGCGCCGCCGGCCTGCACGGCCGGGCTGTACCAGCGCCAGCAACGATGCGCTTGAACACTGAGCGATTGCTGCGGATAGAGGACGGCGTATCCCTTGCTCTCGGCCAGGTGGTTCATCCGGCTCCCCTTGGCAAACTGCGTGGCACTTTGCTGGCAACCGTGCAGCATGACGATGAGCGGCAGACCGTGGCGCATGGCGGAAGCCGGAGTGTTATCGGGGAGGTAGAGCCAATAGGCCATCCTCGAGGCATGGCTTTCGGGAGGGGGCGAGGAATAGGCGAAATTGCTCGCAATCCACTTACCCGGTGCAGGAGTGACATCTGGACGTCCGTGCTGCCGGGTCTTGAGTATCTCCGTGTGTGGTCCGCGTTTGTTTTTCCGGGAAACGGCGGATCGTTTTGCTGGCTTGGGGGCGGCGGCGCCAAGCCTTTCAATGAAATTCTTCTGTGCCTGCCCTGCCCGCATGAGGGCACGCAGTAATCGCGATACTGATCCTGCTTTTGCCATTGGGAGCTCCGCACGCGGTGGTTTGCTCATCTTCGCACATCTCCGGCGCGCACGGAGCGGCGGCCATGATTTGTGGGATTCAAAAACATGTCTGCCATTGGCGAAAAACGTAACGGGCGCCCGCAATCGGGCCATTAGAATCAGCGCGTTCCAATCAGACAAGGAGAAGGTATGAGACATGCATGGGCCGCTTTACTTTTCACGACGCTCGTTGCTTGCGGCGGCGGGTCAGGCGCCAGCACGTCGACACCGACACCAGCGTTGGGATCGACCTCCGTCACTCCCGTTGCGGCGCCGGCTGCGGGCGCCGGGGGGTGTGGCGGTGGCCCCAAGTTCTCCACGGGCTTGCGTTCTCTCACCAGCGACGGCATCCAGCGCAGCTACTGGGTCGAGATGCCGGCCAACTATGACCGCAACAAGGCCTATCCTGTGATCATCGGCCTGCACTGGCGCGATGGCAGCGCCGCCGATGTCTACGGTTGGAGCGGCTTCTTCGGACTGAAGAATTTGTACGGCGACAGCGCCATCTTCATTGCCCCGGAGGGACTGGACAAGGGATGGGCCAACACCGGCGATCGCGACATTCGCTTCATGCGCGCCATGATCAGCGAGGTGCAGCAGGGTGCATGCACCGATACGCATCGTGTTTTCGCTACCGGCTTCAGCTTTGGAGGCATGATGTCCAATGCCATCGGATGCCAGATGGGCGACGTGGTGCGGGCGATCGTACCCATGGCCGGTTCGCTCTGGAGTGGCTGCGCCAGTTCTTCCAACAAAGTAGCGGCCATGTTCATCCACGCCAAGGACGATAACGTAGTCCCTTATTCGGCGGGGATCGAGGCGCGCGATCTTTTCCTTCAGCGCAATAGCTGTGGTGCCGCCACAGTGCCCGTCGGTACCAACGGCTGCGTAGAGTACCAAGGCTGTGAGAGCGGCAAGCCAGTGATCTGGTGCGGCACTGAAACTGGCGGCCACTGGTACCCTAATTTTTCGGCGCAGGAGTCGAAGGCCTTCTTTGATCGGTTCAAGTAAGCACTTCGCTGGGTTTTCCCACGGTACCAGGTCATACCGCAGGATCGCGCTTCGCCACATTGGTGACGGAGCGCTATTCGGCATATTCGCCAGGTGAGGCGCTATTGCAGTTCGCCGACGATCACGCCACCGCGGTTTGCTCCGACGTAGACACGGCCAAACACGCGCATATCGCCGGTGACGTAATTGGCGCCTCCCCACTGGTGTTTGTCGTCATTGATCCTGGTCCACGTGGCGCCGGCATCGAGCGATTGATAGATGCCGGACACGTTATTGATCTTGGCCGAGACGTAAATTGCAGGATAGCTCTTGCCGGTGGCGGCCATGCCGAATCCAACTCCGTATGCGGACTGCACATTGTCGATTTTCACTGGCGCCGCCCCGGCACCGTTGATGTGCCAGAGACCGTTCGGGGTCGCCAGCCACAGGTCGCGGCGCACCGTGCCGGGGACGGACGCCAGCTGATGCTGCGACGCCGAGGAAGGCAAGACGTCGAGAGCGGTATAGATCGGCGCGAAGCTTTGGCCGCTGTTTGCGCTTTCAAGTATCGTGCCGGCCGTGAAGTCGTAGGTGTAGAAATAGCCGTTGGCGACCTTGTCTGCGACGGGAGCGAAGAATTTGCCCGAGTCCACCGCGCCCGTTACCGGATAGCCTTTGGATGCGCTCCAGCTGGCGCCGCCATTGGCCGAGTAGAGGGCAGACAAGCCGCCCGGCACCCATAGCAGGGCCGTTCCGGCAGCGGATACCGCAACACGGCCGGCGTCATACCCAACGACGCCGGTCAACTGCCGCCAGCTGAGGCCATTGTCGGACGAAAGCATAAGTGCCTTGCTGCTGGTGCGCGCCACCACGTTGGTGTTCAGCTCTGCTACATCTACGCTATAGCTGGAGCTATTCGGGTTGCTGAAGTATCCGCTGACGGTGCTGAAGGAGGTGTCGTAGCGCGCGCCCGCCACGCCGCCCAGTGCCGTAAACAGGTGCGCGCCACTGCTGGGGGAAGCCAGTGGCGCGGTAACCATGCTTTCTTCGATTCCGTTGACATTGAAGAGCCATGCCACGCTTGCGCTGCCCAGGTTATTGCTCTCCCACAGGCCGTAACCGGTGTTGTACATGATGTGGCTGGAATCGAACGGATCGAGGTCGATGTCGCTGATCCAATGCCCCATCTTGCCGGCGAGCGAGCCGCCGTAATAGGCCGCCACCCAGGGATTGGCGGGCGCGTCGTGCGTGCTGATGGCATTCAGACCGGACCAGGTGCGGCCGCCATCGGTCGATTTGTACAGGTCGTCGCCGGTGGACGTACGGTCGATGGTCGATACGACGATTGTGTTGGGATTGCGGCCGTCGACGGACAGGCCGCTGTAGCCGAACTGCTGGCTGGCGCTCGGTGCGGCCGGTGTGATGTTGTTCCAGGTCGTACTGGCGGTTGCCAATTTGTAGACGGCGCCCGCCGTAATGTTGTTGGGGCCAAGGCCGTTGGCGTAGGTCAGCACCAGGTTTCCGGCGCCGTCCAGGACCCCTTGCAACGGCATCAGGCCGGCCGGTCCACCCGGCACTGGGGCCCAGCTCGCACCGCCGTCCGTTGAGCGATAGAGCGTCTCGCCGCTTTTGGCTGCAATGCCAGCGTACAGCGTCCTGGTGGGCGTACCCGCGCTGCTGCTGGATCTGTCAAACAAGACGAACGTCGTGCCGGCGGAGCTTGGGAAGCCAGGAACTTGCGACCAGCTGATGCCGCCATCGGTCGATTTGTACAAGCCGTTTTCATTTGTGCCGAGGAAGAGGATCGAGCCCTTGTTCGGATCGACCTGCAGTCGTTCGCCCGTGCCTCGGCCGTCGGAATTGCCTCCCAGGCGGATCGGGAGTTCACTGCGCGACCAGGTGGCGCCACGGTCATTGGAGCGCAGGATGGCGGCATTGCGTCCAGGCGCCGACAGGGCCATGCCCGCTGCCACGTACAGTTTTTGCGTGTCGTTCGGATCGACCGCCAGCGATGCAGCGCCTTCCAATTGCTGGTCGTCGCGGCTCAGGTCGTCGTTGAGGGGCACCCATGTCGAGCTGCCGGGATTGCGCCGGTAGACGCCGCCGACGTCGGTCCGGACATACACCAGGCCCTGTAACGACGGGTGAAAAGTGATGCCGGTAATGTAGCCGCCCGCACCGAACTGCACCGCCGACCACGCATAAGTTTTCGGCAGGGTTGGAATTGTCGTGTTTCCCGTTGGCGGGGTGCTGCTTGCCCCGGAAGGTGGCGCGCCCGTGCCCGATGTCGGCGGCGTGGCCGGTTCTGCAGCAGATGGTGTCGAAGTCGTGCCGGATGGTGGTGTTGTGGCAGCTCCGCCATTTGGCGCGGCCGAATTGCCGGTGGCTGGCATGGCCGGCGTTGCGCTGGACGGGGGCGCCATGACCTGGTCGGATGGCGTCGTCGCAATATCGGCGGCGCTTCCTGAGGACCTGTGCCAGCAGCCGGTCAGGGCTAATGGAAGCATGATGGCGCTCAGGAGAATTTGATTTGCTGGTTTATTCATTATCGAGAAGTCTGAAAAGTCATACTTCCGATATCCTGAATGCAACATTGCCCTATGGCAATTACGAAAAATGCCAACGGGCTTTATGATTCTTTAGTTCCCTGTCGGCGAAGGGGCGGCTCGGCAGAGTGCACTCACCGGATTTTCTCCCTTTGCCGCGAGGACTCCAAGGCGATAAGGAATCTTGATGTAATCGTCCACACGCGCTGCGGGGTCATTACCCTGGAAAAGGTACTCGAGCGGCCGGCAAGGATCGATTGTCATGGTCTGATCCGCGTTCGTTCGAATCAGCTCGCCATGGGAAATGCCATCTGACCACAGTTGTTCAACGTTGCCGCTGCTGGCGAAAGTATTCATCGGAGCGGACGAAAACGGCTCCCATTTTCCCTCGAGGCCATCGCTCTTCCAGATCCGGAAGTAGCGTCCCTTCGGCGAGATTGCTTCAACGAGGGTAATGTAGGTTTGGGTGTTCGCAATTCGGTAAGTATTGCTGGCCTCGAATAGATCTTCCGTCTTTTCGGATATGACGGCGACCGTGTTATGGAAGCCGTCCGGGAACCGGCCGATATCGGTTTCCGATCGCAGCAGGCGGCCATGGTCATCGGTATTGAACAGATAGCACTTCCTCTCATCGCAGATTACCCAGAAATCGAGCCAGCCATTTCCTTGCGGCGGCTTGATGATGTCGGGCGTCTCGGCAAATAGTGGTTTTGGCGCGCTCCACGAGGCCGGGTCGCTGATATCGTTGGAGCTTGAGTAGAGCGGGTCAGCTCCCTGGTAGATCAGATACCACGTCTTCTTCGGCGCGAAGAAGAACACTTGCGGTGCTGCGCGATAACCGGGCCCCATCGGGGATTTATCAAGTGGCACGATCTTCGCTGACGGGGCTTCCGACCACTTGTCAAAGCTGGTGTATGCGAGTCCCCAGCCTGACGATCCGGCGGTCGTCATGAATACGTGATACCTGCCGTTCACGTGGACGATCGAAGGATCTTTCACTGCATAGATTGTTTGGCGGGGATCCAATTGAGGCGAAATCAGCGGCGGGCTGGATGTCCATTCAAATGTGGAGGCTGCTGGGTGTGGCGCCTGCATCGCTGCGCCGCCCGGCATTGTATTGATTCCAGTGCATGCCGCCAGCGCATGCAATACGGCCAAGCCTGCAAGGCATTCGATAATTTTCATGATCTTTATGGTTTGGCAGCGAACAGCCCGAATTCGCCGAGACCTGTAGACGTGGTGTCGCCGTTATTGGCTGTGATGTTGATCCTGTAGTAGCGATATGCGCCGGGTCTCGAGAGCGCGAAAGTCTTCAACGTGTAGGGCCAGGTCGACACCTGATTGTTTTGTGCGTCGAGTGTTTGCCAGTTGACGCCGTCGTTGGAGCCGAGGAGTTCCCAGTCTTTGGGATCGCGCGCAACCTGGTTGTTGGAACTGATCACGGAGTAGCGCTGGACTGTCTCCGTATGTCCGAGGTCATACTGCAGCCAGCCCTTCACACCGTTGGAGAACCATTGCGTCGCCGAGTTGCGGTCGAAGGCGCGCTTGGCGTTGCCGCTGTTGTTCGCATTGTCGTTGGCGGTGCCGCCGGTGGCGACGTTGACCATCGGGTGTTCCGGCCTGGCGGCGTCCTCGGGAGAATTGGCGCTCGTGCCGGCGGAGTTTGCCGCCGCGACGGTGTAATAGTAGGTCGTGCCGTTGGCTACCGACTTGTCCGTGTAGCTGCCGCCCTTGATATCCGTCGCGATGGTGGTGTATGGACCGCCGCTGGACGTGGCGCGTTTGACCAAATAGCGAGTGGCGCCAAAGGAGCGCTGCCAGCGCAGCGGAACGGCGCCATCGCCCGGTGCGGCAAGCAGTGCGGCCGGCGCTGCCGGTACCATGATCGGTGCCGTACCGTCACCGCCTGTGATCTGGACGTTACTGAAGACTGAGCGGTTCGGTGTGCCGTTGACGGTTGACGAGACCACCAGGCCGACATAAATCGTGGCTGGAAGAGGCCCGTCAATGCGGCCAAGGTCTGTGGCTGCCCAGTTCGTGCCATCGGGTGACAGGTAGCCTGTTATGACATTGCCGATGCGCTCGAGTTTCAGCCAATACGAGGCGGCATTATTTGCGATGGGAAGGGCTTTGTTCGCGTAGTAGCTGCCGCCATATACCGTGAGATTTCGCATATTCTGTTCAGCCGCGACGCGATTGGCAACGGCCATCCATGCGCGCGGGGCGCCCTGGTCAAGGCTCGTGCGTATCATCACGCCCGCTTTTGCAGATGGTCCGGTGTCCCCGACTGATTCAACCTTGGCGATGATGGCGCCATCGCCGACCAGAGCCTTGTAGGCGAAGTGACAGCTGTCGTTCGTGCCCCAGATTTCGCTGCCTGCTCCCGTCACGGTCCATTTGCCGGCGGCATAACTGGCACTGCCGGCAGGGTTGGCGCCGCCGATATCAATACTGCTCAAACCCGCCGTGAGCGAAGCGGTCGCAGGCAGGGCGAGTTGCGGTGCAGGAACCGCGATGGAAACGTCGGTCTCCTTCAGGAACATGAAGCTGTAGGCGTCGACCGGCATCCAGAGGCGCCTTTTGGCGATAAATGGAGCCTGCATGCCTTTGCGTATCGCGTAGGCAGAATAGATCTGATTGAGCACGATGTTTCCGCCACCCCCGCCGCCCCATCCGCGGTTGGTCGTGTCAGCGATGTAGTAGGCATCGGTGGTGCCAAAGGGCAGTGCAGGGGTTGGCACAAGCTCGTTCACCCGCGCGAAATATTCCCCGGCCGCCAGCAGCCGGTCGTCCAGATCGGAATAGATGTCGATGCCTTGCTTCCAGAGCGCTTCGGCAAGCATGGTCAGCGATTTGAGCTGCCCGTGGAAGTGCCCCTGGTCGCGCAAGGAGTCGCCGAGCATGCCGATGTCGTTGGAATTGCGCAGGCCTATGTGCGCCAGCGTTCGCACCTGGTAAACAACCTTGTCCACCGCCGCCGCATCGTCATTAAAGATGTGCATCAGGCCGAGGGCGGCCAGGGCCAATGCCCCCTTATTGGCGGCGCCGAACTGGTTTTCGCCATAAGGGTTAGCTGCCGGAATCAGGACGTTTTTGAAGTAATTCTTCACAGTGGCGGTGTCGGCTTCCGTCCAGCCTTGCCATGTGCCGCGCAGGATGTCTGCGCCGCCAACGAACATGTAGGCGTAGTCGCCCAGGTCGAGCATCGATTCGCGGCCCGAAAACTCGACATGGGTCGTGGCCCACGCCATGAGGATATCGTGGGCTTTCTTTGCGTATTCCTGGTTGCCGGTGAAATGCCACATGCGCGCGAGGTTCCAGATCGCGATCATGTCGCTGCGCCATGCTCCGAGATTTTCGTCGGGTGCCCGGCTGACTTTCGCAAATGGTCCGGCCATGACGAAGGTC
This sequence comes from Pseudoduganella sp., assembly GCA_039593355.1. Taxonomy (GTDB): domain Bacteria; phylum Pseudomonadota; class Gammaproteobacteria; order Burkholderiales; family Burkholderiaceae_D; genus Rugamonas. Next base: position 52,456 of record JBCNPK010000003.1, read on the forward strand.
AGTTTGGCATGGCCATCGTTGACCAGGTTGTCGTAAGCGGACTTCCAAGGCTGCCGGCCCTGGTCGACGTAGGCCTTGAGCGTGTCGAGGTCGGAGCGGGTGAGCGGGGCGCCGGGGTGGGCTAACACGCGGACGTTCGTGACGCCAGTGCCGGGATTGCTAACGGTATCGGACGTGGTGCCGGTGTCTGGGGCGCTGCCTGAGACGGGAACGGCGCCGGTGCCGGACGTGCTGCCACTGCCTGGTGTACCGCCAGTACCGGAGGTGCTGCCAGCGCTAGGGGTGCTGCCGGTTACGGGTGCAGCGCCAGTTACCGGCGTGTTGCTGGATACGGGCATACCGCCGATGCCGATTGAATTCGGTGTCCCGCCGGGATGATTCGGGGCAGCCGCCAGGCGGCTATCCTCCAGCTCGCCGCCGCACCCGCTGGCGAGCGTGGTAGCGATGATCGACAGGGCGATCGTCCGCATCTGATATTTTTTCATGCCATCTTCCCAACCCTCGTGTTGCTGTGCAGCAATTGTCTGGGCCCACGCATACGATGGCAATTGCGAAAATGCCCAAGCACACTAACGAAATTCACCAGTGGCTGAGGAAGGCGCGGGCGGTTGGAAAACTTGATTTTCCTGATCGCGGTTCCCAGATAATCAGCCCTGTTGTGTATTCATTAGGAGGTGACTATGGATCATACTGCCCCAAGGATCATGGACGTTGCGGAACGCAGCGGGTCGCGCATGAATTGAACCGGCGGGAGGACTCTGCCATGCAAATTTTCGATGCGGTCTCCGAGCAAATTTCCGCCATGGGCTTGCCTCTCTTTGCAGTCAGCGCGACGCGCGCCGAGTGGCCCGACACCCCTCTGCTGCTATTCCTGCATTGGCACGCCTTCCGTCGCGCAACGCCCTTGCAGCTGGAAGGCGTGCCGATGCCGGCGCGCGCCGTGCCCAGTTCGGCATTGCAGTTCGACGGTCCCGGGCTGAGCGCCACGGAGGCGGAAGAGGCATTGCTGGAAGCAGCCTGGCGCCTGGGCGCCTGGCAATTGGAGCGGCAGCAGCTGCGGGCCTGTAACACCGCCGGCGCGCCGGATAGCGAAGCGTTTGCCTGCCGTCTCGCGTTCGGCGACAACGCGGCCGGCTACCCTGAGGAGCCCGTGCTGGGCGGCGATATGGCTGTGCGGCTGGAACAGATGGCGCTGGCGGCGCAGCGGGGATATCGGCAGTGGCTTTTCCAGCCTGTCAAAGGTGGTGTGTGGGCGGGTGTCGGTCGGGTCGACGACAGCCTTGGCGCCGATGGCGGACGGGAGTCGGAGTGCCCGGTACGCCCGTCGCCGCCGGCGCCTGGACGGCGCGTTGTGTACCGGCTCGGGCATCATAATCACCTGATCCTGCCGTGAAACATTTTGTTACAAAGTGCGCGCGGCAGCCGTCTTGAAAATGAAAAACCGAAAACATATTTCCGGAAACGCTGAAGTCTGGCTCCAGCATCGTCTGGAACCGATTCACTTTTTAAATGATCTGACCACCATTTGGAGATTGAAGAGATGAACATTCGTCCCCTCTATGACCGGGTTATTGTGAAGCGAATTGAAAAACAACGCCAAACGGCCTCCGGCATCGTTATCCCTGATTCGGCCACCGAGAAGCCCGAGCAGGGCGAAGTGCTGGCGGTCGGCCAAGGACGCGCTTTGCCCGACGGCGGCCTGCGCCCGCTGGCCGTCAAGGTCGGCGACTCCGTCCTGTTCGGCAAGTACGCCGGCCAGGCCGTCAAGCTTGACGGCGAAGAACTGCTGGTGCTGCGCGAGGAAGACATCCTGGGCGTGATCGAACACGCCGCAGCCAAGGCCAAAGCCGCTTGAGTCCAACGCGTTCAGGGAGAAAGAACATGACTGCAAAAGACGTTCAATTCAATGAGGACGCCCGCACCCGCATCGTCAAGGGCGTCAATGTGCTGGCCAATGCCGTCAAGGTCACGCTGGGCCCTAAAGGCCGCAATGTCGTCATTGAGCGCAGCTTCGGCGCGCCGACGATCACCAAGGACGGCGTCTCGGTTGCCAAGGAAATCGAACTGAAGGACCGCCTGGAAAACATGGGTGCGCAAGTGGTCAAGCAGGTTGCCTCCAAGACCGCCGATGTGGCGGGCGACGGTACCACCACCGCCACTGTGCTGGCACAGGCCATCGTCCAGGAAGGCATGAAATACGTGGCGGCCGGCATGAATCCGATGGACCTGAAGCGCGGCATCGACCAGGCAGTCGCTGCGGCGATCGCCGAGTTGAAGGCGATCTCGCGGCCGATCGCCACCGGCAAGGAGATCGCGCAGGTCGGCGCCATCTCGGCCAACTCCGACAGCGCGATCGGCGACATCATTGCCCAGGCCATGGAGAAGGTCGGCAAGGAAGGCGTCATCACCGTGGAAGACGGCAAGTCGCTGGAGAACGAACTGGACGTGGTGGAAGGCATGCAGTTCGACCGCGGCTACCTGAGCCCATACTTCATCAACGATCCGGACAAGCAACTGGCGCGCCTGGATGACCCGCTGGTCCTGCTGTACGACAAGAAGATCAGCAATATCCGCGAATTGCTGCCAGTACTGGAGCAGTCGGCCAAGGCCGGCAAGCCGCTGTTCATCGTGGCGGAAGACGTGGAAGGCGAAGCACTGGCGACCCTTGTGGTGAACTCGGTGCGCGGCATCCTGAAGGTGGCCGCGGTCAAGGCGCCGGGCTTTGGCGACCGCCGCAAGGCCATGCTGGAAGATATCGCCGTGCTGACCGGTGCCACCGTGATTTCGGAAGAGACCGGGCACACGCTGGAAAAAGCCACCCTGGAACACTTGGGCAGCGCCAAGCGCATCGAAGTGCAGAAGGAAGCGACCACCATCATCGACGGCGCCGGCCAACAGCAGCGCATCGACGCGCGGGTGGCCTCGATCCAGGCGCAGATCGAGCAGGCAACCAGCGACTACGACAAGGAAAAGCTGCAAGAGCGTGTCGCCAAGCTGTCCGGCGGGGTGGCCGTGATCAAGGTGGGCGCAGCCACCGAAGTGGAAATGAAGGAGAAGCGCGACCGCGTGGACGATGCGCTGCATGCCACCCGTGCCGCGGTGGAGGAAGGCATCGTCCCGGGCGGCGGTGTAGCCCTGCTGCGCGCGCGCGCCGCGATCACCCAGCTGAAAGGCGCCAACGCCGACCAGCATGCTGGCGTGCAAATCGTGCTGCGTGCGCTGGAGGCGCCTTTGCGCGTGATCGTCTCGAACGCCGGTGAAGAGCCGTCCGTGGTCGTCGCAAAGGTGGCGGAAGGCAAAGGCAACTTCGGCTACAACGCCGCTACCGGCGAATATGTCGATATGGTGGAAAACGGCGTGATCGATCCTACCAAAGTCACCCGTACAGCGTTGCAGAACGCTGCATCCATTGCCGGCCTGCTGCTGACGACGGAAGCCACGGTCGCGGAGGCCGCGCCTGAAGAGAAGGCGGCCCAGCCCGCCTGATTGAATCAGGCTTGAAAGACGGGGTCATGCCTGGCGCCAGGCATGACCCCGTACTTATTTGGATTTCTTGCCGGACTGCGATTGCGGGCTCTTGCCTTGCTGGCTGCCTTTGTTGCCAGCCTCGGCAGATTGCTTGTTGCCGGCGTTCTTGCTGTTCTGCGTCTCTTCCAGCTTGCTATTGCCGCCGCTCTTGCCGGCTTGGGTGCGCTTGCTCATGATGTGCCTCCTTGTAGACGAGAGTGCCCATCTTAATAAGGTTGGCGCAGGAAAGGCACGCAATTGAAATGAGGAAAACGAAGCGCCCCGCCAGCCATCGGCGGGACAGGGCGCATGAGGCCGGGAATCAGAACTTGTACTGCAGGTGGGCAAAGAACGAGCGGCCGCGCGGGTCGCCGTAGGTCGGGTCCCACGTTACTTCAAAATAGCGCGACTGGTTGGTGAATGGCGGCGGCGTATCGAACACATTGATGACGCCGGCGCGCAGCTTGAGGTTCTGGTTGAACGCATAGCTGCCCGTCAGGTCCCACAGCGAATAGGCTTTCACGTCGCGGTCGTTCCAGCCCGGGTCGGCCAGCCCCGGAATATTCTGGTCGCGATAGCTGGAGAAGAAAGTGTGGCCGACGCTCAGGTTGAGCGGGCCCTGGGTCCAGTCGACATTGAGCTTGTGGCGCCAGCGCTGCACGGCCTTGTCGTCGCGGAAGACGCCCAGCCCATTTGCCATTGGCGAGTGTGGATCGGACTGGAACTTGTACTTCGTGATCAGCGTACCGTTCAGGCTGGCGCTGAAGCGGCCCATGGAGGTGGCATCGCTGCGCCAGTTCAGTGCAATATCCAAACCGGAAGTATTGAGCTTGCCGCGGTTCTCCTTCTTGAACTGCAGGAAGGAAACGGCGCCATCCTCGTCCCGCACCACAATCTCGGGATCGTTGTAGTAGACCGGGTTGTCGAACACGGTTTGCTCGCCGATTTCAGAAATGATGTCGGTCTTGCGGATGATCCAGTAGTCCAGGCTGCCGTCCCAGTTCCTGTTAGGCTGCAGCACCAGGCCGACCGAAAACTGCTTGGATTTTTCCGGCTTCAACTGCGGGTTGCCGTAACGGTCCACGTCGAACTGGGCAACCTCGCCCGAGACCGGGTCTTTGACGAAGCTGGCCGTGGTGTCGGAGCGGACCGGCAGGAACATCTCGGAAATAGATGGGGCACGGAAGCCGGTGCCGTAGGACGCCCGGCCCAGCACTTCCTTGCTCGGGCGGTAGCTGACCGCGATTTTTGGGTTGGTGGTGGTCAGTTTCGGCGTGGTGATATTGGTCAGCGGATCATGCACGCCTTTGTAGCGGTCATGACGAATGGCGAACTGTCCTTCCCATTCCTTGCTGAAGGGGGCACTGATCTCGGCGTAAATGCCGGCAATGTCGCGCGAGTTGGACGAATCGGCCAGCAATTCGTCCGAGCTGGAGCGGTCACCCTGCACGTCGTTGCCGCGCAGCGCTTCGGTGGAGGTGAACGTGGTCTTCTCGCGCCGCAATTCCGCGCCGACAGCGAGCATGGCATCGCCGCCGGCCAGCGCCATCAGCGGGCGGGTCAGCTTGCCGTCCACGCTGTCACTGGTGCCTTTGGAGATGCGCGCCGCGTCGCGGATCTTGATCGAGTCCATGAACTTGCGGCCCGAGTCATCCGTCGCCGGGACGAAGGGGTTGTACTGGCCGTTGGCTATGCCTGCCAGCATCTTGCTGCGCGACACCCAGCCATCGATATCGAGGTCGGTGGCTTTGTTGACGCTGTGGTTGATCGCCGTATCGTAATCCCAGTCGCCCACTTTGCCGGTGGCGCCCAGCAGGAAGCGCGACGCTTTGCTCGTCACTTCGGAAGTGCGGCGGCCCGCGTCGGTGAGGCGGAAGCGGAAGTTGACGGGCGTCGTGATGCCGGTCTTGGCTTGCAGGTCGGCCGGCAGGAAAATGCCGTAGGTGGTGCCGTTGATGCTGCTCGAGACGGCAGGCGAGGCGGCATAGCTGGTCTCTGCCTTGCTGAGCAGGACTTCGGCAAACACCTGGCTGGCCTCGTTGACCTGGAAGGTGGCGCGGCCGATAAAGCTTTGCTTCTTGGCGTCCGGGTAGACTTCCGAATCGCCCATATAGTTGAAGGAGCAGCCTTCCGTACCGCCGGGGCCGAGCGGGCGCACCACGTTCGGGCTGCCGTCCACGCAGGAGTCCTTGCCGAAGTTGACGCGCCGGCCTGGCGACGGCACCCAGGTCCCGCCGGGGCCGGAGCCCTTCAGGTAGCTTGAATTGTTCAGGGTCGCCAGCTGGGCCGAGGTCAGGTCGACATTGGCCGGGAAAGTGTAACTCGAGAGCTGCGGCGACAGGCGGTCGGGCAGGCTGTACTCCTGCATGAATTTACGTTGCGAACTGGCCAGGCGGTCGGTCTTCTGCACGTCCAGCGCGCCAAACACGTTGTAGCGGTCAGTGGTCAAATTGCCGAAGCCGCCGGACAGCGTGGCCGACCTCTTGCCGCCACCGCCTTCGTCGGTACGCAGCGCGTAGACGCTGACATCGCCGCCCTGGTAATCCTTGCGCGTGATGAAGTTGATCACGCCGCCCATGGCGTCGGTACCGTAAATCGCCGATGCCCCGTCTTTCAATACTTCCACGCGCTGGATGGCGCCGGCCGGGATGTTGTTCAGGTCGACGCCGGAATTGTCGCCCGGGCTGGCGAAGTTGGCCATGCGGCGGCCGTTCAGCAGCACCAGCGTGCTCGAGACGCCCAGGCCGCGCAGGTTGGCGCCGTTGAATCCGCGCTGGCCGCCCATCACGTCGCTGACGCTGGTGCCATCGGTCAGGCCGCCCACATTGGAGGAAATTTTTTGCAGCAGTTCGGCAGCGGTGGTCACGCCGGTCTTTTCAATATCTTCACGCTTGATGACTTCGACGGGCAGCGCTGCCTCCCCTTCGATGCGCTTGATACTGGAACCGGTGATTTCCACGCGCGGCATGGTCTGCGCGTAAGCGGTCCAGCTCATGCTGCCAAGCGCGAGTAAAACAGCATGGGTGCAGCGGGTGCGGCGAAACGCCGATGCCTTGTGCGTGCCAGGAATTTTCATGCGATCTGTCCTCGTAAGTGGGTATTCATTCGCTATTTACCCATATTGATAATGGGGCAATTGCAGTGTATATAACGTTGCACTGCTTGCGTGTTTCGTGTGACGCGAGGTCGCTTTGTGTGAAGGGTGTGTCGCATTGCTGCAAAGAAGAAAGCTTTCGGATGTTGCGGACTTTCCACAGTGCGACATGCATTTGCCAATGTGCGCCGGGCCGCGCAAACAGCCGCAAGATCAATGGCAACATACGCTGCAATTCAAATGCTGAAGGAGCTTGCGTGGTGAAAGTTGTGTTGACACTCATGCTGTGCGCAGCGCAATTGAGCGCGGCTGCCGAGACCGCGCCGGCGCTGGCGTTCAAGCCTGTCGCCGGGACCGTGATGCCGATGGGCGGCGCAGTGCGCGCCGATAATGAGGCGATACGCCAGCGGCTGGTGCAGCTGGCTGGCGGCTCGGCGGCGCGGTTCGTGGTGATTCCGAGCGCATCGGATCATCCCGAGAAGTCGGGCGCCGACGCGGTAGAGCAGCTGCGGCGCCGTGGCGCACAGGCCGAATTGCTGAAGATCGCTCCGCGCTGGGCTGGCGAGACGCTGGAGTCTGCACGCCGGGCGGCAGCCGACCCGGCCAACCTGGCCAAGATCCGCAACGCAACGGGCGTGTTCTTTACCGGCGGCGAGCAGGGGCGCACTACCGATGTGCTGAATCCGGGCGGCGTGGCTTCACCCGTGCTGCAGGCCGTGCGCGAGCTGCAGGCGCGTGGCGGCGTGATCGCCGGCAGCAGCGCCGGCGCCGCCATCATGAGCAGCACGATGTTCCGCGATGCAATGAATTCCGTCCAGGTGATGAAGGGCGTCATGCGTGACGGCCAGGAAATCGACCGGGGACTGGGCTTTGTTGGCGACCAGCTCTTCATTGACCAGCACTTCCTCAAGCGCGGCAGGGTGGGGCGCATGCTGGCGCTGATGCTGGCCAAAGGCTATAAGGTGGGCCTGGGTATTGACGAGAATACCGCCGCCATCATCCACGGCAGCGAGATCGAGATTGTCGGGGCGAGCGGTGCGCTCCTGCTGGACTTGCGCCAGGCAATGCAGGAAGCGGGACCGGTCAATGTGCGCAACGTCAGGGTTTCCTACCTCGATAATGGCGACCGCTATGACCTGGCCAAATTGCAGGGGCAGGTGCTGGCGGCCAAACAGGCCAGGGGCGAGATCAAGTTTCGCCAGCCAGGCTTTGTCCCGGAACTGGAATTCGTCCGGCCGGCATTTACGGACATCCTCGGAGAAAACGCCATCCTGCGCGCCCTGACACAACTGGTGGACGGTCCGCGCGACCATGTCAGGGGTATCGCCTTCGACATCGATCAGTTACCGGATGCGCCGGTGCCCGATCCTGCCCCCGAACTGGGTTTCGAGTTCATGCTGCGGCGGGACGAACACACGCGCGGCTGGGATAACGAGGGGCTGGACAACAATGATTATTCCATCTTCGATGCGCGGCTCGATGTGCGGCCGGTGCGCATGAGGATTCCTTTCTACCAGGCGTGGTGAGCATGGAGCAGATCGGCGTCGCGCTGCCTTCCCCGGCCGCGGGCACGACCCGCAGCCTGCGTTACCTGCGCTTCGGCCAGCCGGGCCAGGGCCCAAAGGCTTGAGCATGGGGAATCCATATCCGGTCAATTTGATTTTGCTGCCTGGCTTCTCGCTCTTCACGCTGGGCGCGGTGCGCGCCGCGTTTACGGTTGCCAATGAAGTGCAGGGAGAGACCCTCTACTGGCTGCGGCAATATAGTCCGGAAGGCGGAACGGCCTTGTCCCAATGCGGGCTGCCGCTGGCGGCCGAATCGTTGGCCCGCCTGGTTCCTGGGCAGCCTGGCCTGGCGCTGCTGATCGCGGACGAGCGCATCGACGACAGATTCGGAGCTGAAACCAGCCAGCAATTCGGCGAGCTGTTGGGCAGTCTTGGGCGGGACCAGGCCTGGATGCTGGGCGCCAGTGGCAGGGGAGCCCTGGTGCTGGCGCACTACGGGCTGCTCGATGGCTACCGCGCCGCGCTCGACTGGCAATACCAGGCGGAGGCCGTACAGGGCAATCCGCAAACGGTGTTCACGCCCGGACTATACGAGATCGACCGCAACCGCATCACCGCCGGTGCTGGCGCTGCGGTGCTGGATATGCTGCTGCATTGGTTGGGCACTCGCCACGGCAGTATGTTTGCGGCGAGGGTGGCGGTGGCGCTGGGGCTGGAGCGCGTGCGCGGGAGCGACGAGCGCCAACCGGCTCCGGCATCGGCCCAGCCCGTCGTGAGTTCGGCGCGGCTCAAGGATGCACTGGAACTGATGGCGGCGAACCTGGCGGAACCCTTGCCGGCCGAAGATATCGCGCAACTGGTTGGGGTGTCGCGCCGCCAGCTGGAACGGCTGTTCCGGCAGCACCTGGACACCTTCCCTTCGCGCTACTACCTGGAATTGCGGTTAAAGCATGCGCGCCGCCAGCTGAGGCAGACCACGCTTTCGATCCAGCAGGTCGGGCTGGCCTGCGGGTTTACCTCGGGTTCGCATTTTTCCACCACTTACCGCAATTACTTTGGCTGCACGCCAAGGGAAGAGCGCGCCCGCCACACCATGCCGCTGATCGAGACTTATCACGCCGGAGACGAGATCGAATGAATCACCTGGACTACCTGCTGCGTCCGGCAACGCTGGACGACCTGGACGCCATAGAGAAATTCTCCAAGGCTGCGACCTTCAGTATCCGCACGTTGAAGCCCGACCGCGCCCGGCTGGAGGCGCGCCTCGAATGTTCGCACAAAGCCTTTGCCGGCAGTGAACCCGCGAACGGCGATGAGATCTACCACTTCGTGCTGGAGGATCTGCGCGCAGGGCGGGTGGTGGGTACCAGCGGTATCGTCGCCAGTGCAGCCTCGAACGGGCGCTTTTATTGTTACCACAATGAGTTCCTGGTGCATGGGAGCGAGGAGCTGGGCATCACCAATCGCGAGCATACCTTGCGCCTGTGCGAGGACCTGTCCGACCATACCCTGCTCAGCTCCTTCTATATCGAGCCTGACTACAGCGCCACGCTCGCGCCGCAACTGCTGTCGCGCGGCCGGCTGCTGTTCATCCGCAACTACCCGCAGCTGTTCGCGGAACGGATAGGCGCGGAAAACCCCGGCCTGTGCGATGACGCGGGGAATAGCCCAGTGTGGGACGCGCTGGGGCACCGCTTTTTCAAAATGCCGTTCCCCGAGGCCGAGCTGCGTGCGGGCGGCCGCTCCAAGGCCTATATCGCCGAACTGATGCCGCGCATGCCGGTCTATGTCTCGCTGCTGTCCAAGGAAGCCCAATGGGCCATGGGGCAGTTGCATCCGGATGCCGAACTGCCTTTCGGCATCCTGGTGGCCGAAGGATTCGACGTGGATTCGTACGTGGACATCTTCGACGGCGGGCCCATCGCGGAGGCGCGCGTAGCCATGCTGCGCTCGGTAGTGTCGGCCCACCATGTGGCTTTGCGCAGTGCTGCGCCCGGTGCGGGCGAGACCTGCCTGATTGCCAATATGGAGCGTTCCGGTTTCCGCGCCACGCTCGCGCAGGGCGCTTTCCTTGACGATACGCTGCAGGTCAAGGGTTCTGCCATTGAGCGGCTCGGGTTGGCCGAAGGCGCGCGCGCCTGCGCCGTGCGCCTGGACTGATGCTTTCGTTCCGGCTTGTCAGGAAAGCGCAGTGTCGAGCACCATCATCACGATAAAGCCGATCACCAGCGCGCTGGACGCGGTATTGCAATGGCCGTGGCGCTGGGCCTCGGGCACGACATCGTGGCAGATCACGTACAGCATGGCGCCAGCGGCGCCGGCCAGCCCCCAGGGCAGGAAGCTGGTGCTGGCTTCGATCAGGACTGCACCGGCAACGGCGCCAAGCGGTTCGACCAGCCCGGAAACGGCGCCCAGCGTTGCCGAATAAGCGCGTCCGTAGCCGACGCCACGCAGCGCGAGCGCGACCACCAGCCCTTCGGGGATATCCTGGATCGCTATCCCCATCGCCAGCGTATGCGCCTTCGCCAGGTCAACCCCGCCGTAGCCGACTCCGATCGCCACTCCTTCAGGCAGGTTGTGGATGGCAACCGCGGTGACGAACAGCCAGGCGCGTACGGTAGCGGACGGGCCATCGTCGACGATGCCGCCCGCCAGCACCCGCTCGGATTGCACCAGGTGGCCGAGCAGCATCACGAGCGCCATGCCCAGCATGATTCCGCCGCCGACGGTCAGGCTGGCGGACATGCCGCCGGCGCCATTGGCGCGGCTTGCGGCCAGCGCCGGCAGGACCAGCGAAAAGGAAGTCGCCGCCAGCATGATGCCGCCGCCCAGTCCCAGCGCCGCGTCGTAGCAGCGCTGGGAAAAGGCACCGGGCAGCAGCATGGGCAAGGTACCGGCCGCAGTAGCGGCGGCAGCCCACAAGCCGCCGCTCAGCGCCTGCTGCGCCGGCAGGGGAAGCTCGGCCAGCATGCCTGCCAGGTCGCGCAGCAGAACCAGGCTGCCGCCCAGGCAGATGGCCGCCCCCAAAGCCAGCCGCAAGCCGCCAAGCCTGAACTCAGGAAGGAGTAGCATCGCCATCGCCGGCCGGCGTGCTGATCGCGCCCAGCTCGGCGCCCGTCAGGGGATCGGCGCCAGGGTCGGACCCGGTGCGTGCGGCCAACTGGTTCAAGACGCTTGCCTCATCCTCCGTCAAGGCAACGCTGGCCGAGCCGTCGCCGCCGTCAACCGCCTGCTGCTTCTCGCGGTCGGAGACAGCCTGCCATTTGGGGCCGTCGTTCCAGGGCCCGCGCACTTCGGGACCGCCTTGCGACATGTCGAAATACACGCTGGCGAATTCGGGCATGCCGGGCTGTTTCCCGGGAGGGAAGTTGGGCTGGATCGCGTACAGGGCTTTCTCAAACGACTTCTGGTGCGCAATTTCGCGCGTCATCAGGAAGCCCAGCGCTTCGCGCACCCCTGGGTCTTCGGTCAGGTTGATCAGGCGCTCGTACACGATCTTGGCGCGCGCTTCGGCGGCAATATTGGAGCGCAGGTCCGCGGTCGGCTCGCCGATGGTGTCGATGTAGGCGGCGCTCCAGGGCACGCCGGCCGAGTTGACCAGGGCGGCGCCGCCACCGTACAGGACCTGGGTCAGGTGGCTGTCATTGCCGGCGCCCGTGATGGAGCGGTACAGCTCTCCCTGTTCCTCGACGCCTTCCGCCAGGCGGCCCTTGGCGCCCTTGTTCAGCATCACGACGATGCTGCCAATGACTTCCAGGTGGCTCAGTTCTTCGGTGGCGATATCGAACAGCATGTCGCGCCGGCCAGGATCGTCCTCGCTCAGGGCCTGGGTGAAATAGCGGCAGGCTGCCGCCAGCTCGCCCTGCGGACCGCCGAATTGTTCCAGCATCAGGTTGGCCAGGCCGGGATTGGTTTCGCTGACACGCACCGTATATTGCAATCGCTTATTGTGTGCAAACATGGGCTTCTCCTCGTTGTCGCGGGCCGGCGCTGCGGCCGGTCCTGGTGCTTCATATTAGGTGGCGCGAGCACATCGGGGCATAGGCCGTTCGCGGCTCGCCATGTAAGACTGGGACGGCATTTCGCAACCGGGCTTCTCGGCGGCGCTTAACCAGCTCTCTCGACCATTGGAGGCGCATCGCTTGGCGGCAGCACCGCTCGCGTGTGCCCGCTCCTTGACACGCACATGGGACATTGCGTAAGAATCTGGCTGATGGGCTGTCCAAAAATGTATAATCGGCCGAAAGGGTGCTCGCACAATCCGGTGCGACAGGATTCGCGATGGTCGGGCCGCCACGCGTGGCCGTCATCGTCTTTAACTCCGATGCATCCTGCTTCCATCCAGCTCATTGGCGCTTCGATTTTCGCGATCGCCGTCCTCCACACCTTCTCCACCGGCCTGTTCGAACGCATGGCGCACCGCCAGCCGCGCCATGCCGGCGTCTGGCACCTGCTGGGCGAGGTGGAAGTCGTCTTCGGTTTCTGGGCGATGGTGCTGGTGCTCTGCATGTTTGTGACAGATGGCAAGGAAGCCGCCACCCGTTACCTCGACGGACGCAATTTCACCGAGCCGATGTTCGTCTTTGCCATCATGGTGATCGCCGGAACACGCCCGGTCCTGCAATTTGCAGCGCGCACAGTGGCCTTCCTGGCGTGCCACCTGCCGTTCAACCCCAATATCGCCCTGTATTTCGTGGTGTTGACCCTGGTGCCGATGCTGGGCTCCTTGATCACCGAACCGGCGGCGATGACGCTGGCCGCGCTGATGTTGCGCGAGAACGTTTACCGCCACCCGCTGTCCGCCAAGCTGAAATACGTCACGCTGGGAACGCTATTCGTCAACGTTTCCATTGGCGGCACCCTGACCAATTTCGCGGCACCGCCGATCCTGATGGTGGCTGGCGTCTGGAACTGGAATGTGCCGTTTGTACTGGCGACATTCGGCTGGAAGGCTGCCGTTGCCATCATCGTCAATGCCGCCATGGCGGCGGCCTGGTTCCGGCGCGAGCTGAGCGCCATCGCCAGCGCACCGGAGCGCGGCGACGCGGTGCCGTTCCCCATGGTTGCAGCGCACTTGGGCTTCCTGGTGCTGGTCGTGATGTTCTCGCACCATCCTGCTGTATTCATGGGCGCGTTCCTGTTCTTTCTCGGATTTGCACAGGCCTACGAACGGTACCAGGATCCGTTGATCCTGAAGGACGCCTTGCTGGTCGCATTCTTCCTGGCCGGCCTGGTCGTGCTGGGCGGCCAGCAGGCCTGGTGGCTGGAGCCTGCCTTGCTCGCCTTGAACGAAAACGCGGTGTTCTATGGCGCCACCGCGCTGACCTCGATTACCGACAACGCTGCCTTGACCTACCTTGCCTCGCTGGTTGACGGACTGTCGCCGGAATTCAAGGCTGCGCTGGTGGCCGGCGCCGTGACGGGCGGCGGGTTGACGGTCATCGCGAATGCCCCGAACCCGGCCGGCGCCGCGATCCTGCGCGAAGGGTTTGACGACGGCGCGATCCGCGCCGAGTACCTGCTGCTTGGCGCGCTGCTGCCCACCGCGGTGGCGGCCTGCGCGTTCCGTCTGCTGTGACCTGGCCCGAGCTATGGTTGCGGGACGGTGGGCGAAACGGGCTCGCCGAGGTGCACGCCGATGCGTCGTGCGCAGTCGAGCAACTGGTGGTCTGCCGGGATGCGGCGCGTGCGGCCCGCCACATCCGCCAGCGCCACGGTTCCTGTGCGGCCGCCCTGGAAGCTGACCATGTTTCCCCACTGGCCCGCGCGCGCCAGTTCGGCGCCGGTCTCGCCCAGCAGGGTGCCGAGCACGCGGTCGCCTGGGCTGGGCGCTCCGCCGCGCTGCACATGGCCCAGGATGGTCGCCCTGACTTCGCAGGGCAGGCGCAAACCCAGTTCCTGCCCCAGCATGTCGGCCACGCCGCCCAGTCGCAGCGGCTCGGGGGCGCCGGCCACCTGCGCCCGCACCGTCAGCTGCCCGCCGAGCGGTTTGGCGCCTTCGGCTACACAGACCAGGGTGCTGCCGCGCTGCGCTGCACGCGCGGCGCAGACGGCGGCCACGGCATCGAGGTCGAAGTCGATTTCCGGCAGCAGGATGATGTCCGCCGCGCCGGCCAGTCCCGCTTCCAGCGCCAGCCAGCCGGCGGTGCGGCCCATGGTTTCGACCAGCATTACGCGGCCATGGCTGGCGCCCGTGGTCTGGCTGCGCTCGAGCGCTTCGGTGACGGTCGCGACTGCCGTGTCGAAGCCCAGGCTGCGCTCCACGGAGGCGATGTCGTTGTCTATCGTCTTCGGTAATCCTAGCGTAGGCAGGCCGCTTTCGTGCAAGGCACGGGCGATGGCCATGGTGCCGTCGCCGCCGATGGCCACCAGGCCGTCCAGGCCGAGTTCACGCGCGTAGGCGACGACCTCGGCGCTCCAGTCGCGGCCCTGGTAATCGAGGGGGCTGACCCGGTTTGTAGTACCGAGCACGGTGCCGCCGGCCGCTTCGATGCCCGTTACGGCGCCGCGCTCCAGAGGGCGCACACGGCGCTCGATCAGTCCGAGATAGCCGTCTTCGATGCCGAGCACCCGGACGCCGTCCAGGGCCAGCGTCAGCCCACGGATCACGGCGTTGAGGCCCGGCGCGTCCCCGCCGCCGGTGAGTATCCCTATGGTTTTCATTGGATCATGCTAGTGTGGCCAGCCGCCGCCAGTCATTGATCCAGGTCAAAACTGGGCGCGCACTGTTGAATGCGCGCCGTTTGCAACATGTGTGCATCTGGTGCAAGATTGCCCACTTGTATGCAAGAACAGGGCGTGCAGCCAGCCTGCGATTCATGAATTCCCTAACCATTGCGGATGATGTCCGGCGTTATGTGCTGCGCCGGATCCCTTCCGTTCCTTACCTTGAAGCAATCTTGCTGTTGCGCGATAACGCGCATGATGGCTGGCAGGCAGCGCAAGTGGCGAGCCGCCTCTATCTTCCCGAGTCGGAAGCGCAACAGCTTTTGACGCTCCTGCATGCCAACGGCGTTGTGCAGCCCGGCGGCGGTGCGCCCGGCTGCTACCGGTACGCGCCCGAGACGGCCGAATTGGGCCAGCTGCTAGACCGGCTGGCGGTCGCGTACAAGCAAAACCTGATAGCGATCAGCACTTTGATTCATTCCAACACCAGGGCCAAGGCCCAGCTGCTTGCGGAAGCCTTTGTCTGGAGAAAGGGAAAGTAATGCTGTTGGCCAGTGGGATCTACTTGATGTGTGCAGCCACGGCGCTGGCTTGCGCGGTGCTGATGGTGCGCAGCTATCGGGCATCGCGCCACCGTTTGCTGTTCTGGTGCGGCCTGTGTTTTGTCGGGATGTTCCTGTCGAATGTCCTGCTGGTCGTCGACCGCATTCTCCTGCCCGACACCGATTTGTCCACCGTCCGGCTCGTCGCCGGCTTGCTGGCCTTGCTGCCGCTGCTCTACGGCTTGATATGGGAGGACCATTGATCGCGCTCAATAACTGGCTGAGCGGCGCCATCTGCATGGCGGCGCTGACCATCGCCCTGATTTTCCTGCGCTATTGGGTTCATTCGCGGGACCGGCTATTCCTGTATTTCTCGATTGCGTTCTTGCTCGAGGGCGCGCACCGCTTGCTGCTCGCCTGGTGGGCCGGCGAGCCGGATTCGCCGGAATACTACCTGATCCGCCTGGTCGAGTATGCCCTGATCCTGAGCGCCATCATCCACAAGAACCGGGGTAATGGCGCCGGCGGCGCAGGAGACAGCTAGGCGGCGGAGGCGCGTGGAGCGTCTCCATGCAAAGCCCGCTTAGCGCGACAGAAGTACCGGCAGGGTTGCCATGGCCAGAATGGTGCGCGTCGCGCCGCCCAGCATGATTTCGTGTAACCGCGAGTGGCCATAGGCGCCCATCACCATCATGTCGGCCTGGACGCGGTCGGCTGCAGCCATCAGCGCCTCGCCCACATCGCCCTCGCTGGCGACCGACTGCACCTCGACCCGAACACCGTGCCGTGCAAGGTGCTGCGCGAGGTCGGCGCCGGGCTCTTCGCCATGCTCGTCACCGCCGATCACGGGATCGACCATGGTGACCAACACCCGTTCTGCATTGACCAGCAGTGGCAGGGCGTGCCTGATGGCGCGTGCGGCGTGCAGGCTGCCGTCCCAGGCAGCGAGAACGGTCTTGCCGATGGCAGTAAAGTGCCCCGCGAAGGGAACCACCAGGACCGGGCAACAGCCGTTAAGGATCACATATTCGGGCAGGTCCTGCAGGGCTGCCCCGGTGGCGGGATCGTCCCGGTCAGCCTGCCCGACAATGAGCAGGTCGGCGTAGCGCGATTGCAGGACCAGGCCGCCGTATGCGTCGTCGCTGACCAGCCGTTCTTCATAAGATGCTACGCCGTGTATGCCTGCCAGCCTGGCGTGTTCCACCAGAACCTTCCTGGCGCGCGCCGTGACGAGCTGCGCCAGGTCGGCGCGCACGGCGCCATGCGGCGGCTCACGGCGGCCGTAGACGTAGCGCGATATTCCCGTCATGGCCGAGCAAACCAGGTGCGCCTGCTGCTGTTCGGCGATCAGGGCCGCGAGTTGCATGCGTGTGGCGGCGTTGCGCGATGCATCGGCATGCAAAATGATGGTCTTGTACACGGCATCCTCCCTTTCGGGGTGAAAAATCGGAAGCTGGGGCGCCGCTTCGGGGCGCCGGACGAATGAAGTCTGCGCCGCGCGGCCGCGCCGATCCATGATGTGGATCAAGAACCGGGACGCCAGCCGGCGCGCGGCTAGCCAGGGCTTAATTGACCTGGATCATGGCCGTCGCCGTGCCCAAGGCGCAGCATGCTTCGAACAGCGGAGCTAGTCCGTTGAACACTTGAGGAATGGCGGCGCGCGATGGCGACACAGGAAACCGGAACCGGCAAGACTCGAACGAGGTTGTGGCAATGGCTGCTGGGTTCGGCTGCGGTGGTGCTGTTGCTGAGCCTGCTGTCGGGCTGGACGAGCAATGAACTGGCCTACAGTGAATTCAAACAGCTGGTGAAAATCGACAAGGTCAAGGATATCGTTCTTGCAGAGCATACGGTCTCGGGGACGGTGGAACCCGATGGCTTGTCCGCCGTGATCGATGCGAAGCGCGCTGCGCGCTTGTCCTGCCGTGCCGGTGTGGAGTGCCGCTTCACCGCAGTGCGCGTTGCCGATCCTGGTCTGGTGAATGAACTGGGCCAGGCCAATATCCGCTATACCGGCCTGGAAGAGAGTAACTGGTTCGGCTCGCTGCTGTGGTGGACGCTGCCGTTGCTGCTGCTGTTTGGCTTGCCGCGCCTGTTCGGCAGCGCCGGCATGGGTATTGGCGACGGCCTGCTTGGGATCGGCAAGAGCCGCGCACGGGTGTACATGGCGGCCAAGACCGGCGTGACCTTTGCCGACGTAGCCGGGATCGACGAGGCGAAAGAGGAGTTGATGGAACTGGTCGAATTCCTGCGCAACCCTGAACGTTACCGCCGGCTGGGCGGCAAGATTCCCAAAGGCGTGCTGATCGTGGGCGCGCCGGGCACCGGCAAGACCCTGCTGGCCAAGGCCGTCGCCGGCGAGGCCGGCGTGCCTTACTTTTCGATCAGCGGCTCTGAGTTCGTCGAAATGTTTGTGGACGTCGGCGCTGCGCGGGTACGCGACCTGTTCGCGCAGGCGGTGGCCAAGGCGCCGTGCATCATTTTTATCGATGAACTGGACGCGCTGGGACGGGCGCGCGGAATCGGCGGCCTGGAAGGCGGCCACAACGAGCAGGAGCAGACGCTGAACCAGCTGCTGGTGGAGATGGACGGCTTCGATACCAATCAAGGCGTCATTTTGTTGGCCGCAACGAACCGGCCCGAGATCCTCGATGCCGTATTGCTGCGCCCCGGCCGCTTCGACCGCCAGATTGCGCTCGACCGGCCCGATTTGCTGGGACGCCAGCGCATCCTGGAAGTGCACCTGCGCGTCATCAAGGCTGCGCCCGGCGTCGACGTGGCGGGCCTGGCCGCACGCACCGCCGGCCTGGCAGGTGCCGACCTGGCCAACCTGGTCAACGAAGCCGCGCTGCTGGCCGGCCGCAAGCGCAAGGAGCAGGTCGAAATGAGCGACTTCGATGAGGCGATCGAGCGCATCCTGGCCGGCCTGGAGAAGAAGACGCGCGTGATGAGCCGCCGCGAGAAGGAAACCGTGGCCTATCACGAGGCGGGTCATGCCTTGATCGCCGAGACCAGGGCGCACGCCGACCGTGTGGCCAAAATTTCCATCATTCCGCGCGGGATCGCAGCACTGGGTTATACGCGCCAGGTGCCGACGGAGGACCGCTTCCTGCTGCGCAGGGCGGAACTGCTGGACCGGCTGGACGTCTTCCTGGGCGGCCGCGTGGCCGAAGAGCTGGTGTTCGGCGATGTCTCGACCGGCGCCCAGAACGATTTGCAGCAGGCGACCGATATGGCGCGCCATATGGTCCTGCAGTACGGGATGAGCGATCGCCTGGGACTTGCCACCTATGAGCAGGGGCCGGGCGCTGGCGGCTTTGCCATGCTGCCCGCTGAGCGGCGCGGGTACAGCGAGCGCACGGCGCGCATCGCCGACGACGAGGTGGCGGCCTTGCTGACCGCATCGCAGGCGCGCGTGCGCGAAACGCTGGGCGCGCGGCGCAGGCACCTGGACTTGCTGGCCGAGGCCTTGCTGAAGCAGGAAGTGCTGGAGCGCGGTGCGATCGAGGAACTGCTGGCGACGCCGGCCCAGCCCCTTGTCCCGGTCGCCATCGCAGCACCCGGTGCGGCAAGCGCCGCGGCGTGAAGGGGCGTCTCATGCTAGGTGCTCAGGGAGGCGGCGCGTAACAGTGCACCGTGAGCAGGCGCTCGGCAGCTTCATCCTTGATACGTCTTCAGCGCGAGGAATGCCTGAAATTTTGATCTGGGATAGGTTTTGGCGAATCTACCGATGACAGCCGCGTTCCTGTTACCTAATGTAGATAAAAGTGGAGCACGCGACCGACGGAGGAACAGGTGGGTGAAAAACTACGCGCCAATTGCGCAATCGATCTGGTGAAGCCGAGCTGCTTTGCGCAGGATGCGGCATTCAGTGACCTCGGCATGTCCATGGTCGACATCCTGGAAAGGCGCTGCTCGCAGCGGGCATTCGCGCCGGCGCCGTTGCCGCTGTACCAGCTGTCGCGCCTGTTATGGGCCGCGGCCGGCTTCAACCGCAAGGATCACCGGACTGCACCCAGTGCCTACAACAATCAGGAGACGGACGTCTACGTGGCGCTGCGCGAAGGCTTGTACTGCTACGACGCCGAGCTGAATATGCTGCTCAACGTCAACGCTGAGGATATCCGTCACCTGACCGGCACCCAGGATTTCGTGGCCGAGGCACCGGTCAACCTGATCTTCGTGGCTGACCTGGCACGCATGCAGCTGGTGGAACCGGACGACTTGCTTCAGATGGCCGCGATCGCGGCGGGCTGCATGAGCCAGAACGTTGCCCTGATGTGCGCAGCGGAGGGGCTGGCCAGCGTGCCACGGGCACTGATCGACCGCGAGCGGCTGGGCGCAGCGATGGGGCTGGGGCTCAGCCAGCGCATCCTGCTGGCGCAGAGCATCGGGAGACCGTTGGCGCCGCACGGCGACGGCGCAGGCGCATAAGCGAGGCCGCCGCCGCGCGGCAGCAGGCAACATATCAGGGAGGCAGACATGGGACGGGTAGCGTTGGTGACGGGAGGGACGCGCGGCATCGGCGCTGCCATTGCCGGGCGGTTGAAGGAATCGGGCTATCGCGTGGTGGCGGCATTCCAGGGCAATTTCACGGCTGCCGAGGCGTTCCATCGGGAGACGGGCATACCGATCTGCCAATGGGATGTGGCCGATTACCAGGCGTGCGTCCACGGCGCGGCGACGGTGCGGGAGATGCTGGGACCGGTCGAAATCCTGGTGAACAATGCGGGCATCACGCAGGACGTCATGCTGCACAAGATGAGTCCCGAGCAATGGAGCAGCGTGATTGCCATCGACCTGAGCTCCTGCTTCAATATGTGCCGCGCCGTCATCAACGACATGCGCGAGTGCTGTTTCGGGCGCATTGTCAACATTTCTTCGGTTAATGGCCAGCGCGGCCAGTTTGGCCAGACCAACTACGCGGCAGCCAAAGCCGGCATGCTCGGCTTTACCCGCGCCCTGGCGCTGGAATCGGCAGGCAAGGGGATGACCGTCAATGCCGTCGCCCCCGGCTATATCGCGACCGAGATGGTGGCGGCGATGGATCCTGCCATGCTGCAGCGCATCGTCGCTCAGATTCCCGTCGGTCGGCTTGGCCGGCCGGAGGAGGTGGCCCGCCTCGTGCAGTTCCTGGCGGGCGACGACGCCGGTTACATTACCGGCGCCACCTTCAGCGCCAACGGCGGCCAGTACATGGCCTAGCTGTCGCCGCTGTGCTCCGGCAGCGCTTGCGCAGAGGGCGCTTCATGAAGATCAGTTTGGCGCACACTCTGTTGTCGCTGTTGGTGCTGCTGGCCTTGCTGCTCTGGGCGCCCGGTGTTTGGGCGCTTAGGGCGCGCTGGCAGGTGGCGCCCCGGCGCGAAGCTTGCGGCAATTGACTTAGGTCATGCCCTATTTGTGGCCGCCTCAATAACATTGAAGTCAGGTATCCGCTTCGGATGCCGCCAACCCAACAGGAAAGTGAGGACTATCATGGCTAATCGCCTGACCCGTTTCGACCCTTTCAGCGACATCGCTCGCCTTGAACCTTTCAGTAATCTGGAAGAATGGATGCGTGACTTCAGCCTGCGTCCAGCCCTGCGCGACTGGAACGTTGAGCCACGCATCAAAATGGATGTGACCGAGGGCGACACTACCTACACCGTCAAAGCGGAAATTCCTGGCGTTAAGAAGGAGGACATTAAAGTCGATGTCGAAGGCAATGAGGTGACCATCTCCGCCGAACTGAAGCGCGAGAGCGAACAAAAGGAAGGCAAATCCCTGCGCAGCGAACGCTATTATGGTCAGCAGACGCGCAGCTTCACCTTGTCCAGCGACATTGACGATGCCAAGGTCGAGGCCAAGTACGCCGACGGCGTGCTGGTGCTGACCCTGCCGAAGAAGCCAGGCAAAACCTCGAAGCAGGTGGCGATCAATTAAGGCCGCCGGCAGGCAGCGGGAGCGCTCACGAAGGCCCGAATGGGAACGGCCTTCAGCGCCCCTGCACAGCCATCAATTGCTGTGCACATCCTCCAGTGCCCAGGGCGGATAATGCTTTCGCATCGCGGCGGCATACGCACCGCCGGCGACGGCTCTGCGGATCGCCTCGTGCAGCAAGATACGGTCGGCATCATCCAGCAGCAACGTCGAGAGGTAAAAGCCGATGCGCACGCGCGGCAGCTCGGGCAAGGCGCGTAACTTCAGGCGCGCCGCAAGCCGATGCTTTTCCGCCGCATCGGCGAAGGCCGAGGGCGGAAGCAGTGCGCTTTGCACTGCGCCGGATTGGAGCAGTACGGCGACTGCCTCGGGGTCGGTGACCGCGTGCAGACGTCCCTGGCGAGCGAGTTCGTCGACTGCGCTGCGGTAGCTTGCGCCGAAATCATAGCCGCGCACCACGGCCACGTGCTGCCGCGAGCGCAGCAATTGATCAATGGATTCAGCAGCGAACCCGGTCGCGTCGAGCGAAATGAGCATGGGCCGCACCTGGTGCGTCGGCACGAACTGCGCATATTGGTCGCGTTCGTGCGACTGCGCCGCAGCGGGCAGTACGTCGGCCCGCCCGGACGCCACCATCATCCATGCACGCGCCCGCGGTACCGGCACATAGTTAAACCTGCAGCCGGTGCGCTGGCTGACGAGATCGAGGAAATCCCTGACTGCGCCCTTTACCGTATTGTCGGCGCCAATCGTCATGGCGCGCCCCACTTGGCTGCTGGCGACGGCGATGTCGCGCGTGCAGCCGGCCTGCGCGCTTGCGTGCTGGCTGAGAGACCCGAGTAGCGCCGCTTTGCACAGGAACTGGGGCGCTGCCCGGAGTATTCTCAGCATGGATGGTTGGTTTCCGTGGCGATTGCCTGCAATGTGGGTGAAAGATTATGTCATATTCGCGCAGCCTTGTTGAGTAATGGTTGCTTTCGCAATGTAATACGTGGTGTCTGCGCACTATGGTGGTCCCAGCCGCAAGCCGCCATAGGAATAGTCATTGCGCGGATTCCACAGCATCCAGCCATCGCTGCCGGCTGCCTCTGCAGCCTCGATCTGGGCCCGGATCTCGTCGGCATCGAACAACCGGCGGTCGAACGCGTAGTCGCGGAAAGCTTGCAGCCACGGCCGGAACCGCAAAGGGCTGCCGCCAGTGCGCGCGACGGCGCGCGCCAGCGTGCGCTGGACGATCTGCGCCGGATGCTCGACCGGATTGGGAAAGCCCGGGATGCCGAAGCGGAAACCGGACGGATACAACATCGGCGAGACGTAGTCGACGACTGCCGCCACCGCCAGCAGGTCTTGCCCGATTTCTGTGTCATCGCTGTTCCAGGCCGTATAACCGAACACGTCGGCCGCCAGGAACACGTTATAGGGCAGCAGCCGTGCCCGCGCGGCTTGCAGGAAGCCGCTGATGGCTGCCACCCTGTTTGTTGTGGTGTTCGGCTGTCCGAAGCGCAGGCCACGGCTGTCGGGAAAGCGCACGTAGTCGAACTGGATCTCGTCGAAGCCCATGGCTGCAGCTTCCTCGGCAAGATCGAGCAGGTAATCCCAGGCTTCGCGCCGGGTCGGATCGATCCAGGGCAGGTGTTCGCTGTCGCGGAACAGGGTCCCGTCTTCGCGCCGCACGCTCCATTCGGGATGCGCGTCGGCTTGACGATCGTCCTTGAAGGCGACGATGCGCGCAATCAGGTACACGCCGTCCTGTTTCAGGCGCGTCACCAGGGCAGGCATGTCGTGCACGGTCGTCACGCTGCGCGCTCCGTTCCGGCTTGTCTGTACCACCTGGCTGGCATAGGGTACCAGGCCGCTGTCGCTTTTCAGGTCGATCACCAGCGCGTTCAGCTCCGTGCCGGACAGCAGTTGCAAAGCTGCGTCGCGCAGCCCAGCGTCACCGATGCCGTAGGCGGACAGGTAGAGCGCCTTGGGGCGCAACGCCGGCAGCAGCAGGTCCGGTGCTTGTGCGGCGCCCTCCGCTACAGCCACGCTGCCCCGGCCGAAGCCGATGCACCGAGCCTGCACCAGCCGTGCCGCGCCAGGCAGGCGATAGCTGCCGTCGGCGCCGGTGACGGTGGCCTGGCCGCCCACGGTTACGATGGCGCCGGGGATGGGCAGTCTGCTGGCGCCATCGAGCACGCGGCCTTCGATGGCGTGCGCGGCGAGGTGCCAGCAGAGCATGAACAGGCAGAGCAGAGGCGCGCTCACGACATGCGCGGGACTGGCTGCCAGACGCGCCAGTAGCTTGCGTAGCACGACAGCATCGGTGGCCGGGTGGCGTGGCAACGCAAAGTGGCGATCGGGGGCGATGGCAAGCACATTGAGATCCGGGACGGGTTGGTCAGGATGAAACGGTAGCGCCGGCTCGCAGAGAAATCGATGACTTGCGTCAAATCTTGCCTGCTGTTGTGTGCCTGTGATTTCCGCCTTGCTTATGAGCTCGGTAAATTTGCCTGCGTGACGACAGGCGCTGGCGGCCTACATTGAATCCGTAAGGCATCGAGGATCGCGGCGGCCGTCAGGGATGAAATCGGGCGGCGGGGCCGCTAACAGCGCAGATTCTTGATCAGGATCATGGAAGCATCGGCCCGGGCGGCACAGCATGGTTCCACCCATTTTGAGGAGATTGACATGTCCAGGTTATTGCCCCTGCTACTTGCAGCAGCCTTGTTCAGCACGGCAGCGTTCGCTGACGACAAGCATCATCCGCCGGAGGCGGCGAAGGAGCAGGCCGTGGCGCCCGACAGGCGCTTTGCGGCGGCCTACGACCAAATGAAGAAAATGATGGCGCAGATGGAAAGGATCAAGGCAACCAAGGACCCCAGGGAGCGCCAACGCCTGATGCAGGAGCATATGGACAGCATGCATGAGGGGCTGCAGGCATTGCGCCCTTCCGGAGGTGGCATGATGCAAATGATGGGCTGCCAGATGATGAACGATAAGCCCGACGGCAAAGGCCAGGCCTGCCCCATGATGGAAGGCGCCAGGAAAGGTCCCGGCGAGCGCATGGACATGATGGAGAAGCGCATGGACATGATGCAGATGATGATGGAGCAGATGGTCGAACGCGAGAGCCAAAAGCCGCTGCCCAAGCAGGAGTGATTTTCCCTAGTCACGGAGGCTGCTGTGCAGCATATCGCAGTGCTAGTGTTGCTTGCCTCGCCAAGCTTGGCTGCGCACGCTGACGAGGACGCTGCTGCCATTACCATACGCACCGCATCGCCGGTACCGAAACCGTGGACGGCGCCCAAGCCTGGCGCATCGAGTCGTTGCCGGGCCTGGAGGCGGCCATGGTGTGGGGTAAGGTGGTATGCCTGTGCGGGCCGTTTGCGGAGGAATTGGCATGTCTGCGGCCAATTTGATCCAGGTCAATGACTGGGGCAAAGGCACGCCATTAGAGTCGTTAAAAAACATAGGGCGATCCAAGGTGGCCATCATGAGGGAAGGCAGCAATATGGTGACGGACCCGGTCTGCGGCGTGCAGGTCGATCCGGCCGGCAGCAGCCACAAGGCGGAATGCCGGGGCGCGCCTTACTGGTTCTGCTCGGAGCACTGCCGGAAAGAGTTCCTGGCGCATCCCGAGGACTTTTCCGGCGGAGGTGCTGCCGCCCGACAAGGCCAAGGTGATCGCCGATTTGCAGAAGCTGGGCCAGGTGGTGGCCATGGTCGGCGACGGCGTGAACGATGCGCCGGCGCTGGCGACGGCCGATATCGGGGTGGCGATCGGCTCCGGCTCGGACGTCGCCAAGGAAACCGGCGGCATCATCCTGATCCGCAACGACGTGCGCGACGTGGTGGGCGCCATCCGCCTGTCGCGCGCCACCATGTTGAAAATTAAGCAGAACCTGTTCTGGGCCTTCGTCTACAACGCCATCGGCATTCCCGTGGCGGCACTGGGCTTGCTGAACCCAATGGTGGCAGGCGCTGCAATGGCGCTCAGCTCGCTGTCCGTGATCGTCAATTCGGCCCTGCTCAAGGGCAAAAAAATCGCTTCGCTCGGCGCACAGGAGGGACCATGAAGCAAATCAGATACCGGCTTGTGCTGGGCGGCTTCCTGGCGGTCGCAGCGTTTTTCCTGCTGGCCGAACACAGGGCGCACGTGTTTGCCCTCCTGCCCTATGCACTGCTCCTGGCTTGCCCGCTCATGCACCTGTTCATGCATCACGGCCACGGCCACGGCCATGGTCACAGGCACGACGGTCAGTGCCAGCCAGGCAGGGCACGCCACCCTGACGGGCAAGGAGATGCTTGAATGGACCGCTCTTCCCAATCTGGCTACGGCCTCTGGTCGCTGGTGATATCGAACTCGGCGATCTTCATCTTTTTCGCTTAACGCTGCTGGCGCTGCTGATGTTGCCGGTGCTGTTGACCATCTAGGTGCTCCTGGCCCGGTGCGAGGAGCGCGAGGCGCTGGCGCAGTTCGGCGAGGAATACCTGCGCTATGCGGCGCGCACGCCGGCTTTCTGGCCGCGCTGGAGAAGTCCCGGTGAAGCGCGGCCCGTACCAATGCAAGGCAAACGTCGCGCAACCGAATACTGAACTGGCCGCGCCGAACGTAAACAGCTGGGGTGGACGTTGCTGCAGGCGCGCCTGCGCTAGCCAAATCCCATCCTGTGCCTGTTGGCGTAGACCTTCCCGTACTTGACCTTGATCATGTTCAGCGCTGCGCCGGGCCTGTAAGGTCGGTTCATTGGCAAAGCCCGGAGGGCGATATGGTCGGGCCGGATTTACGCGGTTTATCGAGCGTTGAAGCAGAAGAGCGTTTAGCGGCTGACGGACCGAATTCCCTGCCGCTGCCCCGTCACGGGCTGCTGCGCCTGATCGTCCGGACAATGCGCGAACCGATGTTCCTGCTGCTGCTGGGGGCCGCGGCGCTTTACCTTGCGCTGGGGGACTGGCTGGAAGGCGCTGTCCTGATGGGGATGGTCGCGGTCAATATCGGGCTGACCCTGCACCAGGAAGGGCGCAGCGAGCGCGCACTGGAAGCGCTGCGCGACCTGAGCGCGCCGCGCGCGCTGGTGGTGCGCGACGGACAACCGCGCCGAATTGCCGGCAGCGAGCTGGTGCAAGGCGATCTGCTCTTGCTGGCCGAGGGCGACCGGGTGGCGGCCGACGCCATTTTGCTGGAGGGCAGTAGCCTGCGGCTCGACGAATCGCTGCTGACCGGGGAAGCGTGGGCGGTGGGCAAGGTCGCGGCCGTTGCCGAGGTGGCGCCGGCCGCGCCCGGCGGTGAAGACACGCCGTTCCTGTGGTCCGGCAGCCTGGTGGTGCAGGGCGAAGGCATTGCGCGTGTAAGCGCTACTGGCGAGCGCACCGCATTGGGCAAGATCGGCCGCAGCCTGCAGGATGTCGGCGCCGAACCATCGCCGCTGCGGCGCGAAACCGCCCGCATGGTGCGCCTGATGGCGGTCGCCGCGGTGGTGGTCAGCCTCTTGGCTACCGTGTTGTACGGCGTGCGCAGCGGCGAGTGGATGCCCGCCATCCTCGCCGGGATCGCGCTCACCATGGGACTGCTGCCCGAGGAATTTGCGGTGATCATGACGGTGTTCCCCGCGATCGGGGCCTGGCGCATGGCGCGTGCGCAGGTGCTGACGCGGCGCCTGGCTGCCATCGAGGCCCTGGGTTCGATTACGGTGCTCTGCACGGACAAGACCGGCACGCTGACTGAAAACCGCATGCACGTCGAACAGCTGTATGCGCAGGGCGATTTCCTGCGCCTGCCGGCGGGGCCAGAGGGGTTGCCCATACCGTTTGGCGAGCTGGTACGCTTCTCGGCGCTGGCAAGCAAACCGCGCGCAAGCGACCCGATGGAGCAAGCCCTCAACAAGCTGGCCGGGCTGGCGCGCCAGGACGGGCCGTTGCGCGAATATCCCTTGTCGCCCGCATTGCGGGCAATGACGCAAGTGTGGGACGACGGCGATGCGGGGCTGGTAACCATCGCCGCCAAGGGGGCGCCGGAAGCGATCGGGGTCCTTTGCAAGTTGGGATTGTCCGAGATGGCAGCATTACGCAGCGCAGCCGACCGCATGGCTGCCGAAGGCTTGCGGGTGCTGGGCGTGGCGCGTGCAGCGCATCCCGCAGCCGGCTTGCCCTTGCAGCAGGATGGGTTCAGCTACGCTTTCCTGGGGCTGGTCGGGCTGGCCGACCCGGTGCGCGCCGAGGTGCCCGCCGCGATCGACCAATGCCATGCGGCTGGGATCCGGGTAATCATGATTACTGGCGACTACCCGGCGACGGCGGTCAATATCGCACTGAGGGCAGGCCTGCCGGACAGCGAAGTGCTGAACGGCGACGCGATCGAAGGCATGAGCGACAGCGCGCTGCGCGAGCGCCTGGCTCACGCCACGGTCTGCGCCCGTATCACGCCGCTGCAAAAGCTTCGGATCGTGGAAGCATTGAAGGCTAACGGAGAAGTCGTGGCGATGACGGGCGATGGCGTGAACGATGCGCCGGCCCTGAAGTCGGCCCACGTTGGCATCGCGATGGGTCAGCGCGGCTCCGATGTGGCGCGCGAGGCGGCCTCGCTGGTGCTGTTGGATGACAATTTCGCTTCGATCGTGCGCGGCATCCGGCTTGGGCGCCGCATCTTTACCAATATGCGCAGCGCGATGTCCTACGTGCTGGCGATCCATGTGCCGATCGCCGGCATCGCCTTGCTGCCCGCCTTCCTCGGGTGGCCGGTCCTGCTGTATCCGATGCATATCGCCTTCCTTGAACTGATCATCGACCCGACCTGTTCCCTTGCGTTTGAAAACGAGGCGTCCGACGCGGGTGCGATGGCGCGCCCCCCGCGTGCGCCAAACAGTCCGCTGCTGGACGGTCCGACGCTGCGCATGGCCTTGCTGCAGGGCGTGGTAGGGCTGGCTGCGGTGGTGCTCGGGTATGCCTGGGCGCAAGCCAACCTGTCCGAAACGGCGGCGCGGGCCGCCGGCTATTCCGTGCTGGTGCTGGTGAACCTGTCGCTGATTTTTTCCAGCCTGCCGCACCGGCGCAGCTTGCAGGACCGGCTGGCCGGCTCCAACCGCGTGCCCTTCATCGTCGCGGCGGTGGCGGGCGCCATGCTGCTGCTGGCGCTCTATGTCCCGATCGTGAAGCAGGTGTTCCAGTTCGGGGCGCTGCCGGCGCCGGCGCTGATCCTGGTGCTGGCGTGCAGCGGGGCGTGCTACCTGGTGAATATCTCGGCCGGCAGGATTGTCGCCGGCAGGCGCCAGGCAAGCCGGACGCGGCCATGAGGCGATTGATCATGTTGACCCTGCAATCCATCCTTGGCAGTCTGGTTTGCCTGCTTGCGCTGGCAGGTTGCGCCATGCCAGGTGCAAAGCCAGGGAATGACGCGCTGCCGCCGCCGCCTCCCCGCGTGGACGTGCCGGCGAGCTGGTACCGCGAAGCGCCTGGCGGCGGCAATGCGGATCTGGGCAGCTGGTGGCAGCGGTTCGATGATGCGCAATTGACGGCACTGGTCAACCAGGCATTGGAACGCAATACCTCGCTCGCGGGCGCCGCGGCGCGCTTGCAGCAGGCGCGCGCGCTGCGGGACCTGGCCGGCGCCGGGCTCGCAACCCAGGTCATCGCGAGCGCCGCTGCGGCCCGCGTAAGCCGGCGCGGCTTGCGCAGCGAAAGCAGCTACAGTGCCGGGCTGGACGCCAGCTGGGAGCCGGATTTATACGGTTACAGGAAAGCCGGTCTCGCGGCAAGTGCGGCGGCGTTTGATGCCGAAGCCTTGACGCTGGCAGATGGCCAGGTCAGCGTGGCGGCCGAAGTCGCATTGAGCTATATCGAATTGCGCGGCGTGCAGCAGCGCCAGGCGGTCGCCGATAATCATGTGCGGCGCCAGCTGATCCTGACACTGTTGGCCGCGCAGCGGACCGCTGACGATGCCGGCCTGGACCGCGAGCGCGCGCGCGCCGCGCTGGCCCTGGCGATGGCCGAGCTGCCGCGCTGGCAGGCCAGCAGTTCGCAATTGGAGCACAGCCTGGCCCTGCTGTGCGGCGCGCCGCCGGGGACGCTGGCGGATTCGCTCAGCGCCGGTGCAGCGGTCCCGCGAGCGCCGGATGGACTGGCCTTGAGCCTGCCTGCCGACACGCTGCGCCAGCGCCCCGACGTGCGGGCCGCTGCGGCGCGTGTCGATGCGGCACTGGCGCGGCTGGGACAGGCCGACGCGGCGCGCAAGCCTGTGGTCAGGCTGGAGGGCAGCATCGGCTTGCACGGTCTCGGTTTCGGCGGTACCGGCAGCGTGCTGCGCAGCCTGTTCGGCGCGATCAGCGGCGTCGCCTTCGACGGCGGCGCTGGGCGCGCCCGCGTCGCCGCCGAGCAGGCGGCGGTCCAGGAAAGCTATGCGTCCTATCACTCGGCGGTCCTGGGGGCGCTGCGCGACGTCGAGGATGCGCTGGTGGACGTGTCGGCTGCACGGGAGCGGCGCAAGGCTCTGCGCGCGGCTGCGGACATCGCCGCCAACGCCGCCAACCTCGCTTTGCTCGCCTATGTGGACGGTAAGGTGGATGTGGATGCGGTACTGGCGAGCCACGCAACGCTGCTGGACAGCGAGGATGCACTGGTGCTGGCCGAAGTAGCCCATAGCGCGGCCCATGTGCGCCTGTACAAGGCGCTGGGCGGCGGCTGGCAGCCCAGCGCAGCGCCTTAGGCGGAGAACCGGGTATGGCCGAACTGTTCGGAATGGATGCCTACACGCCAAGCGAGATTGCGCAGCGCATCGAGCAGCTCGGCGTGGCGAAGGCGCGCTTGCCCTTGCGGACGATGTTCATGCTGGCCGTCCTGGGCGGCGCATTTATCGGCCTGGGCGCCATGTACAGCGTCGTGGTGCGTGCCGATCACAGCCTGGGCATGGCACTGCGGCAGGTGCTGGCCGGATTGTGCTTCTCGCTTGGTTTGCTGCTGGTGGTGGTAGCAGGTGCGGAACTGTTCACCGGCAACAACCTGCTTGTGATGGCGTGGGCTGACCGGCGTATCGGCTGCGGCGAACTGCTGCGCAACTGGGCCATTGTCTTGACTGGCAATGCCGTCGGAGCAGGCGGCCTGGCGCTGCTGGTGTACTGGTCAGGCCATCCAGCGATGCAAGGCGGCGCCATCGCGGCGGAGTACCTGCGGATCGGGCAAGCGAAAGCAGGACTGGAGGCGTTGCAGGCGCTCCTGTTGGGTGTGCTGTGCAATGTGCTGGTGTGCCTTGCCGTCTGGATGGCGATGGCGGCGCGCAGCGTGGCGGACAAGGCGATTGCGGTCGCATTCCCCGTTTCCGCCTTCGTGGCGGCCGGCTTTGAGCACAGCGTGGCCAATCTCTACCTGATGCCGATGGCGCTCCTGCTGCAGCCGCCCGATGGCAGGCTCGGCTGCGCCGATGTCGTCGCCGGCTTATTTCCGGTACTGGCGGGGAATGTGATTGGCGGCGCCTTGCTGGTCGGCCTGGTTTACCACTTCATCTATCACCCCGCTGCACATGGCTGCAAGAAATCATAAGCGCTTTCGGTCGTTTTATAGCGGACGACGCGATTCCGCTTTTGCTAATCTTGCCCACCATGAACATCATCAGAATTGCAGCCGCCATCGCGCTGGCGCTCGCTGCGCAATGTGCCGGCGCCCATCCAGACTGGCCTGGCGCTGGCCAGCTGTTCGTTGGCACCAATTACCAGCCCTTCGACCGGAGCGGACGGCAGCAGATCGAACACGATATCGCGCGCATGAAGCAAGCCGGTTTCAAAGTGGTGCGCATGGGCGATCTGTCCTGGGACTCGTTCGAACCGCGGGAGGGCAAGTTCGACTTCGCGCTTTTCGACTGGATCATGGATCGCATGGCCGCCGCAAACCTGAAGGTCATCCTGGATATTCCCGGCCAGCCGGCGCCGCTATGGCTGCACCGCAAGTACCCCGGCGTCGACATTGTGGACCAGCACGGGGTGCGGCTTGATCCCGCCGAGCGTTACATGGACGACACCAGCGATCCGCACTACCGGCGTTTGCTGGTGCGCCTGGCCGAAACGATGACCAGGCGCTATGCACGGCATCCGGCGCTGTTCGCCATTGGCTACAACAACGAGAGCGGCAATGGCATGGTGTCCTACTCCGAGGCCGACCGCAAACGCTTCGTCGCCTGGCTGCAGCGCAAATACGGCAACCTGGATGCGCTGAACAAGGCCTGGGCCACCCAGCGCTGGTCGCGCCGTCTCGGCGCATGGAATGCCGTTCGCCTGCCCGATATCGATGGTATAGGGCCGTATGAGCGTTACCTCGACATGCGCCGCTTCTGGTCCGACCAGACGGTCGAGGTGCTGGAACTGCTTGAAGCAGTGCGCAAGAAGAACGTGCCGGACAAAGCTGCCATTTCCAACCTGTGGGACAGTGCGGGACGCAAGGGCTTCGACATGCTGGCCACCTACCGGCGCTACGAGAGCTACGGCGCGATGGGGTTTTACCCCGGCGATCCCTTGAGCGCGGCGTTCGAGGCGACAATGATGCGGGCCGGGATGGATGCGCCGATCTGGTTCAACGAATTCACTGCCGGCGGGCCCGGCTATTACGGCACGCCCGGCCGTTCGCGCATGTGGGCGTACTTCGGCTTGCTGCTCGGGGCCCAAGCGGTCATGCCCTGGACCTGGCATAGCCACCATGGCGGCGAAGAGCAAGCCTTGTTCGGCCTGATCGACCATGACGACCGCCCGTCCTGGAAGCTCGCCGAGTTTGCCAACCTCGCCAGCGAATTCAATACGCTGCAAAAGCTGGGATTCCCGCGCATGCCCAAGCCCAAGGTCGCAATCGCCTACTCCTTCGACAATATGGTGGCGACCAGCCTGCCTAAAGCAGGCATGTCCAACACGGTGCGGCCTTATATCAATCCGGGCTACATGAAGCAGGCGCATGCCGCCTACGAGCCGCTGTTCAAGGATAACGTCGACGTGGCGGTGATTCACATCGGCCATGAGGACCTGGGCGGCTACAGGCTGGTGATCGTACCGGGCATGTATCTGCTCGACGCGGCATCCGTGGCCAACCTGCGCCGATTCGTCGCCGGCGGCGGCACCGTCATCATGACCGCGCAGTCCGCCAAGGTGAACGACAATAACCAGTGGCACGATACGCCGTTGCCGGGCGGGCTGACGGACGTGTTCGGGCTGCGCACCAATGCCTTCTACAATGCCGGGCTGCTTCAGGTGTCGCTCGGCGGTGAGGACATCAAGGCGGAACTGGGCCCGTACGAAGTCCTCGAGCCGTCCACGGCCGAGGTCCTGGCGCGCTTCCAGAACGTGGATGGGCAGCCGCCGGCGATCACGGTGAACCGCTTCGGCAAGGGACGCGCGGTGTATGTCGCCAGCGCTGCGCATCCGCCACTGATGAAGCTTCTATACAGGCAGTTGTACGCCAGCCTTGACATCGCTCCGGGGCCGAAGACTGCGGACGGAGTATACGCACGTGAAGTCGACGGCAGAATTCTCTATGTCAATACAACGGCAGAGCCGCGGGAACTGGCGCTGCCCGGCGCCATGAAGGGCGTGCTCACAGGCAGACTCTGGACGGGCGCGCTGCGCCTTGACCCTTGGGGTGTCGACCTGCTTGAAAAGTGATGAAACCCGCCTTGAAATCTCACGCCCGCGGCCTGACATTATTGGCCCAATGATGCGTTTTCAGGGAGGAGCCATGAATGCAAGAGACTCGTTGCTGGATTGCCTGGCGGAACTCAAGTCGGCGCACGATAAAGCCAACCGCCTGATGATGGAAATCACGGCGCTTGCGGCCAGTGCCGCCAAGGGCCGCGGCATACTGCCTTCACTTAATCAGCTGCACCAGTACGAAAAGGCGTTGGACGCCGCCCAGCAACAAGCGGCATGCTGTGCTGAGCTGTTGCAGTGCACAACCAGCGCCGACGCTCCCGCCACGCCTGTTTTCGCTCCTGCGGTGCATTAGCGCAGATACCTCTACTGTGTATGGCCCTGGGCAGAAAAGCATGGTACGCTACCATTGCTTTTGAGTAAATGTTTCCGCGTCCGCTTTGCATCCCAAGGCGGGCGGTTCCACTATCAAGGCAGGCCGTCGCTACCAGCTGCGGGCCGGCCTGGATTGATTCTGCGTCACCATCGCATATGAAGGAATCTGAATGAGCAAGGGCGAACCACTTCGCCTGCACGTGCCCGAACCGACGGGCCGTCCAGGCTGTGCAACCGATTTTTCCTATCTCCGCCTGTCACCGGCTGGCGCCGTGCGCCGCCCCGAGGTTGACGTGGCCCCCATGGATACGCGCGATCTTGCGTATTCCCTGATCAGCGTGATCGATGCCGAGGGTAATGCCGTCGGTCCCTGGGTGCCGCAGATCGATATCGAAGTCGTCCGCAAGGGCCTGCGGGCCATGATGAAGACCCGCATCTTCGACAGCCGCATGCTGATGGCCCAGCGCCAGAAGAAGATGTCGTTTTACATGCAGAGCCTTGGCGAGGAAGCGATCGGCACAGCGCAGGCGTTGGCCCTGAACGTGGACGATATGTGCTTTCCGACCTACCGCCAGCAAAGCATTCTGGTCGTGCGCGACTATCCGATGGTCGATATGATCTGCCAGCTCATGTCGAATGAGCGCGACCCGCTCAAGGGCCGCCAGCTGCCTGTCATGTACTCGGTGAAGAAGGCGGGCTTCTTCTCCATTTCCGGCAACCTGGCGACGCAATACATCCAGGCGGTAGGGTGGGGCATGGCCTCCGCCATCAAGGGCGATACCAAGATCGCCTCGGCATGGATTGGCGACGGCGCGACGGCGGAAGCGGATTTCGACACCGCCCTGACATTCGCCCACGTGTACCGCGCCCCTGTCATCCTGAACGTGGTCAACAACCAGTGGGCCATTTCGACTTTCCAGGCCATCGCCGGCGGCGAGGACACGACCTTTGCCGCACGCGGCGTCGGCTGCGGCATTGCCTCGCTGCGCGTGGACGGCAACGACTTCCTGGCCGTGTACGCGGCTTCGCAATGGGCGGCCGAGCGGGCCCGCAGCAACCTGGGACCATGCCTGATTGAATGGGTCACCTACCGTGCCGGCCCGCATTCGACTTCGGACGACCCGTCCAAGTATCGCCCCGGCGACGACTGGTCGCATTTCCCACTGGGAGACCCGATCGCGCGCCTGAAGCAGTACCTGATCAAGGCCGGCGCGTGGTCCGAGCAGGAGCATGAGGAAACGCAGAAGCGGCTCGAGGCGGAAGTGCTGGCCGCGCAGAAAGAGGCCGAACAGTACGGCACCATGGCCAGCGGCCATACCTTCAGTCCCGCAGAAATGTTCGATGGCATCTACAAGGAAATGCCGGAACACTTGCGCGTACAACGTCAGCAACTGGGGATCTGAGATGGCGGAAAACACAGTCAAGACTTCCATGACCATGATCCAGGCGCTGCGCTCGGCGATGGACGTGATGATGGAGAAGGATGAAAACGTCGTGGTCTTCGGCCAGGACGTGGGCTACTTCGGCGGCGTGTTCCGCTGCACCGAAGGTCTGCAGAAGAAGTACGGCAAGTCGCGCGTATTCGATACCCCGATTTCCGAGGGCGG
The DNA here is from genome assembly GCA_039593355.1 of Pseudoduganella sp. Taxonomy (GTDB): domain Bacteria; phylum Pseudomonadota; class Gammaproteobacteria; order Burkholderiales; family Burkholderiaceae_D; genus Rugamonas. The sequence continues at coordinate 87,268 of JBCNPK010000003.1, forward strand.
CATCGTCGGCGTGGCAATCGGCATGGGGGCGTATGGCCTGCGGCCGTGCATCGAAATCCAGTTTGCCGACTATATCTATCCGGCCTACGACCAGATCGTGTCGGAAGCGGCGCGCCTGCGTTTCCGCTCCGCCGGCGACTTTACCGCGCCGATCACGATCCGCACGCCTTGCGGCGGCGGCATCTATGGCGGCCAGACGCATAGCCAGAGCCCGGAAGCGGTGTTCGCCCACGTGTGCGGCTTGCGCACGGTGATGCCATCGAATCCTTATGACGCCAAGGGCCTGCTGATTTCTTCGATCGAATGCGACGATCCGGTGATCTTCCTCGAGCCGAAACGCCTGTACAACGGACCGTTTGATGGCCATCACGACAAGCCTGTCGTGCCATGGTCGCAGAACCCGCTGGGGGAAGTGCCCGAGGGCTATTACACCGTCCCGCTCGACAAGGCGGCCGTTTTCCGTCCCGGCAAGCAGCTCACCGTACTCGCTTACGGCACCATGGTGTGGGTCTGCGAAGCGGCGGCGCGTGAGACCGGCATCGACGCCGAGATCATCGACCTGCGCAGCCTGTGGCCGCTGGACCTGGAGACGATCGTCGAGTCGGTCAAGAAAACCGGCCGCTGCGTAGTAGTGCATGAAGCCACCCGGACCTGCGGCTTCGGCGCCGAACTGGTGTCGCTGGTGCAGGAACATTGCTTCTACCATTTGGAAGCGCCGATCGAACGTGTGACGGGCTGGGATACGCCTTACCCGCATGCGCAGGAATGGGCGTATTTCCCGGGGCCGGCGCGCGTTGGCGCTGCGTTCAAACGTGCGGTGGAGGCATAAAGATGGGTATTCACGTCATCAAGATGCCTGATATCGGCGAGGGCATTGCAGAAGTTGAACTAGTCATGTGGCATGTCAAGGTTGGCGACGCAGTCACCGAAGACATGATCCTGGCCGACGTCATGACCGACAAGGCCACGATTGAAATTCCGTCGCCGGTGCACGGCACTGTCGCCAAACTGGGCTGCGAAGCGGGCAAGGTAATGGCCGTGGGTGCGGACCTGATTCATATTGAAGTTGAGGGTGCGGGCAATCTGAAGCCCCAGCCTGCCGGCGCGAGCGCTGGCGCAGCGGCCACCGTGCCGGCGGTGCAGGCATCTTCACCGTTCGATCCAGCCAGCCATCCGGCTGCTCCAGCCCAGGTTCCGCCAGCGGCGCCGATACCTGCCGCGCCCAAGCCGGCGCCAGCGCCGGGCGGCGCTTCGCATGTGCCGCACGCGGCCTCGCCTGGGGCGACGCGCGTTGCGCGCGAGCCGGGCGAACGTCCACTGGCTTCGCCGGCCGTGCGCAAGCGCGCATGGGACATGGGCGTTGAGCTGCAGTTCGTCCACGGCAGCGGCCCGGCGGGCCGGATCCTGCACTCCGACCTTGAGGCTTACGCCGCGCGCGGCGTGCAAGGCGCGCCGGCGGCGACGGCCGGCGCTTACCGCCCGGTGCACACGGAGCAGACCATTCCGTTGATCGGGCTGCGCCGCAAGATCGCGCAGAAGATGCAGGAGTCCAAGCGCCGCATCCCGCACTTCTCGTATGTCGAAGAGGTCGACGTCACTGAGCTTGAGGCGCTGCGTGTGCGCCTGAATGAACAATGGGGGAAGGAGCGCGGCAAGCTGACCGTTCTGCCGTTGCTGGCGCGGGCGCTGGTCGTTGCGCTGCGCCAGTTCCCGCAAATGAACGCACGCTTCGATGACGATGCCGGCGTCGTGACGCAATACGGCGCCGTCCATCTTGGCGTCGCCACCCAGACCGATTCCGGCCTGATGGTGTCGGTGCTGCGCCATGCCGAGGCATGCGACATGTGGTCCTGCGCCGCGGAGGTCGCGCGCCTGGCCGAGGCGGCACGTACCGGCAAGGCTACACGAGATGAGCTGTCCGGCTCGACGATCACCATTTCCAGCCTCGGCCCGCTGGGCGGCATTGTCACCACGCCGGTGATCAACCATCCTGAAGTCGCCATCATCGGCGTCAACAAGATTGTCGAGCGGCCGATGGTGCGCCAGGGAGCGGTGGTCATCCGCAAGATGATGAACCTGTCGTCCTCCTTCGACCACCGCGTGGTGGACGGGATGGACGCCGCCCGGTTTGTGCAAGCCATTCGCGCCTTGCTCGAATGCCCAGCCATGCTCTTTGTGGAGTAAGCAATGAATCAACACACCACTACGCTGCTGGTGATCGGCGGCGGTCCTGGCGGCTATATCGCGGCCATCCGCGCCGGCCAGCTGGGCATTCCCACCACGCTGGTCGAAGCGGCCGAGCTGGGCGGCACCTGCCTCAACGTCGGCTGCATTCCGTCCAAGGCCCTGATCCACGCGGCCGAGGAATTCGAGAAGGCCAGCCATTTCGCCAGCGGTTCGGCGCTCGGCATTTCAGTCCAGGCGCCGCGCATCGACATCGGCCAGACCGTGCTGTGGAAGGACGGCATTGTCGGAAGGCTGACCGGCGGCGTGGCTGCGCTGCTGAAGAAGAGCGGCGTGCGCGTCGTCAAGGGTTGGGCCAATATCGTCGACGGCAAGACCGTCGAAGTGATCCGCGACGGCGAGAGTCCGCAGCGCATCGGCTGCGAACACCTGTTGCTGGCCACGGGCTCCCACGCCACCGAATTGCCTTTCATGCCGTTCGGCGGCAAAGTGATCAGCGCCACGGAAGCGCTGTCGCCGAAGACCGTGCCGGGGCGGATGGTCGTGGTCGGCGCGGGCTATATCGGCCTCGAACTTGGGATTACGTATGCCAAGCTGGGGGCGCAAGTGCACGTGGTGGAGGCGCAGGACCGCGTCCTGCCTGCTTACGACGCGGAGCTGACCCGCCCAGTGGCCAATGCGCTCAAGGGCCTGGGCGTCGAAACCCATCTCGGCTGCTCGGTGCTGGGCCTGGACGAGCAGGGCGCTGCGGTGCGCATTCGAAGCGCCGCCGGAGAAGAATCGTCGCTGCCGGCGGACCAGGTGCTGGTTGCGGTCGGCCGGCGCCCGAACACGCGCGGCTTCGGGCTGGAAAAGCTGCGCATCGACATGGACGGCCACTTCATCAAGGTCGACGATCAGTGCCGCACCTCGATGCGCGATGTGTGGGCCATCGGCGACGTCACCGGCGAGCCGATGCTGGCCCACCGGGCCATGGCCCAAGGCGAAATGGTCGCCGAAATCATCAGCGGCAAGCGCCGCCATTTCAGCCCCGCAGCCATCGCGGCGGTATGCTTTACCGACCCGGAAGTGGTGGTGGTCGGCGCTACGCCCCAGCAGGCCCGGTCGCAAGGCATCGACTGCATCGAGGCCATGTTCCCGTTCGCCGCCAACGGGCGCGCCATGTCGCTCGAGTCGAAAGACGGCTTTGTGCGGGTCGTTGCCCGCCGCGACAACCACCTGATTGTCGGCTGGCAGGCGGTCGGCAAGGCGGTATCGGAGTTGTCCGCCGCGTTTGCCCAATCCATCGAAATGGGGGCGACGCTCGACGACGTCGGCGGCACCATCCACGCCCATCCAACCTTGGGCGAAGCGATCCAGGAGGCCGCCCTGCGCGCCCTTGGCCATGCGCTGCATATTTGAGGCGCCAGCCACCCGAGTCCAGCGGCGCGGCTCAGGTGGCGTTTTCGGCATTTCGGCTCGAAAATTTGACCGTTTGTCGCAATAGCCGGGCCGGTATTCGATAGCGTTCTTACAATGCCGGCTGGCCAATCCGAGCCATTTCAAAAGAGAGAATCCATGAGACTTCCCCTGACCGCACTCGCCTTGTCGCTGGCCGCCGTGGGCGCCCAGGCCGAAACACCATTCAATTTTGCCTCTACCCCTGGCAAGCTGCCCAAGGACGTGATCCCGCTGCAATACACGGCGCACCTGGTGCCGGATGTCGCGAACAATACCTTCAGCGGTGATGAGACGGTCGAAATCGAGGTCAAGAAGGCCACGTCGAGCATCATGCTCAACGCCCTTAATATGGAAATCGACGCTGCGACCCTGAGCGGCAAGGGCTTGGCCGAGACAAGGCTGGAGCCGGTGCTGGACAAACAGGCGCAGACCCTGAGCTTCAAACTGGCCAAGCCGCTGGCGCCGGGCAAATACGCGCTCGTGCTGAAATTCCGCGGCGTGGTGAATCGCGAGCCACGCGGCCTGTTCTACCTGAAATACAAGAGCGGCAGCGAAGACAAGTCGCTGCTGGCGACGACCATGGAGCCTACCGACGCCCGCCGCCTGCTGCCAACCTGGGACGAGCCGTCCTTCCGCGCGAAATTCAAGCTGACGGTGGACGTGCCGGCCAGCTTCAAGGCTTTCTCGAATACGCCGACGGAGAAGCAGGAAACCCTGCCTAACGGCCTGCAGCGCGTGTCCTTCGCGGTCACCCCTAAGATGCCGAGCTACCTGTTCGTGCTGGTGGCCGGCGAGATGGCGCGCAATGTCGCCACGCAGGATGGCGTTGAGATCGGCGTCGTGTCCACCATCGGCAAAGAGGGCTCGACCCAGTTTGCGCTGGATGCTTCCAAGGACCTCCTGCACTACTACAACAATTACTTCGGCCAGCCCTACCCGTTGGCCAAGCTTGACCAGATCGCGATTCCGGGTATGAACGGCGCGATGGAAAACTGGGGTGGCATCGTCTACAACGAAGCGACCCTGCTGTACGACGCGAAGCGCAACCCGGACAGCACCAAGCAGACCGTCTATTCCGTGACCGCGCACGAAATGGCCCACCAGTGGTTCGGTAACCTGGTCACTATGGCGTGGTGGGACAACCTCTGGCTCAACGAAGGCTTTGCATCCTGGATGGGCACCAAGGCGACGGCGAAGTTCCACCCTGAATGGCGCGTCCAGCTGGGGGCGATGGTTGATCGCGAGGGTGTGATGAACCTCGATGCGCGCGCCACCACGCACCCGATCCAGACCAAGGTCGAAAACGAAGAACAGGCCAACAGCGTGTTCGACGCGATCACCTACGGCAAGGGCCAGGCCTTCCTGCACATGCTCGAGGCTTACCTCGGCGAGGATACCTTCCGCAAGGGCATCCAGGCCTATATGGCCAAGCACAAGTACTCCAACACCACCACCGCCGACCTGTGGGCGGCGCTGGAAAAGGCGTCCGGCAAGCCGGTCGCCACGCTGGCGTCCGACTGGACCACGCAAGCCGGCGTGCCGGTTGTGAAAGTGGAACAGAGCTGCGACAAGGGGCAGCGCAAGATTACCTTGACCCAGCAGCCTTTCGTGCTGGACGGCAGCCCGGTGCCGCAGCGCCTCTGGCATATCCCCGTCGCTATCGGCACGGTCGGCGGCAAGGCCGAATACACCATGCTGTCGGGCGCCTCGACCAGCGTGACCCGTCCTGGCTGCGACGGTCAGCTGATCGTCGATCCGGACAGCGTGGGCTACTTCCGCGTCCAATACGACGACAGCAGCTTCAACGCACTGGCCGCAATGGCCACCAAGCTGCCGGATGCGAGCCGCGTCAAGCTGCTGGGCGATGCCTGGGCCATGGTGGTGAGCGAGCGCATCCCGCTGGCGCGCTACCTGACCCTGGCCAGCCAGTTCAAGGATGAGCCGCGCCTGGCCGTATGGGGCGCGCTGCTGAACAACCTGGGCAACCTGTACAACCTGGCACAGGGCACGCCTGAGCGCGAAAAACTGGGACGTTACATCGCAGCGCTGGTGCTGCCGAAGTTCCAGTCCCTGGGCTGGGAAGAAAAGCCGGGCGAGTCGGTCGAAGATCGCCAATTGCGTACTGCCCTGGCCGGCGTACTGGCCCGCAGCGGCGACGAGAAGGTGATCGCCGAAGCCCGCGCGCGCTTCCAGCGCTACCTGGCGGACCCGTCCAGCTTGCCGCCGTCCTCGCTGGGATTCGTGATGTCGGTGGTGGGCCGCTATGCCGATGAGCCGACTTATGAGGCGCTGAAGGGTCTGGCGCTGAAGGCGCAGTCGGTGGAAGAGCGCAACCGCTTCGCACGCTCCCTGGCGATGGCGATCGATCCCAAGCTGTCCGAGCGCACGCTGCAGATCGCACTGTCGCCTGAGCTGCCGATCCAGCTGACCAGCATGGTGGTGCCAAGCGTGGCCGCGGCCGAACACGTGGACCAGGCCTGGGCCTTCGCAGTCGAGCATCGGGAAGCGCTGCTGAAGAACCAGGATTCGGTGGCAGGTAATCGCATGTATCCGGCCATCGTTGCCGGCTCGGTCAATGCGGCCGATGCCGACCGCATGGAAGCCTACGTCAAGGAGCACTTCTCGGCCGACGCACTGGTTGATGCGAAACGCATCGGCAATGGTGTGCGCGTGCGCGCCAAGCAAAGGGCACTGCTGGTGGGTCAGATCGGCCCGGCCCTGGACGGCATGAAATAAGAACCGCATTGCATCAGAGCGGCGGGCGCTTCGGCGCCCGCCTTTTTTGGTTTCTTCACGGATTAACGGAAACCACAACACCTGCCAGCGGCAGCAAGGCAGGCGGGTCAGACCCTTGGGTCTGACCCAGGTTTACCGGGTTCGGGTTTTTAAACGTCGTGCGTTCACAGCCGAGAAGCGAGCTATCAAAGCCAACCCGGTAAACCAGGGTCAGACCCAAGGGTCTGACCCGATTCGCCACGGCAGCTTACTGTGGCTAATTTCCCGGAACGCCGCGATGGTCCTTCTTTATTGCGGATTAACCAGGTCCGCCACGACGTCGAAGTCGCAATGCACGTGTTTCTTTTCCGCGCCGCACACCGCCGCATCGAAGGCGGGAACCAAACGCTTGCCAGCCTTGACGGAGGCAAGCGAACGCTCAACGCCATTGCTGACGCAGGCGCCGCTTGGTTCCGCGGCAGGCAAGGCTGCGGCGTTGAAGTCGAAACTGCCAACGGCGTGGACCCGCTTGAAGCCGGGCAGCGGCGCGTCCGACACCGCCATTTTGTCGATCCGGATTTTGAGTTTCGACTCGGGATCGTTTTCCACCGGCGAGAACTGCTGGCTGTACGTGCCGCCGTTGTAGTCCCTGATCGGATCGCGCGCAGCCGTCTTGATCTTGTACGAGGCGAGGGTCATGCCTGGCTCGGCCAGCGCCGGGAAGTGGTAGGTGCCCGCTTGCATCGGCAGCGGCATCAGGGAGGTGGAAAGCTCGTAGACCTTGCCCCCGCGTTCAACGTTGAGGCCCAGGCTGAAGCCAGTGATGACCCCACCCTGGATGCCGAAACTGCCGATCCCGACCTCCTGCTCACCGGCGCCGGCCAACCGCAGCCCTCCCGCTTCGCAGTTCATCGTGTTGTCGTTGCCAGGCGCCGCGGCTTTTTGTTCGCAGGCGGTGAGGAGGAGCATCAGGGACAAGATGGCGCCGGTCTTCATGGTTTCCTGGTCTGCAAAAAGTGCCATTTTGCCATTATTTCCCCAAGCTGTATCATCCAGGCATTTCAATCGTGTTTCAGGAGCATTCACTATGCAGCAGCGAGTTTGGACAGCGATCGCCATGTTGGCCTTCACGTGCTCGGCCAGCGCCCAGCAGGTGGCGCCGGCACCCGACCTGCCTTTGTGGGAGGCTGGCCTGTTCGGTGGCGCCGCCGTCACGCCAGCCTATCCCGGCGCCGACGAGCGCTCGACGCGCGGCCTGGTGCTGCCGATGCTGATCTATCGCGGCAAGGTGCTGCGCGCGGACCGATCGGGGATCAGCGCACGCTTGTTCGACACCGAGCGGATCGATCTCGATGTGGGCTTTGCCTTGTCGCTCCCGGCCCGCTCGGACGACGTACCCGCCCGCGCCGGCATGCCGGACCTGCACTCGCTGCTGGAGTTCGGCCCTCGCCTGAAGGTCATGCTGTCCGACCCGAAGGCCGCAAACCGGGTCCGGCTGGAGTTGCCGCTGCGCGCCCCGTTCGAACTGGGGAATGGCTTCCGGCGTCAGGGGCTGGTGTTTGAACCGCGCGTCGTGTTCGAGACCGGCAGCAGCAACCAGCAGTGGCAGGCCGACGCCAACGTGGGCCTGGTCTATGGCGACGATCGCCTGAACCAGTATTTCTACCAAGTCGCGCCGGAATATGCGAACGCTTCGCGCCCGGCCTATCAGGCAAAAGGCGGCATGATGGCTACGCGTTTCGGTACCAGCCTGTCGTACAAGCTGGCAAAGGATTGGCGCCTGTTCGGCTTCGTGCGCTACGATAACTACACGCACGCCGCCAATCACGACAGCCCGCTGTTTCGCAAGAACAGCGGGCTCTCGCTCGGCGTCGGCTTCACGTGGACTGCCTACCGTTCCCTTGCGCGGGCATGGGAATGATTGTTTGATTGGATGTATAGTTTGTGGACTTGTCTTCAGGAGTCCGCCATGTTCAACGGTTTCATCTTTGCGACTGGCATCGAGAACAGCATCCCCACCATCGAAAACGGCCGTGTGCGCATGGATGAGATGGAGAAGTGTGGCCACTACAAATATTGGCGCACGGACTTCGACCTGGTCGAGCAGCTTGGCCTGCGCGTGCTGCGCTACGGCGCGCCACTACACCTGGCCTGGACCGGCTCGGACAAATATGACTGGGATTTCGCCGATCAGACGTTCCGCGAGCTAAGACGCAGGAATATCGTTGCCGTCGCCGATCTCTGCCACTTCGGCGTGCCCGACTGGATAGGCAATTTCCAGAACCCGGACTTTCCCAGCGAGTTCGCCAAATACGCGCGGGCGTTTGCCCAGCGCTACCCATGGGTGCAGGTCTACACGCCGGTCAACGAGATGCAGATCTGCGCCTTGTTCTCGGCCATGTATGGCTGGTGGAACGAGCAGATGACGACGGACCGTGGCTTTGTGACCGCGATCAAGCACATCGTGAAAGCCAATATCCTGGCAATGCGGGCGATCCTCGAAGTGCGGCCGGACGCGCTGTTCATCCAGAGTGAATCGACGGAATATTTCCATCCGGAGAATCCGGGGGCGATCGCGCAGGCGGAATTCTACAACTCGCGCCGCTTCCTTTCGCTGGACCTGAACTACGGCTGCCGGGTCGATTCCCAGCTATACGAGTACTTGCTCGACAACGGCATGACCCGCGACGAGTACCACTTCTTCCTCGATAATAACCTCAAGCACCAGTGCATCATGGGGAACGACTACTACACGACCAACGAGCACCACGTCGATGCGCAAGGGATGACGCGGAGTTCCGGTGAGATTTTTGGTTACGCGGTCATCACCCACCAGTATTACAACCGTTACCGCCTCCCGGTCATGCATACGGAAACCAACCTGATGGAAGGCCCCAAAGGGGATGAGGCGGTCTGTTGGCTGTACAAGGAATGGGCCAATGTACTTAGGGTGCGCAACAATGGCGTACCAATTGTAGGTTTCACCTGGTACTCGTTGACGGATCAGGTGGATTGGGATGTGGCGCTGCGCGAGAACCGCGGCACCGTCAATCCGCTCGGGCTCTTCGACTTGCAGCGCAATATACGGCCCGTCGGCAAAGCATATCGCGACCTGATCCGCGACTGGTGCGAAGTACTGCCCACCCAGAGCATCTGCCTCAGGGTGCCGATGGTGCTGCCGCTGGACGATGAATGCGGCCGCGCCCCGGACAGCGGCGGGACAACCGCGGCGCCGTCGAACACCGAGTAACTCAGTTCACCAGGTGCGCAATCTCGAGTGAGCCATGTTCGTCAAAGATGGGGCACTGTTCCGCCAACGCCACGGCTTCATTGAAATCGGCAGCTGCCAGGATGGAGTAGCCTGCCAGCGAACTGCTGGATGATTTTGGACCGGCAAGACGGGTGTCGATGGCAACGCTGGCGTGGCTCAGCTTTCCGCGATCCAGCATGCGCGCGCCAAGCAGGTCGAACCAGTCCGCCCAGCGCTGCGGCTCATGGCGCGGCGGTTCCGACGAACCGTGGGGCTTGCCCCGGTAGACCAATAGAAACCGCTCCATAGCGCCTCCATTAATAAGTACTGCTCCGATCTTAGCAACTGCCTTGTCATCGGGACGCACCGTTCATTGCGGACACAGGTGAGCGCGCGCACATACTGCCTTGGTGTGCTGAGGCATCCTTACATCGCAATCAACCTAGGAGACCGTCATGGATGCACTAAAGCTACTCAAGCAGGACCACACGAACGTCAAGGCCATGTTCAAGGAATTTGAGGAATTGGGAGAGCGCGCTTTCGCCGGCAAGAAGAAGCTGGCGGACCGGATCTGCCTTGAGCTGACCAGGCACGCGGCCATTGAAGAGGAGATCTTTTATCCGGCCTTGCGCGAAGCGTCGCGTGAAAGCGAGGACCAGCTGGATGAGGCTTCGGTGGAACACGCTTCGGTCAAGGCGCTCGTTTCCCAGATCAGCGAGATGGATTCGCACGATGAGCTGTACGACGCGAAAGTGAAAGTACTCGGCGAGTACGTGAACCACCACGTCAAGGAAGAGGAGGGCGAACTGTTCCCGAAGGCGCGCGAGGCAGGGTTGGACCTGGCGGCGCTGGGGCGCGAAATGGAGGCGAGGAAGGAAGAGGTGGACTCCATCCCTGGCGCCATGCCGCTGACCGGACGCGGGAACGGTGCGCAGCAGCGGGCCGCGCGCTGAAGCGGGCGTCTTTGTCAGGCGCAGTGTGGGCATGTCCGTCTGCGCCAAAGTAGCATCGCGCTGGAAGGGGAGGCGTCATGGCGGCTTGGAACAGGGCCAATCTTCGTAGCGATGTGTTGACTGCGGCAGTGATCGAGCACGGACTTGCGATGCAGGGTATCGCCGGTCCTGCCGCGGCGTATCAATACTTTCTGCAGCGACGCGTCCCGCTCTCCATCATTCGGCGCGTGATGGCTTGCCCCGGCGAACGTCGGCGGCCTGGCCTGATCGGCATCGCGCCAGCGTCGCATTAGCCCTGTAACCATAAGTCTTCCCGCGTTTTTCGTCCAAATTTTTCCCGTTCGTATCGTGAGCGCACTGAGGCAGGTGCACTGCTACGATGGCCCATCGAATAAAAATCGCAGTCAGGGGAGAAGATGGGCCAATTCGAATACCCGCGGCCACAACTGGTGCGCGAGCAATGGCAATCGCTGAACGGTGAATGGGAATTTGAATTCGACGACAAACACAGGTTCAGCTTGCCGTCCGACCCGATACCGTGGTCGCACCGCATCCGCGTCCCGTTCGCGCCTGAGTCGGTAGCGAGCGGCATCGGCGACACCGGGTTCCATCCCGCATGCTGGTACCGCTGCCGCTTTACCGTCGAGGAACGCGGCCAGCGCACGCTGCTCCACTTTGGCGCGGTCGATTACCAGGCGCGCGTTTGGATCAACAATCACATGGTGGCCGAACATGAGGGCGGGCATACTTCCTTTACGGCCGACATCACGGACGAACTGGTCGACGGCGAACAAACCCTGGTGGTGTACGTGGAGGACGATCCGGCCGACCTGGCCAAGCCGCGCGGCAAGCAGGACTGGCAGCGCGAGCCGCACTCGATCTGGTATCCCCGCACCACCGGCATCTGGCAAACGGTCTGGCTGGAAAATGTGGGCGCAACCTACATCCGCCGCCTGCGCTGGACGCCCATATTCGACGGCTACGAACTGGGCTGCGAAGTGCTGGCGGGAGGGGACATTATCCCGGGTCTCGCTGTCGAGGTACGGATCTGGCACGGCGAAAGGCTGCTGGCCGCCGACAGCTATCTGCTGGTGGGCCAGGAGGCGAACCGCAAGATTGCCCTGTCCGACCCCGGCATCGACGATTCGCGCAATGAGATCCTGTGGAGCCCGGAACGACCGACCCTGCTCGATGCCGAGCTGACCCTGTATTGCGGCGACCAGGTGCTCGACCGTGTGCGCTCTTACACCGCGATGCGCTCCGTCTCGATCAATCGCGACCGCTTCATGCTGAACGGCCGGCCGTATCACCTGCGGCTGGTGCTTGACCAGGGCTATTGGGAGGACAGCCTGATGACGGCGCCGTCGGATGCGGATTTGCGGCGCGATGTCGAGCTGGCCAAGGCCATGGGTTTCAACGGCGTGCGCAAGCACCAGAAGATCGAAGACCCGCGCTACCTGTATTGGGCCGACCGGCTCGGCCTGCTGGTGTGGGAGGAAATGCCATCGGCTTACGCCTTCACAGCACGCGCCATGACGCGCCTGGTGCATGAATGGACGGAAGCGATCGAGCGCGACTACAGCCACCCCAGCCTGATTGTCTGGGTGCCGTTCAACGAATCCTGGGGCGTGCCCAATCTCACCGCTGTGCAAGCGCACCGCAACGCTGTCGAGGCGCTGTACCACCTGACGCGCATGCTTGATCCGACAAGGCCGGTCATCGGCAATGATGGCTGGGAGGCGTCGGCCACCGATATCCTGGGCATTCACGATTACGATGCCGATCCCGAGAAGGTGCGCCAGCGCTATGAAGTCACCGATCCGGTGCGCACGCTGTTCGACCAGCGCCGGCCCGGCGGACGCATCCTCACACTGGACGGCTTCCCGCACCGCGGCCAGCCCATCGTGCTGACCGAGTTTGGCGGCATCGCATACGACCCCAAGGCCCCGGCCCACCATACCTGGGGTTATTCGCGGCAAAACACGGCGGAGGCTTTCCTCGAGCATTACCGGGCCATGCTGAAGGTGGTGAATGAAACCGTGATGTTCAGCGGTTTCTGCTACACCCAGTTCGCCGACACATTCCAGGAGACGAATGGGCTGCTGAATGCCGACCGCTCGCCCAAGATTCCGCTTGAACTGATCAGCGCTGCGACGCGCAATGCCCAGTAGGTGCGCTGTGCTGAAACCGTCTTGCCCTGGAACCGCAAGTCCTGATACCCCCCACCGGCTAAGCACCGACCCGTGGGACATGGACCGCGAAGGTCCTCAACTCTGGCGCGGATGCTGGCCATCTCAGAGGCCCACACCTTGCGCGAATCGAAACGGCTGAATGGCAGCCTTTGCCCATCCGAGGAGAAATACCATGCAAACCTTGATCGTTTTTTGCCACCTGCGCTGGGATTTCGTATTCCAGCGTCCCCAGCACCTGCTCACCCGCCTGACCAAATTCTACAAGGTGGTGTTTGTCGAGGAGCCGGTGTATGAGGAAGGGGAGGCGCGCATGGTGGTCTCGCGGCCCGCTCCCAACCTGACTGTCTGCCAGCCGCACACGCCGGTCCAGGCGCACGGCTTCCACGACGACCAGATTCCTGTGCTGCAGCCCCTGGTGTCGGCCCTGGCGCCCGATGGCGAGGAAGTGCTGGTGTGGTTCTATACGCCAATGGCGCTGCCGCTGCTGCAAGGCTTGCATCCATCGCTGGTGATCTATGACTGCATGGACGAACTGAGTGCGTTCAAGAATCCGCCCAAGCAGCTGCTGCAGCGGGAAACCGCCTTGCTCAACATCGCCGACCTGGTGTTCACCGGAGGCCCCAGCCTTTACGAGGCCAAGCGCACGCGCCACAGCAATGCGCATTGCTTCCCCAGCAGCGTCGATGCGGCGCACTTCAAGCAGGCGCTGGACCGCAGCAAAGGCCATCCCCTGCATGAGGACATTGCGCGGCCGCGCCTCGGCTTCTTTGGGGTCATCGACGAGCGTTTCGATGCTGGGCTGATTGCGGACATCGCCGACGCGCATCCGGAATGGCAGGTTGTGCTGGTAGGCCCAGTCGTGAAGATCGATCCCGCTTCCCTGCCGCAGCGGCAAAACGTGCACTACTTCGGCCAGCAGTCCTACCAGGCCTTGCCGCAATTGCTTGCGGGCTGGGATGTCTGCCTGCTGCCGTTCGCCTTGAATGAAGCGACGCGCTTCATCAGTCCGACCAAGGTGCTCGAATATATGGCGGCCGAACTGCCCATCGTCAGCACCGCCATCCGCGACGTGGAACAGCCGTATGGGGGAATCGTGGCGATCGGCCATGACCACAACGAGTTCATCGCCCATTGCGAGGCCGCCCTGGCGCAGACGCCCGAGCAGACCGAAGCCATGGCGCGCGCCATGCGCGGCATCGTGGCGCGCACCTCATGGGACAGCACTGTGGAGCGCATGCATGAACTGATCGACCGCACGCCGTCCGGTGGCAAGGCGGCGCGCCTGGCGGGCAAGGGCACGGACGACAATCAAGGCGAGTCCGGCGCCGTAGGCGCGCCCGGCTGCATGGCAGCCAACGCGGCAAAGGTCAATCCGCTGCGCACCGCCGCCAGCGGACAGCATTATGGCAGCATCGTCATCGGCGGCGGCCCCACCGGGCTCTCGGCCGCCTATCACATCGGCGCCGACAACCTGCTGCTGGAACGGAACGCGACCGTGGGCGGCTGGTGCCGTTCGATCCAGGAAGCCGGTTTCACCTTCGACCATGCCGGCCATATCATGTTCTCCAATGATCCATACGTGCTGGAGCTGTACGACAGGCTTCTTGGCGACAACCAGCACTGGCAGATGCGCGAAGCCTGGGTGTACAGCAAGCAGGTATATACGCGTTATCCCTTCCAGGGTGCGCTGTACGGGCTGCCGCCTGACGTCATCAAGGAATGCATCCTGGGCGCCATCGAGGCCCGCTACGGCGTGGCGGATGCGGCGCCTGCCTGCAGCAGCAAGGAGGTGGAAGACTGCTGTGCCGACGGCGGAGCGGAGGCGGCGAACGCCAGTGCGCAGGCACGGGAGGAACAGACGCAAAGCTTCGAGGAATTCATCTACAAGGTATGGGGCGCTGGCATCGCCAAGCATTTCGCGATTCCTTACAACCGCAAGCTCTGGACAGTGCCGTTGAGCGAGATGGAAACGTCCTGGCTGGGCGGACGTGTGCCGCTGCCAAACCTGGCCGAAATCATCGACGGCGCGCTGCAGCCGGTGCCGCGGCCGATGGGTCCCAATGCCCGCTTCGGCTATCCAAAGCGCGGCGGCTTCCAGGCGCTGATGAATGGATTCCTGCCGCTGATCCGGGGCAAGGTGGAACTGAATGCGGAGGCGGCGCAGGTTCTGCCGGAGGAACACGTGGTGACCCTGGCCGATGGGCGGCGCTTCCAGTACGACAAACTGGTCAGCACCATGCCGCTGCCGGAACTGGTCAAGCTGGTGGGGCCCGCTGCACCGCAGGAGGTGCGCGAGGCGGCGCGGGGGCTGCGGCATATCTCGATCCGCTGCGTGAATATCGGCGTCGCCCGCACGGACGTGACGGACAAGCATTGGATCTACTACCCGGAAGACAGCATTTTCCATCGCATCTTTGTGCAGGGAAATGCCAGCCCCGAGTGCAATGCGCCGGGTGGGTTCGGCTTCACTTGCGAAATCTCCTATTCGCCCTGGAAGCCGCTGCCGCTCGACGGCGACGCCCTGATCAAACGCTGTATTGAAGATGCGATCAAGGTTGGCTTCATCCGTGCCGACGACAAGATCCTGGTGGCGAACCAGGTCGATATGCCCGTGGCTTATGTGGTGTACGACCACCAGCGTGCGCGCAACGTCGCCACGGTGCGCAACTGGCTGGCGCAGCACGACATCTACCTGGCGGGCCGCTACAGCGAATGGGAATACTACAACTCGGACCACGCCTTCCTGGCGGGGAAACGGGCCGCCGAGCAGGTCACCCAGGATCGCAGTCTCGCCGCGCCGCGCGCTCTTTGATCATGCGGATCACAAAGCTCAGCACGTACAGGGTCGCACCACGGTGGATGTTCCTCAAGATCGATACGGACGAGGGCATTGCCGGCTGGGGCGAACCCGTCATCGAAGGGCGCGCCCGCACGGTCGAAGCGGCGGTGCATGAACTGGCCGATTGCCTGGTGGGACAGGACCCGTCGCGCATCAACGACTTGTGGCAAGTGCTGTACCGCGGCGGCTTCTATCGCGGCGGCGCCGTGTTCATGAGCGCGATCGCGGGCATCGACCAGGCTTTGTGGGATATCAAGGGCAAGGCGCTTGGGGTGCCGGTCTACCAGCTGCTCGGCGGGCTGGTGCGCGACAAGATGAAGATTTACAGCTGGGTCGGCGGCGACCGCCCGGCCGATATTGTGACCAGCATCCGCACCCTGCAGGGCATCGGCCTGAATACCTTCAAGATGAACGGCACCGAGGAAATGGGCATGCTCGATAGCGCTAAGGCAGTGGATGCGGCGGTCGAGCGCATTGCCGGTATCCGTTCGGCGTTCGGCTACGACATCGAATTCGGCATCGATTTCCATGGCCGGGTGGCCTGGCCGATGGCCAAGCCCCTGCTGCGTGCCCTGGAGCCGTACCGCCCGCTGTTCGTGGAGGAGCCTGTGCTGGCCGAGCAGGCCGAGTACTACCGCCGGCTGTCGGACATGAGCAGCATTCCGCTCGCTGCCGGCGAGCGCATGTTCTCGCGCTTCGAATTCAAGCGGGTGCTGGAGCAGGGCGGCTTGGCGATCCTGCAGCCGGATTTGTCGCACGCCGGCGGCATCAGCGAGTGCATGCGCATTGCCGCCATGGCGGAGGCCTACGATGTGACGCTGGCGCCGCATTGCCCGCTTGGTCCCGTTGCCCTGGCGGCCTGCCTGCAGGTGGATTTCGTCTCCTACAACGCGGTACTGCAGGAGCAAAGCATGGGCATCCACTACAACAAGGGCGCGGAACTGCTGGACTATGTGCGCAATGCCGGCGATTTCAGCATGGACGGGGGGTATATACATCCCTTGCCGCTGCCGGGCCTGGGCGTGGACATCAATGAAGAACGGGTCGTCGAGGCCAGCCAAGCGGCGCCGGATTGGCGCAATCCGCTTTGGCGGCATGCCGATGGCAGCGTGGCGGAATGGTAGCGCCGGCGTGCCTGCTGGGAATCGATTGGGGAACCAGCAACCGGCGCGCCTATGTGATCGGAGCAGGAGGAAACTGCCTGCGCAAGCATGAGGATGCGCAAGGAGCGCTCGCGGCCCGCGGCCATTTTGCGGAAGCGCTGCTCGCGCTGAGGCAGCAGCTGGGCATCGATGCGCTGGTGCCGGTGGTGATGTCCGGCATGGTGGGCAGTGCGCAAGGCTGGCAGGAGGTGGCTTACCTTGACAGCAGCGTCGCCTTGAAGCGCTTGCCGGAAACGCTGGTGCCGGTCGCCGGCGCGCCGGGCTGCTTCATCGTGCCGGGCTATTGCCACCGTGGCGACGGCGGCGTCGACGTCATGCGCGGCGAGGAAACCCAGCTGCTCGGGGCCCTTGAGCTGGGCTTCGGCGAGGGGTGGTACGTGCTGCCGGGGACCCATAGCAAGTGGGTCGAACTGGCTGGCGGGACGATCCGGCGCCTGGAGACCTTCATTACCGGCGAACTGTTTGCCGCCTTGCGCAGTGGAGGCACGCTTGCACCGCTGATGGACGGCAATGAAGATGCCGGGGCGTTGCGGGCCGGCGCCGGCCGGGCGCTCGATGGCGAGGCGCTCACCCACACCTTGTTCGAGGCGCGCGCCCGTGTGGTAGCGGGCGACGCACAAGCCGGGGGAACGCGCTCCTATGTCAGCGGCCTGTTGATCGGGACGGAATTCGCGGCGCGGCGCGGCGCCAACGGCGGCGAATTCCTGCGCCTGATCGCCACCCAAGGCCTGGACGCACCTTATCTCCAGGTGGCGGAAATGCTCGGCTATACCACGCAATTGATCGATCCCGACCAGGCATATTGCGCCGCACTGGCCCGTTTTGTGGAGGTGCTATGAGCATGAACATTGACGATTTCCAGCCGCCCATCGCCGCGATCCTGCGCGGCCTGACGCCGGCCGAAGCGCCGGCGGTCGCGGAAACCCTGTTCAACTGCGGCTACCGCATCATGGAAGTGCCGCTGAACCGGCCCGCCGCCCTGGATTGCATTCAGATCATCAACTCCCTGAAGCCTGCCGATGCGCTGGTCGGGGGCGGCACGATGCTCAGTGTCGAGGACGTGGAAGCAGTATTCAAGCATGGCGGGCGGGTGATGGTCGCGCCGAATTTCGACGCCGCGGTAATCCGCCACGCCAAGTCGCTGGGGATGATGGCTGTCCCTGGTGTTGCGACGCCAACTGAAGCGTTGGCCGCCTTGGCTGCCGGCGCGGATGCGCTCAAGTGGTTCCCGGCGGAGGCTCTGGGTTTGGCCGGCTTGCGGAGCGTGAAAACGATCTTGCCGGCGCAGGCACGCGTCTGGCCTGTCGGCGGCGTCAGCGCCGGCAATCTTGGCGAATGGGTGCGCGCGGGCGCCGATGGCTTTGGCATTGGCGGACGGTTGTATGAACCGGGTGTTTCGCTTGCCGACTTGGAAATCAGGGCGCGCGAACTGATGGCTGCGTGGCGGGCGCGATGAGTCCGACTGTTTCGCATGCACGGTTTGGCAAGCTGGCCGATGGCAGTCAGGTCACTGAGTACACGCTCGAAAACGGCGCTGGCATGCAGTTGAAAGTACTGGATTATGGCTGCATTATCCGGCGCTGGCTCCTGGAAAGCGCCAAGGATGAAAAAGTGGACCTGGTGCTCGGTTTCGACACGCTGTCCGAGTATGAAAGAGACCGTAGTTATATGGGCGCCCTGGTGGGCCGCTTCGCGAACCGCATCGCGGGCGGCAGTTTTGCGCTGGATGGCAAGACGTGGCAACTGGACCGGAACGAGGGCCGCAACCACCTGCATGGCGGCTGCGCCGGCTTCCACAAGCAGCTGTGGCAAGCGAGTAGCGGTGTCGATGAGGACCGGGCACGGATCAACCTGTACCGCCTCAGTCCAGCCGGCGAGCAAGGATATCCCGGCAGCCTGCTGGTGATGGTGACCTATGAGCTGCTGGCCTCGGGCGCGCTGCGCTGCATGTACCAGGCCGTTTCCGACCAGCCCACATTCGTCAGTATCAGCCAGCATAGCTATTTCAACCTTGCCGGCAAAGGCGATGTGCTTGCGCATGAACTGTGCCTCGACGCCGAGTATTTTCTGCCGGTGCGGAATGACCTGATACCGACAGGGGAAGTGGCGCCGGTCGCGGGAGGCCCCTTCGATTTTCGCCTGCCCAGACGTATCGGCAGCGGCCTGAATGCGGAGCACCCCCAGTTGGCCGTGGCTGGCGGCTACGATCACAATTTCGTGCTGGCCGGAATTCCGGGCCCGCACGCGAGCCTGGCCGACCCCGCGTCGGGGCGCCGGCTGGAGATCTTCACGGATAGCCCCGGCATGCAGTTCTATAGCGGGAACTACCTCGATGGTTCGCTGTCGGGCCAGGGGCGCGTGTTCGGCAAATATGCCGGCCTTTGCCTGGAACCGCAGCAGTTCCCCGACGCGCCGAATCACGCGACTTTTCCTAAAATGATCTGCCGGCCGGGCGAACCTTGCTGCATGTCGACGGTCTATTTTGTGGACCCTGGAGGCGGCCGTGGACCTGATCGTTGATGCCCAAAACGCCCTGGGCGAATGCGCCATCTGGTGCGACAGGAAGCAATGCCTGTGGTGGACCGATATCCTTGGGCGGAAGCTGTGGTGCTACACGCCGGCGAGCGGCGCCACCCAGCAATGGGACATGCCGGAACGGCTGGCGTCTTTCGCCTTGAGCCGGAACGACGAGCGTATGCTGCTCGGGCTTGAGAGCCGCATCGCCTGGTTCAACCTGGCGGACAAGGAAATCATGACGATCGTCGAAGTGGAGGCCGATGTTCCCGGTACCCGCCTGAACGATGGCCGGTGCGACCGGCAGGGCCGCTTTGTATTCGGCACCATGAACGAAGCGATCGGCCGCGCGCCCATCGGACGCTTTTACCGGATTGGCCACGACCTCCAGCTGGAGCAACTGCCGCTTGAGCCGGTCGCCATCGCCAACAGTATCTGTTTCAGCCCGGATGGCAGCATCATGTACTTCTGCGATTCGCTCTCCGGTGCGATCTGCTGCTGCGACTACGGCGATGAGGTCCGCGGCCAAAGGGAGTTCGCGCGCCTTCCGCCAGGATGCGGAGAGCCCGACGGATCGGTGGTCGATGCCGACGGCTTTGTCTGGAACGCCGAATGGGGCGCTGGCAGGATCGTGCGTTACCGTCCGGACGGCAGCGTGGAGCGCGCAATCGCGGTTCCCGTCAGCCAGCCAACCTGTCCTGCATTCGGCGGTGCGGAGCTCAACGAACTTTTTGTGACCAGCGCACTCGTGGACCTGCTCGCCCCCGAGAGCTTTGCGGGAGGCGTGTTTTCAACGCCCGTGACGGATGCCGTAGGGCTGGCGGAGTCGCGATTTGGCGGGCTGACCTGACCGGAGATTTCCATGCGCGCACTTGTCTACCATTCAGCACACGATGTCAGGGTGGATTCCGTCCCTGACCCCATCATCCAGGAGCCGGACGACATCATTCTCGAAATCACGGCAACCGCTATCTGCGGGTCGGACCTGCACCTGTACCGGGGCAAGGTGCCGGGCATGAAGGAGGGCGACATCATGGGCCACGAATTCATGGGCGTGGTGGTGGCCGCAGGGCCGGCCGTGACCAAACTGAAGGTTGGCGACCGCGTGGTGGTGCCCTTCGTTATCGCCTGCGGCAACTGCTTCTTCTGCGACATGCATTTATTCTCCGCTTGCGAGACCACCAATCCGGATCGCGGCACGATCATGAACAAGAAGTCGCTGCGGCCCGGCGCCGCCTTGTTTGGCTTCAGCCATATGTATGGCGGGGTTCCCGGAGGCCAGGCGGAATACGTTCGCGTGCCGAAGGCAAATGTGGGGCCGATCAGGATTCCCGAGGTGCTGCCGGACGAAAAGGTGCTCTTCCTCAGCGACATCCTCCCCACGGGCTACCAGGCGGTCCTTAACGCCGGGGTCGGAAAAGGGTCTTCCCTGGCGATCTTCGGTGCCGGGCCGGTCGGGCAGATGGCTGCGGCCTCTGCGCGCATGCTGGGCGTTGAAACGATCTTCATGGTCGACCACCATGCCTACCGGCTTGCGTTCGCGCGTGAGACCTACGGCGTCATTCCCGTCAACTTTGACGACGTCGACGCCGCCGAAGTCATTATCGAGCAAACCGGCCAGCGCGGCGTCGACGGCGTCATCGATGCGGTGGGCTTTGAGGCGAAAGGGAGCGCCGTGGAGACGACGCTTAGCGCGCTGAAGCTGGAAGGCAGCAGCGGCAAGGCGCTGCGCCAGTGCATAGCGGCCGTTCGGCGCGGCGGCACGATCAGCGTGCCCGGGGTGTATGCCGGCTTCATCCACGGATTCCTGTTCGGCGACGTGTTTGAAAAAGGTGTCGGCTTTAAGACCGGCCAGACACACGTCCAGCGCTTCATGCCGGAACTGCTCCAGTTCATCGAAGAAGGCAAGCTCAGCCCCGAAGTCATCATTTCGCACAGGCTGCCTCTCGACCAGGCTGCCGAGGGTTACAAGATGTTTGACCAGAAGGATGATGCCTGCCGCAAGGTCGTTCTCAGGCCTTGATCGTGTAGCGCGGTTGCGACAAAACGAAAGTTTGTAAATCGTTCGCTTTGTCGAACGAAAGGATGATGTATGCCAAAAATCCTATGAGGTATGCATTTTTCAGCTAGTGAAAGACGTCCTGGCGTTCCAATCTTACAGTAAACGCATCGTTGACTGACGAAAACGAAAGCGTTACTTTCGAAAACAAGATTGGAGACAAGGAATGAAGAATTCGGCAGTTGGTAAATCCCTGCTCGTTTTGAGCCTGATGTCTGCCCTCGGCGCGATGGACGGTGCGCTGGCCCAGTCCATCACAGGCGGTTTGTATGGATCGGTACCGGCGGGCATGGGGGCCGACAAGGTGAGCGTCATCGTCGCGAGCGAGCAGACGGGCTTCAAACGGGAGCTGCAACCGGATGCGCAAGGGCACTACAAGGCCTCGGGCCTGAATCCTGGGCTCTACACGGTGACATTGAAGCAGGGCGATAAGGTCATCGCTGAGCGCCGGGTGAGCGTGAAGCCGAACAGCGATGCTGCCGTGGTGGCCGTGACGGCTGAGAGCGACGGCGGCAAGGATATCGCGACCGTCACCGTGGCCGGCCAGTCGGCACATACGACGGTGATCCCGATCGACGTGTCGACGCCGGAAATGTCCAGCCACTACAGCCGGGAACTGATCAATACGCTGCCTATCTCGGGAGCGGCCAATGTCGAATCGATCGCCCGCTTGCGCTCCAACGTGCGCTACGACCAGAATACGACCGGGCTGGTGCAACTGGGCGGAGCATCGCCGGCGGAGAACCGCTATTACCTGAACGAGTTCGACACCACCAACGACCGTACCATGCTCGGGGCGAACCGCCTGCCGCGCGAGGCGATCCAGGATACGCAGGTCATGACAGGCAGTTTCGGCGCCTCGTGGACCAACGCTACCGGCGGCATCATGGCGCAGACCGTGCGCCAGGGAACCAATCAATTCCAGGCTGGCTATTCGATGTATTACACGCCGCCCACCTCGAGTGCTCTGATGCCGCGCGAGAAGGACATCCGCGATGGGCAGGGCGGCTACTACCGCTATTCCTCCAATAACCACAGCGGTGCGAGCGCCACGCACTACTTGTGGGCCTCGGGGGCGCTGGTCGAAGACAAGCTGTTTGGCTTCGCGCTGCTGGGCGACAGGCAGCCGTCGCGCAGCTACAGTTTCAGCCAGAACCGCGCTTCGGTCTCGGAGTCGAGCAACAAGAACATCCTGTTGAACCTGACCTGGAACATCAACAGCGATCACACCCTCAACGTGACAGGTTCGCGCGGCTGGACAAAGAACCACACGGATACCTACCGTCTGCTGTCCAACTACACGACCCAAGTCGGAGCGTTCTCGTCCGCATCCGATTCGCCGGTCAAGGAACGCATGCTGATCGCGAACTACCACGGCAATATCACGGACAAGCTGGAACTGCGGCTGATGGGCGGCTACCTGGGCCAGCTGAACGACCGCGCCCATGGCTCGGAGGATATTCCCTATGTGGATTCGTATAACAGCCAGACCCAGAAGAGCACCAATATCGGCATCCAGGACCGTACCACCAATTTCACGCCGGACGACTATTGGCGCCGAGGCTTCAAGGGCGACCTGACCTGGAACCTGGCGAACCACAAGATTGTGGCCGGCGCCGAGTATTACCGCCACTTCCTGGGCCAGGACTGGCACACGCCGAATGCGGGCTGGTACACCTACTTCGACCGGCCGAACACCGTTCAGTTGCCGAACGGCGAACAGGTGAGCGGACAGTACGTCGGCTACTATTTCAACCGTGAGTTCGGCCGCATGGTGTCGATCAACAAGGCGGCTTACCTGGAGGATTACTGGAAGGCGGCAGACGGCGTGCTGCTGTATGGCGGGCTGCGCTTTGACAAATATGTGAACAAGGACGCGCTGGAACGTCCGCTGTTTTCCTTCCCCATCACGTCGCCCCGTGTCGGCGTGTCGTGGGACGTGAAAGGCGATTCGAGCCTGAAGGTGGGGGCCAACCTGGGCCGCTATTCCTTGTCGATGCCGTCCAACTTCAGCTTCGGTGTTGCGGAGTCCCATCTTGAACAGCGCAAGTGGTACCGCTACAGCGGCGTCGATCCAGCCAGCAAAGCACCGCTGGGCCTGACCCAGATTGGTTCAACCTATACGGTGCCGGGCCACAACGGGGTGCCGCCGGAGGCCTACCAGGTGGCCAGCACCAACCTGAAGGCGCCGTACCAGAACGAACTGCAGCTCTATATGCAGAAGGCCTTGAGCCGCAATTGGGTGGGGCAGGTCGACTTTGGCTTCGCTGACCTGAAGCGCGTGATCAATTCCACTTGCTATGGCCAGGGCATCGCACAGTACGCGAATAGCCATGGCTATCCCGATTATCCGAGCGACTATGAGTGCTTCGAGCTGAATCCAGGCGAGGACCTGACGGTGAAACGCGATTTCAACGGCGACGGGACGCTTGAGACGCTGACCATTCCTGCCGCGGAATTCGGCTTGCCGAAGCCGAAGCACAAGTACATTCACCTGACCTTCGATGCAAGCCATTCGCGCAGCGCTTCCGAGCCGTGGTACCTCAACGCGAGCTATACCTGGGCGCGTTCGTTCGGCAATGACAATGGATTCCTCAACCTGGAAAACCGGGTTGCCGGCTACATCGGCCAATCCGGCGTGTATGACTTCCCCGAGACCACCAAGGGCGCCAGCGGGAACCTGACCAACGATGTGCGGCATGCCTTCACCGCATCGGCGGCCTACTACTTCCAGAACGGACTGCGCACCAGCGGTGTCCTCAGCATGCACAGTGGCGAGCCTGTCAGCTGCTTCGGCCTCAAGCCGGATGTGAACAGCATTTCCTATAACTGGGGGTCGTGGGGACACTATTGCGATGAGACCACCACGCCGGTCGGTGTGAAGACCGCCGGCACCAGCGGGCGCCTGCCTTTCTTCTGGCAGGTTGACATGGGCATTGGCTACGACCTGAACATTGGAGCGCACAATAAATTGAGTCTCGACCTGAGTATCCAGAACCTGACCAACCGCCGCGGGATTACCGACCGCTACAATACTTACAGCGCCGACGTGAATGCGGACAATACCATCGTGCAGGACGTGAACTGGGGCATCCCGAGCCAGTACCAGACCCCGCGCAGGGCGTCGTTCGCGCTGCGCTACGCCTTCCGTTGATGATTGCCGGAGCTAATATTTTGAAGATTTCGAAAACGATTCAAACAGGCCTGCTGGCCTTGGCCTTCTCAACCATGCCAGCGATGGCGGCGAGCCGGCCGCATTTCGCCATCGACGGTGCGCAGTTCAAACTGGACGGAAGGCCCTTTGTCATTCGCTCCGGCGAGATGCATTACCCGCGTATCCCGCGCGCAGCCTGGCGCGACCGGCTGCGCATGGCGAAGGCCATGGGCCTGAACACGGTGACCACGTATGCATTCTGGTCGCTGCACGAACCGGAGCCGGGACAGTGGGATTTCTCTGGCCAGAACGACCTGCGCACCTTTATCAAGACAGCAGCGGAAGAAGGGCTGAACGTCGTATTGCGGCCGGGGCCATATGTCTGCGCCGAGGTCGACTTTGGCGGTTTCCCTGCTTGGCTGCTGCGTGAGCCCGGGCTGCGTGTGCGTTCCATGGATGCACGCTACCTCGCCGCCAGCGCCCGCTACTTCAAGCGTTTGGCGCAGGAAGTGGGCGACCTGCAAAGCAGCAAGGGCGGTCCGATCCTCATGCTGCAATTGGAAAATGAGTACGGTTCCTTTGGCCGCGACCATGGCTACCTGCAGGCGGTGCGCGGGCAGATGCGCGCTGCGGGCCTGGACGCTCCGCTCTTCACCTCCGACGGCGGCGCGGCACGGCTGTTCGAGGGCGGCACGCTTGCGGATGTGCCGGCGGTCGTCAATTTTGGCGGAGGGGCGGACGATGCGAAAGGTTCGATCGAAGCACTGGCAGCGTGGCGTCCGCAGGGGATACGCATGGCGGGCGAATACTGGGCCGGCTGGTTCGACCACTGGGGCGAAAAGCACCATGTCCAGAGCCCTGAGGATGCTGCGCGCACTGTGGACTGGATGCTGTCGCAAGGCGTTTCGTTCAACCTCTACATGTTCCATGGCGGGACCAGCTTCGGCTGGCTGGCAGGCGCGAATTATGGCGGCTCCGATCCCTACCAGCCTGACACCACCAGCTACGACTATGACGCTGCGTTGGACGAGGCGGGTCGGCCGACGGCAAAGTATCGCGCCATTCGCGAGGTGATCGCAAAGCATATGAAAGAGGCCCTGCCTGAGGTTCCTGCCGCGCCGCAGCCACAGGTCTTGCCGGCGTTTGCGCTAAAACCCGCTGTCAGCCTGCTGGCCGGCCTGGACAAGCTGTCGAAAGGCCGTCCGGCGCGCTGGGTTGGGCCGATGGAGGAATTCGGCCAGAACTACGGCTACATCCTGTACCGCAAGCGGCTTGGCGCGCCGGCAAAAGGAAAACTGGTGCTGGAAGAGTTGCACGACCAGGCGACCGTCATGGCCGATGGCCGGGTGATCGGGCGCCTGGACCGCCGCCGCGGTGAGAATTCACTCGCCGTGGACCTCCCGGCAGGCGCCCAGCTCGACTTGCTGGTGGAGGCAATGGGCCGTATCGGCTTTGGCGCCAAGCTGGTCGACGACAGGAAGGGCATCACCCGCGCGGTCAAACTGGAGAAGGAGGAACTGGAGGGCTGGACGGTTTATCCTCTGCCGATGGACGGGGCGGCGCTCAAACATCTGCCTTCCGCGGGTGCGAACGACGCCGGCCAGCCAGGCTTCTGGCGTGGAACGCTGGCGCTGGACAAGCCGGTCGATACCTTCCTCGACACACGCGGCTGGGGCAAAGGGCAGGTGTGGGTCAACGGCCATCACCTGGGGCGTTTCTGGCATATCGGGCCGCAGCAGACGCTGTACCTGCCGGCTTCATGGCTGAAGGCTGGAGCAAACGAAGTCCTGGTATTCAGCACGGAGCAGCCGACGGCGGCGACAATGCAGGGGCTTGCTGAACCGGTCTTCGAGACGCCGAACTAATCGACCGATACCGGCACCAGGATCTCGCGGCTGCCATTGGCGGACATCGCCGACAGGATGCCGGCCGCTTCCATCTCTTCGACAAGCCGCGCAGAACGGTTGTAGCCGATTCTCAATTGGCGCTGGATGGAGGAGATCGAGGCGCGCCGGCTGCGGATGACAAAGGCCACGGCTTCGTCGTACAGCGGGTCGGTCTCGCCGGCCTTGACGTCGCCCAGCAAGTCCGGTTGCGGTTCTTCGCTTGGGATGCCGGCCAGGATGGCTTCCTCGTATTCCGGTTCGCCAAACTGCTTCAGGTAGTCGACCACACGGTGCACTTCCTCGTCCGAGACGAAGGCGCCGTGCACCCGCTGTGGATAGCCGCTGCCAGGCGGCAGGAAGAGCATGTCGCCGTGGCCAAGCAGGGTTTC
Source organism: Pseudoduganella sp. (assembly GCA_039593355.1). Classification (GTDB taxonomy): domain Bacteria; phylum Pseudomonadota; class Gammaproteobacteria; order Burkholderiales; family Burkholderiaceae_D; genus Rugamonas. The sequence goes on from JBCNPK010000003.1 coordinate 114,006, forward strand.
CGCACCCATCTGGTCAAGCACGGTGCGCGAGTCGATTTTCGACGAGACCTGGAAAGCGACTCGGGTCGGAATATTGGCCTTGATCAGGCCAGTAATGACGTCGACGGATGGACGCTGGGTGGCCAGGATCAGGTGGATGCCGGCTGCACGGGCTTTCTGCGCCAGGCGCGCGATCAATTCCTCGATCTTTTTGCCGGCCACCATCATCAGGTCGGCAAGTTCGTCGATGATCACGACGATGGTTGGCAGCGTCGATAGCGGTTCCGGCGCGTCCGGCGTGAGCGAGAACGGATTGGTGATGTACTTCTCGGCGGCTTTCCCGTCGCGGATTTTCTGGTTGAAACCGGCCAGGTTGCGCACGCCGAGGGCCGACATCAGGCGGTAGCGCTTTTCCATCTCGGCTACGCACCAGGTGAGGGCGTTGGCTGCCAGTTTCATGTCGGTGACCACGGGCGCCAGCAGGTGGGGGATGCCGTCGTAGACCGACAATTCCAGCATTTTCGGGTCGATCATGATCAGGCGCACGTCTTCAGGTGTGGCCTTGTACAGCAGGGACACGATCATGGCGTTGATGGCAACCGACTTGCCGGAACCGGTGGTGCCCGCAACCAGCATGTGCGGAGCGCGCGCCAGGTCGGTCACTACCGGTGCGCCTGTGATGTCCTTGCCCATTGCCAGGGTCAGCTGCGAGCGCGAGGCGCGGTAAGCGTCGGAGGCCAGGATTTCCGACAGCTGGATCATGTGGCGGCGAACGTTCGGCAGTTCGAGGCCCATGCAGGTCTTGCCGGGAATGGTTTCGACCACGCGCACGGAAGTCACGGCTAACGCGCGCGACAGGTCCTTCATCAGCGCGACGATTTGCGCGCCGCGCACACCGATGGCCGGTTCGATTTCGAAGCGGGTGATGACCGGGCCGGCCGATGCACCCAGCACGCTGACCGGCACTTTGAATTCCTTCAGGCGCTGCTCGATCAGACGGCCGGTTTCCGCCAATTCTTCGGAAGACACTTCGATCTTTGCTTCGGCATAGGCGTCCAGCAAATCGAGGCCAGGAAGTTCCACGCCGAAGTCCGGCTCGGCCTGGAATGAGGCCGGGGCCGCTGGAGCGCAGGGGGGAGGCGCAGGCGGCGCGGCTGGCGGTGCGGCTTGGCGCACCGGCTCGACAGGGGCCACCGGGGCGATCTCCTGCCATTCAACGTAGGTTGGTTCCTCGGCCTGCACGACGGGAGCGGGCTGCCAGGCGATTGGTTCTGACGCCAAAGGTCGCACAACTTCGTGAACAATTACCTTGGCCTCAACGGTCCACGGTACCGGGTTTTCACGCTGGGGCGCCGGTACTGGAACGGCCTCCAGCGGCTGCGGTGCCGGGGCCGGTGCGACGGGAGCGCGCGTTACAGTTTGAACCGGGGCCGGTACCGCCGCCGGGACCGGCCCCGGGGCTGGACTCGTCGCGCCCGGCAGCTTGATGATCCGGGTAGGCTCGCGCTCGACTTTGCGGGCGTCGGCTTCCTCAGCGGCCCGGGCGCGAGCCAGCATTGCGGGCGTCGGACGGAGGCTCTCCACGTCGGCCCATTGCTCGCTAGGCCGTGGGGGCGGCGCCTTTGGCGCGGCGTCGGCACCGAAGAATGGCACCGGCGCCGGTTCGGCTGCCTGTTTACGCGACGGGCGACGATTCGCAAAGCGATCGCCGGTGCCGGCGGAACTGGCATGAACGCGGGCCAGAGGTGGCTGTTTTGGTGCTGCGGGACGTTCTTTTTCTGTGGTTTCCCTGGAGCGTGTGATGGCGCGGTAGCACCAGCGTACGAAATCGAGCGCTTCATGGCCGAATAACCAGGGAGCGGTCAGGAAGATTGTGGCAAGCGCCAGTAAAAAACCGAGGAACTTGCCGGTTGCGGCGGTCAGAAAGGCCGCCAGCGATGCCCCGACCACGGACGATTCAGGGCCACGGACGAAGGCCAGCAAGGCGCTGCCCGCGCACAGCATGAAGATGGTGCCCAGCACCAGCCGGATAAATCCCTGGCCGAACAGGGTGCTCTTCTTCAAAACGAAGACTTTGACAAGACGCCAGGATAGGGGAAGCGCCCACAGCACAGACCAGCCAAACAACGACATCACTGCCTTTCAAAATTACTCCACCAAACGCAGTGGCGGAGTTTAACACGCTCAGCTTCGGCGCTCGACGATGACGTAGTGCTTGCGGACCGGTTCGACGACCTCGAAAACGCCTTTGAAGCCGGCCGGGATCACCAGCGCGTCGCCCGGACCGGCTTCGGCGGCGTTGCCTTGCTCGTCGATCACGCGGCAGCGGCCTTCCAGCACGCAGAAATATTCATCCTTGTTTGGCGCGAACGCAATGCGCCAGCTGCCTCTTTCGCAGGCCCAGATACCGGCGTGGACTTCGCCGCTGTCGTTGGTGAAATGGTTCCAGGTAGTGCGCTTGGGATTTCCCTCCAGGCGGCGATCTTCGCGGGGGTGGTCGAATTCAGGCTCTGGGGTTTGGGTGCAGAATTGGGTGATGGCTGGCATAGGTCTATTTGACGCGCGGCGCCGGTGGCAGCTTGGCCAGGACGCCGTCGTTCAGTTCATAGGTATCAAAATCGCGCGCAAGATGCAGCGTGTTGCGGTAATGCTGGCGTGCTTCGGCCTGAATCTCGGCCATCCCTTCAGGGTTGTCGTAGCGCGGGCTGAAGTGGGTCAACACCAAGTTGGGCACCTGAGCGCCGGCCGCGAAGCGCGTAATGCGTTCCACGGAGCTGTGCTGGGGGCTGGGGCCGACTTTTTGCAGCACGGCCTCGGTGTAGGTTGCTTCGTGCACCAGTATGTCGGCACCGGCGCAGGCGCCGGCCAGCAGGGCCGGCTGGTCATTGTCGCCGCCGATCACGGCGACGGCGCGTTCGGTATGCTGGGAGCGGAACTCAGCGGCGGGGAGCAGGGTGCCGTCGTCGAGCTGCACGTCATGCCCGTGCTGCAGCTGGCCCCACGCGGGGCCGGGCGGCAGGCCGCGCGCACGCAAAGCCTCGCCATCGACCTTCCAAGTCGTTTTTTGGAAGCTAAACTTAAAGCCGTAGCTCGGTACACGGTGGGAGAGCGGGAAACGTTCGATCTGCAGGCCATCCTGTTGATGGACCACATCCTGGCCGGCGACATCGATATGGATGATGTCGAAGGTGAGGAAAAGCTCCGTGTGCAGCATGGTTGCGTCCAGCCAGGATTTGACGCCGACTGGCGCGATCAGGATCAGCGGCTTTTTGCGGCCGGTCATGGAGGCGCTGGCCAGCAGCCCGGGCAGCCCGTAGCTATGGTCGCCGTGGATATGGGTGATGCAAATGCCGGCCAGGTCGTGCACGGTGAGCGGAATGCGCTGCAGCTGGTGCTGGGTCGCTTCGCCGCAATCGACCAGCCACCAGTCGCGATTGAGTGTTGAGTGCAAGGCCAGCGCGGTCACATTGCGCCGTATGGTTGGCACCCCCGACGAGGTGCCAAGAAAGGTCAGTTTCAGCATGCCGTCATTATGCCGCATCGTGGCGGGCGCGCGACAGGGAAAAGGGCCTGAGGGGCCAATTTCTTGTCCCGGCGAGCCAGCCCCTTGAGCCCGGATGGGGTGGCGTTAAGATGGGTCGTTGGCTGGTCGTTTCGAATAATGACTTCAATGATCGGAGACACTCCATGCATACTCGCTTCCGTAGTACGCTGTTGGCCGCAGTCGTTTTCTTCACCCTTGGCGGGCAGGCCTCCGCCAACACCCTGACTCAAAACGTTTCCTGGACCATAGACCGGGCCGGCACCACCACCAAGTACCGCGTTGTGGCGTATGGCGATTCGATATACGCGGGCTATAACGGATCCATCACCAGTGCGGCAAAATACTCGGCGCCGACGGTGGACGCGGAGTACCTGTCGGCCTTGTGGAACGCGGATATCGAAAGCGTGCGCCGTGCCAAGTCGGGCGCCGTCGCTTCCGACGTCTATAACAATAAAATTGTCGCCGAGCGATCTTATATGCAGGCGAGCAATACTCGCGTGGTCACCTTCGAAATGTGCGGCAACGATGGCCTGCAGGCGCGCTCCAGCTTCAAGGGCCAGACCGGCACTTGCGATGATTCGGTGCTGACCGCAGCCGAAAACAGCTGCCGGACCTATGTCGCTGCGGCGATGGATTACATCAATGCCAACGCCTACCCGGGCGTGAAGGTGAAAGTGATCTCGAACCTGCATTATCCGGGCTATGCGGCCGACAACGTGCAGAGTTCCTGCAAGGACCCGAACACCGGCGCTACCGTCAATATGCAGCAGAAGTTCCTGCCTATCCTGGCGCGGATGAACTACATGATGTGCGATACGGCGCGCCAGAAGGGCTTCCAGTGCGCGGATAACTTCGCACAGTACATGGGCGCGGACTACGACAGCAACGGCGACGGCCAGGTGGATTCCGACGCATTGCGCTATGTTCCGGGCGAGAGCCAGGACAGTTATGTGACCCGCATTACGTCGACCTTGCGTTCCACTATCCGCGACGCCAATACGCACTTTGTGTCGGCGGGCAGCAGCTACGACTATATCCAGTCGGACGATACGCACCCGACCTACACCGGCAGCACGGTGACGGCCGGCCTGTTTGGCGGCACCACGGGAACCGGTGCGCCGCGCTACACGTCCTTCACCGCCGGCAAAAACCCGATCTGGAACCAGTTCGGGCATGAGCGGATGGGATGGGCGGTGTCGGTCTTTAATTCGCCGTCTCCGTGAGCTCCTGGCGCCCAAGCCCGGCATACCTGGCGGCGGCGCTGCTGCTGGCCGTTGGCGCGGCCAGCCTCGCATTCTTTCTGTGGTATTTCGGGCGTGACGATGCGGGAGCCGAGCCGGCGCGGCCGGCGGCGCCCGCCAGCGTCGTTGCGGCAGCTGGCCTGCAGACGGAGGGAGGCGCACCGCCGCTTGCTTCGGCCGGTGCGCGCCCCGGGTTCCAGCCGGCGCCGGAAGGCGACGCCGATCCGACGCGCGACCTGCGCAGCTACGTCATGCGGGGCGAAAAGCCGACCATGAACGAGGTGATCAAACGGCTGCATGAGCAGGGCATCCATACCGGTCTTGGGGCGTTCAATCCGCCCGGCACCAACCCGCCCCTGGTTGGCTTGGCGGTGCCAAAGGATTTTGCGCTTCCGCCGGGCTATGTGCGGCACCACCAGGTGACGGACGATGGGCAAAACATCGAGCCTATCCTGATGTTCGCGCCCGATTTCCAGCTTTACGATGCGTCGAACCGGCCGATTGAAATGCCGAAAGACAGGGTGGTGCCGCCCGAGCTGGCGCCGCCGGGCCTGCCGCTGAGGCGCATCGTGATTCCCCCACCCATCGACACATCCGGACAATGAAGATGCTTGCCTGCCTATTCGCCAGCGCGGCGTTGACCGCCCTCTATGCGCGCGGCGGCGCGGGTTCGATTGCGGGCTTTGTGCTGCTGGTGCCTTGGCTGCTGGCCCTCGACATGCGCAGGTCGGTTGCGGCGAGCCTGCTGTGCGCCTGGGCCATGTCGGTGGCCTACACGGCGGCCGGATTTGCCTGGTTTGGCGCGGCATTCGGGCGCTATACGCAGATTGGAGAAACGGCAGGCGTGGCTTTGCTGCTGCTCGCCGCTCCGCTGTTCCAGCCTCAATTCCTTGCATACGCTGCGGTACGCAACCTTGCCTCGCGTTGGCATGGGGCAGGGCTGTGCGCGGTGGCTGCCGCAGCCGCATGGGCTGCCACAGAGTGGTTCGTCCCGCGCCTGCTGGGCGATACGCTGGGCTATGGGCTGTATCCTGCGCGCATGCTGCGGCAGGCGGCAGACCTGGGCGGGACGGCGGGCTTGACGCTGATGCTCTTGCTGGCCAATGAGGCAGCGGCAGCGGCCATCTCACGGCGCACCCTGGGCTGGCGCGCTGCGGCGAAACCGCTGGCGCTGTCTGCCCTGGTTCCGGGGCTCCTCGCCGGCTATGGCGCCATGGTACTTTCGGGCGCGCCGTCGACTGCCGGCAAACCGCTGCGAATGGGGTTGGTCCAGGCGAATATGGGCGATTACGAAAAGCGGCGGCAGGAGGCAGGCGCATATGCCGTTGTGCGGGAAGTCCTGGACCGCCATTTCGCGATGGGGTACGACGCCGTTGCGCACCAAGGGGCGCAGGCGCTTCTCTGGTCCGAGACTGCGTATCCGACCACGTTCGGCCAGCCGAAAAGCCAGGCGGGTGCGGAATTCGACCGCGAAATTCTCGATTACGTGAAGGCCGCCAACGTGCCGCTGGTCTTCGGGACGTATGACCGCGACGGCCGCGGCGAATACAATGCGGCGGCGTTCGTGCAGCCGGCGCAGGGTCTGGTAGGGACGTATCGCAAGGCACACCTGTTCCCGCTCACCGAATACCTGCCGGACTGGCTGGATGGACCGTTGGCGCGTCGGCTGCTGCCATGGGCCGGCGCATGGCTGCCGGGGAATGGAGCGCGGGTACTGCCTTTGCGCCTGGCGGACGGACGTGAGATCCCCGTACTGCCTTTGATTTGCCGCGACGACGTCGATCCCTCGCTCGCCATAGCGGGAGCGCGCCTCGGCGGGCAGGTGATCCTGACCATGTCGAATGATTCGTGGTTCAGCGAGGATGGTCCAGGCGCCCGGCTGCACCAGGCGGCGGCCGCGTTTCGCAGCATCGAGACCAGGTTGCCTCAGTTCAGGGTGACCACTACCGGCTACAGCGCGGCGATTGACGCATACGGCGAAGTACTGGCCGGGACGCGTACCGGCCAGCCTGCGCTTGTGATTGCGGACCTTCCGGTGCGTACGCCGGCACCCACCCTGATGGTGCTGTGGGGCGATTGGGTCGGACTTGCATGCAGCGCCGTGCTGCTGGTGCTGGCGGCACGGTCAGCCAGCCAGGCGTGGTGGCCGCGCCGTGGCACAGGTGCTTCCGACGCGCCGCCGGCGCCGGTATTTCCCATGCGCGCTGCCGTGCTGCCGCTGGCGGCACGCGTTGCCTCGGGCCTGCTGCGTGCGGTGGCCCGTGCAGGATTGCTGGGCATGTGCCTGGCACTGCTCCTGAATGAGCCCCTGCGCAGCAATACCCTGGCGCAGTTGCGCATCTTCGCGCTGGTGTTCCTGCTGCCGGAGGCGATTGCCTGGTGCGTGCTGATGGCGTTTGCGGCGCAGGTTTCAATCGCGGCGGGGAAACTGGTGCTGGCGCGCGGTTCGCAGCGGCTGGAGCTGGAATTGGGGCAGATTGCTGCGGTCCAATCCTGGCGGCTGCCTTTGCCCGGCGCGGGCGTGCAACTGAGTATGGTTTCGGGAAAAGACTGGAAATATGGACTGGCGCTGGCCGACGCGGCCGGCTTCGCGGCAGCACTGGCCAAAGCGGGCGGACCCGCCCTGGCGCCTAGTGGCGAGGCCCCGTTAGGGTTGGCGTTCGGCTTCGGCAGAGGGCACGGCCGCTGGCTCGACCATCCGCTCGTCAAATTCGTCGTGCTGCCGCTGGCTCTTGCCATTCCTGCCTTCCACCTGCACCAGCACATCGCGTATGGCAGTGCATTGGGCGAATATTACAGTTTCGGCTTAATGGCCTACCTGTCTGCCTTTGGCCTCTGGTGGGCGGCGTGGACGATTGGCGTGGCGCTGGGCGCCTCCGTGTTGCGGGCGCTGATCGCCTCCGGCACTTTGCTGGCTGCGCTATTGCGGCCCCAAGTCGCGCCAGGCGTCAGGCAGGGTCTCGAAAGGCTGGGGCATGCCGCGCTTTACCTGGCGCTACCGGGCTGGCTTTTGTTGCGGATATTCGGAGCGTGACTGAATGCTGGCCGGCACGCTCAGAGGGTCGGCCGGATGTCGAACGCAGCGCCCGCAGGCGCCGGTTCCGGGTCGTCGGTCACATGCACGTGGCTGACGCGCGCAGCGCTCGGGCCACTGTGCGACCAGTCGATGATGGCCTGCACCGCATCCGCCGGGCCGTGCACGCAGGCTTCCACTGCGCCGCTGCTGCGATTGCGCACCCATCCCGCCAGTCCCAGCGCCGCGGCGCGCTCGGCGAAGGCGTAGCGGTAACCGACGCCTTGTACCACACCTTCGATCATCAGCCGTTTCGCCATCACATCCTCCAGTTTACGCGGTTGCGGCCGGCCTCCTTGGCGCGGTACAAGGCCGCATCGGCCGCTTCGAAAAGCTCGGCGGCGCTTTCGCGCTCACCCAGTGCCAGTGTGGCGCCACCGATGCTGACGGTCAGCACCGGGCTGGCGATCGAGCCCTCGTGCGGAATCAGCAGCTGCGCGACTGCTTCGCGGATGCCTTCGGCGACGAACATGGCCTGCGCTGCGTCGGTCTCGGGCATCAGAACCACCAGTTCCTCGCCGCCGTAGCGGGCCGCCATATCGCAGGGCCTGCGCATGGCGTTCTGCGCGACGCGCGCCACGGCGCGCAGGGCGCGGTCGCCGGCTGGGTGCCCGTAATGGTCGTTGTATTGCTTGAAGCAGTCGATGTCCATCAAGGCCACCGACATGGTGTGCACGTGGCGCGTGGCGCGCTGCCATTCGGTTTCATAGGCCTCGTCGAAACGGCGGCGGTTGGCCAACTCGGTCAGGCCGTCCATGTGCGCCAGGCGCTCCAGCAGCCGGCGCTGGCGCACCACCTGCAGGTGGGTGGCGACGCGCGCCATCACCACCGTGGTATTGAATGGCTTGGTGATGTAGTCGGCCGCACCCAGCTTGAGGCCCCTGGCTTCGTCTTCCGGACGGCCCATGCCGGTGATGAAGATGACTTCTATGCGGGCGGTGGCCGGGTCGGCGCGCAGGCGGCGCAGCACTTCGTAGCCGTCCATATCGGGCAGCATCACGTCCAGCATGATCAGGTCCGGCAGGTGGCGCTGGGCGCGTTCGATGGCCTGTTCGCCTGTTTTTGCCAGGAGCACAACATGGTCGGGTTTGAGCAGGCTGGCAAGGACCTGGCGATTGATCCCATCATCATCCGCGATCAGGACCTTCTGTGTTTCCTGGCTCATGCACTCAATTCCATGTCGACGTCCAAAGCCCGCGCCAGATCGGCCAGCGGTTTCAAGGCATCATGATATTCGATTTCGTCGACGGCACGCTGGATTCGCGCCAGCAATGCGGCGTGGGAAGATCCCGCCAGCAGCGCGCTCAGTTCGGTCAGCAAGTCCTCGGCGCGGGCATCATCGGCGCGCAGGTAGGCGTCGAGGTCGCGCAGCAGGCGGCCGAAATCGGCACCCTCGCTCTCGCTGTTGGCGGGCGGCTGCAAGGCGTTGCCGAAGCCGGCCAGGATGATCTCCAGCGATTGCGCCATGGCGGCTGCTTCCTTCAGACACCGCTCGGGTTTGCCGTCGCGCACGCCCGCTTCCACGATGTCGGCGAGCTGCGCCAGGCTGGCCGCGCCAAGATAGGTGGCGCTGGATTTGAGGTTGTGCGCCAGGCGCTCGACCGGATCCCAGTCGCCGCCGGCGAGCGCCGCCGCCAGCTGCGCCGGACCGTCACCGTATTCGGTGCAGAAGCTGCGCATACGCTTGGCGAGGATGGCCGGATTGCGGTCCGAGCGTGCCAGGGCATATTGCCAGTCGACGCCGGCCAGTGGCGGATAGGCTACCGACGCGGCATCCGCGGCCGCCGGCGGGGCAGCCGGAGCGCCGGGCAAGGCGCGGCCGACCAGGCGCGCCGGGTCGATCCATTTAAGCATGGCGCGGAACAGCACGTCGGGGTCGATCGGCTTGGTGATGTGGGCGTTCATGCCGGCATCCAGGCTCTTGGCCTGGTCTTCAGGCATGGCGTGCGCTGTCATGGCAAGGATCGGCAGCTTGCGCAGCGATTCGATGGCGCGGATCTGGCGGGTGGCGGTCAGGCCGTCGACCACCTGCATCTGCACGTCCATCAGGACCAGGTCGTAATCGGTTTGCTGCACCATCTGCACCGCTTCGCCGCCGTGCACGGCGACGTCAACGTGCACGCGCGCGCCTTCCAGGAAATCGATGGCGACTTCGCGGTTATTGGCATTGTCTTCCACCAGCAGGATGCGGGCACCGCGCAGGCGCGCCAGTTCTTCAGGCGGCAGGCCGCGCTGCTCATGCTGGGCGGCAGCCGGGCGGGCCAGTTCGGGACGCAGCACTTGCAGCAGGCTGTGATACAGCAGTGCGGGGCCAACCGGCTTGGTGAGGAAGCCTTGCAGCGGCAGTTCGCCTTCCTGCTGCAGCACCGTTTCGCGGGTGCAGGCGCTGACCATCAGGATCGACGGGGGTGCGGCGAAGCGCGGATCGGCATGGATGCGGTGGATGGTTTCGACGCCATCCCAGCCCGGCATCATGTAGTCCATCAGCACCACCTGGTAAGGCGTGCCAGCTTCCACGGCGCGCACCAGCATGTTCAGCGACTGTTCGCCGGAGCTTGCGCTATCGGCGGCAACGCCGCAGGAGCCGAGCATTTCCACCAGCGCTTCGCGGGCGCTGGCGCTGTCGTCCACCACCAGCACGCGCGCCTGCTGCAGTGCGACGGTCGGCGATGTAACGGTTTCCGCAGCCGCGTCCCCCAGTCCAAGCTTGACCGTGAAGCTGAAGCAGCTGCCCACGCCCGGCGTGCTGGTCACCTTGATGGCGCCGCCCATCATTTCGACCAGTTGGCGCGAGATGCTCAGGCCAAGGCCGGTGCCGCCGTACTTGCGGGTGATCGAATTGTCGGCCTGGCTGAAGGACTGGAACAGCCGGGCCAGTTGTTCTTCGTCCATGCCGATGCCGGTGTCGCTGACTCTGAACTTGAGCACTACGCTGTCGGCAGTGCGCTCGAGCGCCTGGACAGCCACAATGATTTCGCCGCGTTCGGTGAACTTGACGGCGTTATTGGTCAGGTTGATCAGCACCTGGCCCAGGCGCAGCGGGTCGCCGAGCAGCTTGGGCGGCACGCCGCGTTCGACGCGGAACACCAGTTCGACCCTGCGCGCGTCGGTCTTGACGGCAGTCAGGGTGGACAGGTGGTCCAGCATTTCGTCCAGGCTGAAAGGCACGTTTTCAAGCGACAGCTTGCCCGCTTCAATTTTGGAGAGGTCGAGGATGTCGTTGATGATGCCCAGCAGGTGTTCGCCGGCGCCGAGGATCTTGGACAGGTAGTTGCGCTGTTTCGGATTGGGATCGGCCATCAGGGCCAGGCGGCTCATGCCGATGATGGCGTTCATCGGCGTGCGGATCTCATGGCTCATATTGGCCAGGAAGTCGGATTTGAGGCGGGTCGCCGCTTCCGCACGCAGCATGGCGTTCTGCATGGCCTTGGTGCGCAGGCCGAGGATGCGCATGAACACCAGCATATCGAAGGCATTGCCGAACTGGAGGGCGTGCATGGTCCAGAAGTTGGCCGCCATCTTGCCGCTGATTACCTGGCTCAGCACGACGGAGGACAGGAAACTGACCGCCCAGCCAAGCAGGAAGTAGATGCCGACCGGGTCGCCGCGGCGTGCGCGCATGAAGGCGCCCGGCAGACCAAGCAGCATGGGCAGCAGCCCCAGGGTGCTGACCACGATCACCAGCACGTCGACGCTGATCAGGTCCAGGCAGTAGGCGACGGCGAACAGCGTGGCCAGGGCAGCGCCGCCCTTCATCAGCAGCGAGAACGTGCGGTCGTTGCCGGGACGGGCCAGCGCCTGTTCGACGAACAGGTAGCCGCCGCAGGACGCCATCAGGGCGAACAGGCCGCCGGCGTGCAATGTCATCCAGACGTTGTCGCGCCACAGGTATTGGCTGCCCAGGCCGAAGAACTCCACCGAAAACAGGGTAGTGCCCGCGATCAGCAGGGAATATTTGCCGAACAGGGGCTCACGCAGGTTGACCCATTGTGCAAGGCTGTACAGCAGGAGGCATAGGCTCAGGCCAATCAGGATCCCCTGCAGCATCTGCTCGGCCAGCGCCGAGGCATGGTAGACCGAAGCCTTGGAGAAGTGGATCGGCAGGATCATGGACCCGATGTTCTCCACCCGAAGCAGGACGGTATGTTCGCTGCCGGGCTTGAGGCGCAGCACCGCGGCGGGCGTGCGGCCGCCGCCGGCAGGGGCCACCACAGGCTGCAGGTTACCTGTCACAGTATGGCTGTGCAGCACGCCATCGGTGGCGGCGAAAACGTCGACCCGGTTGATCTGCGAATAGTCGATATTGAGTGTCCATTCGCCACTGCCTTCGGGCGGCACCACGACGGGGATACGCACCCAGACCACCGTGCCTTTATTGACGCCCAGCGTGGCGTAGGCCGATTGCGGCCTGCGGAACTGGCTGGCCGCCGCAAGGGCTTCGGCCGCGGAAAGCGCGCCGCCCGGGTCTTTCAGGACCGTGACGGCGGGCCAGGCATCGTGGCTGCCGGAATGTTCGTCGAGTACGACGGCTGCCGTGGGTGCGCCCTGTGCCAGCGCCAGGCCGGCGGCAATGGCTAAAAAGAGCGCGAGCAGGTAGCGTTTCAGCATGGCTGCTGGCCTCCGGCGGCGGGCTTGCCGCGGCGCCCGGCAAGGCGCGCTTCAAGGGCGTTCATCCAGCGCGGCGCCTTGGGGTCGTTGCCCCAATGGCGTACTGCGCTGTCGACCTGGTTCAGGACGGCGGGTGGGAGTTTCAATGGGCGGGTCTGGTCCATCAGGAATTTGACAGTGAACTGGTAGCCGAAGATGCGGGTCAGCATGCGGCAAATCGAAAAACCTGGCAAGACCAGGCGCACCAGGGCGTCGACGCCACGCGTGATAAGCATGCCGGCGGCGAACAGGAGGCGCGACAGGAGGTTGACGCGCCGGTCCAGCGCCAGGTCGACGCGGGCGGCGTCGCCGCACAGGTAGCGTGTCAGCAGCACCGGGAAGGGTTTGAGTACGCGCAGCGGAATTTCGTCCTGCATCGCTTTCATCAAGGCCGCGCCAAGGGCGGGGCGCGGGTCGGGCAGGTAGGGCGACAGCCGCGCGCGCGCCTGGATCTCGTTGAAACTGGCCTCTGCCTGCTCCATCGCGACCGGCATCAGGTCCGTTTCGATGCCGAGCACGTGGCCGACGACGTTCCAGGCATGCAGGTAGGCTTCCTCATCCTGCTGCGCCAGGCCAAGGCCCAGGCGGCGCAGGCCGCGCAGGAAGATGTAGTGGAAGGTCAGCAGGGTGTAGGCCAGTTCTTCCTGGTTGCAAGGCAGGCCTTTGGCGGCGGCGTCCCAGCCATTGTTGTACAGCGTGTCGTACACATTGCGGCAAGGAGCGTCGAGCGGCGGCACGGCGATGCCTCCGTTGCACGCCGCTGCGGAAGGATTGCCGCGCAAGATCAGGTGGCGGATGGTGGCGTGGATCAGGCGCACCTTGAGGATCTGCGCGATGCCCGCGCCGTCTGGGGTGCCGAGCCCACCGCGCATCATGACCGGGAAGATCATGGCTGCCGTGGAGCGAACGCGGTAATCGCAATGCGCTTCCAGCTGGCCTGCCACGTGCAGCACGCCTGCCAGGTCGGGCACCACATAGCATTCGGGCAGGCTGGCGCAAAACAGCAGGCTGCAGGAGAGCATGCTCATGTCGAAGAACAGTTCTTCGGCGCGGGCGATCTTGGTGCTGTCGGCCCAGGCGGGCAGCTTGACGCCCTGTGCCAGATAGGACTCCAGCGCGTCTGCAATCGGGGCTGGCGTCCCTTCGGGAGCACGCCAGCCGCTGACAACGGCGTTGGACTGCCATTGGCCGAGCAGGCGATTGACGATGGCGATGGCTTCCCACTGGCTGCCGTCATGGCCGTCCAGGATTGCGGCAATGGTATTGTCGGCAAGCGGATCGGCGCGCATGGCCGGCGCCGATGGCGCAAGCGCGCTCATGCCGCTGCCTTCCAGCGGTTCCAGCCGCACAGGGCGGTCAGCAGGGGAATGCCCATCGCGAACAATGCGATGGCGCGGGTTTCGATAGGGCTGCCATGCACGGACTGGAAGACCATGCTGCCGCCGTAAATGAACATCGGCACCAGCGCATGAATCGGCGTAACGGCGCCCGACGCCACCGGCGGTTTGCGGCGCAAAGTGCTGCGGAAGCTGTAGATGATGACGAATGCCACGGTCATCCAGCCCACGAAGCCCTGCAGTGTTTCGCCGAACCAGCCGCCATCGGTCTTGGTCATGATCCAGGCTTTGAGCGTGAACACCATGTAGGGATCGGCGCCCAGGTCGTATGCGGTGACGATCATGGCCGCGACGAAGGACATGACCAGGGACTGGCGCGCGGACGGCACGCCGTCCGTTGGCGCCTGCCACACAATCAGGTTGGCGATGACGTAGGCGACGTAACACAGCGCGAACCACATCAAGGGAATGATGAAAGGTACGGAGCCGATGCGCGGCCCGAGCACCTCGGTATAGGTGTAGGAGCCGAAGAACCAGCCGTGCGTAGCGCCAAGTTCCTCCGCTATCCAGCCCAGCACAACGCCGATCGCAACGAAGCGCAGCGCCGGGCCGGTGCCCAGCAAGTGGGCCGCACTGGCCCAGCAGCAGGCGAACATGAGGATGGAACTGACCACCAGCATTGCCGTCGTCTCGCCCCAACTGCGTGCCGCAAGGGCCGCCAGGAAAGCCGCGAGCAGGACAAGGGTGACGCGGGGCAGGTGCTTGAGCAGCGACTTCATACGGCTCCTATCAGAAGTGGTAGTCGAAACGGATGTCGAAAGTCCGCGGGTCGCTCGGCACGCTCATGCCGAAGCTGTCGATGGTGATGGGCTGGACCTTGTTTTCCAGGTTCTTCACCCGCGCAAGCACGCTCCAGTTGTTGGCGTCGGGCCGGTAGGACAGGGAGAAGTCGCTGGCGGTGCGCGCCGGGATGCGGTACTGCAGCAACTGGCTCGAAACGCTGATGTTATAAGCGGCGCTGCGGCGCGCATTGATGCCGGCGGTAAGCTGGGCGCCCGGCAGGCGGAAACCGTGGTCCCAGCCCAGGCTCAGCACCGAATGAGGCGCGCGGTCGAGCGGCTCGCCAGCCCACGAGGTCACGCCATCCGGTTTGTAGGTGACGTAATGCGCATCCAGCAAGGTCAGGCCGTAAGTGAAGCTGTCGGCGGCGCCGGCGCGCACCTGGCCATCGGCCTCCAGGCCCTTGACGCTGGCCTGGCCCGCGTTCTGGGTGACGAAGCGCGGAGCACCGGCAACAATGGCCACGCCGGACAACTGCAGGTTGGAGTAGTCGTAATTGAAGACCGCCAGGTTCATGCTGGCGCGCTTGTTCCAGAAGCGCGCTTTCATGCCGGCCTCCCAGGATTTCAGCGTTTCCGGCTGGTAGAACAGGGTGCCGGCAGGGACTGCAAGCGGTGCTGGGCACGGTATGCCCAGCGCACTGGTACCGGCCAGGCAGCCGTCGTTGAAACCGCCAGATTTGTAACCGGTCGAGACACTGGCGTAAGCCATGGCCGTCGGCGCGACATCATATTCCGCACCCAGTTTCCAGGTCGTCTTGTGCGTTTTCATGCTGGCGTCGTTCAGCAGCTTGAAATCGGTCGCAGGGTTGAACACGGGACCTTGCTGGAAATTGGTGGAGCCGACGCGCGATTTGTCGTCCTCGGTGTAGCGCAGGCCGGCCGTGGCGCGCAGTTGCGGCAGAACGCCATACGTCAGCTGGCCGAACGCAGCCTTGCTGCGTGCGACGGTCGGACCGTGTGGGAATACATAGTAGGGAGGCAGGTGCAGCGGCGTCAGGATCTGCAGGTCGCGGAACACATACAGCTGGTGCGACTCTTCGCGGAAGTAGTACAGGCCGCCCTGCGCCTTGAGCGGGCCGCTGCCGTTGCTGGACAGGCGCAGCTCGTGCGAATCCTGGCGCTGGTCGCCCGAGAAGTTTTCGTGCACGCCGATGGCCAGGGTCGGTTGCACGCGGTAATAGAAATTGGCAAGGAAGTCGTTCTCAGTCTTGCGATGCGAGCCGAGATAGTCCAGCGTGGCCGGACCGAGGTTCCACGACAGCTCCGCACCCAAGCCATCCGCCGTCTTACGATTGTAGCCCTGTTCCAGCCTGGTGTTGAACGGCTTGAAGCGGTTGGTAAGGCGCTCGCCAGTGCCGGCGCCATACCATTCCGGCTTGCCGTTCTCGATACCTTTGAAGAAGTTCGTGTCGGGGACGACGTTGTCGATATTGCCGTGTTGCGTGGCGTGGTCGACGCGCAGGAGCAGCGATGCGCTCTGGCCGAGCGCCAGCTTGGCCGACACGCGCGCTGCGCGGTCGTCGCGGTCCAGGCCCAGTTCATAGCCGGTGCCCTGGCCGTTGCGCAGATAACTGTCATGCTTGTTGACCGCGACGGCGGCGCGCAGTGCCAGCGCATCGGTAACCGGTACATTGAGCATGCCGGTCGCCACGCGCGAGTTGTAATTGCCCAGCGCCAGGCTGGCGGAACCTTCGAGGTGCTGCACCGGAGCGTTGCTGATGACGTTGACCACGCCTGCCGTGGTGTTTCGGCCGTACAGCGTGCCTTGCGGGCCGCGCAGGACTTCGATGCGGTCGACGTCGAGGAAGCCCAGTGTTTGGTTCTGCGGGCGGGCGATATAAATACCGTCCAGCATGAAGGCAGCCGACGGATCGCCTTTTTCGGTGGCATCGGAATTCGACACGCCGCGGATCGTGATGCGCAGGCCGTCGGCTGCGCCATCCAGATGGACATTGGGCAGGCGCGCGCCGATGCCGGCTGCATTATCGATGCCCAATTTGTCCAGCTGGCTGCCCGTCAGCACCGACATCGCCACCGGCGTGCGCGATTCCGGCGCGGCAACGCGCTGGGCTGTCACCAGGACCTCCGGCAACGCGACATCGGTTTGACTCTGCGCCAGTACAGGCGCGCAAATGACGCTGGCGACGGCAGCCGCCAGCAAGGTTGGGCGCATCGGCGCCCCGCGATTCGACATGACTTAACCCCTAGTGCACTGCTTTATGATTCTTTTGGCAATATTGCTGCAGCAGCTTGCAAACGTGACAGTCTATCAGTTCATTTTGTTTCGAAATAGGGGCTTTGTAGGCTTTCCCCGACACAGTTGCGACGCGATGGCTGATAGCGCATCGGGCGCGACAGGTCAATACTGACCGCAAGCCTGTAAAAAGGAAAGGAGTGCATCATGTTTATTCGCAACATTACTCTTGCCTTCACCCTGGCCTGCGGTGTCCTTGGCACGGCTGTTGCTGCCGGGCAATCCCAATTCAAGACCGGCGGCGTCGGCGTGGAAGAGCGCGGCCAAATGCTGGCCAGCAAGGAGGACTACAACGTCCACATGACGTTCGCCACCCGCGGCAGCGGTGTGTACCGCTCAGACGTGCAAGTCGAAATTACCGACAATGCTGGCCGCGTTGCCGTCAACGCCCAGGATGCCGGGCCGCTGATGTTCGTGAACCTGGAGCCCGGCCGCTACCGCGTGACGGCGTCGGCGGCGGACGGCCAGGTGATTCGTCGCAGCATGGTGGTGCAGCCGGGCCACACCAAGGAGCTGTATTTCTACTGGGACGAACCTGCCACTATCGTGCAGTAGCCATCAGTTCATTCAGTTCGCCATAGCCCAGGGCTAGCTCGTCATCGATGGCGCCGGTCTGGTGGAAGCGCTGCATATAGGCGCGCAGCCGGCCCATCATCGCCTCCGCCGGAGCCGACCCGGCGCTCAGGCGGCGCACGCCCAGTTCGGCCAGCCGCGCCGGTGCGGCCAGGTTGACACGTGCCAGCACGTTGAGCGGCATGGAGGTGCTACCTGCCAGCGCCGCGATTTCGCCCTCGTCGGTCACGCCCGGCGCGAACAGGCCGCTGGCGCCCGCTTGCTGGTAAAGCGCTGCGCGTCGCAACGTTTCTTCCACGCGCAGCGCGCCAGGCTCTGCCAGACCGCGCAGGTAGACGTCGCAACGGGCGTTGATGAAGAGCTGGACGCCTGCCGCATCGGCAGCGGCGCGGCAGGCAGCAATCTTGCGCGCCAACAGTTCCGGCGCATCTCCACCGTCTTCAATATTGATGCCGACCACGCCCGCTTCCATCAGCTCGGCGACGAGTTGGGCCACCACTTCCGGATCGGAAGAATAGCCATCCTCGATATCCACGGTGAGCGGCAGGCCGCTGGCGTGTACGATGTCGCGCACGGTTTCGCAAAGCAGGGCGGTTGGCAGCAGCGAACGGTCGCCATAACCATGGGCCCAGGCCACGGCGGCGCTGCTGGTGGCCAGCGCCTTGGCGCCAGTCTGGGCCGCGATGCGGGCAGTGCCGCCGTCCCAGCAATTGGCCAGCATCAGCAAGCCGGATTTGTGCAAGTCCTGAAAGAGAGTGTCATTACGCATGGTGGTCCTTTCAAAATGGCTTTGCATCATTACACATTTTGCAGGCGTCTGCTTGCGGGTGAGGACAGGGTACAATGCTGCCTTTCGAGCATCGAAACCAATAAATAAGTGCAAAGCCGCCAACTATATCTTCGCCTCCTGAAGGAGTTCCTCCCTTATAAGTGGGCTGCCCTGGTGACCCTGGTGGGCGTGGGCGTGGCTTCCCTGACCGACGTGCTGCTGATCCGGCAGCTGCAAAACGTCGTCGATGCGGTGCAACCGCACACCGCCACCAGCCCCGCCGCGCAAACCGGTGCGCTGGCAGTGATCCATGGCTGGCTTGACCGCATTTTGCCCACCGATCCCGGCGCCGCTGCGCTGTGGGCGGTTCCGGCCTTGATCATGGCCCTGGGCGTGCTGCGCATGATCAGCACGTTTACCGGCGACTACGGTTCCGCGTGGCTGACCCAGCGCGTCCAGGCCAACGTACGCGAGAAGATGTTCGCCCGCGTGCTGCGCCTGCCTAACCGCTATTTCGACCAATCTTCCACCGGCACCACGCTGTCGCGGATCGCCTTCGACGCGACCCAGGTGACGCAGGCTGGCTTGAGCGTGTTCACCATCGCTGTACGCGATACGGTGGCGGTGATCGGTTTCCTTGGCAACCTGTTCGATATCGACTGGAAGCTGGCCCTGTTCTGCCTCGTCTTGCTGCCGCTCGTGGCGCTTGTGGTCACGGTGGCGGCGCGCCGCATGCGCCGGCTCAGTTCCAGCGCCCAGCATGCGATGGGCGAACTGACCCGCGTGCTGGACGAAAGCATTGGCGGCCAGCGTGTGGTGAAGATTTTTGGCGGACAGGCTTATGAGCAGAAGCGTTTCGACGAAGTGGTCAAGCTGAACCGTCAACTGGCAGTCAAGCACGCATCGACCGCAGCCATGAACTCGGGCCTGATCATGCTGATGGTCGGCGCCACGCTGTCGGCGGTGATTTATTACGCACTGCTACGTGCGCAGGCCGGCGCGCTGACGCCGGGGGCCTTCGTGGCCTTCATTACCTGCCTGATGTCCTTGCAGGGCCCGATCAAGAACCTGACCAAATTGAACGAACCGCTACAGCGCGGCCTGGCGGCTGCGGAATCGGTGTTTGGCCTGATCGATGCACCAATGGAGGCCGATACCGGCACGCGTAGCGCTGACGGCGTCAAAGGCCGCATCGAGCTGGTGGACGTTGGCTTCCGCTACAACGTGGACGACCCCGAAGCGCCACCTGCGCTGAAGTCGGTGTCGCTCGATATCGCCGCCGGCGAAACGGTGGCACTGGTGGGTGGTTCAGGCAGCGGCAAGACCACGCTGGCCAGCCTGCTGCCGCGTTTTTACGATGTGGGCAGCGGTCGTATCCTCCTCGATGGTGTCGACCTGCGCGAATACCGTTTGCCGGAGCTGCGCAGCAAGATCGCGCTGGTGAGCCAGGATGTGGTGCTGTTCAATGACACGCTGGCGGCAAATATCGCGTACGGCGATCCGGCGCCGGATATGGGCCGTGTGGAAGCCGCGGCACGTGCCGCTTACGCACACGACTTCATCATGCGCCAGCCGGACGGCTACCGGACAGAGGTCGGGGAAAACGGCACGCGCCTGTCAGGAGGCCAGCGGCAGCGTCTGGCGATTGCCCGTGCCCTATATAAGAATGCGCCTATCCTGATCCTCGACGAGGCAACCAGCGCTCTCGATACCGAATCGGAGCGGCAGGTGCAGGCCGCGTTGGAAACCCTGATGGAAGGGCGCACCACGGTCATCATTGCGCACCGCTTATCTACCATCGAAAACGCCGACCGTATCGTGGTCATGGCGTCCGGCGCGATTGCGGAGCAGGGGACGCATGAGGCACTGCTTGCCAAAGGCGGTATCTACGCCAGGTTGTACCAGACCCAGAAGCAGCTGGATCAGTAAAGCGGCCCTGCGCGTTATCGTCAATTTGAGTTGTCTTCACCAGCGTTCGGCGTCTTTATGCGTCCGTTTACGACGATGCATTCGTGGCGAGCCAACTTGGTCGATTTTATTCGTCGCGTTAGGGTAATTCGTTTCGCTGATTGAACATGCTATTTCCTTCCCTTGTTTTGCTTTCTGCTGTGCTTGCCGGTGCTTTGCTCGGTTACGTTATCGGCTTCTCTACGGCGTCGCACAAGGATGTATTAGCGGGTGTGCGCCCAAAGACCGCTAATCGGTTCTTGCTCTTCATGGCGCGCCCCACCGCGAGCCTGAGTTTCTGGGAAGGGCTTTTGTTCGCTCTGCTCATGCTTGCATGGCTTCCGGTCTTTTTCGGTTTGTTTGGTGTGCCAGCTTTGGTGGGGAACGCTCTAGGTGTGCAAGACGAAACAACTATGCGGTTTATTTATTTTGTTCTCGTGGGCGTCCTAATTTTCGCTCGAAGGTTTGGGGCCAAAGCATGGAATGCATTGGTATGAGGAGGCAAATGAGCGAGAACCGAACCGCATCGTCTGACTCTGTGGTCTTCGACTACGAGGCTAGCTCAGTTGTCCCGGTGGCGGCCTACTGTGCAGATGGAGCGCCTTACACCGGTCGCGCTTACGGAAGCGTTGGATCCGCAGATTGGCGGGGAGCCTTTGAGGACGGCCGACCTCACGGCGAATTCAAGATCGTCTGGGGTGACCGGATGTCCGGCTCAGTCTGGTTCGATAGCGGAGCACGCGTTGAAAATCCCGATGCAGGCGAGCGGGAGCTGCCCAATGAGGTCTAACAGAAGGGGCGACTCGGACATGTTGCGGCAAGGGACCGCAAGATGTCGTTGCAAATCGTACAGTGCGCGACCCCTTGCAGCAACGTGCCTGTCAGCTTTACGTTGAGGCTGTATTTGAATCCCGAAGTGAATCAACTACGTCTTCTCTGACATGGCAACCACTTTTCAGATTCGGCCAGTCGACAGTGGCCTGACAATGGTGTTGGACCAGCTTCTTGTGATGTAGACTGTGCCTAACCTTTAATGCCAGTTCGGTAGTCGTACCCAGCTCATTGGCAATTTTAAGGAGGTCACATGTCAGAGACATTAGAACCGCTCATCCTTGACCTGCTCGAGTGGGTCGGTCCCGAACCCCGGCCTTATTCCGAGGTCATCGAAGCTTGGCGCACATCGTGTCCAAGGCTGCCGGTTTGGGAAGAGGCAAATGGGCGCGGTTATGTGGAGCGCCTTCATAGCGCAGGTACCGAAGCACGCGTTCAGGTCTCTGCTTCTGGCTGGGAATACCTTCACGCGCATCGAACCCGGCTGACACCGCAAGTGCCTCGTCCTTCGGCCTAAGCAGTGTCAGACCCAAGGGTCCGACACACTTATATCGCGGCTGTGGTCAGAATGAGTAGACCAGGGTCACCGACGTCTGGGTGTCGGTGTTGGTCTTGTCGACCGGTACGCTGCTGTCGTTGATGGCGCTGAAGGCAGCCTTCATCTGCATCGAACCGTTGATGCGGGTGCTGAGCGAGGTTTCCGACGTCGAGTGCGTGTTCCAGCCAGCCCGTTCCACCGTCAGCATTTGCGCAAAGGCGGCGTTGTCGCTCAGCTTCCAGCGGAAAGCTGCGCGGCCGCGCACCACCATGCCGTTTTCCTTTTCCCCGTTGGCGCGGGTGGCGCTGAAGTAGCCTGGGCCGACTTCCATGTCCAAGGTTTTGTTGGCCGATTGGTACCAGCGGAAACCATGGCCGACGCCGAGGCTGGAGCTGCGTGTGTAGGCGCCGAACTTGTCCTCGGAGTGGTTGGCCAACACAAACAGGGTGGCGTTTTCTTCCAGCAGCTTGTAGCCGGCTTTCGCGCCGACCTGGTAGCGCTGCGCCGAGCGCTGGCTGGTTTCTTCGCCATTCACACGGGTGCGGTCTTCCTTGAAGTAGCCGTTGCCAGTGTACTCATTGCTCCACAGTGGCAGGTCTTGCAGCACCTCGAAGCGGCCGGTGACCGAAGTACCGGCGGTGTTGCCGCTGGTGGTGATCGCGCCGATTTCGGCGGAAGCCATGATGTTGCTGGATTGTTCGATATCTTCATCGGCTGCCAGGGCGTTGCCGGCAGCCAGGCCGGAGGCCAGGATCAGGGTAGTCAAGTATTTCATAACTGAATTCTATCAGGGCTCTACAGAATGTGCCCGCTTCAGGCAGCGCAGCACAAAAGTGGAGCGGCTGTGACGGATGCCGGGCAGTTTATACAATTTGCGGCGCAGGAATTCCTCGTATCCCGCCGTGCCGGCCACGGCCACCTTGATCAGGTAGTCGTATTCGCCGGTCAGAAGGTAGGCTTCCATCACTTCCGGAAGATCGGCCAGCGCCAGGCCGAACTTGTGCAGCATGTCATCGTCGTGCCGGTCCAGCGTGACTTCGATGATGACGATGTCCGGCAGGCCGAGGGCCTGCTGGCTCAGGAGCGCAGTATACCCTTCAATCACGCCGCGTTCCTCCATGGCCTTTACCCGATTCCAGCAAGGCGTGGTGGATAGTCCCACCGCTTCGGCCAGTTTTGTGTTGCTTAAACGGCCATCGCGGCGGAGTTCGCGCAGGATTTTGCGGTCGATTTCGTCCAGTTGTTCCATGGCTTTTGAAACTTGAAGAAGATTCTTCTATTTTACATGGAAAAGACGGCAAACTTTGGATGCCTATTCCGACGTGGCAGCCGGATAATCTCCACATGAATACTGAACAGAGAACTTTCCGCCTGCGCCTTGACCGCTGCTCCGCCATGGATGCTGCCGAGGCCGTGCTGGCGACCCTGCGCCGGGGCGGCGTCCAGCTCCATGCAATGCGCATGGCGCCGGGCGTGCACGGCATGAACCTGGACCTGGACGTGGCGGCCGAGGGCGAAGATGCCCTCGTGCTGGCCCGGATGCGGCTGTGTAACCTGATCGGCGTGCTGAAGATCAGGGTGCAGCAGCGCGTTTATGCGCCGATATAAGCGTACTTGAAGCTGAAAACGAGGGCGATCACCCAGACGATGGCCTTCACTTCGCGGAAGCGGCCGGTCAGCAGCTTGAGCGCGGCGTAAGTGATGAAGCCGAATGCGATGCCGTGCGCAATGGAGTAAGTGAAGGGGATCAGCAGGGCGGTGATCGCGGCCGGGATGCATTCCGTCGTTTCGGCCCAGTCAATGTCGCCCAGATCGCGCAGCATCAAGCAGGCCACGAACAGCAGCGCCGGTGCGGTGGCATAGGCCGGAACCACGCCGGCCAGCGGGGCAATAAACAGTGAGGCCAGGAACAGCACGGCCACCACCAGCGCGGTGAGGCCCGTGCGGCCGCCTGCCTGCACGCCCGATGCGCTTTCCAGGTAGGCCGTGGTGCTGGAGGTGCCGAGCAGGGAGCCGGCCACAATGGCGGTGCTGTCGGCCAACAGGGCCTTGTTCAGGCGTTCCATCTTGCCGCTGACCAGCAGGCCGGCGCGGCTGGCGACGCCCATCAGGGTGCCGGTGGCGTCGAACAGTTCGACCAGGAAGAACACCAGCACCACATTCAGCACGCCGACGCCGAATGCGCCCGGCACGTCCAGCTTGAGGAAGGTCGCGTCAAGCGACGGCGGCGCCGAGAACACGCCGTGGAAGGTGTTCCCGCCGAAGAAGAAGCTCAGCACCGTCACGGCCATGATGCCGATCAGGATTGCGCCGCGTACCTTCAGGCGGTCCAGCGTGACGATCAGCAGGAAGCCAACCACCGCCAGCAAGGCCGGCGGCTTGTGCAGGTCGCCCACGGTGACCATGGTATTTGGATTGGCCATCACGATGCCCGCGCTCTTCAGCGCGATCAGCCCCAGGAAAAGGCCCAGGCCCACGGTAATGGCAATGCGCAGGGAGCGCGGAATGCCGTTGACGATGGCTTCGCGCAAACCGAGCAGGCTGACGATCAAGAACAGGCAGCCGGAAATAAAGACCGCGCCCAGCGCCACCGGCCATTTGATGCCCATGCCCAGCACCACGGCGTAGGCGAAGTAGGCGTTCAGGCCCATGCCCGGCGCCATGCCGATCGGGTAGTTGGCGTACAGCGCCATGATGGCCGTGCCGAGGGCCGCGGCAAGGCAGGTGGCAACGAAGACCGCGTCTTTCGGCAAGCCTGCGTCACCAAGGATGGCGGGGTTGACGAAGATGATGTAGGCCATGGTGAGGAAGGTGGTAACGCCAGCCACCACCTCCGTACGCACGTCGCTGCCGGCTTCTTTGAGCTTGAATAGTTTTTCTGCGATGGACACAGCCACTCCCCGGTGTGAAATTACGGGGAGGATACCATCCGGCTAAGCTAACGCGAAGAGCTGCGAGTAGATCCGGGCCGCCATCAGGCCGAGCGGCTGGTGGTGCACGGCGGGACCCATGTGGCGCGCCAGCATGGTCATGGCTTCGGCCTTGCTGCCACAGGCTGCTATCTGGGCTTCGAGCAGGCCAAGGTCACTGGTGATGGTTTCCCAAGCGTGTTCGTCGGCGGGAAACTGATGCCGCAGAATGCCGCGCGGCTGCTCGCCGGCGCTGCCTGCGTCGGCGGTTTCGCCAGCGTTGGCGCCGGCGCTCGATGGCGGTGCGGCAAACATGGCCGCAATGGCGCCAGGCGCTGGCGGGTCCTGCGGCGCGCCGTTTTCAGGCGTGGCGGGCAGGGTCTGCAGGCCGATGCGCCCCAGGCCATAGCCCAGTTCAAGGCGATTCAGGAATTCACTCGCCGCAGCCGGTTCGGCATCGCCCAGCAAGGCACGCAGCACGTTCAGCACGATGGTGTCGGACGCCGGCGGCGCCGGCAGGGCGATGCCCAGTTCGGCGAGCTCATGCAGCAGCGACGGCTGGGACGCAGGCTGGTCGGGCACCGCCAGCTGGTAGCCCAGCAGCTCGGCGATATAACGCTCGCCGGCGCTGGACAGCGAGAGACGGATCGCGCCTTGCACGAAGCCGGCGTCTTCCAGTTCCTGCCAGTTGCTGCAGCCTTGCACGGCCAGTACCTGTCGCACTTGCGCAACATGGTTGGTGCCTGGGACGCCTTTGCCGAGGTAGTCGAGGTACAGCTTCACAAGCGGCATGAAGGCGGGCTGGCGCCAATGGTCGAGCACCACGTGCAGCCAGGCGCCCTCGACCAGCAGGCTGGGCGCCTGCACGCACAGGAAGCGGCGCGCTTGCGCCAGCGTGGCGAAGTGGCGGCGCGGCGCTCCATCCAGGCGCGCCGCCTGGTACTGGCGGAATTCTTCGGCGCGGTTGCGGGCGCGCAGCTCGAGCCACGCTTCCAGGCCGGCCAGTTCGCCGCTCCAGGCGGGCGGCAAGGCAGAGGCTTCGGCAAGGCGGCGTTGCAGGTAGGCCGTGGCCTGGGCCCGGTCGGGCGCTTCGCGCAGCAGCATGTACAGTTGGCGCGACGGTCCGCCAGCGTTGGCCTGGGCGCTGCGGCTGAGTGGAAGTGTGGTCATCATGGCAACCAGTATCCAAGTGCAAGCTTATGTTTCCAAGCAGAGGGAAGCGCGCGACGGTGTAAGACCAGTCTTACATGGTCGTGTAGAATCGGCCGCCAGGCGTATTACACAGGATTGCACATGCTCGATGCAATGTCGATGGACCAGTTGCGAACTTTCATCGCAGCGGCCGAGGAAGGGAGTTTTTCGGCTGCGGGCCGCAAGCTGCGGCGGGCGCAGTCGGTGGTCAGCCAGACCTTGGCCAATCTCGAACTGCAAGTTGGCTTCGCGCTGTTCGACCGCAGCGGCAGGTATCCGCGGTTGACGGAGCAGGGCCGCGCCTTGCTCGACAGCGCGCGCGCCGCAGCCAGCAGCATGGATGGCTTCAAGGCCAAGGCCCGGACCCTGGCCGAAGGACTGGAGGCCGAGCTGTCGGTGGCGGTCGACGTCATGTTTCCCATTGCGCGCCTGACAGAGGCAGTGCGCCGCTTCCACCAGGAGTTCCCCGGCACGCCCTTGCGGCTTGATGTTGAGGTGTTGGGTGCCGTGGTGCAGCCTTTGCTGGAACGCCGCTGCAGGCTCGCCGTGGTGGGCTCCTATCCCGATGTGCCGGCGGAATGCGCGAGCGATTTCCTGCTGGAGGTGCCGCTGGTAGTCGTCGCTGCGGCCAGCCATCCGCTGGCGTCGCTGCCGGCGCCGATTGCGCGCAGCGAGGCGGCGCGGCATGTCCAGCTGATCCTGACCGACCGCTCCGCTTTGACGGAAGGACGCCAGTTCGGCGTCGTGAACCAGCAGGGCTGGCGCCTGGCCGACCTGGGCGCCAAGCATGCCTTTATTCGCGCCGGCCTGGGTTGGGGTGGCATGCCGCGCCATATGGTCGAAGAAGAGCTGGCGCGCGGCTCGCTGGTCGAACTGAAGCTGGAGGCCAGTCCGGTGCTCGGCGCGGCGTTTTCCCTGCATGCTTGTTGGCGCAAGGATGCGCCGCCGGGTCCAGCCGGGCGGCGCTTCATCGCGTTGCTCAAGGCGGCGTGACGGCCGGTTCCGGCAGGCCGCGGCCGTTATCGATGGTAAAACCGTTGCGGCCACGCCGCTTGGTGTCGTAGAGCGCCATATCGGCGCGTCCGATCAGGCCGCCCGCCGTCTCGGTGCCGCCGGCATACAGCGCGATGCCGATGCTGGTGGTCACGTGCAGCGGCGCGCCCAGCACGGTGAAGTCGGGCGCCACCGCGTCCATGACCTTTTGCGCGAGCAGGCGGATCTCGTCGGGATGGCGGATATTCTCGAACACGATCACGAATTCGTCGCCGGCCAGGCGCGCCACGGTGTCGGTGGTGCGCACATTGCCGCTCAGGCGCAGGGCGAACTCTTTCAGTACTTCGTCGCCGCCGGAGTGGCCCAGGCTGTCGTTGATATGCTTGAAATTGTCGATGTCGAGGTAGGCCAGCGCCATCTGGCTGTCCTGGCGCCGCACGCGCTCGATGGCCTGGTCCAGCACGTCCTCGAAGTGGCGGCGGTTGGGGATGCCGGTCAGCGGGTCGCGCCGCGCCTGGCGCAGCAGTTCGGCTTCGACTTCGCGGCTGCGCGTAACGTCGGTGGTCAGCGCGTAGACAAAGGGCACGCTGCCATCCTTGTGCACCTCGGGCACGAAGGTGGTTTCCAGCACGCGCGGTTCGCCGTGCAGGCGCGCGGTCGACTCGTAGTCGGTGACCTGGCCGGCGAAGGCGCGTTCCAGCCAGGGCCTTGCCTCCAGGTAGGCCGCCTCGCCGGTCACGCTGGCCATGGGGCGGCCGGGCAGGGTGTCGGGATCGGTGTCGAGCCAGCGGCGATAGGTCGCGTTGCCGAACTGAAGAACGTGGTCGCGGTCGATGGCGCTGATCATCACCGGCAGGTGGTCGGCGATCAGGCGCAGGCGCTTTTCACTGGCTGCCTGGGCCAATTCAGCGGTCTTGCGTTCGGTGATGTCGGTGCACATCATGTAAAAACCCGGCACGCTGCCGTCGGGCGCGAGGTCAGGCACCAGCTCCACCATCAGGTGCAGGTGGCGCTCCATTTCCTCGCCGGGCCGCTCGACGTGGATGCGGCGCCCGGACAGTACGATGTCGAAGCAATCCTGCCACCGTGCCAGCACGTCCGGCCCGAACACTTCGTCGACCCGCTTGCCCACCATGGTGCGCGGATCGACGCCCAGCAGGAACTGGTAATGCTCGTTGGTGAAGCGGTAGCGCAGGTCGCGGTCGATGTAGGCCACCAGGGCCGGGATATTGTCGGCGATCACGCGCGCCCGCTTTTCGCTCTCCGCCAGCCGCTCCAGCGCCGCCTGGCGTTCGGAGGTCATGACATACAGCGCCTCGCTCAACTCGCCGATCTCGTCGCGCGCATGGCTGCGCAGCAGGCCGATATCGCCGTTGCGTGCGCGGATCGCATGCAGGCTGGTGCGCAGCTTTTGCAGCGGCGCCAGCAGCACCTTGATCGCGATCCAGCTGAGCAGGCCGGCCACGGCCGCGAACAGGGTGGCCGCCAACACGGCTTGCTGGCGCATGCGGATCATGGGGGCGAACGCTTCCTCGGTCGGAAAGCGCGCGCCCACGATCCAGTTGGTGGTGTTCAGGCGCTTGTAGGCATAGATGCCGTCCACGCCGTCCTTGTTGGCCGCTTCCATCCAGCCTTCGAAGCCGTCCAGTGCGCGCTGGGTGCCCAGGTTGATACCGGGCCGTGCATTGATGTGCTCGAGCAGGCGCGCCTTGTTAGGGTGGTTGACCAGGATGCCGTCGCTGGTCATGATGAACATGAATCCGGTCTTGCCCGGCTTCATGGTGTTGAAATGCTGGAAGAAATCCGAATTCAGCAAATCGATACTGCCCACCAGGACCACCTGGACGTCGCCGCCGCTGTCGATGATGGGGTGGGTCAGGACCACGACCGGCAAATTGGACACGCGTCCGCGCAGCGGAGGCGATATGATGGCGCGCTTTTGCGCCAGGGTCTGTTCGAAATAGGGCCGGTCGCGCAGCGTGGGGTTTTCCTGCTGCGGCGGGCGCAGGCT
The DNA here is from genome assembly GCA_039593355.1 of Pseudoduganella sp. Taxonomy (GTDB): domain Bacteria; phylum Pseudomonadota; class Gammaproteobacteria; order Burkholderiales; family Burkholderiaceae_D; genus Rugamonas. The sequence goes on from JBCNPK010000003.1 coordinate 142,685, forward strand.
GGCCAGGAAGCGGCCGCTGGCATCGAAGGCGGCAACATTGGCGAATTCGGACGACGCCGAAGCGCGCCGTTCGATGGCGGCCTGGAACGCAGCAGGCGTGCGCTGGCGCGGCGGCAGGTCGTCGGCGATGGCGGCCAGCAGCAGCCGCTTGGCGGCCAGCTGTTCGTCGATATTGGCCGCCGCCAGCGACAGCAGGTTGAATTGTTGCTGGCCGATGACACTCTTCATGTCGCGTTCCGACATCGACAGCGCCAGCCAGGTCAGGATGGTCGTGGCCGCAAGCACGAGCAAGATAACCACGCAGGTCATGCGCGCGCGCAGGCTCTGGGGTAGCAGTCGGGAAGGGGCCATGACCTAGTATTGCACACCTGTTTGCGAGTGTGTTCTAAAATCCATGGCATGGCAATGATTGGAAATAATGTGAAAAAAACAATGACGCTTGGCCGGGTGAACTAATCCATGGCTCATTTCCACCTGGCTTGGGAATTAGGCGGCGATGCCGCCCATGCGGGGCGCTTGCGGGTCATTGCGCAAGCCCTCCTGTCACGCGGCCATGCCGTCAGCCTGTCGGTGCGCGACCTGGGGCCGGCGCGCCGCCTGCTCGGCGACCTGGACGTGAAGATGCTGCAGGCGCCGCTCTGGCTGCACAGTACGGCGCAGCATGCATCGAGCCTGGCCGAGATCATGCTCGCTTCCGGCTACCGCGAAGCGCAGACGCTGGACGCCCTGGTGCGCGGCTGGCGCTCGGCGCTGGAATTGTTGAAGCCCGACGTGGTGGTGGCCGAGTTCGCCCCCACGGCCTTGCTCGCCGCGCGCACGCTGGATATCCCGGCCGCTGCAGTAGGCGCCGGCTTCACGCTGCCGCCGGCGGGCCAGCCTCTTCCCAATTTCCGCCCATGGGAAGCGGTCGACCTGGCGCGCCTGGCCGGGGCCGAACTGCACATCCTGAAGGTCATGAACACGGTGCTGGTGCACCATGGCGGCGTGCCTTATGTGCAGGCGGCCGATGCGCTGCTGGGGCGCCAGCACTTCCTGTGCGCCTGGCCCGAGACCGATCATTACGGCCGCCCGCCCGAGTCGCAGCAATGGTTCGGCCCGGCCTTCGTCTCGCCTGCCGGCGAGGCGCCGCAATGGCCGCCGGGCCATGGCCACAAGGTGTTCGTCTACCTGCGCCAGGAACATCCCGCCCATGTCGCGGTTTTGCACGCGCTGGTGATGGAAGGCTGCCGGGTGCTGTGCTATCAACCGGAAGTCGCTGCCGGCGCCGTGCCGCCGGTGCATGCGACCAGCCTGGCGTATGCGCGCGGACCGGTCGACCTGGCCGCGGCGCTGGCCGAGGCGCGCATCTGCGTCAGCCAGGCCGGCGAGGGGACCGTGGCGCATTCGCTGCTGGGCGGGGTGCCCATGCTGCTGCTGCCGACCCAGCTTGAGCGCTACCTGCTGGCGGCCCGGCTGGAGCAGGCTGGCGTGGCGGTCAACGGCGGGCGCTTGCCGGGGACGGTGGACTGGCGCAGCGTGGTGCGCAGCCTGCTGATGGATGGCCGCACCCTGATGGCGGCACGCGGCATAGCCAATCGCTACGCCGGCTTTACCGAGGCGCAAATGGCGGACAGGCTGGCGGCCCGCCTGGAACTGTTGGCGGCGCCCGCTTAGCGCGGTGCGCGTTGCGGGTGCTGTTCGCAGTACTGGCGCCAGGCCATTTCCTCCAGGGCGGCGACCGCATCGCGCAGGCCGTCAAAGCGCGCATCGCTGAAGCTGCGCGCAAAGCGTTCATGGAATTCGGCGCGTTCGAGGTCGGCTGGGGATAGCTTGCCAGAATGTTTCACTTCGTGCTCCATCGCATGATCTCCAAGACTTGCCGCCAGTTTGGCAGAAGGCAATGGTAGCGTCTGTGCGACAGCGTACTTTCGGTAACGATTATTGCCAATTAATTATTGGGCTTCTCTCCCGCAATTGATAGGCTTTATCGAAAATGGAAATCTCTTAGGGGAAATATTGCGATTTCCTCCACAAGTCAGTACACTCAATTTAATTCACGGCAACCATTTATTTCCCAACAGTGTATTCACAGGCGCAAATCGATCCGGTCGTCAGTTTCCTGAACACGCAGGGTGAAGCCGTCCGCGGCACCATCGTGACGCTCCAGCGCAAATCGCTGGTGATGGAAGTGTATAACCCGTATTCCATCGTCCAGGTCAGCGAGGTACTAAGCGAGCTGACCGTGCGCATGGGCACGGCCAGCGCCTATATCGGCAAGGCCGTGGTGATCAGCATGGTCAACACCGGCCTGACGGCCGTGGTGTCGGTGACCTTGATCGACGAATGGCGCGAGCTGAGCGAAGTGGTGCTGCTGCCAGGCGCCGTCGGCCGCGAAGCGAGCAAGTTCGTGCTGGACTGGGACGACCGCTTCCGCATCCGCCGCGATTACCAGATTGCGGTCAACGAAATGCGCGCCTACCTGGCCGAGGTGGCGCGCTGGGTCGAACAGGTCGACCTGTCGGACTCGCTGCCGAAAGAGGGCGGCCGCCTGCGCGCCGACGTGTTCACCGAATTGGCCGAACCCTTGATCGTGCGCGTACGCCGCTATTTTGACGACCTGAACCGCGAAGCGGCGACGGTCGAGCAGGAAGCGGCGGCCGCCCACCGCGCCTTTGCCCAAGCTGCGCTGCATCCGCTGATCCTGCGCGCGCCGTTCGTGTTCCGCACCTTCAGCAAGCCGCTCGGCTATGCCGGCGACTACCAGATGGTGAACCAGATCCTGGGCGACCCGCGCCAGGGCCCGAGCACCTACTTCCAGATCGTCAATGCTGCCTTCCTGCAGACGGCGGTAGCGGTGGCGCACCGCAACCGCATCGACATCCTGGTCGACTTCCTGAAGCGCCACGCCGATGCCGCGCGCCGCGTCGGCCGCCCGTTCCGCGTGCTGAACGTGGGTTGCGGCCCGGCGCAGGAGATCCAGCGCTTCCTGCGCGAATACGACGAGCCGCACTGGCTTTCGTTCGAGCTGGTGGATTTCAGCGAAGAGACGCTGGCCTGGACCCGCGGCGAGCTGGCCGCCATCAGCGCCGGCCTGGCGCGCCAGCCCGACATCCGCTTCGTGCAGGATTCCGTGCACAACCTGCTCAAGCGCCGCGTCGACGGCCCGCAGGTGGGCGCCGATTTCGACGTGGTCTATTGCGCCGGCTTGTTCGACTACCTGTCGGACAAGGTGTGCAGCCGCCTGCTCAGCTATTTTGCGTCCTGCATGAAGAGCGGCGGCCGCCTGCTGGTGACCAACGTCCACTCCAGCAATCCTGAGCGCCCGGGCATGGAGCACCTGCTCGAGTGGTACCTGATCTACCGCGACGAGGCGAAGATGGAGCAGCTGCTGCCGCCCCAGTCGCGCGAGCGTTCCGTTTATGTCGATGCGACCGGCGTCAATGTTTTTGCCGAAGCGTCGCTGCCATGAGCGGACCGGCACCCGACCTGGGGATCCTGATGACACCCTCGCTGCACAAGGCCTATGAATCGGACCTGCGCGCCTACCGCCTGCGTTTCAGCCGCGGCGGCGCCTGGACCGGCATCGGCCTGGTGCTGCTGGGCATAGGCCTCGATTACAGCCTGTATCCGTCCCACCTGGTCGCATTCACGCTGGCGCGCGTGCTGTGCTCGCTGGGCATCCTGGGCATCATCGGCCTGATGCGCACCGAATGGGGCGCACGCAATGTCGAAGCCATGAGCTTTACCTGGCTCATGCTGCCGCAGGTAATGATCGCCTGGATGATCGCGGTCACCGAAGGCGCCTCCTCGATCTACTATGCCGGCCTGAACCTGGGCGTGTTCGCCTCGGCCATCGCTTTTGCCTTCCGCATGTGGCAGAACCTGACCCTCGGCCTGTTGACCTACCTGCTGTATGCGGCGGCCTGCTGGGTGCACGACGGCCAGCCGCCGGGTGGGGGCGCGTTTGCCGTCAATTCGCTGCTGCTGGCCTTTTCCGCCATCGCCAGCGCCGTGTGCACCTATTTCAACGAGCAGGCGCGCTTCAACCTGTTCCAGTTGAAGGCGGAACTGGCGGACAAGAATGCCCAGCTGGAAGCGAACAACCGCAGCCTGGCCGAGATCAAGGGCCAGATGCTGCAGCAGGAAAAAATGGCGGCGCTCGGTACGCTGGCGGCCGGCCTGCTGCACGAGGTGAACAACCCGGTCAACTTCTGCATGATGGCGATCGACATCGCGATGGAAGAGCCGGCGGCCAAGTCCAACGAAGTGCTGCACGAATGCCTGACCGACGCCAAGTCGGGCATGCAGCGCGTGCAGTACATCGTGTCGGACCTGAAGACCTTCGCCTACCGCAAGTCCGGCACCGACCACGAAAGCGCCCAGTTCCTGTTCGAGCGCGCGCTGGAATCGTCGGTGCGCCTGGTGGGCCATGAAATCAAGGGCATCAAGGTCAACCGCCACCTGCAGCCCGACACCCTGGTGCGCGGCGACGAGGCGGCCATCATCGGCGTGCTGATCAACCTGCTCAGCAACGCCGCCCTGGCCATGCGCAAGGGCGCCACGCGCGAGCCGACCATCGACATTTACGCCGAGTCGCGCGGCGAACGCCTGAAGGTCACGGTGCGCGACAACGGCCCCGGCATCGCGCCGGAAAACATCGGCCGCGTGTTCGAGCCTTTCTTCACCACGCGCGAAGTGGGGCAGGGCCTGGGCCTGGGACTGTCGATTTGCTACAGCGTGATCCAGCGCCACGGCGGCGTGCTGGCGGCGGAAAGCCAGCCCGGCGAATGGACCAAATTCAGCTTCGACCTGCCACGTGTGACGGGAGGCGAGAAATGAGCGAGCAACGCAAGCAGCCGGCCACCGTCCTCTACGTCGACGACGAGGAGCTGGCGCGCAAGTATTTCGCGCGCGCGGTGGAGAACGACTTCACGGTGCTGACGGCCCCTGGCGTCGACGAGGCGCTGGAAATCCTGGCCCGGCCCGACAACGAAGTCGATGTGCTGGTGACCGATTACCGCATGCCCGGCCGTGTCGGCGGCGAGCTGCTGGCCCAGGTCGAACGCGACTACCCGCACCTGGTGCGCATCCTGGTCACGGCCTACGCCGACAAGGAAGTACTGCTGGAAACCATCAACGGCGGCGACATCTTCCGCATCCTGGAAAAGCCGCTCGACGCCAGCACGGTGCGCCATGCGCTGCGCCTGGCCAGCGAGAACGCGCGCGAACGCGCGATGCGCCGCCAGAGCCTGCTGGCGATCGAAGAAACCGTGGCTTTCCTGGCGCACGAACTGAACACGCCGTTGGCCACCATCGCCAATTTCGCGCGCAATATCCAGCGCCGCGTCAGCGGCCAGGCGGCGGACAACGGCCTGCCGCTCAAGGCCGACATCGGCAATGCGGCGGCGCACATGAACGACAATGCGCGCTACTGCCTGTCGGTGCTGTCGTCCTTCGTGGAATCGGTCAAGCGCGCCAGCGTGGTGCAGCCGGCGCGCCTGGGCGGCGGCAGCGCGGCGCAGATGGTTGCCGCGCTGCTGGGCGTGTACCCGCTGGCGCCGAGCCAGCGCGACATCATCGACGTGACGGTGCAGGGCGACTTCACCGTGCGCGCCTCGCCCAATTGCGTGGCGCTGGTGCTGTCTTCGCTGCTCAGCAATGCGCTGCGCGCGCTGCACGAGCATCCCGATCCGCGCATCAGGATCACCGTGGGCGTCGACGCGCGCCCTTACATCATCGTGGAAGACAACGGCCCGGGCATTGCGCCGGCGCTGCTCAACCGCCTGCTGCTGGACCCGGTGTCCATGCACGGCGGCGAAGGCGGCAGCGGCTGGGGCCTGATCTTCTGCAACCGCGTGATGCAATCGTTCGGCGGCCACCTGCGGGTGCAGTCGGAACAGGGTTGCTCCACCACTGTCACCATGAATTTCCCGGATTTAGAGAAGGAACCAGCATGACCGAACAAGCGACGAAACAAGCTCCGGCGATCCTGTACGTCGACGACGAAGCGACCGCCCTCAAATACTTCCAGCGCGCGCTCGGTTCGCTGGCGCCGGTCTATGTGGCCGAGTCGGTGGAAGAGGGCAAGCGCATGCTCGACGAACACGCCGACGAGATCGCGGTGCTGGTGTCCGACCAGCGCATGCCCGGCGCCTACGGCAATGAACTGCTGTTCTATGCCTGGGACCGCTATCCGCACATCGTGCGCATCCTGACCACGGCCTATTCTGAGCTGGAACACACGGTGGACGCGGTCAACCAGGGCCAGATCCACCGCTACATCCAGAAGCCGTGGGACATCGCGGCCCTGCGCATGGAACTGAAGCAGGCGCTGGCCCTGGCCAAGCTGCAGAAGGAACATTCGCAATTGCTGCGCGAGAAGCTGCTGGTGCGGCAGAAGCAGGCCGTGGCCAGCCGCATCGGCACCGTCTACACGCTGGCGGCCAGCCTGTCGGCCGGACCGTCCTTCGTGCCGGTGGAAAGCTACCTGGCCGGCGCCTTGAGCGCCGGCATGACGCCGCCCGAGCCGGATTGGCTGATGCTGGACCACTCCGACCTGATCAGTTCGGAAGCCTTCCGCAGCGCCGCCTTCGGCCGCGCCGTGCGCGACCACCTGCAGGACCTGGAGGCGCGCTATCCCGACGCCGAGGCGGCCCATGTCTTCGCCCTGCTGGGGGAGACCTTCGGCGCCACCTTCCGCGCCGTGGACGCCGAGCACGCGCTGTTCCTGCAGGCCTCGCAGCTGACCGAATACCTGGAAACCCCGACCAGCGCCCCGGTCTCCTCGCAGCACGCGTTCTGGCTGGCCTGCCTGCTGTGGCTGGGCAAGCGCGGCGCGGCGCTGCAGATGGCCAGCGGCGCGCAGGGTGTGGAATGCCGCCTGGTGCAGGCCGATGCCGCGCTGACGCCGTCCCAGCTGGCGGCCTGGGTCGAGCAGTTCTGAGGCCACGGCGAACCGGGTGGCGATGGGCGCATGCGTGCGCTGTGCCGGCCCAAGCTTCGCTAGCATGATGGCAGGACGCCAGATATGGAGGCCATCATGCCACGAGGAGCCAGCCCGAAACGGGAGCGCGAGTACAAGGAACTGAAGCAGGAGTTCAAGCAGGAACACCGCTACCCCGGACGTGAGGAGGAAGTCGCCGCCCGCATTGTCAACAAACAACGGCGCGAGCACGGCGAAACCAAGGCGCAGAAGTCGCGCGGCACACGTAAAGTGCATTAACTAAGTCAATTTAGCAAGACTTTCTGGCAACTTTGCAAGGGAGGTCGGTTATACTCCCAGCATCGGAATAGCGGAGGCGCCATGCCTGAGGAAGTCTTGTCCGCGCGTCCCACGCTGCGCAGCCGCTTCGGCCTGGGCGCCGTCCTGGCCGCCGCGCTGGCGGGGGCCGTCTTGTTGCTGACCGGGCTGGCCGTGTGGGGCCTGGGCTGGCGTACGGCCGCTGAGCTGAAAGCCAGTCTCGGCCAAAGCCTGGCGCAGCGCGCCGGCGAGCATGCCGACCAGCTCGACGCGGCCATGTTCGAACGCTACCGCGAAGTGCAGCTGCTGGCACGCCGCACCGGCCAGCTCGACGGCGCCGCCGCGCGCCGGCAACTGCTGGAAGACTTGCAGCGCACCTATCCCCTGTACGCCTGGATCGGCCTGGCCGGCAGCGGCGGCGATGTGCTGGTGTCGACCGGCCGCGTGCTGGAAGGCGCCAGCCTGGCGCAACGCCCCTGGTTCAGCGACGCGCCCAAGGGCATCTACGTGCACGACGTGCATGGCGACGCCCAGTTGGCCCATCTGCTGCCGGCGCGCGGCGGCCGCCCGCTGCGTGTGCTCGACCTGGCTTTCCCCTGTTTCGACGCGGCGGGCCGCCCGCTCGGCGTGCTGGGCGCGCAATTGCACTGGAATTGGGCGCGCCAGCTGCTCTCCAGCGACGCCTTGCTGCTCGCGCAAGATGGCAGGGTGCTGGCCGGCCCCGACGAGCTGCTGGAGCAGGCCGCGCCCGGCGGGCTGCCGGCCCAGGCGCGCCTGCAGCCGGCCGGCTATGGCGAACAGCATTGGCCCGACGGGCACGACTACCTGGTCGGCTATGCGCGCACGCGCGGTTACGAGGCTTACCCCGGCCTGGGATGGACTGTGCTGGTACGCCAGGACGCCGCGCAAGCGCTGGCGCCTGTGCGGCGGCTGCAGACGACGGTGGCGCTGTGGGGCATGGCGGCTGCGCTGCTGCTGGCCCTGGCCGGCTGGCGCGCCGCGCGCCGCGTAACCCAGCCCGTGCAAGAGGCGGCCCGGATGCTGGAGGCGGTGCAGCACGGCCCGGCGCCGCAGCTGGCGCCGCTGCCCGGCAGCTTCGGCGAGCTGGAAGCGCTGCGCCAGGCCTGCAATGCGCTGCTGCAGCGGCTGCAGCACGACGCCGCACAGCGCGAACAGGAGCGGGCGCAACTGGCGCAGCGCGCCGCGCAACTGGGCGCCGAGCTGGAACAGGCCGCGGCACGGGCCGCAGCCGGCGAGCAGCGCACGCAAGCCCTGCTCGACGCCACCCAGGAAGCCTTCCTGGGCCTGAGCGCGGAAGGCCTGGTAACGGACTGGAATGCGCGCGCACAGCAGGTATTCGGCTGGCCGCGCGCGGAAGTGCTGGGCAAGCCGGTCGAGCAGCTGCTGCACGCCAGCGCCACCCTCCTGGCGCAATTGGCCGACGGCAGCGTCGGGCAGCCCCTGGTGCTGTCCGGCTGGCGCCGCGACGGGGCGCTTTTCGATGCCGAACTGACGCTGGCGCGCCACGCGGCCGGCACGGCGCCCGGTTATGCCGTCTTCGTCACCGACGTCAGCGACAGCCGGCGTAGCGAGGAGGCGGCAGCGGCGCAATTGTCGGCCCTGGCCAGCGCCCAGCTGGAGCTGGCTGACAAGGAGCGCTTCCTGCGCACCGTGGCCGATCACAATCCTGCCGCCATCGGCTATGTCGACCGCGAGCAGATCTTCCGCTTCGCCAACCGCAGCTACCAGGCCCTGCTCGGCATCGATCCGGCTGCCATGATCGGGCGCAGCGTGGAGCAGGTGCTGGGCAGCGTCCTGTACGCCCAGGTGGCGCCGCAGGTGGCGGCCGCCCTGCGCGGCGAACGCGTGCACTTCGAGACCGACACCGAGCGCGCCGGCTGGCCGCGCCACCTGATGACCGACTACATTCCCGACACCGACGCGCAGGGCGAGGTGTGCGGCTTCCATATCGTGGCGCTCGACATCACGGCGCGCAAACGCGCCGAATTGCAGCAGCAGGAAGCCAGCCGCGCCAAGAGCGCCTTCCTGGCCAATATGAGCCACGAGATCCGCACGCCGATGAACGCGGTGCTGGGCATCAGCCAATTGCTCGAACGTACGCCGCTCAGTGCCGAGCAGCAGGAATACGTGCGCCTGATCCGCGCCTCCGGCGGCGCCTTGCTGGCCCTGGTCAACGACATCCTCGACTTGTCCAAGATCGAGGCCGGCAAACTGGCCGTGGTGGCGGCGCCGTTCCAGCTGGAGGAGCTGGCCGAGGCGATCGCGGCGGCGATGCAGGCCGCGAGCGTGGGCAAGCGCCTGGACCTGCTTTTGACGCTGGAACCGGATATGCCGCAATGCCTGGTGGGCGATGTGCAGCGGCTGCGCCAGGTGGCGCTGAACCTGGTGGGCAACGCCATCAAGTTCACGGCCGAGGGCGAAGTGCGGGTGCACCTGGGCGTGAGCGCGCCCGGCAGCACCATGGCAATCCTGCAGCTGAGCGTGACCGACAGCGGCATCGGCATGAGCGGAGAACAGCTGGGCCGGCTGTTCAATCCCTTCGAGCAGGCCGACAATTCGACCGCGCGCCGCTTCGGCGGCACCGGGCTGGGGCTGTCGATTTCGCAGCAGCTGGTGCAGCTGATGGGCGGCACGATCAGCGTCAGCAGCGAAGTGGGGCGCGGCAGCGAATTCGTGGTGTCGGTGCCGCTGCAGCTGGCGCGCCAGCAGCGCAGCGAAGAGGGCGAGGCCGGCGTCCTGGCCGGCTTGCGCGTGCTGCTGGTGGACGACCATGTGCCGACCCTGCATTACCTGGAAGCGCAGTTGCGCCACTGGGGCTGCCTGGTCGAGGCCTATGACGCGGCGCCGGCCTTTGCCGTGTCGGCCGGGCCCGGCGCTGCGCGCGCGGTGGCCCTGGTCGACTCGGTGTTGCTCGACGCCGAAGGGCCTGAACGTTATGAGGGTTTGTACCTGGTCGCGTTGAACCGCAGCCTGGACCGCCAGCCCGGCCCCGGCGAAGTGGCGGCCCTGGCCAAGCCGGTTCTGCCGGCTGCGCTGCGCCTGCTGCTGCAAGGCTTGCGCCAGCGCGCTGCCGCAGGGCAGCCCGCGTCCGCGCCAGGGATGGAAGGGGCGGGGCGCCAGGCGGACCTGCGTGGCGCCCGCATCCTGCTGGTGGAAGACAACCCGACCAACCAGCTGGTGGCGCGCGGAGTGCTGGAGCCGGCCGGGGCCAGAGTCACCGTGGCCGAGCACGGCCAGCAGGCGGTCGACCTGCTGCGCGCCAATGGCGCCGCCTTCGACCTGGTGCTGATGGACGTGCAAATGCCGGTCATGGATGGCTTTGAGGCGACCCGCATTTTGCGCCAGCAACTGGGCCTGCGCATGCCCATCCTGGCCATGAGCGCCGGCGTGCTCGATACGGAGCGCAGCAAGTGCCTTGAGTGCGGCATGGACGGCTTCATCCCGAAGCCGGTGGACTACACGCAGATGCTGTCGGCGGTCGCCAGCCACCTTGCCGCCGCGCGCGGGCAGGGGGCGGACCCGGCAGCCGGACAGGCACCAGGGCAAGCTGCGCCGGCCTCCGCCGCAGCGCCGGCACCGGCCGCGGACGACGCCGACCAGCAGCCCGGCGTGTTCGCCGTGCGCAAGCTGCTGGCGGTGATCGGCCACAGCCCGCAGCGGGAAAATATCGTGGCCCTGGTCGGGCGCGTGGTGCGCCAGTCGCAGGGCGAGTTCGACACGGCGCAGGCGCGTTGGCAGGCGGGCGACCAGGCCGGCGCGGCCAGCGCGCTGCACGCCTTGCGGGGCGGCGTGGGCAGCCTGGGCGCACGCAACTTTGCCGATGCCACCCTGGCGCTGGAACAGGCGCTGGGCAGCGGCGACGACGACGCCGTACGCGCCCGGTTCGCGCAGGCGCAGGCGGCGCTGACGGCCACGCTGCAGGCGGCCGCGCGCTGGCTGCAGCAGGAGCAGGGGGCGCCCGCGGCGGCCGTGCAGCAGGACCTGCAGGCGGCCATGCGCACCCTGGCCGAGATGCTGCAGCGGCAGGACCTCGACGCGCTGGCGCAGTTCCGCCAGCTGCGACCGCACCTGGCCAGCCGGCACGGCGCCGCCGCCACGGCCCAACTGGAGACCGCCATCGAAGCGCTGGATTTTGGCAGCGCGCTCGACGTCCTGAGTGAGGAAGCATGGAAAGCACCATCCTGATCATCGACGACAACCCGGACACGATCCGCCTGCTGAGCGCCATGCTGCGCGATCAGGCGCGCGTGCTGTTCGCCACCAACGGCATGGCGGGGCTGGAAATCGCCCGCGCCCAGCGCCCGCAACTGATCCTGCTGGACGTGCAGATGAAGAGCATGGACGGCTTTGCGGTGCTCGAGCGCATCATGGCCGACCCCGACCTGCGCCACTGCCCGGTGATTTTCGTCACCGCCAGCGCCGGGGTCGACAGCGAGATCGCCTGCCTCGACGCCGGAGCGGTGGACTTCATCACCAAGCCCCTTTCCGGGCCGGTGGTGCAGGCGCGCGTGCGCACCCACCTGCGCCTGCAGGCGGCGCTGGCCAGCCTCGATACCCTGGCGCACAAGGACGGCCTGACCGGCCTTCCCAACCGCCGCTATTTCGACGAGCAGATGGCGCTGGAAATGGCGCGCCACCGCCGGCAAGGGGCGGCGCTGGGCGTAGCCCTGGTCGACGTCGACCATTTCAAGCTGTACAACGATCACTACGGCCACCAGATGGGCGACGAATGCCTGCGCGCGGTGGCGCAGGCGCTGGAGCAATGCACGCGCCGCCCGGGCGAACTGGTGGCGCGCTACGGCGGCGAGGAGTTTGCGGTGCTGCTGCCCAACAGCTGCGAAGAGGATGTGCTGCGCTACGGCGAGTGGGCCTGCCAGCACGTGGCGTCGCTGCAGCTGCCGCACGCGGCGTCGCCGGTGGCGCGCCACGTCACCATCAGCATCGGCCTGTGTTCGATGGCGCCCAGCACCGAAGACGGCGCGGCCGTGCTGCTGGAGACGGCCGACAAGGCGCTGTACGAAGCCAAGCGCGCCGGCCGCAACCGCGCCTGCATGGCCGCCGGCGCGGCTACGAAGTGCCTGGCAGGCTGATGCGGTTGCGTCCCATGTGCTTGGCGCGGTAGAGCGCGGCGTCGGCGGTGGCCACCAGTTGCGCCGGCTGGTGCTCGTGCGAGGCGATGGCGGTGGCGGCGCCGATGCTGACCGTGACGTAATGTGCGGCCGCGCCCAGGTTGGGCAGGCGCAGCGCCTCGACCCGGCAGCGGATCCGTTCGGCCACGATGGCCGCCCCTTTCAGCGACTGGTTGGGCAGGATCACGGCGAATTCCTCGCCGCCGTAGCGCGCCACCAGGTCGTTGGCGCGCATTTCGCTGGCCACTGCGTTGGCGATGCGCTTCAGGCAATCGTCGCCGCCGACGTGGCCGTAAGCGTCGTTGTACTGCTTGAAGTTGTCGACGTCCACCATCAGCAGCGACAGGGGCTGGGCCTGGCGCAGGGCGCGCTGCCACTCGGCCAGCAAGGTGTGGTCGAAGCAGCGCCGGTTGGCCAGGCCGGTCAGACCGTCGCGCGTGGCCAGTTGTTCCAGCGCGATCTGGGCCTGTTTTTCCTCGGTCAGGTCGCGCAGCGTCTCCACCACGGCCACCAGTTGGCCATCGCTGTCGTAGATCGGGCTGGCGTCCGCGGCCAGGTAGCGCCGGCCCGTGGTGCGCGGCATTTCGCACCAGTTCTCGGCGCACAGGTTCTCGCGCGTGCCGGCCGGGCCGCGCGCCTGGCCGTCGTACAGGTCGAGGATTTCGCCAGTGCGCCCGGCAATCACCAGGTCGGCCAGGGTGGGGCGCTGCATGGCGTAGAAGGCGCACCAATGGCCGCTGGTGCCCAACAGCTCTTCGGCCGGGACGCCGGTCAGGCGCTCGCAGGCGCGGTTCCAGATAATGACCCGGCCGGCGGCATCGAGCACGAAGGTGGGGATCACCAGAAGTTCCATGAGCTTGAGGGCGAAACCTTGCGGCTGGCCGGGCGACGGTGCTTCCATCAGGTGGGAGATCTTGAGGAGACTATTCATTTGGCGGCGTCCCTTGTTGTTCACTGCGTCTGGAACTCGATTGTGCAGCCGCTGCCGGCGGTAAATGTTGACGAAGCGCAAAGCCGTTTCGTTTCGTGAAACGCGCTATAATGTAGGGTTGCCGACCGATGGAATCACCCCGTGACTTATAGCATCAAGGAAATTTTCTACACCCTGCAGGGCGAAGGCGCCCATGCCGGGCGTCCCGCCGTGTTCTGCCGCTTTTCCGGCTGCAACCTGTGGAGCGGGCGCGAACAGGACCGCGCCAGCGCCGTGTGCCAGTTTTGCGATACCGATTTCGTCGGCACCGATGGCGAGCGCGGTGGCAAATTCGCCACGCCGGCCGCGCTGGCGCAGGAAATCGACAGCCTGTGGCCGGCCGGGGCAGGGCACAAGTACGTGGTGTTTACCGGCGGCGAGCCGCTGCTGCAGCTCGATGCGCCGCTGATCGCGGCCATGCACGCGGCCGGCTTCACGATCGCCATTGAAACCAACGGCACCATCGCCGTGCCGGACGGCGTGGACTGGGTCTGCGTCAGCCCGAAAATGGGGGCCCAGCTGGTGGTGCGCAAAGGCAATGAAATCAAGGTCGTGATCCCGCAGCAGGGACAGGACCTGGCCGCCTACGAAGGCCTGGATTTCGAGAATTTCTTCGTGCAGCCGATGGATGGCCCGCTGGCGGCCTTCAATACCACGCTGGCGATCGAAACCTGCAAGCGCAATCCCAAATGGAAACTGAGCCTGCAAACCCATAAACTGTTGAACATTCCGTAAATGCTGACTATTACCCGCAAGCTGGAATTCGATGCCGGCCATCGCATTCCCGACCACAAGAGCCAGTGCCGCAACCTGCACGGCCACCGCTATACCCTGGAAATCACGCTGACCGGCAAGGTGATCGACGCCGAAGGCAATTCCGATAACGGCATGATCATGGACTTCTCCGACGTCAAGACCATCGCCAAGGAGCACCTGGTCGACGTCTGGGACCACGCCTTCCTGGTGTACGAGAAGGACGCCGCGGTCAAAGACTTCCTGTCCTCGCTGCCGAACCACAAGACGGTGGTGATCGACCGCATCCCGACCGTGGAAAACCTGGCCGCCGTGGCCTGGGACATCCTGAAGGCCGCCTTCAAGGACCGCTACGGCACCGGCCTGCACCTGCACAAGCTGGTGCTGCATGAAACGCCGAACTGCTGGGCCGAAATTGTCGAGTGAGCTGTACATGCGCGAGGCGCTGCTCGAGGCGCGCCGCGCCTGGGCCGAGGGCGAGGTGCCGGTGGGCGCCGTCGTCGTCAAGGACGGGGTGGTAATCGGGCGCGGCTACAACCAGCCGATCGGGCGCCACGACCCGACCGCCCACGCCGAAATCGTCGCCATGCGCGCCGCCGCCGAAGCGCTGGGCAATTACCGCCTGCCCGGCTGCGAACTGTATGTCACGCTGGAACCTTGCGTGATGTGTTCCGGCGCCATGATGCACGCCCGCCTGGCGCGTGTGATTTACGGCGCCAGCGATCCCAAGACCGGTGCCTGCGGCTCGGTCGTCAATGTGTTCGAGAGCGAGCAGTTGAACCATCACGCCGAGGTGGAAGGCGGCCTGCTGGCCGAAGATTGCGGCCAAGTGCTGAAGGACTTCTTCGCCGAGCGCCGGGCCTTGCGAAAAAACAACGTGGCCTGACGGCGCGCCACGCACTGCCGCGGCGGTGCTATGCTGAGCCATGGCCAGCGTTGATATAAACGGTATTACGATTACCTACGAGTCCAGTGGCGACCCGGCTGGCCCCGCTGTGCTGCTCAACATGGGTCTGGCGCTGCAACTGATTTCCTGGCCCTGTGAATTGGTCGACGGGCTGGTGCAGCGCGGCTACCGCGTGATCCGCTACGACAACCGCGACGCCGGCCTGTCTTCCCAATTCGACCATCTGGGCGCGCCCAACCTGTGGCTGGCCTACCTGCGCCACCTGTTCGGCTGGCGCCAGCGCGCTCCCTACACCCTGAACGATATGGCCGGCGACGCGGTCGGCCTGCTCGACGCGCTGGGCGTGGCGGCGGCGCATATTGTCGGTGTGTCCATGGGCGGCATGGTGTCGCAGATCATGGCGGCGCGCTATCCGGGACGGACCCTGAGCCTGACGTCGATCATGTCGAGCAGCGGCCGGCGCGGCTTGCCGGGACCGACGCCGGCCGCGCGCCGCATCCTCTTGCGCCGCACGCCCAGCGCCCACCATCGGGGGCGCGTGGTGGAGCAGATGGTCGACACCTTCCGCACCATTGGCAGCCCGGCTTACCCGATGCCGGAGGATCTGCTGCGGCGGATGGCGGGCGAGGCGGTGGCGCGCAACGTCAACGGCGGCGGCGTGGCGCGCCAGCTGCTGGCGATCGCCGCTTCCGGCGACCGCAGCGCACTGCTGCGCGATATCCGCTGCCCGTCGCTGGTGATCCACGGCGATGCCGATCCGCTGGTGCCTTGTGCCTGCGGCATCGACACGGCACGCCAGATTCCCGGTGCGCGGCTCGAGCTGATCGAGGGCATGGGACACGACATGCCGCCGGCATTGATGGGGCGCCTGCTTGCCTTGCTCGATCAACATCTCCGGGGTAATATGGCCGGGTGAAAAATATCGGAATTGCCATCGCCGGACTCGCCGGCAACGCCCCTGATGATGCCGCGCTGGCGAGCGGCATTGCCCGTCTCGAAGCGCAGGGCCACATCGTCCACAATTACTACCAACCCGAGCGCAAGTTCCAGCGCTTTGCCGGGACCGACGACGCGCGGCTGGCGCAGCTCAACGCGGCAGCCGCCGATCCGGATTGCCAAGTAGTGGTTGCGCTGCGCGGGCAATACGGCATCAGCCGCATCCTGCCGCGCATCGATTACAAGAAGATGGCCGACAGCGGCAAGCTGTTTGTCGGCTTCAGCGACGTGACGGCATTCCACATGGCGCTCTACCAGGCCACGGGCCGCATCAGTTTTGCCGGCCCCATGATGTGCGCCGACTTCTGCCGCGAAGAACCGTCCGACTATACCTTGGGCCAGTTCTGGGACTGCCTGCGCGGACCTGCCCATGCGGTGCGCGGCACGGCAGCCGGCAATCCGCAGGTGGACGTGCGCGGCACGCTATGGGGCGGCAACCTGGCGATGGTCAACCACCTGCTCGGCACCCCGTTCTGGCCACAAATCGATGGGGGCATCCTGTTCCTGGAGGATATTGCGGAACATCCTTACCGGGTCGAACGCATGCTGCTGCAACTGCATTACGCGGGCGTGCTGGAACGGCAGAAAGCAGTCGTCCTGGGAGATTTTTCCGGATACCGGCTGGCGCCGCATGACAATGGCTATGATTTCGACGCGATGCTGGCCTTTATCCGCGGGCTGGTGGCTGTGCCGGTGTTGACCGGGCTGCCGTTTGGGCACATCAAGGAGCATTGCACCTTGCCATTCGGCGCGCAGGCGCACCTTGTTTCGGATGCCGAAGGCTTCGACCTCACAGCCAGCGGCTACCCCACCTTGTGATGAACGGCGCGGAGAGCTACTACCGCGCGACGGCGGCAGGCGAGCGATATCCCGCGCTGGAGGGCCGCCACGAGGCCCGCATCTGCATCATCGGCGCCGGTTTCGCTGGGCTGGCGACGGCCATGTCGCTGATGGAACACGGCGAGCGCGATGTGGTGCTGCTGGAGGCCGAGCGCGTCGGGCACGGTGCTTCCGGCCGCAACGGCGGCTTCGTGTTCGGCGGCTATTCGCTCGATGAGCAGGCTTTGCTTGCGACGGTTGGCGCGGAGCAGGGCAGGCGGCTTTACCAGTTGACCCTCGCTGCGGTCGATCAGATCCGCCGCCGCATTTCGCAGTACTCGATCGATTGCGACGCGACCCACGGCGGCATTTACCTGGCCAATTGGTTTGATGACCCGCGCGTGCTCGATGAACGGCAGCGCTTCATGCGCGAGCAACTGGGCGTTGAATGGCAGCGCATCTCGCCAGCCGAGTTTGCCGAGCGGGCCCGTAGCGAACGCTATTTCGGCGCCTTGTACGAAGAAAACGCTTTCCATTTTCATCCCCTGAAATATGCGCAAGGCCTGGCGCGCGCGCTGCATGCTGGCGGCGTACGTGTCCACGAATCCAGCCGCGTCAGCGCGATCGAGGCGGAGCACAGCGGGGCGAATTGCAATGGTGGCGGTTCTCGCTGGCGGGTTGCGACCGCTGGCGGCGATGTGATTTGCGAGGAGGTCGTTGTCTGCTGCGGCGGCTATATCGAGCGCCTTTATCCCGCGTTGGCCGGGGCAATCCTGCCAATCGCCACTTATGTCATGGTCACCGAGCCATTGGGCGAGCGCATGCCGCACGCCCTGGCAACCGACGCCGCGATTTACGATACCCGTTTCGCCTTCGACTACTATCGGCCCTTGCGGGACAGCCGCTTGCTGTGGGGCGGCCGCATCTCGATCCGCTCACGCAGCCCGGAAGACGTGGCGCGCCTGCTGTACGAGGATATGCTGAAGGTCTACCCGCAGCTTGCGGGCACCAAGGTCGATTACGCTTGGAGCGGCTTGATGAGCTACGGCCGCCACAAGATGCCGCAGCTGGGCAAACTTCCCAACGGGGTCTGGTACGGCATGGGCTTTGGCGGCCATGGCGTCGGTCCCACTTCGCTGGCGGGCGACGTGCTCTCGGCAGCCCTGATGGGCGAGCTAAGCAAGGTCGATCAGTTCTCGGCCTGGGGGCTCCCTACCACCGGCGGCCCCGCCGGCCTCCTGGCCGCCCAACTCACCTACTGGTATTACGAATTGCGCGACTGGATGCGGCAGTAGTCGAGGGTATATGCCGATTTTCCCTAAAAGTCTCCCACGGTCTGGCAGCGACTTTTTTGGTCTCTATTGAACTCTTTGGGTCTGGTTTGGTCTATGTGGGCATGAATTTTCGAAAGGAGAAGCGCCATGCGCCCATTTTTGTTCAGCCTGCCAGCGTCGTTTGAAACCTACCAAGGGCTGGGAAATTTCATGTGCGAGCACGCCATCAAACAAGAAATGTATGAGCTCGTAGACTCCATTGTCAAAGATTGGATGGAACGGTTCCTGGATCAACAGGCGCACAACACGGCGTCAAGGCTTGATGGGTATCAGTGGAAATGCCTGTTTCTTCCGAGCGGAACCACATTGCGGACCGTCTACAAGGGCGAGAGCTACCTGGCCCATGTGGCAGGTAGCAAAATTCTTTTCGAGGGGCATGGTGTTTCTCCAGGGCAATTTGCTGATGAGGTCGCCAATTGCGCTCGGAATGCCTGGCGGACCCTCTGGATACGATTTCCCAATGAGGTTGAGTGGAAACAAGCGATGACGTTACGCACGAAAGCAATGAAAGCGGAGACCAAAAGAGACGCTGGGAGACCAAAAAAGTCGAAATAAGACGGAATCAGACTTTTGCTCCAAAACGAAAGGGAGCATCGACTGCTCGCAGAGGTCGACCGTGGTGATCCATGCAATATTTTGCCTCTCTAAGCTATGGCCGCTCCTAGGCGGCCACTCGGTCGGCGGGGTATAATGCCCGATTCGCTTTTTCCCACTATTATTCCAGCATGCTTTCTACCGCTAACATCACCATGCAGTTCGGCGCCAAGCCGCTGTTCGAGAACATTTCCGTCAAATTTGGCGATGGCAACCGCTACGGCCTGATCGGCGCGAACGGCTGCGGCAAGTCGACCTTCATGAAGATCCTCGGTGGCGACCTCGAACCGTCCGCCGGCAACGTGAGCCTGGACGCCAACGAGCGCCTCGGTAAGCTGCGCCAGGACCAGTTCGCTTACGAAGAGATGCGCGTGCTGGACGTGGTGATGATGGGCCACACCGAGATGTGGGAAGCGATGACCAAGCGCGACGCTATCTACGCCAACCCGGAAGCGACCGACGACGACTACATGGAAGCGGCCGAACTGGAAGGCAAGGTCGCCGAATACGACGGCTACACCGCCGAAGCGCGCGCCGGCGAGCTGCTGATGGGCGCCGGCATCGACATCAGCCTGCACCAGGGCCCGATGAGCGCCGTGGCCCCGGGCTGGAAGCTGCGCGTGCTGCTGGCCCAGGCCCTGTTCTCCAATCCGCACATCCTGCTGCTGGACGAACCGACCAACAACCTGGACATCAACACCATCCGCTGGCTGGAAGACACGCTGAACCAGCGCGACTCCACGATGATCATCATTTCCCACGATCGTCACTTCCTGAACCAGGTCTGCACCCACGTTGCCGACATGGACTACGGCACCCTGAAGATCTACCCGGGCAATTACGACGACTACATGCTGGCCTCGACCCAGGCCCGCAACCAGCAGCTGGCCAACAACGCCAAGGCCAAGGAAAAGGTCGCCGAACTGCAGGACTTCGTGCGCCGCTTCTCGGCCAACAAATCCAAGGCCCGCCAGGCCACCTCGCGCGCCAAGCAGATCGAAAAGATCAAGATCGAAGACATCAAGCCGTCCTCGCGCGCCTATCCGTTCGTGCGCTTCGAAGGCGAGAAGAAGCTGCACCGCCTGGCCGTGGAAACCCAGGGCATTTCGAAGACCTACGACCGCACCCTGTTCAAGAACGTGGACCTGATGGTCGAAGCAGGTGAGCGCATCGCCATCATCGGCGCCAACGGCGCGGGCAAGACCACCATGCTGCGCTGCATCGGCGGCAAGGACATCACTGGCCTGGACAGCGACACCGGCCTGGTGAAATGGGCGGAAAACGCCAACGTCGGCTACATGCCGCAGGACCCAACCGAAGAATTCGCAGCTGAGCTGAACCTGACCGACTGGATGGGCCAGTGGACCAAGGAAGGCGACGACGACCAGGCCGTGCGTTCGATCCTTGGCCGCCTGCTGTTCGGCGGCGACGAAGTCAAGAAATCGGTCAAGGTCCTGTCGGGTGGCGAAAAAGGCCGTATGATGTATGGCAAGCTGATGCTGGGCCGACACAATGTCCTGCTGCTGGACGAACCGACCAACCACATGGACATGGAATCGATCGAGTCGCTCAACATCGCCCTGGAAAAGTACGCCGGCACCCTGATCTTCGTGTCGCACGACCGCGAGTTCGTATCCTCGCTGGCCACCCGCATCATCGAGATCAAGGAAAACGAGGTCGTGGACTTCCGCGGCGGCTATGAAGAATACCTGAAGAGCCAAGGCATCGAGTAATGATTGAAACTCCGATCAAGACTGTCGAATTCGAAAAGCCAGTCGAAGGCGGCAGCTGCGTGGCCCATGCGTGGGCCCGCACCCCGGCACCCGTGCCGGCCAATGAAAAAATCCTGCTCAAGGAACGCATCAAGACCCTGCTGCGCGAGCGTGATGCCGTGCTGGTGGCCCACTACTACGTGGACGCCGACCTGCAGGACCTGGCCGAGGAGACTGGCGGCTGCGTCTCCGATTCGCTGGAAATGGCGCGCTTCGGACGCGACCATCCGGCCAAGACCCTGGTGGTGGCCGGCGTCAAATTCATGGGCGAGACCTCCAAGATCCTGAGCCCGGAAAAGACCGTCCTGATGCCGGACCTGGACGCCACCTGCTCGCTCGACCTGGGCTGCCCGCCGGAAGACTTCATCGCCTTCTGCGACCAGCATCCGGACCGCACCGTGGTGGTGTACGCCAACACCAGCGCCGCGGTCAAGGCGCGCGCCGACTGGATGGTGACGTCCTCGATCGGCCTGGACATCGTCAAGCACCTGCACGAGCAGGGCAAGAAGATCCTGTGGGCGCCGGACAAGCACCTGGGCTCCTACATCCAGAAGCAGACCGGCGCCGACATGCTGCTGTGGCAGGGTTCCTGCCTGGTGCACGACGAATTCAAGGGCGTGGAACTGGACCTGTTGAAAGCCGAGCATCCGAACGCCAAAGTGCTGGTGCACCCTGAGTCGCCGGCCAGCGTGGTCGAACAGGCCGACGTGGTGGGCTCCACTTCGCAGCTGATCGCCGCCGCGGTCAGCCTGCCGAACACCGAATTCATCGTCGCCACCGACAACGGCATCCTGCACAAGATGCGCATGGCCGCGCCGGGCAAGACCTTCATCGAGGCGCCGACCGCCGGCAACAGCGCCACCTGCAAGAGCTGCGCGCACTGCCCGTGGATGGCCATGAACGGCCTGCGCAACCTGGCCGACGTGCTGGAAAACATGAACAACGAGATCCACGTCGATCCGGAGACCGGCAAACTGGCCCAGCGTTCGATCAACCGCATGCTCGATTTCGCGGCGGCCAAGAAAGCCAAAGTCGCCCCGGGCGCGGACCTGGCGAAAGAAGCGCAACTGTTCCAAGGTATCGGTCCCGCATGAGCACACTGAAGAATAAATTCGCGCCGTTCGACGATGCGCTGGCCGGCGCCTACGAGCGCAATCTCCTGGCCGCCCTGATGGAAGATATCGGCACCGGCGACCTGACCGGCAAGCTGGTGCCGGAAGACGGCCGCGCCACCGCGCGTGTGATCGTGCGCGAAGAGGCCGTGCTGTGCGGCGCACCGTGGTTCGAAGGCGTGATGCAGGCGCTCGATCCGTCGATCGGCATCGAATGGCACTACGCGGAAGGCGACCTGATGGCCGCCGATTCGACGGTGTGCACCATCGTCGGCCCGGCCCGCGCCATTCTCACCGCCGAGCGCTCGGCCCTGAACTTCATGCAGCTCATGTCCGGCGTGGCCACTGCCACCCGCCGCTACGTCGACGTGATCGCCGGCACCACCGCCGCCATCCTCGACACCCGCAAGACGATTCCGGGCATGCGCCTGGCGCAGAAGTATGCGGTGCGCGTGGGCGGCGGCCAGAACCAGCGCCTGGCGCTGTACGACGGCATCCTGATCAAAGAAAACCATATCGCGGCAGCGGGCGGCATCACGGCCGCCCTGGCCGCGGCCAAGCGCCTCGATGTAAAAGTCAGCATCCAGGTTGAAGTGGAAACACTGGAGCAGCTGGAAGAAGCGCTGAGCGCCGGCGCCGTCTCCATCCTGCTCGATAACTTCAGCCTCGACATGATGCGTGCGGCCGTGCAGGTCAACGGTGGCCGCGCATTGCTGGAAGCCTCCGGCGGCGTCAACTTCGACACCGTACGGGCCATCGCCGAAACAGGCGTGCACCGCATCTCCATCGGCGCCCTGACCAAAGACATCAAGGCCACCGACTTCTCCTTGCGCATCATCGGCTAAGCGGGGAAGCGCAACGTCAACAGCTTCATCCCCGGTTACCGGGAAACGCGACGGAAGTCAGCGGCCAACGCGTACCTGGGTCAGACCCTTGGGTCTGACCCGGCTTTACCGGGGTTGGTTTTTTGGACGACGGCCAAAGCAAACCCGGCAAACCAGGGTCAGACCCAAGGGTCTGACCCGACTGGCTGCCGCCGCTGGCTGGCGGTGCCCGGCGTTTTTGATGCAGTGCTTCATTCCCGGAAATCCGCCAAGGACCTAAAAAAAGCCGCCCGAGGGCGGCTTTTTTGCTGGTGCAGCGTGCGCTCAGTCGTGCGCGTAGATGTTGTTGTCCTTGGTTTCACGGATGAACAGCGCGCCGATCACCAGGGTCGCCAGGGCGATCACGATCGGATACCACAGGCCGTAGTAGATGTCGCCCTTGAACGCCACCAGCGCGAAGGCGGTGGTTGGCAGCAGGCCGCCGAACCAGCCGTTGCCGATATGGTATGGCAGCGACATCGAAGTGTAGCGGATACGGGTAGGGAACAGTTCCACCAGCATGGCCGCGATCGGGCCGTAGACCATGGTCACGTACACCACCAGGATCCACAGGATCAACACCATCATCGGCTTGTTGATCTGCGCCGGATCGGCTTTCGCAGGATAGCCCGCAGCTTTCACGGTGTCCGCTACGGCTTTCTTGAGCGCGCCTTCCTGCTTCTTCGAATCGGCATCGAAGTTCAGTCCATCGGCGGTCATGGTCGCATTGAAGGACTGCACTTCCTTGTCGCCCACCTTGATCACGGCCACGCTGCCGGCAGGAGCATCCTGGCGGGTGTAGGCTACCGAGGCCTTGGACAGCATCGAAGTCGCGATATCGCAGGACGACGGGAATTTCTTCTCGCCGGTCGCGTTGAACTGGAAGTGGCAGGACGCCGGGTCGGCCACCACCACCACAGGCGAGTTCTTGATCGCCGCTTCCAGCTGCGGGTTGCCGTAGTGGGTCAGGGCGCCGAACAGTGGGAAGTAGGTTGCCGCGGCAATCAGGCAGCCGCCCAGGATGATCCATTTGCGGCCGATCTTGTCGGACAAGCTGCCAAAGAAGATGAAGAACGGCGTCGCCAGCGCCAGGGCGATGGCAATCAGGATGTTCGCCGTGGCGATATCCATCTTCAGCGTCTGGATCATGAAGAACAGGGCATAGAACTGGCCGGTGTACCACACCACCGCCTGGCCCATGGTCAGGCCCACCAGCGCCAGGATCACGATCTTCAGGTTCTTCCACTGCCCGAATGCTTCGCTCAGAGGGGCCTTGGAGGTCTTGCCCTCGGCCTTCATCTTTGCGAAAGCCGGCGATTCGTTCATGGACAGACGGATCCACACCGAAATGCCCAGCAGCGCCACCGAGACCAGGAACGGAATGCGCCAGCCCCAGGCTTCAAACTCTTCCAGCGGCATCGAAGTACGGCAAGCCAGGATCACCATCAGCGACAGGAAGAAGCCCAGCGTTGCGGTGGTCTGGATCCATGCCGTGAACATGCCGCGCTTGCCGTGCGGTGCGTGTTCCGCCACATAGGTCGCCGCGCCGCCGTACTCGCCGCCCAGCGCCAGGCCTTGCAGCAGGCGCAAAGCGACCAGGATGATCGGGGCCGCGATGCCGATGCTGGCGTAGTTTGGCAAGAGGCCGACGATGAAGGTCGACAGGCCCATGATGAGGATCGTCACCAGGAAGGTGTATTTACGCCCGATCATGTCGCCCAGGCGGCCGAACACGATGGCGCCGAAGGGGCGCACGATGAAGCCGGCGGCAAAGGCCAGCAGGGCGAAAATGAAGGAGGTGGTCGGATCCCCGACAAAGAACTGCTTGGCGATAATCGAGGCCAGGGAGCCGTACAGGTAAAAGTCGTACCATTCAAAAACGGTACCGAGGGAAGAGGCGAAGATGACCTTCTTCTCTTCCTTGGTCATAGGGGATGCCTTGCCGTTCCCCACGCTCCGCCCATCGGCGGTGCCAGAGCTAATTGCCATGATGCTTATCTCCAATATAGTAGTAGTGTGTGTTTTAAATGCTTCAACGGCAGGATGGAGTCTGGACCCTGTTCCTTACGTCATGCTTGCTTGAAACTTACACAAAACTTACACAGCAAATAATTTATAGCACGACCGTGCTAAAGCTGTGCTATGCTGGCCCGAGTCTATTTCAACAAGGAGACCCTCATGACCGACGCCGTCATCGTTTCGACTGCCCGCACCGGCCTCGCCAGGTCCTGGAAAGGCGCTTTCAACATGACCCACGGCGCGACCCTCGGCGGGCACGTGCTGCAGGCGGCCATCGCGCGCGCCGGCATCGAGGCCGGCGAGCTCGAAGACGTGATCATGGGCTGCGCCAATCCCGAGGGCGCCACCGGCGGCAATATCGCGCGCCAGATCGCCCTGCGCGCCGGCGCTCCCGTCACTGTGCCGGGCATGACCGTCAACCGCTTCTGCTCTTCGGGCCTGCAGACCATCGCCACCGCCGCCCAGCGCGTGCTGGCGGGCGAGGGCGATTTCTTCGCGGCCGGCGGTGTCGAGTCGATCTCCTGCGTGCAGCAGGAAATGAATATGCACATGTACATGGACGTTTGGCTCAAGGAGCACAAGCCGGCCATCTACCTGCCAATGCTGCAGACCGCCGAAATTGTCGCCAAGCGCTATGGCATCCCGAAAGAGCGGCAGGACGAATACGGGGTGCAGTCGCAGCAGCGCGCCGCCGCCGCGCAGGCCGCCGGCAGCTTCGACGCCGAGATCGTGCCGATGACCGTCACCATGGGCGTGGCCGACAAGGCAAGTGGCACCCTGGGTACACGCCAGGTCACGATCGCCGATGACGAGGGCATCCGCGCCGACACCACGCTGGAAGCGGTGCGCGCCATCCGCACCGCCGTGCCGGGAGGCGTGATCACCGCCGGCAATGCCAGCCAGTTCTCGGACGGCGCCTCCTGCGCCATCGTCATGAGCGACCGCGTCGCCGCCGCCAAGGGCCTGCAGCCGCTGGGCATTTTCCGGGGCTTCGCCGTGGCCGGCTGCGAGCCGGACGAGATGGGCATCGGCCCCGTGTTCGCCGTGCCCAAGCTGCTCAAGAAAGCCGGCCTGAAGGTGGACGACATCGGCTTGTGGGAATTGAACGAAGCCTTTGCCGTGCAGGTCCTATACTGCGCCGACCAGCTGGGTATTCCGATGGAGCGCCTGAACGTCAACGGCGGCGCCATCGCCGTCGGCCATCCTTATGGCGTGTCCGGCGCGCGCATGGTCGGCCATGCGCTGATCGAAGGCAAGCGGCGCGGCGTGAAGTACGTGGTGGTCACCATGTGCATCGGCGGCGGCCAGGGCGCGGCGGGCCTGTTCGAGGTGGTGTGATGGCGGCCAGGCTGCTGTCGCGGCGCGATGTCGAATTCATGCTGTTCGATTGGCTGGAGGTCGAGCGTCTGGCTGCGCGCCCGCGCTTTGCCGACCATGGCCGCGAGACCTTTTGCGCCGCCCTCGACACGGCCGAACAGATCGCCACCGAGCTGTTCGCCCCGCACAACAAGCTGAGCGACCAGCAGGAACCGCAGTTCGACGGCGAGCGCGTGCACGTGATCCCCGAGGTCAAGCGTGCCCTGGACGCTTTTTCGGCGGCGGGCCTGATGGCCGCCAGCCAGGACTACGCGCTGGGCGGCATGCAATTGCCGCTGACGGTGGAAAAGGCACTCACCGCCTACTTCACCGCCGCCAATATGGCCACCGCCAGCTATGCCTTCCTCACCATTGGCAACGCCAACACCTTGCTCAAGTGCGCCAGCAGCGCGCAGGTCGAGCGCTACGTGCGGCCCATGCTGGAAGGGCGCTGGTTCGGCACCATGTGCCTGAGCGAGCCGCAGGCCGGCTCCAGCCTGTCCGACATCACCACGCGCGCCGAGCCGGATCCCGTGGCGCCTGGCCAATACCGCCTGACCGGCAACAAGATGTGGATTTCCGCCGGCGAGCATGAGCTGGCCGAGAACATCGTGCACCTGGTGCTAGCCAAGATTCCCGGCCCGGACGGCAAGCTGGTGGCGGGCGTCAAAGGCATTTCGCTCTTCATCGTCCCCAAATTGCTCGACAACGGCGAGCGCAACGACATCGCGCTGGCGGGCCTGAACCACAAGATGGGCAACCGCGGCACTACCAACTGCCTGCTCAATTTCGGCGAAGGGCGCCACCTTCCGGGCGGCAGCAGTGGCGCCATCGGCTACCTGGTGGGCCGCGAAGGCCAGGGCCTGCTCAATATGTTCCACATGATGAACGAGGCGCGGATTGGCGTCGGCCTGGCGGCGGCCGTGCTTGGCTACACGGGTTACCTGCACGCGCTTGACTACGCGCGCGAACGTCCGCAAGGCCGCCATCCCGCCGCCAAGGACCCGGCGTCGCCCCAGCTGCCCATCATCGCGCACACCGACGTACGCCGCATGCTGCTGGCGCAAAAGGCCTATGTGGAGGGCGCGCTGGGCCTTTGCCTGTACAGCGCACGCCTGGTGGACGACGAGCACACCGGAGAAACGCCGGAGATCCGCCAGCGCGCCGGCCGCCTGCTGGAATTCCTGACGCCCATCACCAAGTCCTGGCCTTCGCAATGGTGCCTGGAGGCGAACAGCCTGGCGATCCAGGTGCACGGCGGCTACGGCTACACGCGCGAATACAACGTCGAGCAGTTCTACCGCGACAACCGCCTGAACCAGATTCACGAAGGCACGCACGGCATCCATGGCCTGGACCTGCTGGGCCGCAAGGCCAGCATCCACGATGGCGCACTGCTCAAGACCATGGCCGAAGAAGTACGCGCCACGGTCCACGCCGCGCGCGGCGCCGCCCGCGCCGAGCGCGGTGCGGACGCGCGCCAGCTGGCCGCCCACGCCAACGCGCTCGATGCCGCCTGGCGCCGTATCGAGCAGGTCACGCAGGCCCTGTATGCCGCGTGCGACCTGAACAAGACGCTGGCCAACGCCACGGTCTACCTGGAGGCGGTCGGCCACGTCGTCGTGGCCTGGATCTGGCTGCAGCAAGCCATGGCCGCCGCGGCCAAGCTTCCCGTGGACGACAACCTCCGGCGCGGCAAACTGCAGGCCTGCCGCTATTTCTACCAATGGGAGCTGCCGAAGATCCAGCCGCAGCTGGATTTGCTGGCCGCTCTCGACACCACGACACTCGACATGCAGGACGCATGGTTTTGACAACTAGGAGACATTGATGCGCACGACTCAGGAACTTTTCGACCTCACAGGCAAGACCGCACTGGTCACCGGCGGCTCGCGCGGACTTGGCCTGCAAATGGCGCTGGCGCTGGGCGAGTTGGGCGCCAAACTGGTACTGACCTCGCGCAAGCAAGCCGACCTTGATGAAGCGGTCGCCCTGCTCAAGGAGCGCGGCGTCGAAGCCGCCGCCATCGCCGCCGACCTGGGCCAGGAAGCGGCCATCGGCCCGCTGGTCGACGCCGCGCTCGACGCCCTGGGCGGCCATATCGATATCCTGGTCAACAACGCCGGCGCCACCTGGGGTGCGCCGGCCGAAGACTATCCGCTGGAAGCCTGGGACAAGGTGATGAATCTGAACGTGCGCAGCATCTTCTTGCTGTCGCAGGCGGTGGGCAAACGCTCGATGATTCCGCGCCGCGCCGGACGCATTATCAATATCGCATCGATCGCCGGCCTGGCGGGCAACGGGCCCGGTACCATGAAGACCGTCGCTTACAATACGTCCAAGGCGGCCCTGATCAACTTCACCCGCACCCTCGCCGGCGAGTGGGGCGAGTACGGCATCAACGTCAACGCGCTGGCGCCGGGCTTCTTCCCGTCGAAACTGAGCGCGGGCGTGATCAAGGCCATGGGCGAAGACAAGCTGGCGGCGGCAGCGCCGCTGCAGCGCCTGGGCGGCGACGAGGACCTGAAAGGCGCGGTAGCGCTGTTCGCCTCCGACGCCGGCCGGCACATCACAGGCCAGGTCCTGGCCGTCGACGGCGGGGTCTCGGCAGTTTAAGGAGTTTGCATGACCAAGTATCAACGCATCGTGCTGGCCTCGCGCCCGCGCGGCGCAGTCGTGCCGGAAAATTTCCGGCTTGAGGAAGCACAAGTGCCGGCGCTGGCCGAGGGCCAGCTGCTGGTGCGTAACCACTACCTTTCGCTGGACCCGTATATGCGCGGGCGCATGAGCGAGGCGAAAAGCTACGCCGCTCCCCAACCGCTGGAGCAGACCATGATCGGCGGCACCGTCGGCGAAGTGGTGGAGTCGCGCCATCCCGGTTTTGCGGTCGGAGAGTTCGTGGCCGGCATGTTCGGCTGGGCCGAGATGGGCGTCTCCGACGGCGCCGGCCTGCGCAAGGTCGACACCAGCGTTATCCCGGCCTCCGCCCATCTCGGCGTGGTCGGCATGCCCGGCATGACCGCCTGGTACGGCATGCATGAAATCCTGCGCCCGACGCTGGGCGAAACGGTGGTGGTGTCCGCCGCCAGCGGCGCGGTGGGCAGCGCCGTCGGCCAGTTGGCCAGGCTGGCCGGCTGCCGCGCGGTCGGCATCGCCGGCGGCAAAGCCAAATGCGATTACGTGGTCAATGAGCTGGGATTTGACGCCTGCGTCGACTACAAGGCCGGCAACCTCAAGGCCGACCTGGCCGCGGCCACGCCGGAGGGCATCGACGCCATCTTTGAAAACGTGGGCGGCGAAGTGTTCGACACGGCGCTGGGCCGCACCAACGCCTTCGCCCGCGTCGCCCTGTGCGGCCTGCTCGCCGGCTACACGGGCGCGGAAATCCCGATCCGCAACGCCAAGAAGCTGCTCCTGAACCGCATTTCGCTGCGCGGCTTCATCGTCACCGAGCATATGGACCGCTGGCCGCAGGGCCTGGCCGAAATGGGCCGGCTCGTCTCGGCAGGGAAGCTGAAATACCGCGAAACGATTTCCCAGGGTCTGGCCTCCGCGCCAGAAGCCCTGATCGGCCTGCTGCAAGGCCACAACTTCGGCAAACAACTTGTGAAACTCATCTAGACCAATGAAAAATTTCCAGGGCAGGGTTGCAGTGATCACCGGTGGCGCCAGCGGCTTTGGCCGCGAGTTCGCGCTGAAAGCATATGCGCTGGGCATGAAGCTGGTGCTGGCGGACATCCAGCAGGACGCCCTTGACGCCACGGTGGCGGAGTTGCGCGCTGCCGGCGCCCAGGTCATCGGCCAGCGCTGCGACGTACGCAAATCGGCCGAAGTGCAGGCCTTGGCCGATGCCGCCATGCGCGAATTCGGCGCAGTGCACCTGGTCTTCAACAACGCCGGCGTCGGTTTCGGCGGCCTGCTCTGGGAGGCCAGCGAGGCGGATTGGGACTGGGTGATGGGCGTGAACGTCAACGGCGTGGCCCACGGCGTGCGCATTTTTACCCCGCTGATGCTTGAATGCGCCAAGCGCGATCCAGGCTACGAAGGCCACATCGTCAACACCGCCTCCATGGCCGGCGTGCTATGCCCGCCGGTGCTGGGCGTCTACAACGTCTCCAAGCACGCTGTGGTGGCGTTGAGCGAAAGCCTGTACCACGATCTGGCGCTGGTCGAAGCCCCGATCGGGGCCTCCGTCCTGTGCCCGTATTTCGTCCCCACCGGCATTCACCAGTCGCACCGCAATCGCCCGCAGGACACGCCAATGGAAGGCAAGCCGACGGCCAGCCAGATGGCGTCGCAGGCCATGGTGAGCAAAGCCGTCACCTCGGGCAAGGTCTCGGCCCAGGACGTGGCGCAACTGACCTTCGACGCCATTGCCTCCGGCAAGTTCTACATCTTCACCCACCCGCAAGCGTTGGAAGGCGTGGCACAGCGGGTGCGCGACATGGTGGCCCAGGCCAACCCCGCCGATCCTTACGCCGGCGCGCCCCAAGTGCGCGAGACTTTGCGATCCATGTTGTGAGAGAATGCGCGGCATGACGACAACACTCCGCTTTGGCGACTGGCCCAGCATGCAGGCCGACGCAAAACCGATCCGCATGGAAGTCTTCGTGCGCGAGCAGAACGTGCCGGCCGATCTGGAAATGGACGACAACGACGCGCTCTGCCTGCACGCGGTGGCCTATGATGCTGGCGGCCAGCCGCTGGGGACCGGCCGCCTGCTGCCCGACGGGCATATCGGCCGCATGGCCGTGCTGGGCCGCGCGCGCGGCAAGGGCGTCGGTGGCGCGATCCTGAAGGGCCTGATGGACAAGGCGCGCGAGCGCGGCGATGCGAAGGTGGTACTCAGCGCCCAGACCCACGCGGCGGAGTTTTACCTGGCACATGGTTTTGCCATGGCCGGAGATGTCTTCTACGAAGCAGGCATCCCCCACATCGAAATGCACTACGAATTCTAGGAGTTGACAATGAAACGTTCGATCATCGCGCTTGGCGTGTGCGCCGTCTTCGGCGCAGGTTTCCTGGCCGGATCCATCAGCCCGTTCCAGACGGCGCAGGCCCAGGTCGGCGGCGTCAGCATGCCGTGGCCAGCCGCCGCAGCGGCGCCGGCAAGTGCCAACGGCCCGACCCATTTCTACGCGATCGACACCGGTACCCGCACCCTGATTTCCTGCTCGCGCCAGGGCAAGGAAAAGCCAAGCTGCACGCGCGAGCAGCTGCCTTAAACCACCGCCTTAGCGAATCTGTACTTCGTGCAGTTCCGCCGGCGCGTCGGCGTATAGCTTGACCACGGTGGAGCTGCGGGTGCCGTAATTGGGCGACTCGATTTTTACCGCCGACAGCAGGCGTTCCAGTTCCAGCGGCACGCCGGTTTCCGGCAAGCGCATGTCCGGCGCCCGCGTGGTATCGGACAGCATCTCGAAATAGGCGTCTTCCGGCGCGCCAAGGCACAGTAGGCTGGCAAACTGCGCCTTGGTTTTCAGCACCTTCGGCCAGGCCGAGTCGAGCAGGGCGTTGGACAGGCCGTAAATCCCGGGTTGCAGCGGCTGGCCGTTGCGCGGGTCTTCATTGCCCTTGTTCGAATACCACACCAGCTCCTTGCCATCGCACAGGACCAGGTTGAAACCGTTATATTCGGCCGCGCGCGGCGCAATCTGCGCCACATATTCCTGCGCCGTCATGGCGCCGGCCAGAAAGTCGGCCACCAGTTGCCCGCGCGAAGGCGCCAGCGGGTTGTGTTCCTGCGGGTTGCGCACGTTCGTAATTGCCGCGAAACGCGAAGGCGCCACCGCCGCAGGCGCCAGGCTGCCGTTGGCCGGCGTGTCGCCACCGCCGCACTCGGCGCGCACATCGGGCAGGGCGCCAGCCGCGGGCCCGCTCCTGGCTTCGGCATCGGCTGGCCGCGTGATGCCCATCCAGCTGCCGCCAGCCTTCAGGTCGCGGCCTGCGTAAATATGCGGCGCGTCGGCCCAGGGCGCGGCCGGCGTCGTGTCGCGGTCATAGAATTCATCGCGGTTGGCGGCCGCAATCAGCGGCACCCCGGGCACAACCTGCCAGGCGAAAACGATCAGGCACATGGCGGCAAGTCCTCGAAAATCTCCACATGGCGCGGCCCGGCGATCCACTGCGCCAGCCCGGCCTTGGCTGCGGCAGTGCCGAGCAAGTCCAGGAAAGCCTCGCCCGCGACAGCGGGATAAACCTCCATCCAGGTTTGCACGCCATTTGCTGCCTGCGGACGCCGCTTGAGCTGCGGCGCCACGCCATGCGCCGCCGCCAGTGACGACTGCATGGCGATAACCGCCTCCTGCAGGGTCGCCGCATGGGCGGCCTGCACCTTGTAGTACACGTAGAGGTCCATGGTCAGACGTCGAGCTTGTCCAGCGCGTAGGGCAGGGGTTTGAACTGCAACGCCGGTCCGCTGGCCGAGCCAAAACGCACGTCTCCCGCTTCCAGCGCCTCCAGCTTCATTTCCACCAGCGCGTCAACGCCGCCCGCGCCATTGCGCGCCGTGTTGACCACCATGCCGCACGGCTGCTCGGGGTCGGCCGGAGAAAACACTTCGGCGCCCGGCGCCGCCGACGCATCGGCAATCGAGGCCAGCGCGGTACGGCGCTTCAGCTTGCCCAGGTACTGGCTGCGGGCCACGATTTCCTGGCCCGGGTAGCAGCCTTTCTTGAAATTCACACCGCCCAGCAGCTCGAAATTCACCATCTGCGGCACGAACTGCTCCTGGGTGCCCGGGCCGACCTGCGGCACGCCGGCATGGATTTCGGACAGGCGCCAAGCCTCGTCGCCACCCACCGCCAGGCGCTCTTTCAATACTGGCGCCGCCACCGACGCCGTCTCGCCGGAAGCCAGCCACAGGTAGCGCGGCGCGCCAAAGGCATCGGCCACGCGCAACACGGTGCCCAGCGGATGGTCGATCTTGCTGAAGGGTTTGGCCGGCAGCACGTCGAACCAGTTCTGCAGCACCGATTCGGCGTCGGCGCCGCCCAGGCCCAGGGTGACAAACTGCTCGCTCACGTCGGCAGGCTTGGTCTTGCTGCGCAAAATGAACATCTGCAGGCGTTTTTGCACCGCCGGCTGGATCGCGCGCGGCAGCTGCAGGAAGATCGATTCTTCGTTGCGCCACATCAGGAAGGAGGCCAGCATGCGCCCCTTGGGCGAGCAATAGCCGGCCAGGCGTACCTCGTCCAGCCCCAGATGCTCAACGTCATTGGTCAACTGCTTGTGCAGGAAACTGGCCGACTCTTCGCCCGTGAAGGCGATCAGGCCCTGGTCGTTCAGCGGCGCGACAAAACCGGTCGCCAGCTGGGTGGGGCCGAGGATTTCTTGTTCCTGTGTCAAAAGTTGATTCCAGTTATTCATAAAATCCCATATTCTCACGTGAAGCATTATCATTACGGGCTTCATTATAGTGATCCCGCGAAATTTGCGCCGGGCGTCCGGAATTTGCTGTCATCCGGGCAGAATCTGGTTCAAGATGAGGATATCGAACAGGCATTCGAAATGGCGTTTATAAGCAAGACGATAGGACTGGGAATCTTGGCCGCGGCCGGGGCCGTGGGCGGCTTTGCCTGGTGGGCAGGCCAGCCAGTCATCAGCCAGGAACCGGCAATTGAATTCACCATCAGCAAGGGCAGCGGCGCCAGCGCGGCCGGCCAGCAGATGGCCGCCGCCGGCGTGCCGATCCAGCCGCTGATGTTCAATGTGCTGGCGCGCGCCACCGGCAAGAGCGGCCAGCTCAAGGCCGGCACCTACGAACTCAAGCCCGGCACCACGCCGCTGCGCCTGATCGACCAGCTGGTGCGCGGCGAGTTTGCCCAGGAATCGCTCACCATCATCGAGGGCTGGACCTTCCGCCAGATGCGCCAGGCCATCGCCGCGCACAAGGGCTTGAAGCACGATACTGCAGGGCTCAGCGACCGCGAGCTGATGGAGCGGGTCGACCCCGATTTCAAGGACCCGGAAGGCCTGTTCTTTCCCGATACCTACCTGTTTGCCAAGAATTCGAGCGAATTGGCGATCTACCGCCAGGCCCACACCATGCTGATGAAGCGCCTGGGCGAAGCATGGGAGAAACGCGCGCCCGGCCTGCCATACAAGACCCCGTACGAGGCCCTGACCATGGCTTCCATCGTGGAGAAGGAAACCGGGCAGAAGTCCGAGCGCGGCATGATCGCCGCCGTGTTCGTAAACCGCCTCAAGCTCGGCATGCTGCTGCAGACCGATCCGACGGTGATTTACGGCATCGGCGCCAAGTTCGACGGCAATATCCGCAAGAAAGACCTGGAAACCGATACCCCCTACAATACTTATACCCGTGTCGGCCTGCCGCCGACCCCGATTGCGCTGCCGGGCGTGGCATCGCTCACGGCCGCGCTGGACCCGGCCAAATCCGGCGCCCTGTATTTTGTGGCGCGCGGCAATGGCACCAGCCAGTTCTCCGATAACCTGACCGACCATAACCGGGCGGTCAACCAGTACCAAAAACAATAAATAATGAGCAAGCGCGGTAAATTCATCACATTCGAAGGCATCGACGGTGCCGGCAAATCGACCCACATCCAGTTCGTCGGCGAGCTGATCAAGGCGCGCGGCCTTGAGCTGGTCAGTTCCCGTGAACCGGGCGGCACCCCGCTGGGCGAGAAGCTGCGCGAGCTGTGGCTGCACGAAGCCATGCACGTGGAAACCGAGACACTGCTGGTATTCGCCAGCCGCCGCGAACACGTGGCCCAGGTGATCGAACCGGGCCTGGCGCGCGGCGCCTGGGTCATTTCCGACCGTTTCACCGACGCCAGCTTCGCCTACCAGGGCGGGGGCCGTGGCCTGAGCCGGGAAAAACTGGAAATCCTGGCGCACTGGGTGCACCCGAACCTGGAGCCTGACCTGACCATCCTGTTTGACGTGCCGCTGGAAGTGGCGCGCGCCCGCCTCGACGCGACCCGCGACCTGGACCGTTTCGAACGCGAAAAGGCTGACTTCTTCATGGCCACCCGCGCCGAGTACCTGCGCCGCGCCGCAGAAGCGCCGCACCGTTTCCGCGTCATCGATTCCACGCGCAGCATCGCCGACATCCAGGCCGAGCTGGCGCAAATCATGGGAGCGCTGGCGTGAGCGGCCAGATCTATCCATGGCAGGAAGGCGCCTGGCAGCAGCTTCAGACGCTGCGCCAGCGCATGCCGCATGCCATCCTGTTCCATGGCGCGGCCGGCATCGGCAAGGCGGACTTCATCGAACAGTTCGCCCAGGCCCTGCTGTGCGAAAACGCTGGCCCGGACGGCCACGCCTGCGGCGCATGCCCAAGCTGCGGCTGGTTCCAGCAGCACAGCCACCCGGACTACCGCCGGGTGCGGCCGGAAGCGATGGAAGACGAGCCGGGCGAAGGCGAGGAGGGGGAGGACAAGAAGGCGGCCAAGAAAACGCCTTCCAGGGAGATCAAGATCGAACAGATCCGCGCCCTGTCCGATTTCATGAACATCTCGACCCACCGCCAGGGTCTGCGCGTGGTGGTGCTGTACCCGGCCGAAGCGCTGAACATGCCGGCTTCGAACGCCTTGCTGAAAACGCTGGAAGAGCCACCGCCGGGCACCGTCTTCCTGCTGTCGTCGAATGGGCTGGATCGCGTGTTGCCGACCATCCTGTCGCGCTGCCGCAAGTTCGCCATGCCGATGCCCGCCCACGCCGAAGCGCTGGCCTGGCTCAAGCAGCAAGGCGTGCCCGATGCCGACAGCTGGCTGCGCGAGCAGGGCGGTTCGCCGCTGGCCGCCGCAGCGGCCTCCGAGACCGGCAACCGCGAAGAATTGGACGCTTTCCTGCAGTATTTGGCGCGTCCCAGCGTGGAAGGCGCGCTGAAAACCGCCGACAAACTGCAGAAAGTTCCGCTGACGGCCCTGGTATCCTGGCAACAGCGCTGGCTTTATGATCTTTTTTCGTACAAACTGGCAGGAAACATCCGTTATTATCCACGTTACCAGCGCGAGCTGGCCGGACTGGCGGACAAGGTGAACATCAGCCGCCTGATGGGGGCGATCAAGGGCGCCAACGAGCGCCGCGCGACCTCCGACCACCCGCTGTCGCCGAAACTGTTTATTGAAGATATGCTTCTCGACTACACCGCTTGCTGTAGCTGAAGAAAGGAAAAAATGAGCGCAAGCCCTACCGATCCAAGCGCCGTCGCCATCAACCGGCCGAGCGTGCTGTCGTTGGCAATCAAGGAAAAGGCCGCCCTGTATGCGGCCTATATGCCGTTCCTGAAAAATGGCGGCATGTTCGTGCCGACCCAAAAGCCATACAAGATTGGTGACGAAATCTACCTGCTGCTGAGCTTGATGGACGATCCGAACAAATACGCGATCGCCGGCAAGGTCGTCTGGATCACGCCTGCTGGCGCGGCCAACAACAAGACCCAGGGCATTGGCGTGCATTTCCCGGATGACGAAACCGGCACCCGTACCCGCCTGCGTATCGAAGAAATCCTGGGCGCCGCGCTGCGCTCGTCCCGCGCCACCCACACACTCTGATTGATGACGAAGTTCCGCCACCGCCTTGCCACGCTTGACGACCTGCCCACCATCGTCGCCATCTACAACAGCACCATCGCCTCGCGCGAAGTGACGGCCGATACCGAACCGGTCTCGGTCGAATCACGCCTGCCGTGGTTCCATGAGCATCAGCCGCAGCGCCGTCCGCTGTGGGTGATCGAAGAAGGTGAGCGCGACGGCATTATCGGTTGGATTTCCTACTCCAATTTCTATGGGCGCCCGGCCTATTCCGGCACCGCCGAAGTGTCGATCTACATCGCCGAAGCATGGCGCGGCAAGGGCGTCGGCCGTTACGCGCTGCAGGAAGCCATCGACTTCGCACCGCAAGTCAATGTGCACACGGTGCTTGGCTTCATCTTCGGCCACAACAAGCCATCGCTGGCGCTGTTCGAAAAGTTCGGCTTCCAAACCTGGGCCAACCTGCCGCGCGTCGCCAATCTCGACGGTATCGAGCGCGACCTGATCATCCTCGGCAAGCGCGTCGCATGAGGCGCGCGGCGGCGGTCATATTTTTGTTGACGCTGATGCCGGCGCAGGCGGCAGTCAACGGTAACGAAAAGTCGCAGAAACTGGTCGGCGAAGGCAATGCCTTGATCGTGCAGCGCCAGTACGCGGCTGCGGCTGAAAAGTTCGAAGCTGCGCGCAAGGAGTCTCCGGATGCGTCAAGCCCACTGTCCTCGTTTGCCTACATGCTTTGCATTCTTGCCTCCGGTGGCACGTCGCCCAAAGCAAAAGCCCAACTGCAGCGCGCCCGCGAATGGGCGGAGAAGGCCTTGGCTGTTTCCTATGACGACCCGATGGCGCACGAAGTACTGCGCATGCTCGATGATGATACTCCGCGCCCTGGCTACGTTGAGAACGATGCTGCCAACAAGGCGTTCAACGAGGCGGAAGTACTGTTTCATAGCGGGCAGTACGAGGCTGCCCGCCTGAAATATCGCGAAGCTTTTAGGGCCGACCCCAAGTTCGTCAAGGCGCAGGTCATGGAGGGCGATACTTATTTTGCCGAAAAGAACTGGGCTGGCGCGGAACTGATGTTCCAGATGGCTGCAGAGACCGATCCGCTGGATTCCCAGGCCTGGCGCTTCCTCGCCGACGCGCGCGACCGCCAGGGCGATGGTGCCGGCGCTTTGTACGCGGTCCTGCAAGCCATTGCGGCCATGCCCAGCGAAGCCACGAATTGGGACCGGCTGAAGTCTTATCTGGCAAATTCCGACAAGCCAATGTCGCGGCTGGGCCTGGAGCGCAAGGCATGGGTCCAGAGGGATAAGAAGACGATCAACCTTGCGCCAGACCTGCGAGATACCGATCACGCCATCTGGCTCGCCTACGCTATGGCGCAGGCCGCTGCGCGTAAGGATGGCAAGCCCGAGTCCCCGTTCCAGACAGAACTGCGGGCCTGGGGTACGGCGCTGGCCGTTGCCGCCGAATTGAAGGAAAAAGGGCAGCCGGGGCCGCAAACGCCAGCCTTGTTGACACTGCAAAAGCTGCACGCCGACGGCCAGCTTGAACCGGCAATCCTGATCCTTATGTACAGGGAGGCCTATCGCACCGAACTGGAAGCCTGGAAAAAGACCCATCCGCAGGGCGTGCAGGACTTCACGGACAAGTGGCGCTTGATGCCCTGAGGTACAATCTCGGGATGTTTATTGATTCCCACTGCCACATCGACTTCCCGGAGCTCTCCGCCCGGATGCCTGAAATCCTCGCCAAGATGGCGGAAAACAAGGTCAGCCATGCGCTTTGCGTATCGGTCGACTTGCCCGACTTCCCACGCGTCCTGGCGCTGGCCGAGCAGTATCCGCATATCTATGCCTCGGTCGGCGTCCATCCCGACTACGAAGACACGCCCGAGCCAACCGTCGGGCAACTGCTTGAGCTGGCCAAACACCCGAAAATCGTCGCAATCGGCGAAACAGGCCTTGACTACTACCGCCTGCAAGGCGACCTGGAATGGCAGCGCGAGCGTTTTCGCACCCACATCCGCGCCTCGCGCGAGTCGGGCAAGCCGCTGATCATCCACACCCGCTCCGCTTCGGAGGACACCATCCGCATCATGCGCGAGGAGGGCGCAGGCACGGACAAGGGCGGCGTCGCGGGCGTCATGCACTGCTTCACCGAATCGCTGGAAGTCGCGCGCGCCTCGATGGAGCAAGGCTTCTATATCTCCTTCTCCGGCATCGTCACCTTCAAGAGCGCGAAGGAACTGCAGGCCGTGGCCCTGGAGGTGCCGCTCGAGCGCATGCTGATCGAAACCGATTCGCCCTACCTGGCACCGGTGCCATACCGCGGCAAGATGAACGAGCCGGGCTACGTCGCCCACGTCGCCGAATTCATTGCCAAGCTAAAGGGTGTGCCGCTCGAGCAGGTCGCCGAGCAGACCAGCGCCAACTTCTTCGAACTGTTCAAGGCGGCCGCCTGATGCAATCGCGCCGCGCAGCACTCGCCGCCTTGGCCAGCGCCGCGCTGGCCTTGTTTTGCACCCCCGGGGCACCCTTCGCAGCCACTGACGCGGCAGAGGACGCCGTCACATTCTTCCGCGCCGTCCAACTCGATGACGACCGCGCCGTGAAAGCGGTCCTCGCGCGCGGCCTCGACCCTAACCTGCACGACCCCGCTGGCGGCGAGACCGGTCTGATCGTCGCCATGCGCTACGATGCGATGAAGGTCGCCGGCCTGCTGCTGGCCCACCCAAAGTTGAAAATCGACGAGCAAGCGCCGAACGGCAATACTGCCCTGATGATGGCTGCTTTCCAAAAAAACAAGCCTGCCGTGCTGGCGATCCTGGAAAAGGGCGCGCAAATCAACCGTCCCGGGTGGACCGCCCTGCATTACGCTGCCGCAGCCGGAGACCGCGACGTTATGAAGCTGCTGCTTGAGCGCCACGCCTACATCGACGCCGAATCGCCGACCGGCACCACGCCGCTGATGCTGGCCGCACGCGAAGGCCAGGAGGACGCCGTCCAGCTGCTGCTGGAAGAGGGCGCGGACGCCTCCCTGAAAGACCGCGCCTGGAAGGAAAATGCGGCCGAATTTGCCATCCGCGCGCAAAAACCGTGGATCGCCGACCGTATCCGCCGCTATCCCGGCCGTAAATAGAGCGGTATTTCCCTTTCATATCGTGCAAATGGCGTAAGCCGCTTGGGGTGACAATGCAATCGTCGAAAACCCACCGCGCCCCGCCGCGCCACTGCCATGCTGAATGAACGCGAAATCGAGAGCTGCTACCTTGGCCAGTTCATCCCGGTCCATTACCACCACAATATGCTGATGGACGCCAACCGCATGCACAACTTCAAGACAGCCATCGATTACGTGGTGCAGCCGGGCATGAAGGTACTGGAACTGGGCGGCGGCACCGGCGTGCTGTCCTTTTTCGCCGCACAAAAGGCCAGCAAGGTCTATTGCGTGGAATTCAACCCGGACATGGTGCAGGAAGCCCGCAAATTCCTGGCCTTGAACAAGCATGGCGAGCGCGTTGAAGTGATCCATGCCGACGCATTCGAATACCTGCCGCCGGAACCGGTCGACGTTGTCATCTGCGAAATGATCCATGTCGCCATGCTGCGCGAAAAGCAGGTCGAGGTGATCGAGCACTTCAAGCAGCGCTACCTGGAGCGATTCGGCGGCCCGCTGCCCGTGTTCATGCCGGAAGCGGTACTGATGGCCGTGCAGCCCGTGCAGCAGGAATACGATTTCGACGGCTTCATCGCCCCCATCGTGCAATTCCAGCAACCAGGCCAGATCCAGAACGGTACTGTCGAACTGAGCCAGCCACAGGTGTATTCCCTGATCGATTTCACCCAGCCTAATGACATGGTCTACCGCTGGGAGGGGCGGTTCACCGCGGAGCGCGACGGGCAACTGAATGCGCTGCGTTTTATCACCAAGAACATCCTGGCCGTGGTCCCCGAGCGCAACAGCACGATCGACTGGCTCAATCATTACATGACATTGCCGCTGGCTGAACCGCTCCATTTGCGCGCTGGCGAGACTGTCCAGGTCAGCTTCGCCTACCGCGCTGGCGCCCAGATCCAGTCGCTGCAGTCGACCATGCGTGCCGTAGCCCTGCGCGAAGCGTCGGCCATCCCGGCTTTCGCCGTATAAGCTGCCATCCATCCCCGGATTTCGGCTTTTCGTCGCTTCCAGCGGCATTTGGTCGCAAGGCCGTTGTCCGGGGCGGACGTCCGGCTTACAGTTGCCACATCTTCAATCGGAGGTATTGGGATGTTCGGCTTCTTACTTTGGCTGTTGCTGCTGTTCCTGTGCTGGCCGCTGGCTTTGCTGGCCCTGGTGCTGTATCCCGTCTTGTGGCTGCTCATGCTGCCATTCCGCCTGCTCGGCATCGGTGTCGAGGCAGTGTTCGAGCTCCTGCGTGCCGTGGTGTTGTTGCCGGCCCGTATACTCGGGGGCTCGCCGCGCTAGCCGGCAACCGTGCGCAAAGCGCGCCATCCCTGAGCCATACTCTGTGCAACGCCCAGCGGGCGCCGGACGGAGGTGGCCATGAAGCCGCATGTCGAAAGCCGTTTGTTTGGCGAACTGGCGAACGGCGAGCCAGTGATGGAATTCACGCTCGACAATGGCAGGGGAATGCTGTTGTCGGTGCTGGACTATGCCTGCATCATCCGCAGCTGGCGCAGCCTGGCGCGGCATGGCCCGCCAGCCGATTTCGTCCTCGGTTTCGACACCTTGCTCGAATATGAACGCGACCCGGCCTGCCTGGGCCAATTGCTGGGTCGCCCCGCATTCCAGCATACATCCTGGCAAGCCCATCTGAGTGCCGACGAGGAGCTTGCCCGGCTCAGCCTTTGCAAGCTCTGCAGGGATGGCGAGGACGGACTGCGCGGCAACTTGCTGGTCATGGTTACCTATGAACTGTGCGCCAATGGCGAAATGCGCTGCTATTTCCAAGCCTGTGCCGACCAGGCCACTCCGCTCGACATTAGCCAGCGCAACGCTTTCAACCTGGCCGGCGAAGGCGACGTCCTTGGCCACGAGCTGTGCATTGATGCAGGCGCTGCCAGTCCCGTCGACTTCCGCCTGCCGCGCCGTATTGGCGCCAGTTCCCTGGCGGAAGGGCCGGGCTACGACCTGCGTTTCACGCTGGGCCCCGGGCCCGGCCCCAAGGCCTGCCTGTCCGATCCCGCAGCGGGGCGCCGCATGGACATCCACACCAGCTGCCCGGTTCTGCGCCTGTACCGCGACGAGAAGCTGGACGGCAACCGGGCCGGGAAGGGCCGCCAGTTCACGCCGCACGCCGGCCTGTGCCTTGAACCCCGGCAATTGCCGGGCGCAATTTGCCAGCCAGGCAAGCCCTTCGGCGCCATGACCAGCTTTGCGCCAGACCGCTGGCGCTGAAAAAATGCATCGCCCTTGATTTCCTGTTGAGTTGCCCAATCTTCGCACTCCTGTTACTGATAGAATCGAAGATGCCCGCAAGGCATCGTTCAAGGAGATTGTGATGAGCCGCAAGACACCTATCGAGCGTTACCGCAATATCGGCATTAGCGCCCACATCGACGCTGGCAAGACCACGACGACTGAGCGTATCCTGTTCTACACCGGGGTCAACCACAAGCTGGGCGAGGTGCACAATGGCGCCGCGACCATGGACTGGATGGAGCAGGAGCAGGAGCGCGGCATCACCATCACCTCGGCAGCGACCACGGCCTTCTGGAAAGGCATGGGCGGCAATTTCCCCGAGCACCGCATCAACATCATCGACACGCCGGGCCACGTCGACTTCACGATCGAAGTCGAACGCTCGATGCGCGTGCTCGATGGCGCCGTCATGGTCTATGACTCCGTCGGCGGGGTGCAGCCGCAATCGGAAACCGTCTGGCGCCAGGCTAATAAATACAAGGTGCCCCGTCTTGCCTTCGTCAACAAGATGGACCGCGTCGGCGCCGACTTTTTCCGCGTGCAGCAACAGATCAAGGACCGCCTGAAAGGCACCGCCGTGCCGATCCAGATCCCGATCGGCGCCGAGGAGAACTTCCACGGCGTGGTCGACCTGGTCAAGATGCGCGCCATCATGTGGGACGACGAGACGCTGGGCGTCAAGTTTAGCTACGAGGACATCCCCGCCAACCTGAAAGAGCTGGCGCAGAAGTGGCACGACCATATGGTCGAAGCAGCCGCCGAGGCGACGCCTGAACTGACGGAGAAGTACCTCAATGGCGAGACCCTGAGCGAGGACGAGATCAAGTCGGCCCTGCGCGAACGCACCATCCGCAACGAGATCGTGCCCATGCTGGCCGGCAGCGCTTTCAAGAACCGCGGCGTGCAGGCGATGCTGGACGCGGTGATCGAATACCTGCCGTCGCCGGTCGACGTGCCGGCGATTGCGGGCCACGACGAGGACGACATTGAAATCGAGCGCCATCCTTCGGACCAGGAGCCGTTCTCCGCGCTTGCCTTCAAGATCATGACCGACCCCTTCGTCGGCCAGCTGACCTTCTTCCGAGTCTATTCGGGCCTGGTGAATTCGGGCGATACGGTCTACAACCCGACCAAGGGGCAGAAGGAGCGCCTGGGCCGCATCCTGCAGATGCACGCCAACGAACGCAAGGAAATCAAGGAAGTGTTCGCCGGCGACATCGCGGCGGCAGTGGGCCTGAAGAACGTGACCACCGGCGACACGCTGAGCGATCCGGACAAAGTCATCATCCTGGAAAAGATGGTCTTCCCCGAGCCTGTGATTTCGCAGGCGGTGGAACCCAAGACCAAGGCCGACCAGGAAAAGATGGCGATCGCCCTGAACCGCCTGGCACAGGAAGACCCCTCGTTCCGCGTCCACACCGACGAGGAATCGGGCCAGACCATCATGTCCGGCATGGGCGAGCTGCACCTGGAAATCCTGGTCGACCGCATGCGCCGCGAGTTCAGCGTTGAAACGACGGTGGGCAAGCCGCAGGTGGCTTACCGCGAGACGATCACCAAGCCGGTGAGCGATATCGAGGGCAAGTTCATCAAGCAATCGGGCGGCAAGGGCCAGTACGGCCACGTCGTGCTGAAGCTGGAGCCGATGGAAGCGGGCAAGGGTTTTGAATTCGTCGACGCGATCAAGGGCGGCGTGGTGCCGCGCGAGTTCATCCCTGCGGTCGAAAAGGGGATCCGCGAAACGCTGAATACCGGCGTGCTGGCGGGCTACCCGGTGGTCGACGTGCGCGCCACGCTGACATTCGGTTCCTACCACGACGTGGACTCGAACGAGAACGCGTTCCGCATGGCGGGCTCGATGGCGTTCAAGGAAGGCATGCGCAAGGCCGACGCGCAACTGCTGGAACCGATGATGCACGTCGAGGTGGAAACGCCCGAGGAGTTCATGGGCAATGTGATGGGCGACCTGACCACCCGGCGCGGCATGGTGCAGGGCATGGATGAAATCCCGGGCGGCGGGGGCAAGCAGGTGCGCGCCCTGGTGCCGCTGGCGGAAATGTTCGGCTACTCCACTTCGCTGCGTTCGCTGACGCAGGGCAGGGCGACCTATACCATGGAGTTCCAGCACTACGCCGCGGTGCCGAAACACATCCTCGACCAGGTGGCCACCGCGCGGGCCGCCGCGAAGAGCTAAGCTGCGTCGAGCAGGGCCGCGAATTCGTCGGCCGGGACAGGGTGGCCGTACAGGTAGCCCTGTCCCTGCTCGCAGCGCAGCAGCTTGAGCAGCTTGGCCTCTTCTTCCGTTTCAATGCCCTCGGCCACGACCTTCAGGTCCAGGTTGTGCGCCAGGGACACCACCGTGCTGACCAGGCCCATATAGCCCGCATCCTGCGACATGCGGGTGACGAAGGAGCGGTCGATCTTCATCACGTCGACCGGCAAGCTGACCAGGTAGGACAGCGAAGAATAACCGGTGCCGAAATCGTCGATCGCAACCGGCACCTCGAGCGCCCGCACCTTGCTCAGGATGTCGACCACGCGGTCGTGGTCCGATACCAGCGAACTCTCGGTGATTTCAATCGACAGCGGATGCATTGCCGCCCCCGCCGTGTTCAGCGCCTGCTCGATGTCGCTGAACAGCGAGTCGCAGCGGAACTGGGCTGGCGCCACGTTGACGGCGATCTGCGGCGGCGTCAGGCCGGCGTCATGCCAGGCGCGCCAATCCTGCATCGCGCGCTGCATGACCTGGCGGCCGACGGCAATCACCAGGCCGGTGCGCTCCAGCGCCGGCACGAATTCGGACGGCGGCACCAGGCCGCGTTGCGGGTGGCGCCAGCGCACCAGCGCCTCGGCGCCGGTCAGCTTGCCCGTGCGCAGGTCGATTTTCGGTTGGTAGAAATTGACGAACTCCTGCC
Source organism: Pseudoduganella sp. (assembly GCA_039593355.1). GTDB lineage: Bacteria > Pseudomonadota > Gammaproteobacteria > Burkholderiales > Burkholderiaceae_D > Rugamonas. The sequence continues at coordinate 187,390 of JBCNPK010000003.1, forward strand.
GCTCCAGCGCGTCGCGCAACTCGACCTCCAGGCTGATCTGGCGCGCCACCACGCGGTCGGCGGCGCGGTCGTACTGGCCGAAACGCAGGTCCAGGTCGCGCGCGGCAGCCAGCGCGTCCCAAGCCTTGACCAGCAACTCGTCGGCGCTGGTCCCGTCGTCCGGCAGCGCGGCGGCGCCTGCATTGATGGTGCACCAGATCTTGTGTTCCTTGACCTGGTAAGCGCCTTGCAGCATCGGCACCGCCGTTTCGTGGATGAATTCGGCAGCGGTCTGGGTGCCGTGCGCCGGCAGGAAGATGGCGAAGCGGCCGACGCCGACGTGGGCCAGCAGCATGCTTTCGGCCACGATGGAGCGCAGACGCTGCGCAATATGGCGCATCAGGCCCACCGCGGCGGCGTTGCCGTAAGCGGAGCTGATTTCGTCGAAGCGGTTGATGTTCAGCAGCAGCACCGTGCCGCGGGCATCGGAAGCGGCCAGGGCCGCGATTTCCTCCTCGAACTGCAGACGGCTTGGCAGGCCGGACAGCACGTTGGTGCGGGCAAGGCGGTGCATTTCCTGCGCATTGACCAGGCGCTCGATGCCGTAGCTGAGCTCATTGCTCAACTCACCCGCGCGCTCGCGGTAAAAGGCGTCGAAATGCTGCTCGCGGCGCGAATAGAAGGTCGCGACGCCCCAAGGCTGGTTGTTGACGAACAGCGGCACGGCCATGCACGAGGCGATCTCATGGCCCCTGCGTGAACCGGATTGCACGCGGCCGGTGGCCATCACATGGGCGGCCAGATCGGCTGCCAGCCAATCGGGCGGGGTTTCTCCTGCGCTCCAGTGCTTTTCCTGGCCTTCGCGGCTGGCGGACGCGAACAGATGCAAGAAGCCGTCCTCGCCTTTGCGGCTGATGGCTGCGCAGTCGAGGCCCGGCTGGTGTGCGGCCAGCCGGCAGGCATCCAGGCACAGCTGTTCCAGGGTGCGCGAACGCGGAATCAGGGCGCTCAGGCGCGACAGCAGCACATAGAAATTATCGTGGCGGATCAGGGCCCGTTCCTTTTCCACTTCGGTCGTGACATCGATGGCGGAACCGCCAGTGAACGATTCTCCGTTCACATGGATGGGGAATTTATGCACCAGCCAGTGGCGCTTGCCTTCATCCGTCGTCTCCATGGTCTTGGTGACCTCGGGATTTTCCAGCACGTCGCCGTCCTGGTATTCCAGGCTGTTGCCCATGACGTAGGCGCCCTCGGCATCCCTGATCCACAAAGGCGATGGCGCATGCTCGGCGAAGCCGGCCAGGAAGCCATTGGCGCGCGCCAGGCTGTGGCGCAGGCCTTGCAGCGTGCGCGCGCAAGCCGCCAGGTCGGACAGGGCAGCGCGCTGCTCCTCGGTATATGGGTCAGGCAAATAGGAGAACAGGCGCTGCTCATCGGTCAAAGCCTCGGCCGGCACCGTCTGGCCGCACACAAAACCGGCCAGCCGCTGCAACTCTTCCAGGGGGCTGGCCTGCATATGTTCGGTAGAAGCGCGCTTGTTCATGTGAATCACAGCAGTTTGAACTTCAATTGCACGGACAACGCCCCATGCAAACGTTCCTTGTATGTAGGTACGATAGCAAAGTTAACGCCAACCCGTTGATATTCCACGCTGACAACAGGGATAGCGGCCAGAAACCAGCCGCCATCGCGCATTTTCGGGTAGCCGTTGAAGCCGCCGACCACGGCGCCCAGGCGTACCGGACCGATGGCCCAAGGCTGGTAATAGATGCCGGCATAATTCGACATGCGGCGGTCGCTATTGTGGAAACGCCCCACGGTGGCGGAGGCGACCGTCGAGAAACGGTACTCGGCACCCCAGCCGGGATTGGTGTCGTCGAAACCCTTATCGCGCTGGAAATGATAGGAGTAGAAGCCGGGATTGACCCAAAGTTCGGACAGGGGCTGGTTTTCGATCGTCGTAAAGGTGTCGGCAAAGGCCGGGAACGACAGGGCGGCAAAAGTAGCCCCAAGCAAAAACGTTTTCATTTATTTCCAAAAATATAATGAAGCGAACTAATTATAATGGAGGTGGCAATTCGATAGATTTCAATCGCGCTCCCTGACGTGAACAAAATGCAAAATCGTTGTAATTAAGTCATCTGCGTCGACCGGCTTCGCGACGAAGCCATCCATGCCTGCAGCTTCGCATTCGGCGCGCTCGGCCAGGGTAACGCCGGCGCTCATGGCCACGATCGGCAAATCAAGCTGCAGCTCGCGGCGAATCGCCTGGGTCGCGGCAAAACCATCCATGACCGGCATCTGGACGTCCATCAGCACCAGGTCCGGCGGCGGACGCCCCGACCGCAGATAGTCCAGGGCCAGGGCGCCGTTTTCCACCATGTCCACGCCGGCGTCTGCCGCCTCGAGCATGCTGCGCGCCACCAGCTGGTTCAGGGCATTGTCTTCCACCAGCAGGATACGGATGCCATCGAGCGCGCGCTGGCCGCTGCGCAACGCGCTGGGAGGCGCCGCCGTACCATGGGCGGACGTTTCAGCAGGGGCCGACAGAGCATGGAAGAGGGCGCTGCGCACCAGCGGCCGCAGGAGCTCCGGATCATGCCCGGCGCCGCGTGCCGCCGTCTGCAAGCCGCCGCGCAGGCAGATGCGCCGTTCCACCTTCGCCTTGTGCGCAGCGCCCGCGAGGCTGCTGTCATAGATCAGCAAGTCATAGCGGTCGCGTGCGAGTGCGGCGTCGATGCCAGCGGCGCTGTCGACCGTGTCGCAACGCCAGCCCCAGCGCGCCGCCAGCTGGACAACGTCATCATGCAGGTTGACGTCGGGATCGGCATACAGCACGCGCCACTGGCGGCGCGCGGCGGGCATGGCATAAGGGTCGGGCAGATGGCCTTCGCGCAGCGGCATCAGGAAGGTGAACGTGGCGCCGCGTCCCGCAGCGCTGGCGACCTCGATCGAACCGCCCATCATCTGGGCCAGCCTCTGCGATATGGCGAGACCCAGGCCGGTGCCGCCGTAGCGCCGTGCCATTGAGGCATCGGCCTGGCTGAAGGGGCTGAACAGGCGCTGCATCTGCTCGCTGCTGATGCCAATGCCGGTATCGCTGACTTCCCAGCGCAGCACGCCGGGGTGGACCGGGTCACGGCCCGCATGCACGGCGACCGTGCCCCGCTCAGTGAACTTGAGCGCATTGCTGACCAGGTTGAGCAGTACCTGCTGGATACGCTGCACGTCGCCGTGCAGGGAAGCGGGCACGTCCGCCTCCACGCAAAGCGAAAGCGCCAGGTTCTTCTCGGCGCTCGTCATGGCCATGACCGCCGCCAGCGCGGCGAGCACATCGTCGACGAGGAAGTCGTCCTCCGCCAGCTCCAGCTTGTTGGCTTCAATCTTCGAGAAATCGAGTACGTCGTTCAACAGTGCCAGCAGGGAGCGGCCGGCACCCGATACCATGTCCAGGTATTGCCGCTGTTCCGCGTTCAAGGGTGTTCGTGCCAGGAGCTGGCTGACACCGAGAACAGCGTTCATCGGTGTGCGCAATTCGTGGCTGATATTGGCGACAAAGGCGCTTTTCGCCGCGCTGGCCGATTCGGCCTGCGTCTTGGCGTCGTTGAGTTCCTTTTCGGCGGCCCTTTCAGCGGTGACATCGCGCATGATCATGGCGTAGCCGATGCAGCGGCCCTGCTCGTCGCGCACCGGGAACAACTGTTTCAGGCCAAGGAAGGTGCTGCCGTCGCGTCGGCGCCGCACCGCTGTCGCCTCGTGCTGGCCATGTTCGAGCGCCAGTTCCATGCTTCTTCTGCTATCGCTCTCTGGAGACAGGCTTTGCAAGGGCACGCCAACGATTTCCTCGCTCCGGTAGCCGAACAGTTTCTCTGCGCCTTCGTTCCAGGTAGTAATCGTGCCATCTGGGTCGAGCAGCACGATCGCATGATTGCGGATGTGCGAGGTGAGCAGTTTGAAACGGGCTTCGGATTCCTCCAGGCTGGCTGTCTGCTGCTCCAGCTGCCTTACCGACTGGTCCTTGTCACGGACCGCCGCCGCCCGCTCATGGACGAGGTTGCGGCTGGCGCCAAAGAAGAGCAGGCTGATCAGGGTGCCCATTACCAGCACCATGAAGGACTTGCCCTGGTCCACCGTTGCGTCGAACACTGCGGTCGGCCGGATGGCGAGTGTCCAGGACTGGCCGTTAGCGCCCACCGCGACATTCTCGACGCTGCTTAGCCGGGTGAAACTCGGTCCTGCGCCGCTGCGGGCACTGGTGTACATCAACTGGCCGTTGGCGTCCTGGAACCGGATATCGACGCGCACTTCCCGCAATCTGCCACCGAAGATTCCGTGCATCAAGTCGTCCATGCGGAATGGGCTGTAGACGAAGCCCTTCAACGCAGGCTGGCCGCTTGCGTCCTTCCCGTACACCGGGTTGAACATGAGGAAACCGACTTGTTTCGGTCCGCTGATTTCCTGCACCAGCGTGATTGGCCCGCTGGCGGTCATTTTCCCGCTCTGCATGGATGCCACCATGGCGTCGCGCCGCACGGGTTCGGACATCAGGTCAAAGCCAATCGCCACCAGGTTGCGCGCCGAACGCGGTTCGAGGTAGAGGACGGGGGCGTAAAGGTCGCGGTGACCTTCAGGCCAGACCCGGACCTCTTTGTTCAAAGCCGCCAGCGCGCCTGCCGGTGCGAAACGCGCGAAGCCCAGGCCCAGCACACCCGGATAGTCGTCCTGCAAGCGCAGCCCTGCCACGAAGGCCTGCCATTCATTGCTTTCGACGCTGTCGGACGCGTTGAACAAGGCCGTGCCGGCCCGCAGCAATGACTCATAGCCGTCCATGCGCAGGCGGATGGTTTCGCGCACGCTTTCCGCGGCACGCACGAAGCGTTCGCGCGTACGGCTCTCCGTGTCATAGCTGATCCAGCCCCAGGCCGCAACGGTGAGCGTCATGCTGGCCAGGAGAATGAGGATCGGCGTCCAGACATACTTTTCCGCCAGGCGGGACTCTTCTTCGGTTGCCAGGACCCAGGCCAGGATGCTGGCGATTGCCAGGTAGGTGGACAGGGACAGCAGGGAGTGATGCAGGACGCCCGATACAAAGGGTCCGTGGTTCAGCACCGTGGCCGGGATCGCGATGCCGGCGATGACAAGCAGCGCGAGGCGGACCATCGAACGCCAGCGCCTGACCGCCGCCATGCCGAGGAAGAGCAGCAATCCGTAGGGCAGGAATTGTGCGGCGGCATAGCTCGCATCCGCCAGGAATACCGCCAGCGAGGCCAACGCGACGAGCGCCAGGAAGGCCAATTGCCCGGCGCTCCAGCGTGACAGGCTGGGGCGCTCAGGTATCGCCATTGCCAGGGGCGCGAGCAGCAGCAGGCCGAGGAAGTCGCCGGTCCACCATGTGGCTGCAACTTGCCATGCCAGCGTGGCGGGAATAATCCCCGAGATTTCCAGCGACAGCACACCAACAGCCGCGGACGCCAGGGCCGCAAGCGCCACGATACCGCCGAATTTGTACACCTCGCGCTGGGTATCGAGCCGAATGGCGGCGATATGGAGACGGCGCGCCAGGTACTCGCCCAACAGCGCTTCCGCCGTATTGCCGATGGCGATGCTAAGAGACGCCGTCAGCATCACCTGCAAGGACGCGACGTGATTGTTATGGAATACCGCGAGATTGGCAAAAAAAGCGCCGGCGAGGATTGCGGGCCACAAGTGCCGGCCAAACCGCAGCAGCAGGACCAGGGCAAAACCCGAAGGCGGCCAGATAGGACTGGCATTGCTTTGCGCCAGCGCGAGCATCAATCCGACACGGGCCAGCAGATAGTACGCGCCAGCGGCAAGTAGCAGGGCTGTCAGCGTACGCAGGCGAGATGGCATGGTTGGGCGCGCAGGTCGATGGTGCTGCCTTTATATCACGGAGCCGCCTTGCCATGAAATGATCTTGTCATATTTGCCCGGTAGCATCGCATCATGCAATTTACTTCAGAAACCAGAAACCGTTTGCGCGGCACGGTGTTCGGCAAGACCGCGGCGGGCCCGGCGGAAGTCGGGCAGCGCAGCGCGGGGCTGACGGCGCGCCAGCGCTCGGTGCTGATCCTGCTCGACGGGCAGAAGCACCTGGGCGAATTCGCCGGCTTGTTCGGCGAAGACGAAATGCTGGAGACCGTGGAAGGGCTGCTGCGCAAAGGCCTGGTCGGCATTGCCTCCGCTCCCGCCGCAGCGCTCGCGCCAGCGCCGCCGAACCGCCCCGCCGGAGTTGGCGCCGCTGCCGTCATTGCGGCACGCGAACTGATGGCATCCGCCGCACGCAAGCACCTTGGATTGCTGGCCTCCGACCTGGTGCGCCGTATTGAACACGCAAAGGACGAAAACCAGCTTGCCGGTGTCATCGGCCTCTGGCATGTCTCGATCAGGGAATCCAAGACCGGCAAGCCCTGCGCCGAGGGCTTGCTGGCCGAAGCACGTGCTCTGCTGGCTTAATCAGGCCGCTTGCGGTGGAACACCAGTGGGCTATAAGGCACCGCCGATGGAGGAGGGGAGTTCAAAATTCCCGGCTTGATCGCCCCGACCACGTGCATCTCGCACGGTTTGCAATCGAAGCGCAGGGTATAAGTATGGTCGCCGCTGACTAGCTGCATCGGTTCGGCCTTGACCTGGCCTTGCACGCCCTGTACGCCCTTGGCCTGTTTCGGGCACAGGTTGAACGAAAAGCGCAGGCAATGCTTGGTGATCATCAGCGGCACTTCGCCCGCTTCCTCATGAGCCTCGTAAGCAGCCGCGATCAGTTGCACGCCGTGCTTGTGATAGAACTCACGTGCCTTTTCGTTGTACACATTGGCGAGGTAGCTCAACTGCGTATCGGGATAAACCGCGCGCGGTTCTGCCGCCGCCTTGCGTTGCGGCCGCTGCCACGCGGCCAGGCGCGCGGTTTCGTGCGTGGCCACCGCATCGCGGCGTAGCGCATTGATCGTCGAGGATGGCACAAACCAGGGCTGCGACAGTTTCAACTCCACATGGTCGGCCACGAACATGGTGTTGCCCATCTTCGCCAGGCTGGCGCGCAACCCGCTCTCGGCCTGCTCCGCATTTTGCGCCGGCTGCAGGGCGATTGCCGCATCGGTGGTGCTGTGAATGCCGTCTTCATCGACGATCGACAGGCGCAGGCCGCCTTCGATTTCCGCCAGCGTCAGCTGCAGGCCCACGTGGCGTTCGGAAGACTTCTTGTGCAGGGCCGCTTCCCACTGATGGTCGCGGTTGCGGTGGATCACGGTGCCGACCTTCAAGCCCGGCAAAGCTGCCATCTGTTCGTTCGGGAAGATGCGCCAGCGTTGGCCGTCTTCCGTTTCGCCCAGCTTCTCGGCCTTGTTGGCCTGGATGCCGACCGTGGTGCGCTTGTTCATGTAATTCAGGCCGTCGCCGTTGGCCATCGGCGCATTGGTGATCACGTCGATATGGTCGCCGCCGATGCGCACCACGCTGCCCAGTTCCACACCCACGTACTTTGGCGAATCGAAGGCGCCGATATCGCCTTGGCGGCCATTGGCGAAGTAGTCGGTATGGCCGCGATGGAACGTCTTGTCCACGTCCGGAGTGAACAGCACCCGGGTGCGGCCGCTGGCGGCGCGCGCAAATTCCGGACGGCGCTCGAGCAGTTCATCGAGCAGCAGGCGGTAGTGGGCAGTGATGTTTTTCACGTAGCCCATGTCCTTGTAGCGGCCCTCGATCTTGAAGGAGCGGATGCCCGCATCGACCAGGGCTTCCAGGTTGGCGCTCTGGTCGTTGTCCTTCATCGACAACAGGTGCTTTTCGAATGCCACCACGCGGCCCTGGTTGTCGGACAGTGTGTAAGGCAGGCGGCAAGCTTGGGAGCAGTCGCCGCGGTTCGCGCTGCGGCCGGTGTCGGCATGCGAGATGTAGCACTGGCCGGAGAAGGCCACGCACAGCGCACCGTGTACGAAATATTCCAGCGGCGTGTCGACTTGCGCGCGGATCTGCCTGATCTTGTCCAGCGTCAGCTCGCGCGCCAGCACCAGCTGCGAGAAGCCGACATCGCCCAGGAACTTGGCTTTTTCAACGGTACGGATATCGCATTGGGTCGAGGCATGCAGCTGGATCGGCGGCAGGTCCATTTCGAGCAAGCCCATGTCCTGGATGATCAGCGCATCGACGCCCGCTTCGTAAAGCTGCCAGATTTGCTTGCGCGCCAGGTCCAGCTCCGAATCGTGCATGATCGTGTTCATGGTCACGAAGATGCGCGAGCGGTAGCGGTGGGCGAATTCCACCAGCGCGGAAATTTCCTCGATCGGATTGCTGGCGTTGTGGCGCGCGCCAAAGGCGGGGCCGCCGATATAAACGGCGTCAGCGCCGTGCAGGATGGCCTCGCGGCCGATTTCCGCGGTTTTGGCTGGCGCCAGCAGTTCGAGCTCGTGGTCAAGCAAAGACATTCTGTGATAACCCTACGGTTGCAAGGGTGGTTATTATACCGGCTCGTCGAAGCCGCGATCGCCCAGTTTTTCCTTCATGTAGCCGACGAACGACGCAATCCGCGCCGAAAGGGCGGTATTACGGTAATAAACGGCATTGATCGGTTGCCGAACCTCCAATGTTTCGTCCACGAACAGCTGCCTGAGGCGGCCGTCCTTGCGCTCGGCGCTGGTCATGAAATCGGACAGGCAGACAATGCCGGCGCCGTTCAGCGCAAGGTGCAGCAGTGTTTCGCCGCTGGACGAGAAAATATGCGGCGTGACTTGCAGCGCCTGTCCGTCCGCGTCCAGCAGCGGCCACTCGTTGAGCGACGAAGGCTGGTTGAACCCCAGCAGGGTGTGGCTGGCCAGGTCAGCTACTGTCGAAGGCGTGCCATGCTTCTCCAGGTAGGCCGGGCTGGCCAATACCCTTACGCGGCTGCTGCCGATCGGGGTTGCATGCAGCGTGGAGTCTTTCAGGCGGCCGATGCGGAAGGCGACGTCGGTGCGCTTCTCCATTAAATCGATAATGCCTTCGTTGCTGTTCAACTCCAGCTCTACCCGTGGGAAGCGCTCGCGATAGCCATTCACCAGCGGCACGATCACGTGCAGCATGAAAGGCGTTGCCGCATCCAGCCTTAAGCGCCCCGCAGGGCCCTGGCGGCGCAGCGACATCTTTTCTTCGGTCTCTTCGACTTTTTCAATGATGCTGCGCGCGCAATCGAGGAATGCCTTTCCTTCTTCAGTCAATTCAAGGCGGCGCGTGGTCCGGCGCACCAGGGTCGTCTCCAGCTTTTCCTCAAGGCGCGATAGCGTGCGGCTGGCGGCAGATACGGTCAGGCCCAATTGTTCCGCGGCGGCGCTGATCGAGCCAGTGCTCACAATGGCAATAAATGCCTGCATTTCGTCGAGTGTCGTCTTCATCCTTGAATTATATTCAAATATCTTTCGCGGAAAACCCGCTTTTTCGGAAAGAGTACGGACGGTAGAGTGTCATCCATCTTGTAACAACCATGGACAACGACATGAGAATTCCACCGTTCGGCGCCGGAACCTTCCGCCTGCAAGGTCAGGCTGCACTTGATTCCGTGCGCAATGCACTGGAAGTGGGCTACCGCGCTATCGATACTGCGCAAATTTATGGCAACGAGGGAGAAGTAGGGCAGGCCGTGGCCGAATCGGGCGTCGCCCGCGAGGATCTGTTCCTGACCACCAAAGTCTGGAGCGAAAACCTTGGCGCCGACCGCCTGGTCGCCAGCATTGGCGAAAGCTTGAAGAAATTGCGCACGGACTATGTTGACCTGGTCTTGATCCACTGGCCGCTGAGCACAGTGCCGGTCGAAGAATATATGGAGGCGCTGGCGACGGCGCGTGAACGCGGCCTGGCGCGCCAGATCGGCATTTCAAATTTCAACATCGAGTACACGAAGCGGGCAATCGCAGCCGTCGGCGCGGCGCAGATCGCGACCAACCAGATCGAGTTGAGCCCTTACCTGCAAAACCGCAAACTGGTGGAGTTCCTGAAGGGGCAGGGCATACACGTCACCTCCTACATGACGCTTGGCTACGGCAAGGTCCTGGGCGACCCGGTACTTGGCGTTATTGCGAAACGCCATCGGGCGACAGCGGCTCAAGTGGCCCTGGCCTGGGCCATGCAGCTGGGCTATGCCGTGATACCATCGTCGACCAGGCGCGAAAACCTCGCCAGCAACCTGCGCGCGACACAGCTCGTTCTGAGCGCAGGCGAGATGGACGAGATTGCCGCGCTTGAACGAAATGGGCGCATGGTCAACCCGGAAGGCCTGGCGCCTGAGTGGGATTGATATGCTCTGAGGCCCCGCCGCTGGCTGGCGGCAGGCAACCCAGGCCAGCCAGCGTGTGAGCGAGGGCTGTTTCGAGCGGGGTATGCGGTTCGGCGCCCAGCACTTCACGCAGCAACCGGTTCTCCATCCGGACCGGTTGCTGCCACAAATACCGCATTTCCATCATTTCGCGCAGCGTTTCATTAAACGGCGCGGCCAGGCGGACCATCCACCACGGGAACGCTTTCAGTTTCGGCGGCTCTGCGCCATGCGAAGCGAGTACGCGCTGGATCGCACGTCCGATTTCAGCGCCATCGCTGTCCCAATAGCCCGCGAAGTGATATGAGGCGAATGCCGGCAAGCGTTCACGGATGTCGAGCAAGGCGATCATGGTAGCCGCGACATCCGGCAGATAGGCAAATTGGTGTCCTACGCCCGGCGAGGCGGGCAGCTTGACCTCGCGCGGCACCTCGCCTGGGCGGATCATGCCTTGCGAGAGCCAATTATTTTTGGCGCCAGGACCAATGAAATCTCCGGCACGCACAACGATGACGCGGACCTTGCCGGTCTCGCTCGCGTTGCGCAAGCGCGCCTCCATTTCCACCCTGATCTTGCCTTTCCGCGTTGCCGGGCGCTGGGGCGAGTCCTCGTCCAACATGGGGAAAGCATCCGGCCCAAAGTTGTAGACCGTCCCCGGCAAGACGATGGTCGCACCTTGGGCGTCAGCCGCCGCAATCGTGTTATCGATCATCGGCAGAACCTGCTTGTCCCAGCCACGGTAACCTGGCGGATTGACCGCATGCACGATCACGTCACACCCCTTCGCCGCCCGCGCAACATCCGCGGCGTTCATTGCGTCGCCCTCGAGCCAGTCGATACCGTCGGCGCCGTGGCCCGGTACGCCCAGGCCACGTTTGAGGGCGCGCACTTTCCAGCCTTTCCCCGCAAGTTGGCGCAGCATCTCGCCACCAATGCCGCCGCCAGGCCCAAGAACCAGGGCAGTCTGATCTGTTTTCATTTGTTTCTCCATAAGATTGACGATGAATCGAATTATGGTCAAACTCGATTCAAACGAAAATCCGCTAAACATTTACAGAAGCTATACAAATTTGTATGACGCGCTCAATACCCTGGGACCTGTACCGCACCTTCCTGCACGTTTTGAATGCCGAGTCATTGTCCGGGGCGGCGCGTGCATTGGGCTTGACGCAACCGACGGTGGGGCGACATATTTCCGAGCTCGAAAATAGCCTCGGGCTCGCTCTTTTCACGCGATCGCAAGCCGGCCTGCAGCCCACCGACGCCGCCCGGCAATTGCGCGCGCAACTCGAAGAAATGCAGCAAGTAGCCGCATCCATCGAACGCAGCGCGCACGGCCAAAGTGCGGTCCGAGGGGCAGTGCGGATCTCAGCGAGTGAAGTGGTTGGCGTGGAAATACTCCCGCCCATCCTGGCGCCGCTTCGTGCCGCCCATGCCGAGCTTGCGATTGAACTGGTGTTGAGCGACGAACTGGATGACGTGGTGGGGCGATCGGTGGATATTGCCGTGCGCATGACGCGGCCGCAGCAAGACGTCTTGCTGGCGCAGCGGATCGGCAATGTGGCGCTGGGTTTCTTTGCGCATAAGGACTACCTGGCGCGGATGGGCAAGCCGAAAACGATGACCGACCTGGCAAACCATGCCCTGGTCGGCTTTGACGTCGAGACACCGTTCCTGAGAATGGCTGGCGCCGAGGTTGGAGGATGGCCGCGCGACTCCTTCGCCTATCGCTGCGACAGCAACCTGGCGCAAATGGCGCTGATCCGCGCCGGCGCAGGTATAGGCGTGGTCCAGGTCGGCCTCGCCGCAAGGGACGACAACCTTGTGCGCCTGCTACGCAAGGAGATGAATTTTTCGATGACGGCCTGGGTCACGATGCACGCGGATTTGCGCAACAGCGCCCGGTGCAGGACAGTTTTCGACGCACTGGTAAGCGGCCTGCGGCCGGTATGGAGCGCCGCCTGAGCGGAATATGCCTTTGCTGCACAGCAGAAAAAACGGATAATGATGCCCAAATCATTTTGAGCACTCTGTTGCAATACTTCCATGGAAATCAAGGTCAACTTTCTCGACAAGCTTCGTCTCGAAGCCAAGTTCGACGACTTCACGGTAATCGCCGACCAGCCGATTCGCTATAAGGGCGACGGCTCCGCTCCAGGCCCGTTCGATTACTTCCTGGCCTCGTCGGCCTTGTGCGCAGCCTATTTCGTGAAGTTGTATTGCAACACGCGCAATATTCCGACTGAAAATATCCGCCTGTCGCAGAACAATATCGTCGATCCGGAAAACCGCTACCAGCAAACCTTCAAGATCCAGGTCGAACTGCCGCCGGATATTTCAGCCAAGGACCGTGAAGGCATCCTGCGCTCCATCGACCGCTGCACGGTAAAGAAAGTGGTGCAGCAGGGCCCTGAGTTCATCATCGAAGAAGTCGAGAGCCTCGACGCCGACGCCCAGTCCCTGCTGACGCTGAATCCCTCGTCGGAACATAGCACCTATATCCTGGGCAAGGACCTCCCGCTGGAGCAGACCATCGCCAATATGTCGGGCCAATTGGCACGCCTTGGCATCAAGATTGAGATTGCCTCGTGGCGCAATATCGTTCCCAACGTCTGGTCGCTGCATATCCGTGACGCGCACTCGCCAATGTGCTTCACCAACGGCAAAGGCGCGACCAAGGAAAGCGCCTTGGCGTCGGCGCTGGGCGAGTACATTGAACGCACGAACAACAATCACTTCTACGCCGGCGTATATTGGGGCGAGGAGATCGCCAACGCGCCGTTCGTGCATTACCCCAACGAGCGCTGGTTCAAGCCAGGTCGCGGCGACAAGCTGCCAAAGGAAATCCTCGACGAATACTGCCTGGAGATTTACAACCCGGACGGCGAGCTGCGCGGCACGCACCTGATCGATACGAATTCCGGCAATGTGGAGCGCGGCATCTGCTCGCTGCCATACGCCCGCCATTCGGATGGCAAGGTTGTCTACTTCCCGTCCAACCTGGTCGAAAACCTGTTCGTCAGCAACGGCATGAGCGCCGGGAATACACTGGCCGAAGCGCAGGTCCAGTGCTTGTCGGAGATTTTCGAAAGGGCGGTCAAGCGCGAAATCATCGAGGGCGAAATCGCTTTGCCGGACGTGCCGCAGGAAGTGCTGGAGAAATACCCCGGCATCGTCGCCGGCATCAAGGGCCTGGAAGAACAAGGCTTCCCGGTTCTCGTAAAAGACGCTTCGCTGGGCGGCAAATATCCGGTGATGTGCGTGACCCTGATGAATCCACGCACCGGCGGCGTATTCGCCTCGTTTGGTGCGCACCCGAGCTTCGAAGTGGCGCTGGAACGTAGCCTGACCGAATTACTCCAGGGCCGCAGCTTCGAAGGCCTGAACGACCTGCCGCGCCCAACCTTCGTGAGCAACGCGGTCACCGAACCAAATAATTTCGTCGAGCATTTCATCGATTCCAGCGGTCTCGTGTCCTGGCGCTTCTTCAGCGCAAAATCAGATTACGAATTTGTCGAATGGGATTTCTCAAGCCAGGGTGAAAATTCCAATGCCGAAGAAGCCGCGACTTTGTTCGGCATCCTTGAAGACATGGGTAAGGAATCGTACATCGCCGTGTACGACCAGCTGGGCGCCACGGCGTGCCGCATCCTGGTGCCGGGCTATTCCGAAATCTATCCGGTCGAAGACCTGATCTGGGATAACACGAACAAAGCGCTCTTGTTCCGTGCCGATATCCTGAATTTGCACAATCTGGAGGACGAGGCGCTGGAGTCGCTGCTCGAGCGCCTGGAGAACAATGAGCTCGACGAATACGGGGACATCGCCACCCTGATCGGCATCGAGTTTGACGAGAACACGGTGTGGGGCCAACTGACGGTGCTGGAACTGCGCTTGCTGATCAATCTGGCCCTGAATGAATTTGAGGCGGCAAAAGAGCTGGTGGAAGCCTTCCTGCAGTACAACGACAACACGGTGGACCGCGGCCTGTTCTACCAGGCCCTTGACGCCGTGCTCGAAGTCGCGCTCGATGAAGAAATGCAGCTGTCCGATTACGAAGTCAATTTCCGCCGGATGTTTGGCGATGCCCGCATGGACGCAGTAATCGGTTCGGTAAACGGCAGCGTGCGGTTCCACGGCCTGACGCCGACAAGCATGAAGCTGGAAGGGCTCGACCGTCACCAGCGACTGCTCGACAGCTACAAGAAACTGCATGCCGGCCGTGCCAGGGCAGCACAAGCCGGGCAGGGTGGCGGTTGAAGGCCTAAATATTTCTCTGTCGAAAACTTTTACATCGGCAATCTTCCTTCGCGGTAGTTTTCTCGTAAACACTTGATTGTAAAGCACTGTTTCGCCTTGGCATGGCGTTTGCTGTGGGGTCCTTTCACAATATAAACCTGAAAGGACCCTTCGATGAAATACGTATTGCCATCCGCAGTCGCTGCAATCCTCACTGCACTGTCATTCGGCGCACAAGCCACTCCGATTACCTCGGCGGCCGACCCCGCGCTTGCCGGCGCTGTTGTTCAGGACTTCGAGTCCATCGCCGCCGGTGAGTACGCATCGCTTGCGCTCCCGGGCGTGACGATCAACGGGGTGGGCGGAAATCTGACCATCTGCAATGGCTGCGGAGGCGGCGCAGGAGCGTACGGCGACGTCGGCCAGAGCCTGCAGAACACGGGTGGCACGCCATTCAGCTTTGACCTGGTATTCACCAATGCGGTCTCCGCCTTTGGCATCCGGGCCGGGGCATTCAATGGTCCCTGGACTTATACCGCGTACGACGCCCTCGACAACGTCATCGAGACGGTTAACCTCAACAACCCATGCTGCGGGGCGTTCTTCAATGGCATCGCGCATCCTGGCATCGCCCGTGTGAACCTGAATGGCGCCGGTGACTGGGTCGTCTTCGACGACCTGCAATTCGTGGCCGCTGCCGCAAGGGATGTTCCGGAGCCGGGAACGCTTGCTATTTTCGGTCTCGGCCTTGCCGGCCTGGCGGCGACGCGCAAGCGCAAGCAATAATCAATGGACCTGATAGCAGGCAGGCCTGTCCAAGCCTGTTATCAGGTCATCTAAAAGATTCCTTTGGTAAATTTCGGTATCTCACCTGACGAATTTCGTAACGAAGCGGCCTATCCCGGGGAGTTAGCATTCCTGACGCAGTATCTGGAATGTGAACATGATGAAATCAGCTCGGAGGCCCAGGATGTCATTGAAATTTCTCCTGTGCGGAGTTTTGGCGCTCTTGAATGTCTCCGCTGGTGCCAATGCGGCAACCATGCCAAGGATGGCCGGCGGCAACACCGCAATTTGTAATAACCCGAAGGCGATGACTTTGCCGACCGTGTTGAACGGTCCCGCAAACGTCTGCCTGTTCACTTCCGGCACGATCAGCAGCGTCGCCTCGAGGCTGGCGGATACGTTCACGATCAATGGGGTCTCCTACAAGAACATCACGTCGTCCCAGATGCCTGCGCGCATCAATGGCAACTATTACATCCGTTACGTGGCCAAGCAAAGCGGCGCACAGTTGCAGGTAAACGGCACCAACAATCCCGCCAATTACACGCTGACGGTAGCCCTTGCCGGCAGCGGCAGCGGAACGACCAGCCCCGCGCCGGGGAATTACAGCTACCAGGCTGGCAGCGCTGCGACCATCGCCGCGACACCGGCCCAGGGATCCCTGTTCTCCGGTTGGGGCGGCGCAGCCAGCGGCAGCACCAATCCCTTGACCATCACCATGGACGGCAACAAGGCACTGACCGCCTACTTCAGCACCGACAGCAGCTCGGCTGGGCTGAAGTCGCTGGCCAGCTTCCCAATTGGCGTAGCGGTGAATGCCGGGTTCGAAAACAACAGCATCATCAACAGCAGCACCAGTTCACAGCAACAGGCGGTCGTGTTCCCGAATTTCAACCAGATGACCGCCGGGAACATCATGAAAATGGGCTACCTGCATCCGCAGGAGAGCACCTTTACCTTCGATCAGGCCGACCAGTTCGTTTCCTTCGCCAACGCGAACAACATCAAGGTGCATGGCCACACACTGATCTGGCACGCGGACTACCAGTTCCCCAGCTTCATGACAAATTACAGCGGCGACTTTGCCGCCATGCTGAAGAACCATGTGCAAACCATCGTTGCGCATTTCCAGGGCAGGGTGGTGAGCTGGGATGTGGTTAACGAAGCACTGGCCGACGAAGGGCAGCCGACGGTGGAAAATATTCTGCGCAGTACCGTGTTCAGCCAGAAAATGGGCCATAACTTCATCGACCAGTCCTTCATCAATGCCCGCGCCATCGATCCGCAAGTCGACTTGTTCTACAACGACTACAACATCGAGGCGGGCGGACAGAAGACGGCGAATTTGCTGGCCCTGGTCGACGGCATGCGATCGCGCGGCGTGCCGATTACAGGAGTTGGCTTCCAGATGCACGTGACCATCGACTGGCCGAGCCTTGCCGCCATCGAATCTTCGATGAAGGCCGTTGCGGACCGCGGCCTCAAAGTAAAGATCTCGGAGATGGACGTGAGCATGAAGAGTGCCTACAGCAGCTTCACCCCGGACGCCGCCACCCGGCAGCAGCAGCGCTATCACGACATCATTGCCGCTTACCTGCGTGTGGTGCCGCCAGCGCAGCGCGCCGGCATCACCGTCTGGGGCGTTTGGGATGCCGACAGCTGGATCAACCAGCCCGGTTCGCCTGACTGGCCTTTGCTGTTCGATGCCAACTTCCAGCCGAAGCCGGCCCTTCAGGGTTTCAAGGATGCCCTCTTAGGAAATTGAGCTCGGCGCCTCAGGCACCGGCAAGCTCCTCGTGCTTTTCGGCGTCGTACCACACCCAGGTATTGCGGCCTGCGCTCTTGGCTTGATAGAGCGCCAGGTCGGCCTGCTTGTACAGCGCCTCGTCGCTGGCCTGCGCGCCACGGAATGCGGCGGCGCCGATGCTGGCGCCGACCCGCATCTGGTGACTGCCGAATTCGATCGGTTCAGCCACGCTGTCGACGATGCGGCGCGCGATCTGCTCGACGTCCTGCTCGTCATCCGTCTTGCTGAGCAGGACGGCAAATTCGTCGCCCCCCAGCCGCGCCAGACGATCCGTTTCGCGCACGCACTCGCGCAGCCGGCGCGCCACTTCCACCAGCAGCGCATCGCCCGCGTCGTGGCCGAGCGTGTCGTTGACCTGCTTGAAATGGTCGAGGTCAATCAGCAGCAAGGTGAAGGTCGCCCCCTCGCGGGCTGCCTGAGCGCGCATGTGGCGCAGCTCGTCGCTGAAAAGGCGGCGGTTGGGGAGACCGGTGAGCGGATCGGCGTAGGCAAGCTGTTCCAGCATCGCCTGGCTGGCGCGCAGTTCTGCCGTGCGCTGCTCGACCATCAGTTCCAGTTCCGCCTGGCGGCGACGGTACCGGGCAACGCGCCATCGCACCAGCCAGGCGACCGCGCCACAGGCGAGCAGCACAGCCAGGGTGCGCACCCACGTCAGTTCGTACCACGACGGCAGGGCGTGCACCGGCAGGTTGAGGGGTTCCGTCCAATCGCCAGCACGCGTTGCCGCCCGCAATTGCAAGGTGTATTGCCCCGGCGGCAGGTTGGTATAGGCGAGGCGACGCGACCCGGGAGCGGTCGGAATCCAGCTCTTGTCAAAACCGAGGAGCCGATAGGCATACTGGGCGCGGTCAGAAGCAGAATAGTCGAGCGCGGCGAATTCCAGCGAGAAGCCGCGCTCCTTGCCTGCGGGTGTAATTTCCAGCGCGGCGTAGCGCCCGGGCGCCACTGGCCGGTCACCCACGGCCAGGTCGGTGACGACAACGGGTGGCCGGTAGTGTATGGCGGCTAGCTTATCCGGGCGCACCACGGTAAGACCGTCAATGCCGCCAAAGAGAACTTCGCCTTGTTCGGTCAGCGCGGCCGAATTGGTCCAGTACTGCGTGATGTGCACACCGTCGGCCTCACCCAGCGCCTTCACCGCCAGCGAAGCGGTATCGATGCGGGCAAGCCCCCTGTCGGTGCTCACCCACATCGCTCCCCGGCGATCCGCCAGCACGGCATTGACGCTATTGTCCGGCAAACCATGCGTGGTTTCGATGCGTCGGAAGCGACGCCTTCCATCTGCCTCGGTGCGTTCGAGCATTTGCACGCCGCGCCCGAAGGTCGTACTCCACAGTCGCCCTTTTTGGTCCAGCGCGAGAGAGGACGTGAAGCCTGGCAGCAGGCGGTCAGGGCTGGCCGCGTCGGTGGGAAGGACTTCTAGATCCCCTTCGGGCGAAGGCAGATAGGCGAGGCCGGCGCGAGTGCCGATCCACAGGCCGCCGTTGGGCATCGCAAGCAATGCCGTGACACGGCTGTCACCCAGCTTGGCGTCCTCGTGCCGGAGCACGGTCGCAGTTGTTTCGGTGTCCCCCAGCTTGAGCGCCCACAGGCCATCGAGTCCGCCCAGCCAGATGGCGCCGTCCTGAAACGCCACTGCCCACGTTGCCGCGCTTGCTCTGCGGCCCGGAACCTGAACTTGCTCAACACGTCTTCCCTGTGCGTCGATACGGTACAAGCCTTGCTGGGTACCGGCATATACGTTGCCATCCGGTCCGTTGGCCATGGAAAGGACCCGTCCTGTCGGCAGGCCGCCCGGCTTGCCGGCGGCGATCTGACCGGTTCCGCCAGCCGTGGGAGCGAGAATGTCGATGCCGCCACCGCCGACACCGATCCATACGGCGCCGTCGGGGCGTACCAGGACGCTGGGCACTGTGAATCTGCCGTCCACCGGCAGGCCGGTATCGCGTATGGTAATGACCGCCTGGGGACGCGGGTCATAAATGCTGTTAGCGTCCGTCGATGCGACCAGGATCAACCCGCTTCGCTCGCGAAACAGTGCATACGTGTCGTTGTCGCTCAGGCTGTCCGCCGCGTCCGGCTTATGGCGAATACGGCGCGTAATTCCGCTTTCGGGGTTGAGCGCGACAATGCCTCCGCCTTCGGTTCCAAACCAGATTTCCTGGGGCGATACCTCGACGATGGCAAACACGCGCTGCTCTTGGAGGGACGGATTCGGGCCCGTTTCTGCCACGGGAACTGCCCTCGATCCAGCTGTCTGGATCAGATAGGCGCCCTGGTTGCGCGTGCCGACCCAGATTCGGCCGTTCGAATCCTGGAGCAGGGCGGTGACGGGGGCATCCAGGCCCAAGGGTGCAGCGGCCGTCGCGTTCGGCGCGCGGTACAGCAAGCCTTCCGACGTGCCGATCCACAAGCCGCCATCGCGCTCGTGCAGAAGTGCTTCAATGGTACGGCTGGCTGCGCCGTGTGCGGCGGGCGGCAACACGATACTTGAAGCCGCTGTTAGCTTGCCGGACGCATCCATGTGATCGAGCCCGTTGGCGGTGCCGATCCACAAACCGCCGGCACCATCATCTGCAAAAGCGGCCACATGCGCGTCACTGACTCCGTTGAGACCAGGTTTGATGACGGTGAAATCGTCACCAGCCGGGTCATAGCGGGCCATGCCGCCCGAGCTCGTGCCAATCCACAAGTTGCCACGGCTATCTACGTGTACGACGCGCACAAAATTGTCCGGCAGTGCACGCGGACGTTTGCTGTCGGCGGTGTACAGGCGCGAGGTGTAGCCATCCCAGCGGATCAGACCCGACTGTGTGCCCATCCACATGAAACCGCGCCGATCCTGTGCCATTGAATTGGTGAGCGGCGCAGGCATGTGTTTGAACACGGTCGCGCTGATTTGGCTCCATCGCGCAGATGGAGTTTCTGCCATCGCGGATGGGATCAGCCCAAGCGTGAACAGGCACAGCAGAAGTATCTGTGCATGTCGCTGCAGGGGGCCGGGAATGATCTGCATGATGCGATTGCTAACGTTTGAGCAGGATGATTGAGAGTAGCACTGCACCGTATTTCATGCCGCGCCATCGGACTCGGGCAAGATCGACTCCACAGCAAGGAT
The DNA here is from genome assembly GCA_039593355.1 of Pseudoduganella sp. GTDB lineage: Bacteria > Pseudomonadota > Gammaproteobacteria > Burkholderiales > Burkholderiaceae_D > Rugamonas. The sequence goes on from JBCNPK010000003.1 coordinate 207,619, forward strand.
CGATCTGAATGGGCGGAACTATAGCGAAATTGATGGGTTGTTAGAATCGCATATTACGACACTGCCGCTGGGACCTTAGTTCGCATAATCTATATTATGTCAAATCCTCTATTGATTAGGCCGGCAGCACATATGAGGTAGTTTTATTTCTTTTGTGGCGTAAACCCCAGCACTCGAGCGCAAGCGGAGCCGATATCAGAAAGTAGTTGTGCTACATTTCTCAGGCCGTCGACGAAGGCGATCGGCCGGAGCGCGGCGTACATACAAACAACATTGGAGACTGCCGAAATGAAGCCATTACGTCCGCTCGCGCTTGGATGTGCCCTTTTCATTGCAACTGCTGCCCAGGCCCTTACTTTCAATCCACGCGACACTTCGGTACAAATGTTCCGCTGGCGCTGGAACGACATTGCCAAAGAATGCACGAATTGGCTTGGGCCACAGGGTTTTGGCGCAGTACAAGTTTCGCCTCCCCAGGCCTCTCTCAACAACAGCAGTTGGTGGAACGTGTATCAGCCAGTCAACTTCGTCAACCTGACCGGCCCAATGGGCACCGAACAGCAGTTCAAAGACATGGTCACCGCCTGTCATGCAGCGCACGTGCGCGTGTTCGTCGACGTCGTGGTAAACCACATGGCGGCTGGGGCCGGCACCGCGACCGATGGCTCTGCCTGGAACGCATCCACCCTGACCTATCCGAATTTCAGCGGCTACGACTTCCATCCACCCTGCGACATCCAGGGCAGCGACTATAACAATAACCGGAACAACGTCATCACATGCCGCCTGGTCGGCTTGCCTGACCTGGCCCAAGAAAGCACCTATGTCCGCGGGCAAATTAAGAACTACTTGAACAAGCTCATCAATTACGGGGCGGACGGCTTCCGTTTCGACGCTGCCAAACACATGAATCCAGCCGATCTGCAGGCAATCATCAACGGCGTACCGAGCACCTCATTGGCAGGCGAAGCCTTGTGGATCACGCATGAGGTGATCCCGGACGGCACGGTCAACCGCGCTGACTACTTCACCAGCGGCACGATCAACGAATTCAAGTTTGCTTCGGCCATGCGATCCGTTTTCCGCAATGAAAACGGCACCAGCCTGTCGCAGATTCAGTCAATCATGGGCGCGCCAGGCGCATGGGGCGGCACCTGGGGCTTCGTCGATAGCAGCAAGGCTACGGTGTTCGTGAATAATTGGGACACCGAACGCAACGGCGATTCAATGAATGCCAGCAACTATGTAGCCGGCGTTGTCAATGACACGGTCGGAACCAAGCGCTACGACCTGGCGAATATCTTCATGCTGGCCTGGCCGTATGGCCACGCCCAACTGCATTCCGGCTTCCGTTTCAGTAATTCGGACCAAGGCCCGCCGGCAGCCAGTCCGTTCGATGCCAGCGGGAATCCCAAAGTCAACGTCGAGTGGGATTTCGTGCACCGTTGGGCAGATGTGTCGCACATGGTCGGCTTTCGCAATGCCACCAGTGGTGAGGACGTGAATACTTTTACCAGCGGCACCGGCAACCAGATCGCTTTCAACCGAGGCAGCAAAGGCTTCGTCGCCATCAATAATGACAGTGCGGCCTGGAACAATGTCACTTTCCAGACCTATTTGGCGCCTGGGACTTACTGCAATGTAATCGCCGGCCAGCTGAATGCTACCAACGATGGCTGCACAAATAATAGCGGGATCGTCGTATCCAGCAACGGCAAGATTACATTGAATATTGCAGCTAACGGCGGCGCGGCGGTGCCTGCCGTCGCCCTGCATGCTGGTCAGATGTATGGGGGATCCGGCAATACGTGCACGACGGTGCCGGTGAAGTTCCGAGTCGCCAATGCGAACACGGTAATGGGACAAAACGTTTACGTGAACGGGAATCGTCCAGAGCTGGGCAATTGGACGGCCCAACCGGCCAATATGCTTGCCATCGAAGGCAGCGGCGCTAACGTGCCGTGGTCAAAAACGTTTGATCTCCCGCCGAATACGCCGATCCAATTCAAATTCATGAAGCACGGCGCTGTGCCCGACGTATGGGAAAGCAACCAGGCTACAGCGAGCGGCAACCGTGAAGCTACCACTCCCGCATGCGGTTCGACGCTGACCTTAGACGTGGGCAACTTCAAGTTCTAAATACTAGGCGGCGGTTGCCGAATGAACGCTCGACAGCCGCCGAAAGTCATTTCGGCCTGCCCGGCTCCAGTTTTCGGCAACTCGCGGCTCGATTTCTGCAGTTCATCCGATGATCAGCACAATCCCTGGCAGGCTGCCGTAGACTTCACGCAATCCAAACTCTTTGCACACTTCGCCATGAAAAGACTTCAATCAGTTGCGCTTGCCTTCTTGCTGACCGTATCCGGTTGCGCCTTCGCCCAACCGAACAAGGATGCGAATGACGCGCGTCTGGCAGCCGAGCGTTGGATGAAACTGGTTGATACCGAAGAGTATTCCGCGGCCTGGAACACCGGCTCGGAAAGCATGCGCAAGGGTATGCCCAAACTTGCCTGGAATCTGCTTGTGAGTACCGTTCATCTCCCGCTGGGTACGCTTAAATCCCGTACCTTCCAATCTGCGGACGCCAATCCTGCGACCGGTGACAAACCGGCCACGATCACCCTCACCTTCACTGGCGACTACGAGAATAGCCACAACGTCCAGGAGAAAGTGACGACCGTAAAAGATGCCGACGGCCAGTGGCGCGTTTCCGGCTTCAATCTCAATTCCGACGCGGGCAAGAGTGCCAAATAGCCATCGCGCTTCCAGCGTGAAAGTTGATGGGTAAACCCAACGCCCGCAACCCTGCAACGAAGTTTCTCTTTGAAAACTCGTTACAAACCTGTAGGATCGCCATTGCCTTAAAGAAATTTGCCTCATCCAGGTGACGCCCCTCCCCCGCGTCACCGTCCCGCCTGCGACGGCGACCCAATTTACAGCCCCACATCCTGCTGTCCGCGCCTGGCCCCGTTTATCGACGTGCGTTGCCTGGTCGTCACTTATCATCGTTACGAGGTAGCGTTATGAACAGGATCTTCCGAGTGGTGTGGAATGCCTCCATCGGCATGTGGCAGGTGCGCTCCGAGCTGGGCGGCGCGCATGGCAAGGCTAGTCGTTCGCGTACTGCGCGCCGTGCGTTGACTGCAGCCAGCCTGTCCGTGCTAGGCGCCGCTGCCTGTGCGGCGGATTTGCCGACAGGTGGTGCCGTGGTCGCTGGCCAAGGCAGCATTGCCCAGCAAGGCAGCACCATGACGGTTAATCAGGGCAGCACGAAACTAGCCATCGACTGGAATTCGTTCTCGATCGGGAAGGGAAATACGGTCAATTTTGTGCAGCCATCCTCCGCTTCCGTAGCGTTGAACCGAGTGACCGGGAGCGATGTGTCCGTCATCCAGGGCGCCCTGAAAGCCAACGGACAAGTTTTCCTGCTCAATCCGAACGGGGTGCTTTTTTCGCCGACCGCACAGGTCAACGTCGGTGGCCTGCTGGCGTCGACGTTGAACATGACTAACCAGGACTTCATGTCCGGCGACTACAAGCTGCAGGGAACCAGCTCGAACGCCGTCATCAACCAGGGCAATATCAAGGCCTTTAACGGCGGTTCGGTGACGCTGGTCGCAGCACGAGTCAGCAATGTTGGCGAGATCTCCGCCGAACAAGGAAATGTCCTGCTGGGTGCGGGCAGCGAAGTTCTGCTGGACCTCGGCGGCCCCATCAAGCTACAAGTTAAGCGCGGTGCGGTTGATGCGCTTGTAGAGAACGGTGGCGCCGTTTTCGCCGACGGCGGCAATGTCTTGATGACAGCGAAGGCCGCAGGCGATCTGGTGACCACTGTGATCAACAATAGTGGCCTGGTCCAGGCCCGCACGCTTGCCAGCGGCGAACAAGGCCAGATCATGCTGTTGGGCGACATGCAAAATGGCCGCGTCGACGTTGCCGGAAAACTGGATGCGAGCGCGCCACAAGGCGGCAACGGCGGCTTTATCGAGACTTCGGCAGCGGACGTCGCTACAACGCGCAGCGTGCAGATCGACGCCAGTGCGGCTCACGGCCAGGGCGGGCAATGGCTGATCGACCCGTACAACTACACCATCGACGCAAACGCGGCCAGCAATATCGTTGGCGCCCTGAATGTCGGCACCAGCGTCACCGTCACGACCCAGAGCAACGCATCGAGCTACGGCGCTACCGCCAGCGGCAGCGGCGACATCACGGTGGTCAGTGCGATCGCAAAGAACAGCGGTGGCGACGCAACCCTGACCCTGCGCGCTGACCGCAATATTGTGGTGAACAGCGACATCACGTCGACCGCCGGCAAGCTTGGCGTCACGCTCAGCGCTGGCAACGCCGCGTCCGCCACTGTGGGCGGGGTCGACATCAACGCAAACCTGAAATCCAATGGCGGCAACATCCTGATCGGCGGCGCCAACGGCACCGCCGTCAACGGCATTGGCTTTGCGCTCAATTCCAGCGCCAGTACCGCCGGTGTGGTGGTTGAACGCGCCAAGTCTATTTTGTCGTCTGGCGGGAATATTGTTATCAATGGCAAGTCCCTGGTTGGTTCGAACAGTGGGAACTATTCTGGCACCACGGGCGGCGTCTACATCATGTCGGATGCGACCATCCAGTCAGGGGCGGGTAACCTGTTCATCACCGGCGTCAGCACAGGCGGTGTCAAGACCTTTGGCGTAGCTTTTGAGGGATCCTCCGGCACCCTGACCACGGTTGGCAATTCCGCCGGAGGTGGCATGCTGCTGAACGCAGTCAATGCTACGCCAGGCAATACACAGGCAGTGCTCGATCAGGGCGCAATCGGCATGGTTTCTTACGGGAACCGAGCACGCATCGCTTTCCAGGGCAATTCGGTGGCGAGCTGGCTCGTCTTCGTCAATGGCGCTCCCCAATTGTCCGCCTACACGCAATCGCCTCAGCTCTCGAGCTGCGCGAGCCCGTATCCGAACTGCGGCACCCTGGTGATCCCGGGTTCCAACAACAGTTATCTGTACGCGACCTATCAGGCCGTGAGCATGGCGACCCAGCCGATCTATGTCATTCAGAACGCCAGCGGCAGCAAGACGTACGATGGGAACAATATTGCGACCGGACTCTCTTTCTCGACCCTCGGCGGGCCAAATGGTTTCTCGGTTTCGTCCTTGTCTCCGGCAGTGGCCTACACCACCAATAGCAAGAACGCTGGCTACTACTCAGGCTTGAATGCGGATTCGAATAACCCGACCAGCTATACGAGCGGCGGGACCTCGTACGCGGTTGGATACTTCAATACGGGCAGCTATACCATTACGCCGAAGGCCCTTACTCCGATCGCAGCGAACAAGGTGTACGACGGCACGACGAGTGCTGCGGTCTCAGCCTCGGGCGTGGTCACCGGTGATTCCGTCAATCTGAGTGGTAACGGTGCTTTTGGCAGCAAGGACGTCGGCAATTACACGGTAAACATCAACAACATCGTCCTGAGCGGAGCCGATGCGGCCAACTACACGCTGGCCAATAATTCCGCCAGCGCATCGGCCAACATCACCGCCCGCCAGCTCACGATGTCGGCGGCCAAAACTTACGACGGCAGCGCGGATATGTCCGGCTATGTCGCGCTGGGGAACCTGGTTGCTGGCGAAAGCCTGAATTACAGCGGTGCACAGGCCAACAGCGCGAACGTTGGTTCGGCCACCTACATTGGTGCGATTACTTTGCAGAACGGCTCCAACGGCCTCGCATCCAACTATGCCCTCCCCGTCTTGAACTCGGCATCCGCTGCCAACACCGCTTCGATCACGCCAAAAGCCTTGACTGTGACCGGTCTCACGGTAAATAGCAAAACATATGACGGTAACACCAGCGCCACCCTGAATGGCGGCGCGCTGAGTGGTCTGGTCGGGGGCGAGACTCTGATCTTCTCTGGCATGGCTGCGACCTTCGCAGATAAGAACGCAGGCGCAGGAAAGTCTGTCACTGTCAGCGGCCTGACTCTGGCGGATGGGACGGGCCTTGCGTCCAATTACAGCATCAGCAACCCGACTGGCTTAACCGCCACCATTGCGCCACGTGCAACGACTGTGTCGGGCATCACCGCGGCGGATAAGACTTACGACGGCGGCACTGCGGCACAACTGAATGCGAGCAACGCTGCTTTCTCCAATCTGGTTGATGGCGACTCTCTGAGCATTTCGGCGTCCGGTGCATTCGCCAACGCCAACGCTGGCAGCGGCAAGACTGTCAACATCACCAGCACTTACGGTGGCGCGGACGCTGGAAATTACACCATCACCGACCAGGCCAGCACGACCGCCTCGATCAGCCGCAAGGCATTGACGTTGACTGGCCTCTCCGCCAGCGACAAGACCTACGACGGCAACACCAGCGCAACCCTGAACGGCGGGACCTTAAGTGGGCTGGTCGGCGCAGAGACCTTGAACATCTCCGGCATGACTGGCGCCTTTGCGGACAAAAACGCGGGAGCCGGCAAATCGGTGGCCGTGAGCGGCCTGACCCTGACAGATGGCACCGGCCTCGCTTCCAACTACAGCATCAGCAACCCGACTGGCGTAACCGCCACCATCGCGCCACGTGCAACGACCGTGTCGGGCATCACCGCGGCCGATAAGACTTACGATGGCAGCACGCTGGCACAGCTGAATACGAACAATGCCGCGTTTTCCAACCTGGTTGACGGAGACACCCTGAGCGTTTCGGCGACCGGTGCGTTTGCCAACGCCAACGCTGGCAACGGCAAGACTGTCAACATCACCAGCACTTACGGTGGTGCGGACGCCGGAAATTACACCATCACCGACCAGGCCAGCACGACCGCCTCGATCAGCCGCAAGGCATTGACGTTGACTGGCCTCTCCGCCAGCGACAAGACCTACGACGGCAACACCAGCGCAACCCTGAACGGCGGGACCTTAAGTGGGCTGGTCGGCGCAGAGACCTTGAACATCTCCGGCATGACTGGCGCCTTTGCGGACAAAAACGCGGGAGCCGGCAAATCGGTGGCCGTGAGCGGCCTGACCCTGACAGATGGCACCGGCCTCGCTTCCAACTACAGCATCAGCAACCCGACTGGCGTAACCGCCACCATCGCGCCACGTGCAACGACCGTGTCGGGCATCACCGCGGCCGATAAGACTTACGATGGCAGCACGCTGGCACAGCTGAATACGAACAATGCCGCGTTTTCCAACCTGGTTGACGGAGACACCCTGAGCGTTTCGGCGACCGGTGCGTTTGCCAACGCCAACGCTGGCAACGGCAAGACTGTCAACATCACCAACACTTACGGTGGTGCGGACGCCGGAAATTACACCATCACCGACCAGGCCAGCACGACCGCCTCGATCAGCCGCAAGGCATTGACGTTGACTGGCCTCTCCGCCAGCGACAAGACCTACGACGGCAGCACCAGCGCAACCCTGAACGGCGGGACCTTAAGTGGCCTGGTCGGCGCAGAGACCTTGAACATCTCCGGCATGACTGGCACCTTTGCGGACAAAAACGCGGGAGCCGGCAAGTCGGTGGCCGTGAGCGGCCTGACCCTGACAGATGGCACCGGCCTCGCTTCCAACTACAGCATCAGCAACCCGACTGGCTTAACCGCCACCATCGCACCACGTGCGACGACCGTGTCGGGTATCACTGCGGCGGATAAGACTTACGACGGCGGCACTGCGGCACAACTGAATGCGAGCAACGCTGCTTTCTCCAATCTGGTTGATGGCGACTCTCTGAGCATTTCGGCGTCCGGTGCATTCGCCAACGCCAACG
>JBCNPK010000030.1:0-67486 GCA_039593355.1 Pseudoduganella sp.
GGCGTCAGGAGTACAACGAGGAGCGACCGCACAGTACGCTGAGAAATCTGACACCGAAGCAATTTGCTGAAGGGTTATTAACCGTAGACTCCAGTTCGATGCCGTACTAAATTGGGTAGCAGGTCAATACCACTCGCGTAATGCGTTTGGTACGATAAGCCCGAGGCGAGCCTCCACAGCTCCGATGGTCGCGTTCGTGGCGGCAGTATCGTTCGATTGCAGCACATCCCCATACCACCTTGAAATTAGCGACAAGGCTAGTTCCCACCGTGAGAGGCGGTCGTCAGGAATTCGATGCGCGATCATAATTCTTCATTATTTGGAGTTCCGTCCCAACCACGACGATCCGATACTGCCTGGACACGAGCCCAGATTTCGTCTGTCATCTCAAATTGCCAGACTCCACCAAGCAGCGCTGCAAACGCTGGATTTTGTGCCGCTTCCTGTTCGATCCGTTCAATGAAAGCCGGACCATGATACGAGAGCAAATCTTCTAAAGGCCCCGCTGCAAGGACGGCAAGGTGAGGCTTCGATCTCGCATCTGCGAGCGTCGCCAAGATGCCTTGCCAGGCATGTTCTGGATGTTTTTTCGAAATCCAGTCGAACTCATCGAACCCGATCAGGTCGTAATTCTGCACTCCATCGTTCCGATGATCGGCTTGCCAATTGGCCCAAAGAAGCCATTCTTCGACAAGGCGTGGAATTGGAAGGGGAGATACCATCGAATGCTTCACACGGCCTTTGGATGCATTATGAGGCTATAAATTTCAGCCAGGCGTTCCACCGTAATACCTTCACGCTGCTCGACCGCTAGTGGGTGGTCTGTAGGTTCCAGTTCTATGAACGGCCGAATGCCGTTATCTCGAAGGTGCACCATGGTCTTCATGGTTGACTGTGTCGGGATAGGGCGTCAACCGGGCATTAAGCCAGCCAAAAAATGGTCCAATATGCGACCGCTTTTCAGACTTATAGCATTTAAGCCGCTCCATGAAGCTGGTCTCGCTGAGCGAAACCCAAACGCCCCAACTGAAGGGATCAGATTCTCCGATAACTGGAATTTCGAGATATCCACGAACAAAGAAGAACTTCTGATCGATTACGCAGTCGTCACTTCCAAGATCGCACCGTTGTTCTCTTTCGTCTTCTGGGACATCGAAATAGCTTAATGGAGCAGACCAGCCGAAAGTCGGCATTCCTTCATGGATTTCATCGCACGTACTGCACTTAAAAGTGAACATCGTTACTTAAACCTTACGTTGACATCACTGGTGAAACTTTTCACTCAGAATGTACTGGAAACTCAGCCCAGCTTTTTCAGTTGTTCACGCGCATAACCGGCACTTGGATGGTTCGGTGCCAGCTCCAGGAAGCTTGCGTAGGCCTTCTTCGCCTTTTCCTGTTCGCCTTGCCGCAGGCGCGCATCGCCCAGGTTCAGGTAGGCGATGGCGCGCGAAGCATCCATCTGGATCGTGTTTTCGAACCAGCGCGCAGCTTCCGCGTACTTGTCCTGCTTGAAATAGACGAAGCCCAGGTTGTTGGCGGCGAGGCCGAAGTCGGGACGGTACTTCAAAGCTTCGGTGAAAGCCGCTTCCGCCTGCGCGTATTGCTTCTCCTTGTACAGCTGCAGGCCGCGGTCATTCGCGCGCTGCGCCAGCTGGCGGCTGGAGGCGTCGACCGGTTTCGGTGCGGCCAGTTTCTGTTCCTCGCCCTGCAGGTTCTTTACGACCACGGCATTGCCCTCGGCCTGGCTGCTGCGGCCCGTATCCAGCTTCTTGTTCAGGGCGATGGCTTCGGTCGACAACTGCGCGCTGTTCTCGCTCAGGAATTCAGCTTCTGCTGGCAGCTGGAATACGAATTCGCCGCCCTCGGAACCTGGCAGGCTGCCGAAAGCCGGCGTCTGCTGCGATACGCTGGACACGGCCGGCGCCACGTAGGCGGCCAGCTCGGTAGCGGTGATCATACCGTCGCCATTCAGGTCGGCCTTGCCGCCAAGCGCCTGCAGCAGGGTCCAGGTGAAGACCGAGTGGCCATTAGGGCCGCCGTCCGCCACCATCTGGTCGGCGCCGCCTGCGGTCAGCATCTGGCGGCCGATGCGGCGCGCGTTATCGCGCAGGAAGGCCGACGTGCCGCCGCCGCGCGTCAGGCCCAAACCGCTGTAGCAGGCGTCCATCACGAACAGCAGGTGCTTGGCATCCAGGCTTTCGGCGATGTTCTGCAGGTCCGTCATCGGTATCGCATCCACGCTCACTTGCTGCGGATCGGAGTCGACCGGAATGATGTAGCCCAGGCTGCGGCCGGAGCTTAGCTGTCGCGTCGCGCCATGGCCGGCGAAGAAGACGAAGATGCGGTCATCCTTTTTCAGCTTGGCTTCCGCCAGCTTGTCGTGGAAGAGGGCGAGGATGTTGTTGCGGGTCGCGTCGCCATTGGTCAACGTGAACACGCGCGCGCCATCGAAGCCGAAGCGGTTGACCAGCGTGTCGCGGATCGCCTTGGCATCCTGAACCGCATATTGCAGCTTGGGCCACTTCTGGTAGTCGTTGATGCCGATGACGACGGCATAGCTGTTGGCGTAGCCGGTGCTGATGGCGACCTTGTCCGGCTCCGGCTTGCCAGCCTTGGTCACCGCGAAGTCGTTGCCATCCCAGGTGGCAAAGCTGTAACCGTCGGCGACCAGCTTGTCCAGCACCAGCGGCAGCGTCTTGACGGTGCGCTCGTGGATATCGTGGAACAGGATGATGCCGCGCTTTTCCTTTTCCAGTGTGCCCAGCACACGGTTGGCGATCGAGGATGGCACTGGATCGGCCCAGTCCAGCGAATCGATATTCCACATCACGGAGCGCAGTCCGAGCTTGTTCAACACTTCCAGTCCTTCAGCGTTGTGCGCGCCGTACGGGAAGCGGAACAGCGCGGAGCGGCGTGCATCGACAGCCTTCAGCAACTGGTCGGCCTGTGCGATCTCGCCATACAACTGGTCGCCTTTTTCTTTCGAGAGCAGGGCATGGCTGTAACTATGGTTGGCCAGCACATTGCCGCCTTCCAGCAGGCGGCGGCTGGCGGCGGCCTGCTTCTTGCTCAGCGCCTCCTTGCCCTCCGCATTCACTTCGCCCAGGTTCTTGCCGACCTGGAAGAACACGCCCGGCACGCCGTACTGCTTGAGGATGGCCGCCACTTCATCGGTATAAGTGGCGTGCGGGCCGTCGTCGAAAGTCAGCACCACGGTTTTCGGCGGCAGCGACTTGCCGAAGATTTCCTTCGCCGCGTCGTCCGGCCCGGGCTTGTTCGGATACGGCACAATCACGCCGTAATCCTTCATGATCTGTTCGCGCGTGAACAGCTTTTTCAGGTGGCCGACATAATCGTCCCAGCGCTCGCGCTTGGGCACGATGGCGCGCTGGTCGAAGCGGGCGAAGATGCCGCTCAGCTCTTTGTCATACTGGCGCTCGATGTCCTCCAGCGCCGCCAGGTTTTCGCTCACACGCTTGTGCAGCTTGATGCCGGGCAGGGTCTGGTTGGCGGCGGCCTGCTGCTTCATTTCGACCAGCACTTCGCGGAAGGCCAGGCGGTCGGCGTCGAACAGGTCGGAGGCCGATTCGATATAGGTGAGCAGGATGTCGTAGGCTGCGTCGCGCTGGGCTGCAGGCGCTTCCTGCAGTTTGGCCAGGAGCTGCCGTGCTTTGCCGATGCGCTCCACGTTCTCATGGAACAGCACCTGGCCGACCTGGCCCGCGGCCTTGCGGTCCAGTTCCGACAGGGATTGTTCGTCCGCCAGCAGGACGATGATCTTGCGGTAGTTGGCCAGGATGTCCTGCATTTCCGCCTGAAGCGGAGCGTGCGCATCACCGGCGTTGGCGGCTGCAATGGGGGCTACGACTGCCGGCGCTGGGGTGCCCTGAGGCCGGGCGCTGGTTTTGTAGTACGCGGCACCGGCCGCAGCCGCGGCGACGATGGCCACGCCGACGACCAGGGGTTTGGAAATCTTCATTTTCTGTTAATTGATTGCAATAATGCAATTTTAGCGCAGCTGCGCCGGCAATCAATGAATCGGCTCCAAACCCCGTCGCGCGGATGCTTATTTCTTCATAGCGTCTTTGGACATCTCGTCTTTCTTCATTTCGTCCTTCTTCATCTCATCTTTCATCATGCCGTCCTTGTGCATGCCGTCCTTGTGCATGCCGTCTTTGTGCATGGCTTTCTTCTTGCTGGGCTTAGCCATGCCGTCCTTGGCCATGCCATCTTTTTTCATCCCGTCCTTCGCCATGGCGTCCTTGGACATCTCGTCCTTCTTCATTGCATCCTGGGCGTACGTGGCGCCGGAAACCAGCAGGCAAGCGGCAATCAGGGCTACAGTGGAAATCTTTTTCATGTTTGTCCTCGATAACGTTGGGTTGAACTGCACGGGTGCTGCGTGGTACTCCGGTACGCCAGGCCTTCAACTGCCGCCAAACCAGTTATACCCCTGGTCTTCCCAATAGCCGCCAGGGTAGGTATTGGTGACAAAAATGGCCTGTATGTGCTTTGGATTCTTGTAACCCAGCTTGGTCGGCATGCGCAGCTTCATGGGAAAACCATACTGCGGCGGCAGCGGCTCGCCGTTGTAGGTGAGCGCCATCAGCGTTTGCGGATGCAGTGCCGTCGCCATGTCGATGCTGGTGAAGTAATCGTCGCCGCATTTGAAGCCGACATATTTCGCAGTCAGGTCAGCGCCCACCAGGCGCAGGAAATGCGAGAACTGCACGCCGCCCCATTTGCCGATCGCACTCCAGCCCTCCACGCAAATATGCCGCGTGACCTGCGACTGCTGCGGCAAGGCGCGCAATTGCTCCAGGGTCCAGGGCCGTCGGTCGGCCAGCATGCCGCTCAGTTCCAATTTCCAGGTCTCGCCGTCGATTTCGCGTACTTCGTCTTCGCTGTAGTAGGCATTGAAGGGGAAGGGGTCGGTAATCATGGATTCCGGATAAGTCGGCGCCAGCAGCGCCGGGTCGAAAATCAGGGCCTGGATGCGGTCGTTGAAGCGGGAGATGCTGGCCAGGGCCGCTTCAATGCTGTCCTGGTCGTCGGTGGCGCAACCGGTGAGCAGGGTAAGGCCTCCCAGTGTCAGGCTGCGCTTCAGGAATGCGCGGCGCGATGGCTGTGCAACGCGGTTGATGGCGTCGGCCAACATGGCAGCGCCTTCGCCGGGCATCATTAATTTGGGTCCGGTCATGGTAGTTCTTCCTTATCGGCCACGCAGCATGGCGATCAGTGTACGGGGTACCAGGGCCACCATCACCACGTGCACCGCAATGAAGGCGCACATCGCTGCCATGGCGAAGAAGTGAATCCGCCGTGCCCCTTCATAGCCGCCCAAAAGCTCGCGCAAATGCGGGAATTGCACCGACTTCCACAGCACCAATCCCGACAATACGAGAAGAATGCTGTCGACCATGACGAACAGATAGGCCAGCCGTTGCACGCTGTTGTAGTGGCTGAGATCGTCGTGCGAGAGTTTCCCCGTCAATGCTGCGCCCAGGTCGTGCAGCACCGCGCGCGGGACAATCGGGAAGAACTGCCGCCGCAAGCGGCCCGAAAATAGATTGATGAGCAGGTAGAGCAGGCCATTCGCGACCAACAACCACATGGCGGCGAAATGCCACTGCAGGGCGCCGGCCAGCCAGCCTCCCAGCGTGATACCACGGGGAATGTTGAAACCCATGAATCCGGTGGCGTTGTAAATGCGCCAGCCGCTCGTCACGAGGAGCAGCACGGCGATGGCGTTGAGCCAGTGCGTAATGCGCAGCCAGACCGGGTGGATGAGGCGTTCATCAGCGGGCATCCCAGACTCCGTGCAGGACCCAAGCACGGACTAGGTTACAACTTTTGCTGGCAAATCAGCATCTTTTTAATGGCAAAAGCTGTAACTTGAGGTTGCAGCGCAACGGATGCAGCGTCAGCCGATAAAGGAATCGAACTGCATGTCGAATTCCTGCAGAGCTTTCTGGGCGTTCTGCATCTTCTTGCGGAATTCCGGGCCGCGTTTCAGGGCCAGGCCGACGGCCAGCACGTCGATCACCACCAGGTAGGCCAGGCGGGCCGAGATCGGCGTGTATGGGTCGGTATTGAAAATCAGGTCGATCGGGATCAGCACCGTTGCCGCTTCCGCCAGCGGGGTGCCGGACGGCGCCAGCACGATCACGTCGGCGCCGCCTTCCTTGGCCAGCTTGGCCGAGCGCACCAGGGCCGGGCTGTTGCCGCGCTGGGAAATCGCCACCACCGCATCGCCTTCGTGCAGCAGGGCTGCCGATATGCTGTGGATTGCCGGGTCGGCGTAAGCCACGGTCGGAACGCCGGAACGGAAGAACTTGTGCTGCGCATCCGCCGCCACGATGCCCGAGGTGCCGTGGCCGTAGAACTCGATCTTGCGCGCACGGGACAGGATATCGAGCGCCTTCTGCACCGGTTCCGCGTGCAGGTTGTTGCGTAAGTCCAGCAGCGTGTTGATGGAGCGGCTGCAGATCTTGTTCACCAGGTCCGCCGCCAGGTCGTCCTGCGCGGGCTGGTCGTTCAGGCCTGGCAGGGCGAGGGCCAGGCCCTGCGCCAGCTTCAATTTGAACTCATGCCAGCCGTCGTAGCCGAGCGTGCGGCAGAAGCGCACCACGGTCGGCTCGGACACTTGCGCAGTCTTGGCCAGCGCCGTGATATTGGCGCCCACCGTGCGGGTCGGATTGTCTAGCACGGCCAGCGCAACCTTGCGCTCCGATTTGGAGAGCAGGTCGAGCTGGGTGCGGATGGAGTCGAGCAGCATTAGTCTTCCGGGAGCGCTTCTTCGCGCCATTGTAGCCCGTCGCGGCCGATCAGGGCACTGGCAGCGGCAGGGCCCCAGGTGCCGGAGGCGTATGGCAGCGGCGTGGAGTCATCCTGCTCCCAGTTGTTCAGGATAGGTTCGACCCATTCCCAGGCGGCTTCCAGCTCGTCGCCGCGCATGAACAGGGTCAGTTGGCCGCGCAGTACGTCCAGCAGAAGGCGCTCGTAGGCATCCATGCGCGGCATCTTGAACGTCTCGCGGAAGTCCAGTTCCAGCTCCGCCGGTTTCAGGCGCATGCCTTCGCCCGGGGTCTTGGCCATGAGGTTCATGCGCAGGCCTTCGTCCGGCTGCAGGCGGATCACCAGGGAATTCGGCTGGAAGCTGGAAGTGGGCTGGTTGAAGATCGAGTGCGGGATCTGCTTGAAGCGCACCACGATTTCTGCCAGCGAGTCGGCCATGCGCTTGCCGGTACGCAGGTAGAACGGCACGCCGGCCCAGCGCCAGGTGTCGATTTCCACTTTCATTGCGACGAAGGTTTCGGTCTTCGAGTTCTGCGGCGCTTCCGGTTCGTCGCGGTAGCTCGGCACAGCCTGGCCGTCGACGTGGCCGGCACGGTACTGGCCGCGCACGATGTTTTGCGCCAGCGTGGTCGGGGTGAAGCGCTTCAGGGAACGCAGTACCTGCAGCTTGGAATCGCGCACTGCGTCAGGTGCAATCGAGGTCGGCGGCTCCATGGCGACGATACAAAGCAGCTGCAGCAGGTGGTTCTGCAGCATGTCGCGCAGCGCGCCGGAGGTGTCGTAGTAGCCGATGCGGTTGCCCACGCCCAGTTTTTCGGCGATGGTGATCTGCACGTCGGAGATCCACTCGCGGCGCCACAGCGGTTCGAACAGGATGTTGCCGAAGCGCAGGGCCAGCAGGTTCTGCACGGTTTCTTTGCCGAGGTAGTGGTCGATACGGTAGATCTGCTGCTCTTCGAAGACCTTGCCCACTTCCTTGTTGATCTGCTTGGCCGATGCCAGGTCGCGGCCCAGCGGCTTTTCCAGCACCACGCGCGAATTCGGGGTGGCCAGGCCTTTTTCCTTCAGGTTGTCGCAGATGCGCGAGAACAGGGCTGGAGGGGTGGCCAGGTAGTAGACGCGGGTGATCGCCGGGTCGTTGCGAAGGGCTTCGACCAGCCCCTGGTAGGTGGAGGAGTCGGTGGCGTCGAGCGCGACATAGACGATGCGGGCGATAAAGCGGTTCCAGTTTTCGTCGGTGGCGCTGCTCGACTTGATATGGGGGCGCGACGTCGTCGTCACCATATTGATGAACTCTTCCTGAGTGCTTTCCTGGCGGCCGACGCAAACGATGCGCGCGGTCGGCGGCAGGTCGCCGCAAACGTCGCGGCTAAACATTGCGGGCAGCAATTTGCGCATTGCGAGGTCGCCGCTGCCGCCAAACAGAACCAGGTCGAAATCAGAGAGAGCCATAATTGTCTTCTTTAAGTTAAAACAGGTTGTACTTCAATCTACGTATGCGGGTTCAACGCGGCCCGCAACCGGTACGCGCACCGACAGGATCTTGCCGGTGAGCGGGAAGGCTGCCACTTCCTCCGCCGGACGTTTGCCGGCGGTCGTGATGTACAGCGTTTGCAGGTCGTCGCCGCCGAAAGCCACCATGGTCGGGCAGCGCACCGGCAGGCGGATCTCGTCCAGCTGGTCGCCCTGCGGCGACAGCCTGAGAATGCGGCCGCCTTCGAACATCGCCACCCAGTAATTGCCTTCGCTGTCCACCGCCGCGCCATCCGGGCGGCCGCCGTAATCGGCTGCCGACTTGTCGGTGCTGAAACGGCGCACGTCGCGCTCGTCGCTCACGGTGCCCGACAGCAGGTCGAAGGCGAAGCGCGTCACGCGGTGGCTGGCCGTCTCGGCGTGGAACATGGTCTTGCCGTCCGGGGTGAAACCCAGGCCGTTCGAATTCACCATGCCGCCCGACCAGACCTTGCGCACCTGGCCGCGTTCGAGCACGTACATTTCCGCCGCCGGCTTGTCGCGCGGCTCGTAAATGGTGCCGCACCAGAAACGGCCCGCCGCATCGCATTTGCCGTCGTTGAAGCGAGTCGTCGTCTGGTCGTAAGGTGCTTCCGCCACCAGCTTCAATTCACCGGATTCGGGATCGAAATGCGAGAAGCCTCGGCGCTGGGCGACCATCAAGCCGCCGCGGGCTGCCCGCGCCAGCGAAGACGCTTCGCTGTCGACTTTCCATTGTTGATGCTCACCGCTGCCGGTGAGCAGGCGATGGATGGCGAAGCCTTCGATATCGACCCAGTACAGGGCCTTTTCCTCCGGCACCCACAGCGGGCTTTCGCCCACCGTCATGGTCGCATTGCAGGCGACGTCGATCTGGTATTGGCTCATTGGATTTGCGCCGATTTGGCCATGACGATCAAGCCATTGGTCGAGCTGTCATGGACTTCCGGATCGACCTTGCCGGTCAATTCGGATTGGATTTTCTTGGCCAGCACCTTGCCCAGCTCCACGCCCCACTGGTCGAAGCTGGCGATATTCCAGATCACGCCCTGCACGAACGTCTTGTGCTCGTACAGCGCGATCAGGGCGCCCAGCGTCGATGGCGTCAGCTGGTCCATCAGGATCGTGTTGGAAGGACGGTTGCCCGGGAAAGTCTTGTGCGGCACCAGTTCTTCGATTTCCGCGACAGGCAGGCCGGCGCCTTTCAACTCGGCGCGCACCTCGTCTTCGGTCTTGCCCTTCATGAAGGCTTCCGACTGGGCGAAGCAGTTTGCCAGCAGTGCATCATGGTGGCCCGCCAGGTCGTGCGTGGCGCGCAGGGCGGCGATGAAGTCGATCGGCGTCACGTCGGTGCCCTGGTGCAGCAGCTGGAAGTAGGCGTGCTGCGCGTTGGTGCCGCATTCGCCCCAGACCACAGGACAGGTTGGCGTATCGACCGGCTGGCCGGTCTTGGTCACGCGTTTGCCGTTGCTTTCCATGTCGAGCTGCTGCAGGTAGGCCGGGAAGCGGTTCAGGTCCTGGTGATACGGCGCGATGGAGAGGGAGCCGGCGCCCAGGAACTGGCGGTTCCAGAAGCCGATCAGTGCCAGCAGAACCGGCATGTTCGCCTCCAGCGGCGCTTCGCGGAAGTGTTCGTCCATGGCGTGCGCGCCTTCCAGGAAAGCCTGGAAGTAACCGAAGCCGATCGCCAGCGCCACCGACAGGCCGATTGCCGACCAAACGGAGTAGCGGCCGCCAACCCAATCCCAGAACGGGAACATATTGTCGGGATCGATGCCGAAGGCGCGCACCGCGTCGGTGTTGGTGGACACGGCGACGAAGTGGCGCGGCAGGTCGGCCTCTTTGGCCTTGGCCAGGAACCAGGTGCGCGCAGTCGCCGCGTTCAGCATGGTCTCGGCGGTGGTGAAAGTCTTGGAGGCGACGATGAACATCGTGGTCTCCGGATTCACCTGCGCCAGCACGGCATCCATGTCGTGGCCGTCCACGTTGGAGACAAAGTGCATTTTCAGGCGCGGGTGGCAATAGGAGCGCAGGGCCAGCACCGCCATCTTCGGGCCCAGGTCCGAGCCGCCGATGCCGATATTGACCACGTCCGTGATCGGCTTGCCGGTGTGCCCCAGCCAGCCGCCATTACGCACCTTGTCGGTGAAGACCTTGATGCGGTCCAGCACCGCGTGCACGTCGGCGTTCACGTCCTGGCCATCGACCTTCAGGGCCTTGCCGCGCGGCATACGCAGGGCGGTGTGCAGCACACTGCGCCGTTCGGTAATATTGATTTTCTCGCCGGCGAACATGGCATCGCGCTGCTCCGCCACTCCGCGCGTGCGGGCCAGGTGCACCAGCAATTGCATGGTCTCGTCGTCGGCGCGGTTCTTCGAATAGTCCAGGAACAGGCCTGCCGCATCGATCGTCATGCGCGGGAAGCGGCCGGGATCCTTCTGGAACAGCTGGCGCATATGCCACTCGCGGGCATCGTGGGCGTGATTTTCGAGGGCCTGGTAGGCGGCAGTGGAGGTCAGGGCGGGTAAGCGCATAATGTCCGGTGCATATGGTTTTATGAATTGTGCTTAACTATACAGGAAAATTAGGTAAATTCACTACAAATCTTTCGCTATATTGGATGATTCGGCGACTTGAAAGCGCAATTTGGCGCGTTTCAGGCGCTCGCGGTTGGAAATTTTGTAGTAAAATTTCCGGAAATTCATTGAAAAGGAACGATCATGCCGTTGCATCCAGTCCTGGAAAAAGTCACCGCGCGCGTCATCCAGCGCAGCCGCGTCTCCCGCGGCGCCTACCTGGCGCACCTCGAAGCGGCCCGTGTCAAAGGCCGCCCGCAGCGCGGCACGCTGGCCTGTACCAACCTGGCGCACGGTTTTGCCGCCTTCCCGGCCAACGATAAACTGATCCTGAAGGAAGTGAAGAAGCCTTCCGTCGCGATCATTTCGGCCTATAACGACATGCTGTCGGCGCACCAGCCGTTCGAGGCTTTCCCCGCCATCATCAAGGATGCGGTGCGCAAGGTTGGTGCGGTCGCGCAGTTCGCCGGCGGCACGCCGGCCATGTGCGACGGCGTGACCCAGGGCCAGCCGGGCATGGAGCTGTCGCTGTTCTCGCGCGATGCGATTGCCATGGCCACGGCCATCGGCCTGTCCCACAATATGTTCGACTCCGTGCTGTACCTGGGCGTGTGCGACAAGATCGTACCGGGCCTGCTGATCGGCGCACTGCACTTCGGCCACCTGCCTGCGGTGTTCGTGCCGGCCGGCCCAATGACCTCCGGCCTGTCGAACAAGGAAAAGGCGGCGATCCGCCAGCGTTACGCGCAAGGCAAGGCCACCCGCGAAGAACTGCTGGAAGGCGAGGCGCAGTCCTATCACGGCGCCGGCACCTGCACTTTCTACGGTACCGCCAACTCCAACCAGCTGCTGATGGAGATTATGGGCCTGCACTTGCCGGGCGCCGCCTTTATCAACCCGAACACGCCGCTGCGCGATGCGCTGACCGCCGCCGCCGCACAACGCGCCGCGCTGATCACCGAGATGGGCAACGAATACATCCCGGTCGGCCATATCGTGGACGAAAAAGCCATCATCAACGCCGTGGTCGGCCTGCTGGCCACCGGCGGCTCGACCAACCACACCCTGCACCTGGTGGCGATCGCCAAGGCGGCCGGCGTGGTGATCGACTGGGACGATTTCAACGAGCTGTCGGCCGTGGTGCCGCTGCTGTGCCGCATTTACCCGAACGGCGACGCCGACGTGAACCACTTCCACGCCGCCGGCGGTACCGGCTTCGTGATCCGCGAACTGCTGGACGCGGGCCTGCTGCACGACGACGTGAACACCATCCTGGGCAAGGGCCTGCGCGCGCACTGCGCCGAGCCTTTCCTGAACGACGATGCCAGCGGCGTCGTCTTCAAGGACGCTCCGCTCAAGAGCGCCGACGAGAAGGTGCTGCGCGGCGCCGCCGAGCCGTTCTCGAAAGACGGCGGCATGGTGCTGGTGCAGGGCAACCTGGGCCGCGCCATCATGAAGGTGTCCGCCGTGAAGGAAGAGCACCGCACGGTGGAAGCACCGGCACTGGTCTTCGACTCGCAGGAAGCCTTCATGGACGCCTACAAGGCCGGCAAGCTCGATCGCGACTTCGTGGCCGTGATCCGCTTCCAGGGCCCGAAAGCCAACGGCATGCCTGAATTGCACTCCCTGACCCCGGCCCTGGCCAACCTGCAGGACGCCGGCCGCAAAGTGGCGCTGGTCACCGACGGCCGCATGTCCGGCGCCTCCGGCAAGGTGCCCGCCGCGATCCACGTATCGCCCGAAATCCTGGCCGGCGGTCCACTGGGCCTGGTGCGCGACGGCGACATCATCCGCGTCTGCGCCTCCACCGGCACGCTGGAAGCCCTGGTATCGTCCGAAGTCTGGCATGGCCGTTCGATGGCGCAGGCCGACCTGTCGCCGAACCAGATCGGCATGGGCCGCGAATTGTTCTCCATGTTCCGCAGCACCGTTTGCGAAGCGGAGCAGGGGGCAACCACCTTCCCGCTGCCGTCGCCGATCCCGACCACCGTGCTGCTGCACGGCAAAGAAGACGTGGGCAACACCGTGCCCGGTTCCGATGAAGATTTCCTCGCCAAGAAAGCCTGATATGACCCTGCTCGACATTATGCGTACTTCGGCCGTGATCCCTGTGATCGCGATTGACGACCCTGACCACGCCGTACCGCTGGCGAAAGCCCTGGTGGCGGGCGGTATCCGCGTGCTGGAAGTGACCCTGCGCACCCAGCATGGCCTGGACGCGATCCGCGCCATGAGCCAGGTGGAAGGCGCCATCGTCGGCGTCGGCACGCTGACCCAGCCTGAGGAATTTGCCGCCGCGCGCGATGCGGGCGCGGTGTTCGGCGTCTCGCCGGGCCTGACCGACGCCCTGATCGGCGCAGCCAAGTCCAGCGGCCTGCCGTTGCTGCCGGGCGTGATGACCCCTTCGGAAGTGATGAAGGCGCGCGAGCAGGGCTTCAAGCAATTGAAACTGTTCCCGGCCGTTCCTGCCGGCGGCGTCGGCATGCTGAACGCGATTGCCGGTCCGCTGTCGGACGTGATGTTCTGCCCGACCGGCGGCATCTCCCAAGACACCGCGCCGGCTTTCCTGTCGCTGAAGAACGTCGCTTGCGTGGGTGGGTCCTGGCTGACCCCGAAGGACGCCATGCAGGCTGGCGACTGGGACCGCATCACCGCCATCGCCAAGGCGGCCAGCGCATTGCGCCACTGATGGAGGTGATCGCCCGGCCCTTGACGTCGGGCGAGATCGCGCTGGCCCGGCTGGTGTTCGGCAGCGCGATCGACTACCAGCGGGTGCGCATCCACAACACCCGCTTCATCCCCTTCCTGCAGCGCAAAGACGTCTGCATCACGCCCAACGGCGAACTGTATTTCCACATCTCCCGCTACCGCCCGGACTTCTCGCTCGCCACGGCGCCCGAGCAGCACTGGTTCATGCACGAAATGACGCATGTCTGGCAATTCCAGCTTGGTTATCCCGTGATGTGGCGCGGCGCGATCCGGCTTGGGCTGTCGTACGACTACGAAGTATCGCCCGAGCTGCGCCTGTGCGACTTCAATATGGAGGCCCAGGCTGAAGTGCTGGCGGACTACTTTGCACGCGTGTACCAGCAGAGAGCCGATCCCGGCGTCTATGCCGACATGTTGCGCGACTTCCTGCGCGATCCATCCTCGCCATCCAACCTGCCGCGCATGCTATCCTCGCGGGCATGAGCACACGCAACCCCTTCGCACCGCCAACCGCCGACCTGACCCTTTCGCCCACGGACGACACACCGGTCCGCAAACCCATCAGTGTCTGGGTCATGCAAATCATTGCTGTCCTTCTCGCCGCCTGGTGCTCGTTTGGCTTGGTCAAGCTGGGTATGTTGGCCGTTGCGGGTGATGTCGACACGAGGTTCGGTGTTCGAGTGCTTGTGCAATTGCCCTTGCAAGCCGGTTTTGTCGTGATGCTGTTGCTGATGCTGTGGCAATTGCCCAAGCGTTCGAGCATGGGCCGGAACATCGGGCTCGGACTGATCGCGTTAATGATCCTGATCCTTGCCGCGCGAATTCTCGAGACCAAAGCAAATGCTTGGCCGGAGCTGCTTGGCGTCGCCATTGTCGCATTCGTATGCCTTGCGCCTCTTGTCTACTGGGCGTTTGCTTTTGCGTTCTCCCAAAAGGCGCGGCGCTATTTCTCGGCATCCCAGCATGCCTGAGCGCCTCCGCTCACCGCTGGCTGACGCACTTCTTGGCGCCGTGCAGGGGTGCTCATCGCCTGCATGGCGAAAGGGGGCAGTGGGTTGGGACGGGTGTTAATTTACTAATGATGTGATATCTTTAATGCCCCAAAGATTTCACATCATTTTTCAATGCAGAATGCTGCACTGATCATCGTCGACATGCAGGTCGGCATGAGCTGGCCGGAAGCGGCGCGGCGCAACAACCACCAGGCCGAGCGGGTCATCGGCGAGCTGTTGGCGCAGTGGCGCGAGCAAGGTGCGCCCGTCATCCATATCCGCCATATGTCACGCACTCCTGGCTCGCCGTTCTGGCCTGGCCAGCCGGGAGTTGAGTTCCAGCCTGCGCTCGCGCCGCTGGCCGGCGAGCACGTGGTGGAGAAGAACGTGCCCGATGCCTTCATCAACACCGGCCTGGAACGCTGGCTGCACGTGCGCGGAATCGATTCCGTGCTGATCGTCGGCGTCAGCACCAATAACTCAGTCGAATCGACCGCCCGTACAGCGGGCAACCTTGGCTTCAAGACCTTCGTCGCCGCCGATGGCTGCTATGCCTATGCACAAACCGATTTCGACGGCGTGCACCGCAGCGCGCAAGAAGTACACGCAATGGCCTTGTCCAACCTGCACGGCGAGTACGCCACCGTCATCCAATCGCGAGAAGCGATTTCACAATTCAAATAAGCTACTGGGGAGTATCAATGGGACTCGAAATTGAAGCAGCAGCCGACCTGGTGACAGCAGGCCTGGTGGCAAAGGAAGTCGAAGGCCACGCCGGCGAGGCAGGCGCCCATGCACATGCCGGACCATGCGCCAATTGCGGCACGCCGGTTAGCGGCAATTTCTGCGGCCATTGCGGCCAGAAAGGCCACCTGCACAAAT
Source organism: Pseudoduganella sp. (assembly GCA_039593355.1). GTDB lineage: Bacteria > Pseudomonadota > Gammaproteobacteria > Burkholderiales > Burkholderiaceae_D > Rugamonas. Next base: position 15,452 of record JBCNPK010000030.1, read on the forward strand.
CCGTGCTGCACCTGGGCGAAGAATTGATCCACGGCCTGCTGCACTTCGACACCAAGGGCTGGCGCACCTTGCCGCTGCTGATTGCACGTCCTGGCCAGCTGACCCGTCGCTACATCGACGGCCAGCGAACCCGCTTCGTCTCGCCGCTGGCGCTGTTCCTGTTCATGATGTTCTTCATGTTCTTCGTCTTCTCGCTGACGATGGGCACCAGCTCCAAGCAGGACGTCGTCACCGTCGGTAAGGATGGCAAGGTTGCGTTCGAGGAGAAAATGGCCGAGAAGATCGCGAACCAGAAAGAACTGATCGCGGAAGCGGAGAAGGACTTGAAGGAAGCGGACGCCGATGAAATGGCCAGCGCCAAGCGCCGTCTGGAAAAAGCCCAGCGAGAGCTCGATGGCCTGAATACCGCCCTGGCGGCAGGCAAGGTCGCCATGAGCGACTCTGCCAAATCCAAAGCAACCGGTAAGAAGGCTGAAAAGACTCAAGAGGCTGAAAACAGCCCCGGCGTCTTGCATGAAATCGCCAAAGACATCGAAATCACGGCGGACGCGGACAAAGCCGCCGGCAAGGAATCGAAATTCTCCGACATCCCCTGGATCAATAAAGCCGTCAAGCACGCTGTCGACAATCCCGAGCTGGCCAAATATAAGCTGAAGAACGCCGCATATAAGTACTCGTTCCTGCTGGTGCCGATCTCGATGCCCTTCTTGTGGCTGATCTTCTTCTGGCGTCGCGGCATCACCATGTACGACCACGCAGTGTTCTCGCTGTACTCCCTGTCGTTCATGTCGCTGCTGTTCACCGTCGTTGCGACGCTCGGCTACTTCAACTTCGGCGGCTGGGCAGCCAGCCTGTTCGCCTTCGTTCCGCCGGTGCACATGTTCCTGCAGCTGCGCGGCACTTATGGCCTGTCGCGCTTCGGGGCCTTCTGGCGCACCTGCTTCATGCTGATCGTGGCGTTCATCGTGCTGACACTGTACGCCCTGGCTGTGCTGGCGTTGACCGCGGCGTGAGCGGGGTGCAGCCTCGTGTCGGCCGCGCCGCCCGGTTAGAATGCTGCACATGAAAGTTGATATCGAACGAATCCGCGCTGGCGCTGCAGGCGCGGAAGCTGCGCGCTTCCTGCTGCCTGACCAGCAGGCGCTGATCCACGAACAGGGCTGGCTGAAGATGTTGGCGCCGCGCGCTGCTGGTGGCGCGGAGATGCCGCTGCCGCAGGTGGTGCGCCTGGAGGAAGCCATCGCGGAGGCGGATGGCAGCATGGGCTGGGTAGTCACCCTGTGTGCTGGCGCCGGCTGGTTTGCGGGCTTTCTGCCGCCCGATACGGCACAGGAAGTCATTGGTACACGGAATGTCTGCCTGGCTGGCAGCGGTGCGCCGACCGGCTTCGCTGACAAGGAAGCCGACGGCTATCGCATTACCGGCCGCTGGGACATTGCCAGCGGTGCGCCGATCGCAACGCATTTCACACTCAACGCCATCGTTCGCGGTGAAGGCGAGGAGCATATCCGCGCTTTCGTGGTGCCGGCGGCACAGGTCGTGGTGGAGCCGACCTGGCGCAGCTTCGGCATGCGCGGTACGGCTTCGCACAGCTATCGCATTGACGGCGCCTGGGTGCCGGCCAGCCATGGCTTTACCATCGATCCGGCCCATGCGACGGCGCCGGGCACGCTGTACCGCTTTCCGTTTATGCTGCTGGCGTGGGTGACGCTGTCGGCCAACCTGTCCGGCATGGCTCGCCATTTCCTGCACCTGGCGCACGAAATGGTAGCGGCACGCCGTCAGCCGCCGCAAAGCGCGCAGGATGCGTTGGCGCAGGCGGCAGTCGCGCTGGAGGGAGCACGGGAACGCATGCTGGCGCTGCTCGATCAGGCCTGGGCGCAGGCAGAGGGCAGTGTTGGCGGGACCTCGGTGGCCGCGGGAGCCAGCGGTATCAGCCCGGCGCTCGATAACCAGTTGCGCGAGGCATCGATGGCGCTGGTGATCGCCGCGCGGCGTGCAGTGGGGGACATTTATCCATACTGCGGCCTGCGCGCAGCCCAGGAAGACTCGGACATCAACCGCGTTTGGCGTGATTTCCATACCGCCAGCCAGCACGCACTCTTTTGCCCATGATTGAATTCCTGATTGAGCTGTTCGGCGAAATCCTGATCCAGTTCGTCGCGGAGGCGCTGGCGGAAGCGGGCATGCACTCGCTATTCGGCAGGAAGGATTACAAACCCAACCCATGGCTGGCGGGCCTCGGTTATGCACTGCTCGGCGCTGTTGCCGGCGGCATCACGGTCTGGCTCCTGCCGAACCACATGGTCCACAGCGAGGCGCTGCGCAAGCTGAATCTCTTGCTGACGCCGCTGGCTGCCGGAGGCATGATGACCCTGTTCGGCGCCTGGCGCGCCAAGCGCGGCGACCCCGTACTGCGCATCGACCGCTTCGCGTATGGCTATGTGTTCGCGCTGTCGCTGGCGCTGGTCCGTTTTGTTTTCGCACAGTAGGAGAAGGCTGATGGCCTGGCTGATTTTCAAATACCTGGTGACCGCGGGCGTCGTGGTGGCGGTGTCGGAGCTTGCCAAGCGCAGCGACCGTCTCGGCGGCCTGATTGCCGCGCTGCCGATGGTCACGGTGCTGGCCTTGATCTGGCTGTACGTCGAGCACCAGCCGCAGGAAAAGATCGCCAACCACGCCTGGTACACCTTCTGGTACGTGGTGCCGACGCTGCCGATGTTCCTGGTTTTTCCCTGGCTGCTGCCGCGCCTCGGTTTCTGGCCGACGCTGGGTGTGAGCGTGCTGCTGACGGTCGGCTGTTTCGCGCTGTTTGCGCTATGCGTACGGCGCTTCGGAATCGAGCTGCTGTGAGCCGATAAGGCGGGTGCTGTAGGTATCCTGCACCAGGCTGCCGGGCAGGGCGCGGGTGCCCAGGTGGCGCAAAGGAATGTCGCGCCCCGTGTGCCCGAATAAAGGGATGCCGCGGCCCAGCAGGACGGGGATGGTGGTGATGGTCAGTTCGTCCACCAGGTTCTCGCGCAGGAAGCTTTGCACCGTCTGGCCGCCATCCACGTACAGGCCCTTGCAGCCGCCCGCCACCAGCGCATCGTACAGCAGCCGCACGGGACCGGGATGCAGTTCCACCTTGCCTTCCAGCGAGGCTGGTACTTCATCCAGCAGGCGGCTCAACACAACCACGCGCTTGCCCTCATAAGGCCACTCGTCGAAGCCCAGCACCGTTTCGAAGGTGTAGCGGCCCATGACGATCACGTCTATCCCCGCCATGAAGGCATCGTAGCCATGCTCGTCGTGGACTGGCGTGGCGGCCATCAGCCAATCGAGGTTGCCGTCTTCGCGGGCGATGAAACCATCGAGGCTGCTGGCGATGAAGACCGAAGTTTTCATAACGAATGCACGCGGTTGCGGCCGCATGCCTTGGCCTGGTACAGGGCGCGGTCGGCCGCGTTGATCAGCTCATACACTTCGTCGGCCTGGCCGCTGTCGCTGCTGGCCACGCCGATGCTGATGGTGACGATGCGTTCGTCCATGCGCGCCGCATGGTGCGGGATGCGCAGGTCGCGCACCTTGCGGCACATGGCGTTGGCCATCATCACGGCGGCATCGCCCGGCGTGTCGGGCAGGATCACCGCGAATTCTTCGCCGCCGTAGCGCGCAAACAGGTCGGCAGGGCGTTGCTGCATGGTCGACAGGGCGGAAGCCACCGCCTCCAGGCAGGCGTCGCCTTGCTGGTGGCCGTAATGGTCGTTGTAGGCCTTGAAGAAGTCGATATCGAGCATCATCAGCGACAGCGGCGTGCCCATGCGCCTTGCGCGCCGCGTTTCGCGCTCGATCGCCATGTCGAAATGGCGGCGGTTGGCTACACCGGTCAGGTCGTCCAGCAGGGTTTGCGAGCGCAGGGCTACGGCCTGTTCGCGCAGCAGGTTCTCGCGTTGCACGGCCGCCGTCACGTCGGTGACCTGGATCAGGCAATAGCGCTCGTTATTGCCCAGGTTGAGCGGGGTGACGGTGATCTGCTGCTGCATGCGTTCGCCTTTTTCGGCGGCCGCCTTGTTGGCGTATAGCGGCAGCGGCCAGCGGTTCAGGGTCTGCGACAGCAGCGAGGGGAGGTTGCTGCGCAGCGCCTGGCCGATGGCAGCCTCCAGCCGCTTGCCGCGCTGTTCCGGGAAGAGGTCGAAGAAACTGCGCTCCAGCGTTTCGGCATCGAGCACGCCGGAGTGCTGCCCCATCCAGCGGTTCCACAGCACCACGCGTTCGCTGGCGTCCAGCACCAGCGCACCGACGTCGATGCAATCGATGACGCCCTGCAGCAGCGGCAGGGACTCGACCGAACATTTCATGGCCGCTCTCCGCCGACGGCGCGCTCAAGAAAGGAGGCCACGTGCCCCTTCAGGTCGTGCAGCGCCGTCATGTCCATGATGAAGGCGACGTCGCCTGCAATCTGCTGGCGTTCGATCACGAACTCGATGTGCAGCATCAGCACGGCGGTTTCGTCGCTGCCCGCCTGTGCCAGGATTTCTTCGCTGTAGCCGACATGGTAGTCGGGCAGGGAGCCGTGCAGCTCATGGCCAAGCAAATTGGCCAGCGAACCGACGCAGCTGTTCAGCAGGATATTGCCGATTTCGCTCATCGCCTCCTGTTCCATGGCCGACAGCTCGGCCAGCGGCATGGTCTCGCCCACCATCAGGCGCACGATTTCCTGGCTTTTCTCTTCCGGGAACATCAGGATCGCTTCGGTGTCGAAGGCGCCGCTGTAGTGCTGGCTGATGCCGCACAGCCGGCCGTTGCCGCTGCTGCGGCTGGCCAGCAGCTTGGCTGCGGCGCCGCGCGTCAGGAAGCTGATGGCAGGCACCGACATGGTGACCGTTTCGTTGACGATCTCGCTCATCGCGGAGGCTGCCTGGCCCACGCCTATATTGAACAGCTCGACGAGGGCGTCGTGCTCCAGTTCGGTGAGCCGGACCATGGTCAGGCTTCCAGCGGCGCGATCAGTTGCGCGATGCGTTCGGCGGTGATCGGTTTCTCCATGAAGCCGACGCCGATCTCCTCGGCGCGCTGGCGGGTAGCGGCTTGCACGTTGGCAGTCAGCAGGGATATATGGGCATGGGGCAGCATGACGCGCAGCGCGGCGGCGGCATCGACCCCGTTCATGCCCGGCATATTCACGTCCAGCAGCACCAGGTCGGGCTGCAGGCCCTCCGCTTTGGCGATGGCTTCGTCGCCATTCGCGGCTTCCTCCACCACCCAGTCGGCATGGCGCACCTGGATGTGCTGGCGCGTCAGCATACGCGAAACGCGGCTATCATCCACGATCAGTACGGTACTAGGCTTCATGTCAGTTTTCCCGGGGCAGTGTGGCAATTCGGATAAAATAGGCCAACTTTTTAACCGCTTTATTAATCCATTGTAACTATGACGCAAGACAAATTGAAACACGCTGTTGCTATTTCGGCGATTGAATATGTGATCGACGGCGAAATCATCGGCGTAGGCACCGGTTCCACCGCGAATTTCTTCATCGATGAACTGGGCAAGATCAAGCACCGCATCAAGGGTGCTGTCGCGTCGTCGGAGGCGACTGCTGCGCGCCTGGCCGGTCACGGCATTCCTGTCTATGATCTTAACGAGGTTTCGGAAATCGCGGTGTACATTGACGGCGCCGACGAGATCAACGCGGCCGGCCACATGATCAAGGGCGGTGGCGCAGCCCTGACCCGCGAGAAGATCGTGGCATCGGTGTCGAAGCAATTCGTCTGCATCGCCGATGGTTCGAAGCTGGTGGAAACGCTGGGCAAGTTCCCGCTGCCGGTGGAAGTGCTGCCGATGGCCCGCAACGCCGTGATGCGCAAGCTGGCGGCCCTGGGCGGCCAGCCGAAGGTGCGTACCAAGGCCGGTTCCGACGAGATCTTCGTGACCGACAATGGCGGCAATATCATTGATGTCGCCGGCCTGTCGATTAGCGACCCGGTGGCGCTGGAAACCACCATCAACCAGATCGTCGGCGTGGTTGCCGTCGGCCTGTTCGCTGCCCGCGGCGCCAATGTGTGCCTGCTGGGAACCCCAGAAGGCGTGCGTACCCTGAAGTATTAATCATCTTCTCGTTTAGAAAGAGCCCATGAAACGACTGTCCCTGCTGTTGCTTGTTGCTGGTGTGTTGAGCGCTTGTTCCCACAAGGAAGTGGCCCAGGCGCCTGTGAAGCGTAAGTCCGTGCTGGAGGCCGAGGCCGTCGCCAAGCGGGAAATGATCGATGGCGTGCCGGTGCAGAAAATTGCATTCCGTCCGGGTGTTTCGTCCGCGACGGTGGAGCGCCTGGCAAAGGCCGAGCAGTGCACGGGCGGGCAGGGGGCAGGGCTGGTGACGGAGCCGGGGCCGGTGGAGGTGTACCGGATGGCTTGTTCGAATGGGAAGGTGTTTATGGCGCGCTGCGAGTTCCGGCAGTGCGCGCCGATGAAGTCTGAGGTGGCGAGCCGCTAAACCCGGTAAACCCAGGTACGACCCAAGGGTCGGACCCAGGTACGCGGCTGCCGCAGGCCAAGGGTCGGACCCTTGGGTCTGACCCAGGTTTGCCGGGTTTTAGGCCGAAGGCGGCACATAACCCGCCGCCTGGTCCGCCCCTTCCCCAAAGAAATGCTTCTCCATCTGCGCCGCCAGGTACTTGCGCGCACGCACGTCCGCCAGGTTCAGGCGGTTCTCATTCACCAGCATGGTCTGGTGCTTGATCCAGGCAGCCCAGGCTTCCTTGGACACGGATTCATAAATACGCTTGCCCAGCTCGCCCGGATATGGCGGGAAGTCCAGGCCTTCGGCTTCCTTGTTCAGTTTGATGCAGTGGACGGTACGGGCCATCTTCGGTGCTCCTAAAAAAGTCAATTATAAGGTCTTGATCAAGACTTGCGACTTGCGCTGCCAGTTGTACAGGCGCTGGCGGTCTTTCGGCAGCGCGTCGACGGTGGCGGGCATGAAGCCGCGCTTGATGAACCAGTGTGCGGTGCGGGTCGTCAGGACGAACAGCTTGTTGATGCCCTGCGCCCGGGCGCGGTTTTCCATGTGCTTGAGGATGCGCTCGCCGTCGCCCTGGGCTTGCACGTCCGGGTTGACAGTAAGGCATGCCATTTCGGCCATTTTCTCTTCCGGGAAGACGTACAGCGCCGCGCAGCCGAAGATCACGCCGTCGTGCTCGATCACCGAGAACATCTCGATTTCGCGTTCGATCAGCTCGCGGCCGCGCTTGACCAGGGTACCGTCGGCTTCCAGCGGCTCGATCAGCTTGATGATGCCGCCCACGTCTTCGATGGTGGCAGGGCGCAGCGATTCCAGGTTCTCGTGCGAGATCATGGTGCCCACGCCATCGTGGGTGAACAGTTCCAGCAGGGCCGAGCCGTCCATGGCGAACGGCACGATGTGGGCACGCTCCACCCCATTGTTGCAGGCCTTGATGCAGTGCTTCAGGTAGTAGGCGGTGGCGTCGGGCAGGAAGCCGGCTTGCAGCACGGCTTCGGCCTGGTGCGAGGACAGCTCGCGGATTTCGGCGCCGCCGGCGTCGGTCATCATCTCGGTTTCGGTGATGAAGACCAGCTTGTCTGCATGCAGCGCGATGGCGGCGGTGCAGGCCACGTCTTCCATCGTCAGGTTGAAGGTCTCGCCGGTCGGGGAGAAGCCCAGCGGCGACAGCAGCACCACGCCATCCGAACCCATGATCGAATGGATGGTTTCCGCGTCGACCTTGCGGGTCAGGCCTGTCAGTTCGAAGTCGACGCCGTCGATCACGCCCAGCGGACGGGCGGTGATGAAGTTGCCGGAAATGATACGGATCGCTGCATGCGACATGGGCGTGTTCGGCAAGCCCTGGCTGAAGGCGGCCTCGATATCGAGGCGCAGTTCGCCGGCGGCTTCCTTGGCGCATTCCATGGCAGCCGTGTCGGTGATGCGCACGCCGTTGTGGAAGCGGCCTTCCACGTTACGCAGCGCGAGCTGCTCGGCGACCTGCGGGCGTGAGCCGTAGACCACGGTGACGTTGATGTCCAGCGCGTGCAGCAGGGACAGGTCGTGTGCCAGCACCGGCAGGGCGCCGGCGGCGACCAATTCACCGGGGAAAGCGACCACGAAGGTCTTGCCGCGGAAGGCGTGGACGTAGGGGGCGACGGAGCGCAGCCAGGAGACGAATTGGATAGGGTTTTCCATTATCCGCGCATTATAATGCGCTGCGCGGTTTTCGCGCCCAAACTATGTAAAAAACGATGTCTGAAGCAAGCAAGAAGAATCCTCCCCAGCAACCCCGCGCCCAGCGCCCACAAGGCGAGCCACGCCGCCCGGCAGGAGAGCCGGGACCGCAGGCCCGCCGTCTACCCGCGCAGCAAGGCGCAGGCGAGGCCGCGCGCCGCGAAGGACGCCCGGAAGGCACACGCCCGGCGCAGGCCGAAGGGCGGCGCGACGGCGCCCGCCAGCAGCAGCGCGGCGAAGGCGGGGAGGAACGGCGCCGCGAACGGGAGACGCCGGAGCAGCGCGCCGAACGCGAAGCCGCACGCGCCTTCCGCAACCCGCTGCCGCCGATCAGCTTCCCGGAGGAGCTGCCGGTCTCGGGCCGCCGCGCGGAGATCGCGGAAGCGCTGACCAGGCACCAGGTGGTGATCGTCTCCGGCGAAACCGGCTCCGGCAAGACCACCCAGCTGCCGAAGATCTGCCTGGAATTGGGCCGCGGCCAGAAAGGCCTGATCGGCCACACCCAGCCGCGCCGTATCGCCGCTTCGTCCACCGCCAAGCGCATCGCCGTGGAGCTGGGTACTCCGCTGGGTGAAAACGTCGGCTACAAGGTCCGCTTCAACGACACCTTGAGCAAGGGCGCCTCGGTCAAGCTGATGACCGACGGTATCCTGCTGGCCGAAACCCAGACCGACCCGCTGCTGAAGGCTTACGACACGATCATCATCGACGAAGCCCACGAGCGCAGCCTGAACATCGACTTCCTGCTTGGCTACCTGAAGCAGATCCTGCCGCGCCGTCCGGACCTGAAGGTGATCATCACCTCCGCCACCATCGACGCCGAACGCTTCGCCCGCCACTTCACCCAGGAAGGCAAGCCGCCGGTGCCGGTGATCGAAGTCTCCGGCCGCCTGTACGCGGTGGAAGTGCGCTACCGCCCCGTGGAACGCGAGCAGGTCGTCGTGCCCGGCGCCCAAGGCGCCGATGCCAAGGGCGCCCGCACCGCCGCCGCCCGCGAAAAACGCGACCTGATGGAAGCCATCGTCGACGGCGTCGATGAAGTCTGCCGCATCGGCAGCGGCGACGTGCTGGTCTTCCTGCCCGGCGAGCGCGAAATCCGCGACGCCGCCGAAGCCCTGCGCAAGCACCATCCGCCGCACGTGGAAATCCTGCCCCTGTTCGCGCGCCTCTCGGTGGAAGAGCAGGACCGCGTCTTCCGCACCACCAATGCGCGCCGCATCGTGCTGGCCACCAACGTGGCGGAAACCTCGCTGACCGTGCCCGGCATCCGCTACGTGGTGGACGCCGGCCTGGCGCGCGTCAAGCGCTACAGCTATCGCAACAAGGTGGAGCAGCTGCAGGTGGAGCCGGTGGCGCAATCGGCCGCCAACCAGCGCGCCGGCCGCTGCGGCCGTGTGGCCGACGGCGTCTGCATCCGCCTGTACGACGAGCAGGACTTCCTGCAGCGTCCAAAGTTCACCGACCCGGAAATCCTGCGCTCCTCGCTGGCCTCCGTCATCCTGCGCATGAAGTCGCTGCACCTGACGGACGTGGAGACCTTCCCCTTCATCGAGCCGCCGCTGGGCCGCGCCATCGCCGACGGCTACCAGCTGCTGCAGGAGCTGGGCGCGGTCGACGACGACAACCAGCTGACGCCACTGGGCCGCAAGCTGGCCAAGCTGCCGCTCGACCCGCGCGTGGGCCGCATGATCCTGGCCGCGCAGGAATACCATTGCCTGACCGAGGTGCTGATCGTCGCTTCCGCGCTGTCCGTGCAGGACCCGCGCGACCGGCCGGTCGAACACCAGGGCGCCGCCGACGAAGCGCACAAGAAATTCGCCGACGAGAAGTCCGAGTTCCTCAGCTACCTGAAGATCTGGAAGTGGTTCGAGAACGCCATCGAGCACAAGAAGTCCAACCGTCAGCTGATGGACTCCTGCCGCGCCACTTTCCTGAACCAGCTGCGTTTGCGCGAATGGCGCGACGTGCACTCGCAGCTGCTCACCATCGTGAAAGAGCAGGGCTGGCGCACCAACGAGCTGCCGGCCACCTACGACCAGCTGCATATGGCGCTGCTCACCGGCCTGCTGGGCAACATCGGCTTCAAGGGCGAGGACGAACCTGGCGGCGCCTACCTCGGCGCGCGCGGCATCAAGTTCCACGTCTGGCCTGGCTCGCATCTGTCGAAGAAGCCGGGCAAGTGGATCGTCTGCGCCGAACTGGTGGAAACCACGCGCCTGTATGCGCGATGCGTGGCCCGCATCGAGCCGGAATGGATCGAAAAGATCGGCGGCCACCTGCTGAAAAAATCCTGGGGCGAACCACGCTGGGAAAAACGTCCGGCGCAAGTCACCGCCTCCGAACGCGCCACCTTGTACGGCATCGTGGTGTACAGCCAGCGCCGCATCAACTACGGCCAGAAGAACCCGGCCGAGGCGCGCGAGATTTTCATCCGCGACGCGCTGGTCGGCGGCGACTACGACACGCGCCTGCCGTTCTTCGCCCACAACCACAAGCTGGTGCGCGAGATCGAAAACCTCGAGCACAAGTCGCGCCGCCAGGACGTCCTGGTGGACGACCAGTTGATCGAGGCCTTCTACGACGAGCACATTCCCGCCGACGTGGTGAACGGCGCCGGTTTCGAAAAGTGGTACAAGGACGCGTCGCACGACGACCCCAAGCTGCTGTTCCTGAACCGCGACGACTTGATGCGGCACGAGGCGGCCGGCATCACCACCGACCTGTTCCCGAAAAAGATGATGGCGGCCGGGCTGGAGATGCAGCTCTCCTACCACTTCGAACCGGGCTCGCCGCGCGACGGCGTCACCCTGACGGTGCCGCTGTATGCACTGAACCAGCTTTCGCGCGAACGCTGCGAATGGCTGGTGCCGGGCATGCTGAAGGAGAAGGTGCACCTGCTGCTCAAGACCCTGCCGCAAAAGCAGCGCCGCCACATGGTGCCGCTGCCGGATTACGCCGCCAGGTTCTGCGAGCGCACCGAGTTCGGGCGCGGCGACCTGATCGACGCCATCATTGCCGACATCCGCAAGCAGATTACGATCAGCGTGCTGACGTCCGACTTCAAGCCGGAACAACTGCCGGCCCACCACTTCATGAATTTCAAGGTGGTGGACGAGCATGGCCGCCAGCTTGACATGGGCCGCAACCTGGCCACGCTGCAGGCGGAATACGGCCTGCAGGCGCGCCAGAGCTTCCAGCGCATGGCTGAAGGCGGCAACGCCCCGGCCTCCGCTGCGCAACTTGCCCAACTGGCAGGCAGCGGCATGGGCGCTGGCGCCGCCAAGCCGAAGCACGGTGGCATTGCCGCCGACGCCGCGCGCAGCGCAAGCCCTGGCCGTGCCCCGGCGGCCGCGCCTTCAGCGGCGCCTGCCCCCGCCAGCGGCCCGGCATCGCAACACACCAATATCACCACCTGGAGCTTCGGCGAGCTGCCAGAACTGCTGGAAATCACGCAAGGCAAACTAAGCCTGATCGGCTTCCCCGCCCTGGTGGACAAAGGCACGCACTGCGACCTGGAAGTGTTCGACGACCCGAACGTGGCCGCGCGCACCCATCGCATCGGCCTGCGCCGCCTGTTCATGCTGCAGATGCGCGACCAGATCAAGTTCGTCGAAAAGTCGATTCCCAACCTGCAGCAGATGGGCATGCAGTTCATGTCCATGGGCACGCAGGAAGAATTGCGCGACCAGATCATCGCCAAGGCGATCGACATCGCCTGCCTGCAGGATCCGCTGCCGGCCGATGAGGCGAGCTTCATCAAGCGCAAGGACGAAGGCAAGTCGCGCATCGTGCTGCTGGTGAACGAGATCGCACGCCTGGTATCGCAAGTGCTGACCGAATACCACGGCCTGCCCAAGCGCCTGCAAGGCATCAACCAGCAGGTGGCGCAGGACATGCAGCAGCAGCTGCAAGGCCTGGTGCACAAGCGCTTCCTGATCGAGAACGAGTTCTCGCAGCTGTCGCACTTCCCGCGCTACCTGAAGGCGATGAATGTGCGCCTGGAAAAGCTGCGCGCCGACGCCGCGCGCGATGCCAAGGCCATGGCCGAATGGAACCAGGCCGCCGCGCCTTACCAGCGCCTGATGCGCGACAAGTCGGCCGGCAAGAACACCGACCCCAAACTGGTGGAATACCGCTGGATGCTGGAAGAGCTGCGCGTGTCCCTGTTCGCACAGGAACTGCGCACGCCGATGCCGGTCTCCGTCAAGCGCCTGATGAAGGTGTGGGAGTCGATGCAGCGCTAAAGCGTTTGCGGTACTCGCCCGGGCTGGTGCCGAGGCGGCGCAGGAAGACGCGCCGCAGGTTCTGTTCACTGCCATGCCCCGTGGCCGCGGCGATCGCCTTGATTGGCTGCCCGGTATCCTCCAGAGCGCGGCGCGCGGCCTCCAGGCGCATGGTCTCGACCATGGCGGCAGGCGTGGCGCCGGTCTGCGCCACGTAGGCCCGTGCAAAGGTGCGCGCGCCCATGCCGGCTTGCTCGGCCAGGCGCTCCACGCACAGGTCGCCCTGCAGGTTGGCCGCCATCCAGGCATGCAGCTCGGCAAAGCGACCGCCTTCGCGCGCCTGGGCCGACAGCGGGGCGCTGAATTGCGACTGTCCGCCGGCGCGCTTCATGAACACCACCATTTGCCGCGCCGTTTCGATCGCCACGCGGTGGCCATAGTCCTCTTCGATCAGCGCCAGCGCCAGGTCGATGCCCGCGCTGACGCCGGCCGATGACCAGAGCTGGCCATCGCGAACGTAGATCCTGTCTTCGTCTACCTGGACCAGTGGATGCAGGCTTCGCAGCCGGCCGACCCATTCCCAATGCGTGGCAACGCGCCGTCCGTCCAGCAGCCCCGTCGCCGCCAGCATGAAGGCGCCGGTGCAGACCGATGCCAGGCGCCGTAGCGATGGCGCGCGCTGGCGTATCCAGTTCACCAGCACGGGCGGGGCGAAATAAGTGTCGCCGGCGCAGCCGCCGGCCACCAGCAGGGTGTCGATCGCGCTGCCGTCGAGCGAGGCGATGGGAACGGTCATGCAGGCCAGGCCGGCGCTGCTGGTGACCAGGCCGCCCTCGGCGGAAGCGACGATCAGTTCATACAAGGGCGGCCCGCCGGCGGAATGGCGGCGGGCGGCGCTGGCGAAGGCCTGCATCGGACCGCTCAGGTCCAGCAGGTTCATGTTTTCATACGCGAGCAGTACGATGCGGCAGGGGCGGGTAGTCGGCATTCCGCCAGTCTACCTCACCGGATAACCGGGATATTCGAATTCCAGCGCGACGCGGTGGGCAGTGCGCGGCCCGAAGGATGCGGCGATATGCGCCAGCACCCGGTCCAGCGAGCTGTCGGGGGCGGGCAACATGACTGCCGGGGTGCCAGGGGCCCCGGCTACGCGGTCGGGCAGCACCTTGAGGCCATGGCGGCTGGCCAGCGGCGCATCGGCTGCGCCCACTGCCAGGACCCGGCTGCGGTGGGTGCGGGTGTAGGCATCGCTGGTGTAGGCCAGGGCGATTTCGTCAAAGCCCTCGGCCAGCGGCAGACCGGCGTCGCTCACGCCGTGCAGCCACTGGTCGGTGTAGTGGGTGATCCAGACGTTCAGGTTATGGCCGAATTTCGGCGCATAGACGCCGCTGTCGTGGCGGCTGCTCCAGTCGCCGGCGCCCAGCCCGGCCGCCACGGCGGCGGCTTTTTCGCGGCCTGCGATGGCTTCCACCAGGGCCAGCGAGAGCGGCAGGGCGGCGCTGATGCCGGCGCTGGAAACGACCTTGCCATCGGCCACGTAACGCACGTTCTGCAGCCATTCGGTATCCGGATAGTGCTCCAGGCGGTAGTCGCGTGTGGCCCAATGCGCCGTGCCGCGCCGGCCTTTCAGCAGCCCGCTGTTGGCCACGATCAGCGCGCCGTCGCAGATGCTGACGATGGTAGCGCCTTTGGCAGCCTGCGCCTGCAGCCAAGCCAGCATGGGGGCAAACTGGGCGCGCCGCATGGCGGGCACGATCACATAGTCCGCGCCTGCCGGATAGCGCTGGTCGAAGACTGCGGTATCGAAGTCTGGCTGCACGCGCAGACCGGTGTTCATCGTGATGAGCGGGCCTTCGGTGGCGACGGCCAGCACCTGGGCGACGCCGGCACGCTGCAGCACGCCGTAGGGCAGCATGAAATCGGTGATTTCAGTCGAGACGCTGTCGCCGAGGACGGCGATCAAGGGCCGTTCATGGCCGGGGCGTGGTTGGTAGGTGGGCAACTCCCCTGCGTGGGCGCAGGACAGCACAAACAGCAGTAGGGCAAGGAGGGTTCGCATGGCAGATGATCGGCTGGTGAACAGCAGCCGATTATCTGCCCTTGCTCAAGCGAGGAACTGACAGAAAACCGTCAATTCCTGCCAATCAATAATTGCCTTTGCTGCCGCTCTCGCTGCCGGTCGAGCCGCCGCTGTAGCTGCTGCCGCTGGCCGAGCCGCTTTGCATGGTGCTGGTGCCGGAACCCATCACGCTGCCGGTCGAGGTGCGCATGCCAGTGGCGGTGGTGCCGTAGAAGTTATGGATTTCGGTGCTGAACTCGGGGCTTGCCATGTCGGGCCAGCGGTCCTTGTCGAAGCCCGGTGCGTTCTCCAGTTTTTCCTTGGAGCAGTCCAGCACGAAGCGCTTGTTCACCGTGTCCAACTGCAATGCCTGCCATGGCACGGCAAACAGTTTGTCGCCCATGCCCAGTACGCCGCCGAAGGACAGCACCGCGTAAGCGATCTGGCCGGTCTGCATGTCGAGCATGATTTCCTTGATGTCGCCCAGGTCTTCTTCCTGGCGGTTGTAGACGTCTTCACCCATCAGCGTGTCAGCGCCCATCAGGCGTGGGCCTGGTCCATCGTTGTCGTCACGGTCGCGATAGATGCCGAATTTGTCGCGGTCTAGATAGCTCATTCTGCTCTCCTCTTTAGTGTGATCGAGTGAGGCCAGAATAGCCTAAGCAGCGTGCGCGAGGCGCGCGCTACGCTAGCGCGGCGTAGTCCTACAAGAAGAACGCGACGCAAGCAACTGCAGTCGGCGCAAGGGCTCCCGCGAGCAAGCCGATGGCGCTGATTGATTCATCGCGGAATCCCTTGCGCAGCAGCGCGACGCCGGCAGGATTCGGTGCGTTGGCGATCACTGTCAGGCCGCCGCCGGCCACTGCACCTGCCACCAGCATGTATTGCGCTTGCGGGGTGATGCCGTCGATCAGCGAACCGAGATAGGTCAGGGCGGCATTGTCGGTGATCGCGGTCAGGCCCAGCGCGCCGAAGAAGAGCGCCAATGGCTGCAGGCTTTCGACAATTGGTTGCAGCCACCATTGCTGCATGCTGCCCAGCACTACCAGCCCGGCCAGGAAGAAGCCGACCAGCAAGGCTTCCTTCAAAATCAGCGGCGACTGGTGTTGCGGATAGGCGGTGGTGAAGCCAAGGAAAAACAGGAACAGGCCGAGGAACAGCACCGGATGGTGCGCCAGCAGCACCACGGCGGCGAGGAAGCCCAGGTGGATGATGCTGGTCAGCAGCGGCGCATGCGCGCTGGGCGTGTCTGCCTCGCGCCGCACGCGCAGCTGCGCGCGCAGCAGCCAGGTCACCGCGGTGGCATTCACCAGCACCGCCAGCGTGGCCTTCCATCCGAAGTGCGCAGCCATGAAGGCGCTGTCCCATTGCCAGGTGGCGGCCACCATCAGTACCGGCGGCGCGGCATAGGCGGTCAGCGTGCCGCCGATAGACACGTTGACGAACAGCACGCCCAGCGCGGCGTACTTCTGCCATTCAGGCACGCCATCGCGAAAGATTTGCGGCGCCAGCATCAGGGCCGCCAGCGTCATGGCGGCCGGTTCGGTAATGAGCGATCCAACGAGCGGCACCAGCGCGAGTCCCATCCACGCCTGCAGCAGCGGACGGCCGCCGGACAGCACCTTGACCAGGCGCTGCACGAAATCCAGTACCGGCCGCGATGCCGCCACCACCATTACCACGAAGACAAACAGCGGCTCGGTGTATTGCTGCGTTTCCGCGTAGGCGATTGCATTCTGCGGCCCGGCCACGAAAGCCATCACCACCAGCAGCACCATGGCCCAGAAGCCAAACACCACCTCCACCTCGCCGAGCAAATGCAGCAAGCCGGCATGGCGCGGGATTTTATGCGACAGGCGTTCGAACGCTTTCGCGCTGAAGGTGTGCAATAAGGCGAGGGCAAACAAGATGGCGCCGATCAGTTGCATGGCAGTTGATTTTTAGTTGGCAATATTGCCGATTCTATCAGGCGTCCCATTATCTGCCCGACTCTTGCGCAAACCGCTACCGTCGGGGCGCCAGCGCCGTTAAGGTGCCTGCATGGCCGACAACTATGATTCGCCCTGGAAAAGGGCGCTCAAACACAACGTGGTGGATTTCATCGCCTTCTTTTTTCCGCAGTTTCGTGAACTGATCGACAGCAGCCGCCCGATCACCTTCCGCGACAAGGAACTGGCTGAAGTTTCAGGCAACGGCCGGCCACGAACCTTGATTGCGGATTTGCTTGTCAGCGTTTTCCTGTGTGACGGCCGGGAAGTTCTGCTGCACATTGAAGTCCAGGCGCAACGTGATCCGAAGTTGGCGGAGCGAATTCTCGATTACAACCATTCCCTGCACAAGAACTACCGCTTGGCAGTCGCCAGCTTGGTGCTGCTGGCGGATGCAGGCAAGCGATGGCGCCAGGATGCCTTCCATAACAATGTGCTTGGTACGGAAATGGGTATCAGGTTTGCAGTGGCGAAATTGTCGGCCTATGCGGACCTTGTAGATGAGCTTCTGCTTGAACGGAATGTCTTTGCCTGGGTAACGGCCGCACATTTGCTGGCACAAAGAACGCATGGCAATGCTGAAGCACGATATGCCGCGAAGTGGCGGCTTATCAGACTTCTGTACGAACGTGGCTGGCGCAAGCGGCGTATCATCGATTTGTTCACGGTGATTCACTGGCTGATGCCATTGCCTGCCGAACTGGAGCGCCGGTTAATGGGCGGCATCAAGCGGCTTGAAAGGAGGCATAACGTGGAATGGATTAATCCTTATGACAAGCTCCGGTTTGAGGAGGGCGAGAAGAAGGGAGAGAAGCGGGGCATTAAGATTGGCCACGCGCAAGGCCTGCAGGAGGGGCGTCAAGAAGGCCGTCAAGAAGGTCGTCAAGAGGGGCTTCAGGAAGGTCGGCAGGAAGGTCGACAGGAAGGAGTCGCACAAATGTTGGAGCGCCAACTCAATCGACGATTCGGCGCACTCTCCCCCACAGTCCGGAAGCGGCTTGCCAAAGCCAGCCCTGAACAGCTGGCACAATGGAGCGAAGCAGTACTGGATGCCCCAACCCTGAAACAGGTTTTCTCCGCGCGCCCATAGGATTATACTGTATGCATATACAGTATTGTTCGCTATGGCGCTTTTCGACCCACAACCACTGCACCCGGCCCTCTGGCTGGCATCCCAGCTCACCAAGGGGGCCACGTCCTGCGTGGATACCGGCATTCCCGTGCTCTCCCACCAGCTGCCCGGAGGCGGCTGGCCCACCGGCGTCCTGACGGAGTTGTTACTCCAGCAACCCGGCATCGGTGAGTTGCGATTATTGCAATCCATGCTCGCCAGCCAGAAGCGCCCGGTGGCCCTGCTGCAGCCGCCCTATACCCCGCAAACCCTGGCGCTGGACTTGCCACCGCAGCAACTGCTGTGGCTCCGCAACACCGGCAAGGCCGCCGACAGCCTGTGGGCGGCCGAGCAGATCTTGCGCAGCGGCAGTTGCGGCGCGGTGCTGCTGTGGCAGCAGCACATCCGCAATGAATCGCTGCGCCGCCTGCACCTGGCGGCACAGTGCGGCGAAACGCTGTTCTTCCTGCTGCGCCCCATCGCGGCAGCCCAGGATTCCTCCCCCGCGCCGCTGCGGCTGGCGCTGCGCCCGGCGCCCGGAGGCATCCATATCGAATTCGTCAAACGCCGGGGACCGCAGCGCGACACGCCGCTGTTCCTCCCATTAACTCCAACCCTGTTGCAACGCCATGCGTCTGTGGATCGGCCTCTACCTGCCCCGGCTCCCGCTCGAAGTGTTCTGCCCCAACTGGTCGGCTGACTTGTGCAGCGTGGTGCTGGAGCAGGAGGGCGTGCTGGCCGTGTCCTACCGCGCCCACCGGATGGGCGTGCGCGCCGGCATGCGCCGCAGCGGCGCCCTGATGCTGGCGCCGGAAGCCCAGATGCACGAGCGCGCCCCGCAGTTGGAGCAGGAAGCCCTGCATGCCGTCGCCATGGCCATGCTGCAATACACGCCCCAGGTGGCGGAAGGCGAGGGCGCCACCCTGCTGCTGGACGTGGGCGCCAGCCTGCGCCTGTTCGGCGGCATCCGAAACCTGTGCCGCCTGGTGGACGGCAGCCTGCAAAAGTTCGGCTTCAGCGGCGTGCTGGGCGTGGCGCCGACGGCGCGCGGCGCCTGGCTGCTGGCGCGCGCCGGCGGCGGCCGCACGCTCAAGCTGGACAGCCTGCAGCGCCACCTGCACCGCCTGCCGGTGGGCCTGCTGCCGCCGCTGCAGCGTCACCAGCGCTGGCTGGACGGCATCGGCTGTCTCAGCATAGGCGACCTGGTGCGCCTGCCGCGTCCCGGCCTGCAGCGCCGCTGCGGCATCGAAGTGCTGGACATGCTGGACGCCGCGCAAGGCTTGGCGCCCGAAATGCACGAATGGATCGCGGCCCCGCCCGGCTTCAAGGCCAAGCTGGAACTGTTCGGCCGCATCGACAACACCGACCTGCTGCTGGCCGGCGCCTGCCGCCTGCTGCAGCAGCTGACCGGCTGGCTCTGTGCCCACCAGTTTGCCGTCTCGCGCATCCGCCTGCTGCTCGAGCATGAGCGCGGCCGCGAAGCCTGCCCGCCGACACCGGTGGAAGTGATGCTGGCCGAACCCACCTGGCGCGACGAGCACATCGTGCGCCTGCTGAAGGAGCGCCTCGCCAAGGTCGAGCTGCCGGCGCCGGTGATCGGGCTGGCGCTGGAAGCGGCCCAGGTGGAGCCGATGGCCCCGCTCAGCGATTCGCTCTTCCCCGATCCGGGCGGCAGCCCGCAAGACCGCCAGCGCCTGTTCGAAGTGCTGGTCGCGCGCCTGGGCGCGGAGAATGTGCTGCAGCCTTACCCCAAGGCTGACTACCGCCCCGAAGTCGCCAACCGCTGGGTGCCCTTGCATGAAAAGGTGAGACCGGCCGACATGGCTGGCCAGATGCCGCCGCGCCCCCTGCCGCGCCCGGCCTACCTGCTGCCCAAGCCGATCCAGCTCCTGATGCGCGACCACCGCCCGTTCTACTGCTCCCCGCTGCGCATGGTGTCGGCCGCCGAGCGCATCGAAGCGGGCTGGTGGAGCGAAACCCAAAGCCGCGACTACTTCATCGCCGAGGGCGAAGACCACGCTTACTACTGGGTGTTCCGCGAACGCACGCCCGGCACCGAGGAAATGCGCTGGTACCTGCATGGCTTGTTTGCTTGATAATCTGGCCCGAATTTGATCTAGGGCAATTTTTTGATTAGAGGCATCCTTCTATAATCGAACGATGCCTACCCAACTATCCCTTCCCAGCGCCGGCGCGCGCGCCAAGCTTGCCGAGTCCGTGCTGGACAATCTCAAGGAAGTCGTATTCCAGACCGACGCCGCAGGCTGCTGGACCTTCCTCAATCCAGCCTGGGAAGAGTTGACCGGCCACGCGGTGCAGGACAGCCTGGGCAAGCCCTATCTCAACTATCTGTGGCCCGAAGACCGCAAGCTGAACCAGCAGCGTTTCATGCCGCTGATCCGGCGCGAAGAAGAATATTGCCGTCACGAGATCCGCTACCTGCACCGGGACGGCAGCTTCCGCTGGGTGGAAGTGTTCGCGCGCCTGACGCTGGGGCCCGATGGCGCATTGATCGGCATTTCGGGCACCCTGAGCGACGTCACGGAGCGCAAGCGCAACGAGGAAAAGCTGCGCTTTGCCGCCAGCGTGTTCCTGCACGCCGGCGAGGGCATCATGATCACGGCCGCCGACGCCACGATCATCGACGTCAACGGCGCTTTTGAAAAAATCACCGGCTACACGCGGGCCGAAGCCTGCGGCCGCAACCCCAGCATGCTCAGTTCCGGCCGCCAGGGCGGCGAATTTTACGCGGCCATGTGGGAGCGCCTGCACAGCGACAACTTCTGGCAGGGCGAAGTCTGGAATCGCCGCAAGTCGGGCGAGCTGTATGTGGAGCGCCTGACCATCACCGGCATCCGCAATGCGCGCGGCAAGGCCCTCAATTACGTCGGCATTTTCTCCGACATCACCAAGCAGACCTTGCAGGCGCAGCACCTCGACCGCATGGCCCACTACGACCCGCTGACCGGCCTGCCGAACCGGCGCCTGCTGGCCGACCGCCTGCAGCATGCGATGGCGCAGTCGCGCCGGCGCGGCAGCCGGCTGGTGGTGGCCTACCTGGACCTGGACGGTTTCAAGGCGATCAACGACGAACTGGGACACGAATGCGGCGACCAGCTGCTGGTAGCCCTGGGCGCGCGCATGACACACGCCACGCGCGAGTGCGATACGGTATGCCGCCTGGGCGGCGATGAATTCGTGGTGGTGCTGGACGATTTGCAGGACGCCTCCGATTTCATCCCGATGGTGATGCGCCTGCTGGAAGCGGTGGCCGCACCGGTGGTGGTCGAACGCAAGGTGCTGCGCGTTACCGGCAGCATTGGCGTGGCGATCTATCCTCAAACCGTGGAAATCGACGCCGACCAGTTGATGCGGCAGGCCGACCAGGCCATGTACCGCGCCAAGACCCTGGGCAAGAACCGCTATGCCGTGTTCGGCGACGATATGCCGGCCGAGGGGGCGCTGGTAAGCGGCCCGTTGGCCGACATTGCGCGCGCCATTTCCTGCGGCGAGTTCGTACTGCACTACCAGCCCATCGTGAACATGCAGAGCGGCGAACTGAATTCGGTCGAGGCGCTGATCCGCTGGCGCCACCCGGAGCGCGGCCTGTTGCAGCCGGCCGAATTCCTGCCGCTGGTGGAAGGCCATCCCATCGCCGCATCGCTGGACAACTGGGTGATGGACGAAGCCCTGCGCCAGCACCAGTCCTGGCTGGCCGAGGGCCTGGACCTCGCCATCAGCGTCAACGTCAGCAGCACCAAATTGCAGGAGCGCGACTTCGTCGAGCGGCTGCGCGCCAAGCTGCATGCCAACCCGCGCGTGGCGCCCAGCCGCATCAAGCTGGAAGTGCTGGAAACCAGTGCGCTGGACGATATCGCCCACGTCTCGCAGACCATCGCCGACTGCGCCGCCATGGGGGTGCCCTTCGCACTGGACGATTTCGGCACCGGCTATTCCTCGCTGCTGTACCTGAAGCAGCTGCCGGCCAAACGCATCAAGATCGACCAGAGCTTCGTGCGCGACATGCTGGTCGATTCCGACGACCTGGCCATCCTGGAGGGGGTGCTGGGCATGGCCGCGGCCTTCAAGCGCGAAGCCATTGCCGAAGGCGTGGAGAGCATGGAGCATGCGCGCATGCTGGTTCAGATGGGTTGCCTGATGGGGCAGGGCTATGGCATCGCGCGCCCCATGCCGCCGGAGCAGGTGATCGGCTGGGCCAAGGACTGGCGCTTGCCGGACGGTCTGGCCGGCTGCCGCGTGCTCGACCGCAACAGCGCGCAGCTGCTGGTGGCCGCCGTCGAACACCAGGCCTGGATCCGTGCCTTGCTGGACTACGCTCGCGGCAGTAGCCAGCAGCCGCCTCCTTTCATCGAAGAGCAATGCCGCCTCGACCTGTGGCTGGAAGAGGCTGTGCAGCGCCCGCAAGCGGGCCAACTGGTGACGATGGCGCACCGCCTGCACGAGGCCCAGCACGAGGTGGCGCGCCAGCTGATCAAGCATATGGTGCACGGCGAAACGGCGGCAGTGCACGATGCGGTGGCCGACCTGGAGCGGATGGGCGAACAATTGAACCTTGCGCTGAAGCGCCTGGTGGAAAGCGTATGATGGCGCAAACGGGAGGGGCCCTATGTACGCACAACGACTTGAATTCCAGGGCGCAGGCGGGCAAATGCTGGCGGCGCGGCTCGACGCACCCGAGTCTGGCGCCCACGCCTACGCCTTGTTCGCGCATTGCTTCACCTGCGGCAAGGATGTCTTTGCCGCCAGCCGGATAGCGCAGGCGCTGACCGAGCATGGCATTGCCGTGCTGCGCTTCGATTTCACGGGCCTGGGCGCCAGCGAAGGCGATTTCGCCAATACCAATTTTTCCTCCAATGTGGCCGACTTGCAGGCGGCCGTGGAATTCCTGCGGCACGAATTCCAGGCCCCGCGCCTTCTCATCGGGCACAGCCTGGGTGGCGCGGCCACGCTGGCCTTTGCCGGCAGCGTGCCGGAAGCGCAGGCCGTGGTGACGATCGCGGCGCCGAGCGACCCGGTGCACGTCACCCGGCTGTTCGGCGAGCAGGTCGACGCCATCACGGCGCAGGGCGAGGCCATGGTGCAGCTGGCGGGGCGCCCTTTCCGCATCAAGCGCCAATTCCTCGAGGACGTGGCCGAAAACAGCTTGCGCAACAAGATCGCCAACCTGCGCAAGGCTTTGCTCATCATGCACGCACCGGGCGACAGCACGGTGGGCATCAATAATGCGCTGGAAATTTTCACGGCGGCCAAGCATCCCAAGAGCTTCATCTCGCTCGATACGGCGGACCACCTGCTGACCAGCCGAGAGGACGCTGTGTATGTCGCGGGCCTGATTGCCGCCTGGAGCGCGCGCTACATCAAGTAGGGGGCTGCCAGGCCATGGCGCGCTGCACCGCCGGGCGCTCGCCCATCATCGCCAGCCAGCGCTGCACGGCGGGCTTGCCGGAGAGGTTCAGTTCCAGGTGCGAGGCGGCGGCCTGGGTCCAGGGATAGCAGGCGATGTCGGCGATGGTGTATTCGTCGCCGGCGACGTAATGGTTGCCGGCCAGCGCGCGGTCGAGCACATTCAGCAAGCGCTCCGCTTCGGCGTTGAAATGCTCCTTCGCCAGCGCCGAATCCTTCTTCTCGAAAAAGCCGAGCTGTCCCAGCATCGGACCGAGCCCGCCGACCTGCCAGTAGAGCCACTGCAGGGTACGGTAGCGCTGCGGGCCCTCGGTGGCGAGGAAGCGCTGGTGTTTCTCGGCCAGGTAGGTGAGGATCGCGCCGCTTTCAAACAATGCCAGCGCATCGTCTTTCATGGCGGGGATCTTGTTGTTGGGGGAAATGGCGAGGAAGCTGCTCTCGAACTGCTCGTGCTCACGCAGGTTGACCGGCGTGACCTGGTAAGGCTGGCCGAGTTCCTCCAGCATGATCAGGGGTTTGCGGCCGTTGGGTGTGGACCAGGTATAGACGGTGACCATGGCGTCCACTCTAGCGCGGGCAAAATAAAGCGGGCGCACCGCAGTGCGCCCGCTTGCCTGTGACTTACTGTCGCGGCGACAGGATTGCTTCCAGTCGGTCGGGCGTGCCTTCGATGCGTTCCAGGCGCGGATACTTCAAGCCTTCGTAGTAGGCCAGCGCGACGATGCGGTAGTCCTGGCCGTGCTTCACCAGCAGCTCGATCGGCTTCTTGCTGGTCTTGGCTTCGGTGATCGCCTTGCGCAGCAGCTCGGCCTTGTAGGCGCGGCCGTTCACGGCCAGCAGCGTGGTGTTGCCGGACAGGCCTGCCTTGAAACCGACGCCTTCCCACTGGATGCTCTGGATCTTGCCTTCGGTGCCGACGTTAAAGCCCAGCGAATAGGTGAAGTCGGCCGACTTGCTGCGGTCTTCGGCGGCCTTCAGGAAATCGGTCGGCTTCTCCGTGAATACCAGCTTGTAGCCGGCGCGGGTGATGCCGTCCATCGGCACCGGGCCCAGCTCTTCGATGCGGGTGCGCAGGAAGCCGGCCCAGTCGTAAGGCTGCACGCTGTCCAGCGTCTTGACCACGTCCTCGAAGGTGTAGTGCAGGGCGGTGTTGCGGCCGTCTTCCACGCCGTAGAACCGGGCGGAGAAGTCATCCAGCGAGCGCTTGTCGCCCGACAGTTCGCGGATCTTGGTGTCCACGTCCAGCCAGACCAGCATGCCCTCCTGGTAGTAGTCCTCGCTGCGCTGGTAATTCGACCACGGAATCGGGCGGCGCGCGTTGATGATCGGGTCGTAGGTGGTGTCCTGCACCGAGCGCCATTCGCGGCCCTTCATGATGCCGTAGCGGGCGGCCGTGGCGGCGATGATGTCCTTGATGCTGGCGGCCTTCATCAGGCCCGAGCGCGCGGCCAGCACGTCGCCGTAGTAGGTGGTCTGGCCTTCGTACACCCACAGCAGGTCGTTTTGCAGCGGCTGGTTGAAGTTCAGCACGTCCTGGCCTTTCGGGCGGCGGAACTTGCCGTTCCAGGAGTGGGTGAATTCGTGCGGCAGCAGGCCGCGTTCGGATTCGGTCTTGTTCCAGTCGGTGAAGTAATCGACTTTCAGCGCGTTCTCGCTGGACTGGTGGTGTTCGCGTCCGACGCCGCCGAATTCTTCGCTCAGCGCAAACAGGAAGTCGTAGTGCTTGTAGTGCTGAGAGCCGAATACCTTGTAGGCCTGCTTGACCAGGTTGCGGTGCGGTTCGATCTGCTCAGGCTTGGCTTCCAACGCTTCGGCGTTGTCGGCCACCACGTTCAGGTGCACCGGCACCTTGGCGCCCGGGTCCAGGTCGAAGCGTTTGAAATAGCGGCCGGCGAACAGCGGCGAGTCGACGAAGGTTTCGACGTCGGTGGTCTTGAAGGTCACCACGTCGCCATGGCGCTCGGCTTCCTCCAGCGCGGAACCGTACTGCCAGCCGGCCGGCAGGGTCAGCGTGGTCTGGATCGGGATGCGGCGGGTGGCGTAGCCGGCCGGGTACATGGTCAGGGACTGCCACTGGATGCCCAGGATGTCCGGCGTAATGGACGTGCGCCCTTGCGCGGACTCGGTCGGCGCCAGGTGCTGGTATTCGACCTCGATCGCCTTGACGCCGGACGGCACTTCAATATGGAAGGCGTACACGTTCACGTTGTCGCGGCGCCAGGCCAGGGGCTTGCCGTTGGCCGAGACCTTCAAGCCGGCGAACTGGTTCAGCGCGCCGGTCGGACCGTGCTGCGCCGTCACCCATTGCGGAAACAGCAGAGTCATCTTGCCCGGTTTGGCCGGGATGGTCTGCTGGATGCGGTAAAAGTTCTGCGCCGTATTGGACGCATCGACCTTCATCACGATGGTGCCAGGGTAAGGCTGGTCGACCGGCGCCGGGATAGGCTGGCCGGCGTGGGCGCTGAAGGCGGCGCCCAGCAGCAGGGCGAGGGCGGTGGGGGCGAACGGTTTCATTTATTTCAACAAGGAAAGAGCGACGGGCGAGTGTAGCACGCAGGGGAAGCGCCATTGTTTCAGAAAGTAAATCAAAAAAAATCGCTGCAAAAAATCCCCTTGAAATCCTTTTTGGGGCTCCTATATCCGAGTCAGCGGTTGCCCAGATGGGGACCGCCAGACCTTATATCGCTTAACTTTGAAAGGATATGAAAATGCGTACTTTTGACCTGACCCCGCTGTACCGTTCCGCCATCGGCTTCGACCGCCTGGCCCAGATGCTGAATGACGCGCACCGCAGCGACCAGCCCAGCTACCCTCCGTACAATATCGAGCTGGTCTCCGAAGACCAGTACCGTATCGTGATGGCGTTGGCCGGCTTTGACCGTAGCGAAATCGACATCACCACTGAACGCGATTCCCTCATTATTGTGGGCCGCAAGCAGAAAGACAGCCAGGAAAAGACCTACTTGCACCGAGGCATCGCCTTCCGCGACTTCGAGCAGCGCTTCCAGCTGGCCAACCACGTGAAAGTGAACGGCGCCTCGTTCGACAACGGCGTGCTGACCATTGAGTTGCAGCGTGAAGTGCCGGAAGCCCTGAAACCGCGCAAGATCGCCATCGACGGTGTCGTCAACCACACTGCACTGGAGCAGAAAGCTGCCGCTTAAGCGCTCCCAGCTCCTATGAAAAAGGCCGGATTTCCGGCCTTTTTGCATTAAGACGCATCTAAGTTTAATGCCGCATATTGGAGCCGTTGAGAAACGATATTTCCATCAGGAGTCACACCATGCGCAACACCACTACCATGTTCCTCGCCCTGGCTACCGCCGGCGTCGTTGGTGCCGGTGCAGCCATCGCTGTCCAGCATAGCCAGGCCTTTGCATCGCCCGCCCCAGTCGCCGCCATCACCGCCCCGGCCACCAATGCCGCCCAGGGCGCGCCGGCGCCTGTGCCCGCGCCGATGATTTCCCTGCCTGACTTCAGCGTGATCGCGTCGCGCAATGGTCCTGCTGTTGTCAATATTTCCGTGGTCGGCAGCACCAAGGCGGCCAGCTTCCGCGGCGATCCCGACGCGGACGACGATCCGTTCTTTGAATTCTTCCGCCGCTTCCAGCAGCCCGGCCAGCGCGGGCGCGGCGGCGCAACCGTGCCGACCCATGGGGTGGGTTCAGGCTTCATCATCAGCGCCGACGGCATCATCCTGACCAACGCCCACGTGGTGCGCGACGCCAGCGAGGTGACGGTCAAGCTGACCGACCGCCGCGAATTCCGCGCCAAGGTGCTCGGTTCGGACCCGAAAACCGACGTCGCCGTGCTGAAGATCGACGCCAAGAACCTGCCGGTGGTGCCGCTGGGCCGCTCCACCGACGTGAAGGTGGGCGAGTGGGTGCTGGCCATCGGTTCGCCGTTCGGCCTGGAAAACACCGTCACCGCCGGCGTGGTGAGCGCCAAGGGCCGTTCGCTGCCGGACGACTCCAACGTGCCGTTCATCCAGACCGACGTGGCGATCAACCCTGGCAACTCGGGCGGCCCGCTGTTCAACACCAGGGGCGAAGTGATCGGCATCAACTCGCAGATCTACAGCCAGAGCGGCGGCTACCAGGGCCTGTCGTTCTCGATCCCGATCGACGTGGCCACCCGCGTCCGCGACCAGATCGTCAAGACCGGCAAGGTGGTGCACGCACGCCTGGGCGTGATGGTGCAGGAAGTGAACCAGGGCTTTGCCGATTCCTTCGACCTGGAGTCGCCGGAAGGCGCGCTGGTGTCGAACGTTGAGCGCGGCGGCCCGGCCGACAAGCTTGGCCTGAAGGCCGGCGACGTGATCCGCAAGATGAACGGCCAGAAGATCGTCGCATCCGGCGACCTGCCGGCGATGGTGGGACTGGCCATGCCAGGTGATAAAGTAACGCTTGAAGTCTGGCGCCAGGGCAAGACCGTCACGCTGGAAGGCAAGCTGGGTAATGCCAACGACCGCAACGTGGCGGCGGTGCAGAACGATGAAGCGGCCTCCAAACTGCGCCTGGGCCTGTCGCTGCGCCAGCTGGACCCGATGGAGCGCCGCGAATCGGGCCTGGCCTCGGGCTTGCTGATCGAGGATGCCGGCGGCGCCGCCGCCAGCGCCGGCGTGCAGCCGGGCGACGTCCTGTTGTCGGTGAACGGCCGCTCGGTCAATACTGTCAACGACGTGCGCGAGCTCGTGGCAAAATCGACGAAATCCGTAGCGCTGCTGATCCAGCGCGGCGAGGACCGCATCTTCATCCCGGTGCGCCTCGGCTAACACAATCAGTACAAGAAAGGTAAGACAATGCGCCTCCTGCTGGTAGAAGACGACACCATGATCGGCGAGGTAGTGCTCGACCTGCTCAGGGCCGAGCACTACGCCGTCGACTGGGTCAAGGACGGCGCGATGGCCGATACGGCCCTGCAAACCCAGACCTACGACCTGGTGCTGCTGGACCTGGGCCTGCCGAAAAAGGATGGCCTGGAAGTGCTGCGCTCGATGCGCGCGCGCAAGGAGCTGACCCCGGTGCTGGTGGCCACCGCGCGCGACGCGGTCGAGCAGCGCATCGCCGGCCTCGATGCCGGCGCCGACGACTACGTGCTCAAGCCCTACGACCTGGACGAGCTGCTGGCCCGCATCCGCGCCCTGCTGCGCCGTGCCGCCGGCCGCGCCGAGCCGGTGTTCGAGCACAAGGGCGTGTCGATCAACCCGCAGACGCGCGAAGTGATCGCCAACGGCCAGCCGGTCAGCCTGTCGGCGCGCGAATGGGCGGTGCTGGAAGCGCTGATTGCGCGCCCCGGCATCGTGCTCTCGCGCGCGCAGCTGGAAGAAAAGCTGTACAGCTGGAAGGATGAAGTCAATTCCAACGCGGTCGAGGTGTACATCCACGGCCTGCGCAAGAAGCTCGGCTCGGACCTGATCCAGAACGTGCGCGGCCTGGGCTATATGGTGCCGAAACAATGATGATGGCAGTCCCGAAGGTCAACGTCACGCACTCGCTGCGTGGGCGCCTGCTATGGTTCCTGCTGGCGGCGATCAGCATGGCCGCCGTGGCGCAGGCCATGATCGCCTACAGCTCCGCGCTGAACGACGCCGACCAGATCTTCGACTACCACATGCAGCAGATGGCCATGTCGCTGCGCTCCAACGCGCCGATGGCCTCCACCAGCAACAACGACCCGTCCGACCCCGGCAACGACGAAATGGTGGTGCAGGTCTGGACGCCGGACGGCATCCAGGTGTTCCGCTCGCTGTCGCGCGCCGAGCTGCCGCAGCGCGCCGTGCTGGGCTTTTCCAATGTGCGCGCCAACGGCACCACCTACCGCGTGTTCTCGGCGCAGACCGCGACCCAGACCATCCAGATCGCCCAGGACCTGGCCGTGCGCAAGCGCATGGCGGGCACGCTGGCGCTGCGCACCGTCGGCCCCATTGCATTGATGGCGCCGGTGCTGATGCTGGTGGTGTGGTGGGTGGTCTCCGGCTCGCTGGCGCCGGTGGCGCGGGTGCAGCGGCAGCTGGCGCTGCGCAAGGCCGACGACCTGTCCGAAGTGTCGGACGCCGAACTGCCGGACGAAGTACGGCCGCTGGTGCAGGAACTGAACCTGCTGTTCAAGCGCGTGCAGACTGCGTTCGAGGCGCAGCAGAACTTCGTGGCCGATGCCGCGCACGAGCTGCGCACGCCGCTGGCGGCGCTCAAGCTGCAGATCCTCAGCCTCGCCCGCGCCGACTGCAATGAAGCGCGCGACGTGGCGATCGGCCGCCTGTCGGCCGGCGTCGAACGCGCCTCGCGCCTGGTCGAGCAATTGCTGGTGCTGGCGCGCACCGAGGCGGCCGACGCCAGGCTGGAGCCGGTCAGCCTGACCGAGCTGGCCAAGCGCGCCGTGGGCGACATGGCCGGCGCCGCCCAGGCGCGCGAGATCGACCTGGGCCTGGAGCAGGCCGAGGAAGCCATCGTGCAGGGGCAGGGCGACGCGCTGGTGATCCTGCTGCGCAACCTGGTCGACAACGCCGTCAAGTACACGCCGGCCGGCGGCACGGTGGACGTGTCGGTGCTGGCGCCGGCCAACGGCGCCGGCGCCAGGCTGGTGGTGGAAGACAGCGGCCCCGGCATCGCGCCGGAAGAACGCGATCGCGTGTTCCACCGTTTCTACCGCGTGCCGGGCAGCGAAGCGCAGGGCAGCGGCCTGGGGCTGGCCATCATCCGCGCCATCGCCGAACGGCACGGCGCCACCCTGGCGCTGGGCGACTCGGAGCGCCTCGGCGGCCTGAAAGTGACGGTGGAGTTTGCCCCGCGCTAGAATGTCGTTTTCGACATCCGGAGCAGGGCATGCAGAAGATCGGTTTCTCGGGGACCTTGGACCCCATCACCAACGGCCATATGTGGGTCATTGGCGAAGCGCGTTCCATCGCCGAGGAGGTCGTGGTCTTCCTGTCCGAGAACTCCACCAAGGCGCCCAAGTTCTCCGCCGAGGAACGCAAGGCCATCGTATTGGCCAGCTGCGCCGAGCGCGGCTGGCATAACGTCGCGGTGCAGATCGTGAAAAGCGAATACACGGCGCGCGTGGCCAAGCGCAACGGCGTCGGCTACCTGATTCGCGGCATCCGCAGCACCGCCGATTTCGATTACGAAAACCTGATCCAGCAAACCAATGTGGAAGTGATTGGCGGCGCCAAGACGCTGTTCGTGATGCCGCCGCGCGACCTCGGTTCGGTCAGCTCCAGCTTCGTCAAGGCGTTGGAAGGCCCGGTCGGCTGGAACTGGACCATGAAGAAATTCGTCCCCGCTCCCGCCTACAAGGCCTGGATCCTGGCCTGGCTGCGCAAGGAATGGGACAGCCTGTGGCGCGAACGCCCGCACTCGGCCGAATGGTTTGAGCGCCTGACCGGCGAGCAAGCCTACGGCGGCGCCGCGCGCCACTACCACAATCTCGACCACCTGGTGCACGGCCTGGCCGAAATTCGCGCCTGGGCCGCCAATACGGGCGCCGCGCCGGCCAATGTGGCGCTGGTCAAGGCCGCCTTCTGGTTCCACGACGCCGTGTACGCCCATGCCGCCGCTGAGGTCTCTAACGAGGAAGCCAGCGCGCGCCTGTGGCTGGGCAGCGGCCTGGAAGCGGACACGGTGCGCGCCGAAGAAGTAGCCACGCTGATCCGGGCCACCGACCACTTCCAGGGCGGCGCCATGCAGCACCCGCTGAAGGACACCATGCTGTCGGTCGACCTGGCAATCCTCGGCCAGGAAGCCGAGGTATACCAGGCCTACGCGCACGGCATACGCGCCGAATACGCCCACGTCGCGCAAGCAGATTACGACAGCAAGCGCGCCCAGATCCTGGCGCACCTGCGCGGCAAGGCGGAAGCGGGCACGCTGTTCGCGGACCCCTTCTTCACCGACAACTACACTGCCGCCGCAATAGCGAACATGAGCGACGAACTGGCGCTAATTGCTGGAAGGTAGGGGCAGCGCGAGATCGCGCCAGAAGCGTTCCACTTCCTCCAGTGCATTGGCCTTCTCGCACTTTTCGGAAACGGCGCTGAGGATGAATTCTTCCGCCGACATCTGCTCCATCGGCGCCCATTTGGCGATTGCGGAAATAACGTCGCCAGCCAGGTGGATCGTCATTGCAGCCATAGCACCTCCTCCGAGTGGAATGTAATTCCACCATGCATCAAATAAGCGGAGGAGGTTTTGCGCTAAATCAAGCCCAAAGCAAGAGCCCGTGTCCCACCATGGGGTCACACCCGAAATGGGACACGGGCTCGGCCGTGGCGCTGCTTAGAACTTCACATGCAGGCGTGCGAAGTAGGACACGCCGTTCAGGCCAAACTGCACGCTCTCGTACTTGAAGCCGTTGTCGGTTTCGTTCGGATCCTGCACGCTTGGATGCACATTGAAGATATTCGCCGCGCCGATGCTGAACTTGGCCTTCGGCGTGATGGCGTAGGTGAAGCCCAGGTCGGCCGAGGTCTTCGCTTCATACTTCTGGTTCGGCACGCCAGCTGCGGTGCCGCTCCAGGTGCCCAGTGTCTGCGGGCCGAAGTGGATGATCTTGAAGTCCGTTTCCAGCGGGCCGGTCACGTAGTTGAAGCCCAGCGTTGCCTTGCGGCGCGGGCCGCCCTGTTCCATGAACAGGCGTTCGCGTTCGGACAGCAGCACGTCTTCAAAGCCTTGCAGCGCGGTCGGGGTGTGGATCGCCGTCACCTCGGTCTTGCTGAAGTTCGCTGCCAGGAAGGTGGTCAGCTTGTTGCCGAACACGGTGGACTTGTGCGACGCGGTCAGGTCCAGGCCCTGGGTCTTGGTGTCGACCGAGTTGACGAAGAACTGCGCGGCGCCCACGCCCAGGGTGGCCAGCTTGGCCGCCAGGGCAGGGTAGTTGTCTTCGTTGAACTGGCCGGACAGCACGATGCGGTCCTTGATCTTGATGTGGTACAGGTCGGCGGTGACCGACAGCGCATCGCTCGGCGTCCAGGTCGCGCCCAGCGTGTAGCTGCGCGATTTCTCTTCCTTCAGCGGATCGAGGCCGGCGATCTTGCCGACCGGGCCCACGGCCGGGGTGATCGAGATGTCGACCGGCTTGCCGCCCACGAAGTCGGTATAGGTCGAGGAGAAGTAAGCCTGTTGCAGCGACGGCGCGCGGAAACCGGTCGATGCCGAGCCGCGCAGCAGCACTGGATCGGCGATGCGGTAGCTGCCGGCGATCTTGCCGTTCACGGTGGAGCCGAAATCGCTGAATTTCTCATAGCGCAGGGCGCCCTGCAGCCTGGTCTTGGCGTTGACGTCGAGCTCCAGGTCCAGGTAGGCGGCGCTGCTGTGGCGCTTGGCGTCGGTCTGGTCGCCCGGCTGGAAGCCCGGGAAGCCCTGGCTGCCGGCATTGCCGCCGCCGGCGCCGTCGGCGTCGATGTAGGAGCCTGGCTCGCCGGCGAAGATCTTGTAGTTTTCGCGGCGGTATTCGGCACCGAACGCCACGTTCATGCCGTCGCCGACCAGGCCTTCGAAGTAGCGGTTCATGTCGAAGTTGGTGGTCGATTGCTGGAACGAGAAGCCGCCCGCGTCGAAGTGGTCGGGGCTGATGCCTTTGCCGCCGTTCATCAGGTCGAGGTTGGCGATGGAAGCGTTCAGGGTGTGGCTGATGTTGTACTTCAGGCGGTTATAGCCGTACGTTTGCGACAGGTCGGCATTCCAGTCGCCGATCTTCTGCTTGTAGCCCACGATGGCGAAGCGGTCATCCAGGTCGCCGTTGATGAACGGGACGAAGCCGTTCGGGTACATGGCGGCGGAGTTGCGGGACGGGACGTCGTCGGTGCCGTTGCGCGCCCAGGCGCCGCTCGACGCGTCGCGCTGCTGCAGGCTGCCGGTGAAGTAGACGCGGCCAGGACCGGCCGGGATTTCGCCGTTCACCAGGACAGTCTTGTTCTTGGTCTTGGAGTCGCCGATGATGCGCGGATTGTCCGGTTCGGCGCGGTTGGAGCGGCCGCGGTCCAGGTATTCGCCGGTGATGCCGACGGTGCCGCCGGCAACGGCGAAGCCGCAGTAGGCCGAAGCCAGGTAGTTCTTGCCGTCGCCTGCGCCGTACTGGCCGTAGCCGATGGCCGATTCGCAGCCCACGTTCTTTTTCAGGCCGAGGTCCATCACGCCGGCAATGGCGTCGGAACCGTATTGGGCGGCGGCGCCGTCACGCAGCACTTGCACGTCCTTGATCGCCATCACCGGGATGGTATTCATGTCGGTGCCGGTCGAACCGCGGTTGCGCGCGCCGAAGATGTTGACCAGGGCGGAGGTGTGGTGGCGCTTGCCGTTCACCAGCACCAGGGTCTGGTCCGAGCTCAGGCCGCGCAGCGCAGCGGAGTCCACCAGGTCGGCGCCGTCCGCGCCGGTCTGGCGGGTCGAGTTGAACGACGGCGAAATATAGGTCAGGGTTTGCGCGAGGTCGAATTGCGCGCCTTGCTCGGCGGCCTTGCTCAGCGGGATGACGTCGATCGGCGCGACGGTATCGGTGGTGGAGCTGGTGGCGCGGCGCGAACCGACCACGTTCACCACAGTAATGTCGCTGCTGGAAGCTTGGGTTTGCGCGACAGCAGGGAAGGCAGACAGGGCGCCCGCGCCATACAGTGCGGACAGGATGGCTTTACGCAGGATCGATTGGCTTGACAATTTTTTGCTCCTAGGAAAAATTGCCTTCAATTCTATCCGATCAGGCTCTTTTCAGCGTTCTTAAATGACAAGTTTACGTTGCAAGGACGCCACTTCCGGTGACGGATCATACGTATTGCGCGGCCCGGCCGAACAGGATTTGCGCGTGCTCAAGATGCGTGCGGATCAAACATGATTGGCGGCGCTTGGCGATGGTGTAAAATACTGTATGGATATACAGTTAACCCGTGCCGGGCTGCCCGCCTATGCGGAGCTGTTTTGCCTGACCAACTTTTCATTCTTGCACGGCGCCTCCCATGCCGAAGAGCTGGTGGAGCGCGCGGTAAAGCTCGGCTATAGCGCGCTCGCCATCACCGACGAATGCTCGCTGGCCGGGGTGGTACGGGCGCACGGCGAAGCCAAACAGGCCGGCCTGAAACTGCTGATCGGCGCGCACTTCCACCTGACCCATCCCGACGGCAGCCCCGCGCTCTCGCTGCTGGCGCTGGCCACCAACCGCAACGGCTACGGCAACCTGTCGGAAATGATCACCCTCGGCCGCATGCGCGCCGGCAAGGGCAGTTACCAACTGCATCCGGACGATTTCGCCAATCCGCCGCCCGAGCGCGAGCATTTGCGCGGCCTGCCCGATTGCCTGCTGCTCCTGCTGCCGGAATACCCGGCCAGCGTGGAGCGCCTGCACCGGCAAGCTTCCTGGATGGCGGCCACGTTCGGCGAGCGCAGCTGGCTCGCCATGACCATGCTGGGCCGCGCCTTCGACGAGGCCCACAGCGCCGCCATCGAGGAGGTCGCCCTGCAGCATGCCTTGCCAATGGTGGCGGCCGGCCACGTCTGCATGCACGTGCGCTCGCGCAAGCCGCTGCACGACACGCTGACGGCGGTGCGGCTCGGCAAGCCGGTCAGCGAATGCGGCTATGAGCTGGGGCAGAACGCCGAGCAGCACCTGCGTTCGCGCCTGCGCCTGGCCAACGTCTACTCGGCGCAGGTGCTGGAGGAAACCATCCGCATCGCAGAGCGCTGCCAGTTCTCGCTGGAAGAACTGCGCTACGAATACCCGAATGAACTGATCCCGCCGGGCCATACGCCGTCCAGCTTCCTGCGCCAGGAAACCTATATCGGCGCCCACCACCGCTATCCCGCCGGCGTGCCAGCCAATGTGCAAAACCAGATCGAGGAAGAGCTGGCGCTGGCCGCGCAGCTGAAGTACGAATACTTCTTCCTCACCGTGTACGACATCGTGCGCTATGCGCGCTCGCAGGAAATCCTGTGCCAGGGCCGCGGTTCGGCTGCCAACTCCGCCGTCTGCTACTGCCTTGGTATTACCGAAGTCGATCCCGCGCTGGGTAACAGCGTGGTCGGGCGCTTCATGTCGATCGAGCGCGACGAGCCGCCCGATATCGACGTCGACTTCGAGCACCAGCGCCGCGAAGAAGTGATCCAGTACATCTACCGCAAATACGGCCGCCACCGCACCGCGCTGGCCGCCACCGTGATCTGCTACCGCACCAAGAGCGCGCTGCGCGACAGCGGCAAGGCCCTCGGCGTGGACCTGGAGATCGTCGAGAAGGTCGCCAAATCGCACCGCTGGTTCGACCGCAAGCACGAGCTGATGGAGCGCTTTGCCGAATGCGGGCTGGATCCGGAATCGCCGATCGCGCACCAGTGGGCCCACCTGGCGCTGCAATTCCTCGGCTTCCCGCGCCACCTGTCGCAGCACGTGGGCGGATTCGTCATTTCGCAGGACAAGCTGTCGCGCCTGGTTCCCATCGAAAATGCGGCGATGGAAGAGCGCAGCGTGATCCAGTGGGACAAGGACGACCTGGAAGAACTGGGGCTGCTGAAAGTGGATGTGCTGGCGCTGGGCATGCTGTCGGCGCTGCGCCGCGCCTTCGACCTGGTCAGCGCACGGCGCGGCGAAATCTTCACCATGCAGGACGTGCCGCGCGAAGACCGCGCCACCTACGACATGATCTGCCAGGCCGACACCATCGGCGTGTTCCAGATCGAATCGCGGGCGCAAATGAGCATGCTGCCGCGCTTGCAGCCGCGCGTGTTCTACGACCTGGTGATCGAAGTGGCGATCGTGCGCCCCGGCCCGATCCAGGGCGGCATGGTGCACCCTTACCTGCAGCGGCGCATGCGCAAGATGCCGGTCGATTATCCGCCGGGCCTGGAGAAGGCGCTCGGCCGCACCCTGGGCGTGCCGATCTTCCAGGAGCAGGTGATGCAGGTGGTGATCGATGCCGCCGGCTTCACGCCCGGCGAAGCGGACCAGCTGCGGCGTTCGATGGCGGCCTGGAAGCGCAAGGGCGGCCTGGAAAAATACCAGGACCGCATCATCGGCGGCATGGTGGAACGCGGCTACGACGAAGCCTTCGCGCAGCAGATCTGCCTGCAGATCCAGGGTTTCGGCGAATACGGCTTCCCCGAATCGCACGCCGCCAGCTTTGCCTGGCTGACGTATGTGAGCTCCTGGATCAAGTGCCACGAACCGGCCGCCTTCCTGTGCGCGCTGCTGAACAGCCAGCCGATGGGTTTCTATTCGCCATCGCAGCTGGTGCAGGATGCGAAGCGGCACGGCATCGAAGTACGCCCGGTCGACATCAGCTGCAGCGGCTGGGAATCCTCGCTGGAAGAGCGTGCAGGCGAGGCCCAGCCTGCGGTGCGCCTCGGCATGGCGCTGCTGCGCGGCATGCGCTCGGAAGCCGCGCAGCGGATCGAGGAAACGCGCGCAATCCGCCCATTCGCCAGCGTGACCGAACTGGCGCGGCGCGCCGACCTCGATCGCCATGACCTGCAGGTGCTGGCCGGCGGCAATGCCCTGCGTTCGCTGGCGGGCAACCGCCGCCAGGCATTGTGGGATGCGGCAGGGGCGGTGCCGGACAAGGACTTGCTGCGCCCGACCGAAGTGGAGGAGGAAGCCCCGCAACTGGTGCCGCCTACCGAAGGCGAAGAAATCCTCGGCGACTACCGCGCGCAAGGCCTCACCCTGGGCCGCCATCCGTTGGCGCTGCTGCGTCCAGCGCTGTTGGCCAAGCGCTTCCTGCCGGCAGAAGTGCTGAACACCTTCAGCAACAACCAGCTCGCGCGCGGCGCCGGTATCGTCACCGGACGCCAGCGGCCCGGCACTGCCAAGGGCGTGCTGTTCGTCACCATCGAAGACGAAACCGGCTACGTCAACGTGATCGTCTGGCCCGACCTGGTGGAGCAATACCGGCGCGAAGTGCTGGGCTCCTCGCTGCTTGGCGTGTACGGCGTATGGCAGCAGGAAGGCATCGTGCGCCACCTGGTCGCTCGCCGCCTGGTCGATTTATCGCACCTGCTGGGACGCCTGCCTACCGCCAGCCGCGACTTCCAATAAGCTTGCGCCTTGGTGATTACTTTCTATTTCCCAAACAAATCCAGATAGAATGTCTGGATGGTAAGTCAGAACCTCGAATTCGAATTGCGACCGGGAACAGTCGATGACGCCTCGGCGATCAGCGCACTGATCCTGTCGCTGCAGCCTTACCTCACCATTGAGCCGGACGGAAGCGGGGCGGAAGAATTCCTGGTATCGCTGTCGCCCGATATCATCCGCCGCAACCTGGAAGATGAGAAATACTGCTACCAGTTGGCCTTCGATGGCGACGCGCTGGCCGGTGTGGTGGCGGTTCGCGACAACGCCCATCTTTTCAGCCTGTATGTAGGCAAGGCCTGGCACGGACAGGGCGTGGGGAAGCGGCTGTGGGAAGTGGCCCGGGACACGGCGCTGGCGCGCGGCAACCCGGGCAGCTTCACCGTGAATTCCTCCGCTTTCGCGGAAAGCATGTACCGCCACCTCGGCTTCACTGCGACCGGTCCGGTGGCGGAAATGCATGGCATCAGGTTCATCCCGATGCGGCTTGATCTCTAGCGGGAGCTCTGGTCCAGGTGGCTCGGGCCGCTGGTCGTGCTGCTGGTGCCGTAGAAATTGTGCAGCTCCGATGCCCAGCTCTGGTTGGCCATGTCCGGCCAGTGGCTCTTGTCGAAGCCGGGCGCCTGTTCGATGCGCTCCTTCTCGATATTCAGCGTCATGCGGTGATTGGCGGTATCGAGCGACAGCGCCTCGAACGGCACCGCAAACAGCTTCTCGCCGATGCCCAGCACCCCGCCCGAAGCCATCACCACATAGGCGATGTGCCCGGTCTGCATATCGAGCATGATCTCCTTGATCGTGCCCAGGTGCTCGTTCTTCAGGTTGTGGACATGGTCGCCGAT
Organism: Pseudoduganella sp.; assembly: GCA_039593355.1. Taxonomy (GTDB): domain Bacteria; phylum Pseudomonadota; class Gammaproteobacteria; order Burkholderiales; family Burkholderiaceae_D; genus Rugamonas. The sequence goes on from JBCNPK010000030.1 coordinate 53,366, forward strand.
CAGGGTGTCCGCGCCCATCAGGCGGGGGCCTGGACCCTGGTGGCCGGTGTCGACATAGTTGCCATATTCGTCGCGATCTAGACTCATGGTGGCCTCCTGTTGAAATAAAGTTATTGTTGCTACTGGATGGGGCAGGGGTCTGTTCGGTGCCGCACGCATTTGGACCCAAAATAGGCTATAATTTCAATTTCCCGCTGCGCGCCTGTCGGCGCCCGATCTCGCAATGACCAAATTTGTCTTCGTCACTGGTGGCGTTGTGTCGTCCCTTGGTAAAGGGATTGCCGCCGCCTCCCTCGCCGCGATCCTCGAATCGCGTGGCCTCAAAGTCACCATGCTCAAGCTGGACCCGTACATCAACGTGGACCCAGGCACCATGAGCCCAATGCAGCACGGTGAAGTTTTCGTTACCGACGATGGCGCCGAGACCGACCTGGACCTGGGTCACTACGAGCGCTTCATCTCCACCCGCATGCGCAAGGTGAACAACTTCACCACCGGCCAGATTTACGAATCCGTGATCCGCAAGGAACGCCGTGGCGAGTACCTGGGCAAGACCGTGCAGGTGATCCCGCACATCACCAATGAAATCCAGGATTACATCCGCCGTGGCGCGGAAGGCTACGATGTCGCCCTGTGCGAAATCGGCGGCACCGTCGGCGATATCGAATCGCTGCCGTTCCTGGAAGCCGCCCGCCAGCTGTCGCTGCGCGCCGGCCGCAAGAACTGCGCTTTCGTTCACCTGACCCTGGTGCCTTACATCGCATCGGCCGGCGAACTGAAGACCAAGCCTACCCAGCACTCGGTACAGAAGCTGCGCGAAATCGGTATTTCCCCGAACGCGCTGTTGTGCCGTGCCGACCGCAAGATCCCGGAAGACGAAGTGGCGAAGATTTCGCTGTTCTCGAACATCGAAGAGCGTGCCGTGATCTCGGTCTGGGACGTGGACACCATCTACAAAGTGCCGCAAATGCTGCACGACCAGGGCCTGGACGCGATCATCTGCGAAGCACTGGACCTGAACCCGGCTCCGGCCGACCTGTCCATGTGGGCAAAACTGATCCACAACCTGGAAAACCCGAAGGCGGAAGTGTCGATCGGCATGGTGGGCAAGTACGTCGAACTGACCGAATCCTACAAGTCGCTGACCGAAGCGCTGCGCCACGCCGGCCTGCACACCGAGTCGCGCGTGAACATCGAGTACATCGACTCGGAAGAGATCGAGACCAAGGGCACCGCCGAACTGGCCAAGTTCGACGCGATCCTGGTGCCGGGCGGCTTCGGCAAGCGCGGTGTGGAAGGCAAGATCAAGGCGGCGCAATTCGCCCGTGAATCCAAGGTGCCTTACCTGGGCATCTGCCTGGGCATGCAGGTTGCGCTGATCGAGTACGCGCGCCACATGGCCGGCTTCACCAAGGCCAACTCCACCGAGTTCGAGCCGGACACCGAGCAGCCGCTGGTGGCCCTGATCGACGAATGGCAGAACGAAGACGGCAAGATCGAAAAGCGCGACGCCAACTCCGACCTGGGCGGCACCATGCGCCTGGGCGCGCAGACCTGCGAAGTGAAGCCGGGCACCCTGGCATCCGAGATCTACGGCAGCGTCGTCACCGAACGTCACCGTCACCGTTACGAAGCGAACAACCATTACCTGGCCCGCGTGGAAGAAGCCGGCCTGGTGGTGGCAGCGCGCACCCCGAACGAGAACCTGTGCGAAATCATGGAACTGCCGCGCACCGGCCCTAACGCCCACCCATGGTATATGGGCGTGCAGTACCACCCTGAATTCAAGTCGACCCCGCGTGACGGCCACCCGCTGTTCACCTCCTTCATCAAGGCAGCCCTGGCGCATAAAGCCGCCGCAGGCAAGCCGGCCCTGAAGGCAGTCGAGACCAAGGAGAATGCAGCATGAAACTGTGTGGATTCGATGTAGGCCTGGACAAACCCTTCTTCCTGATCGCCGGCACCTGCGTGATCGAGTCGCGCCAGATGGCGTTCGACACCGCCGGCGCGCTGAAGGAAATGACCGCTGAACTGGGCATCCCGTTCATCTACAAATCGTCCTTCGACAAGGCCAACCGCACCTCCGGTACCTCCTACCGCGGTCCCGGCATGGAGAAGGGCCTGGAAATCCTGGGCGACGTGAAGCGCGAGCTGCAGGTTCCGGTGCTGACCGACGTGCACACCGTGGAAGAGATCGCCGCCGTGTCGTCCGTGGTCGACGTGATCCAGACCCCGGCTTTCCTGTGCCGCCAGACCGATTTCATCACCGCCTGCGCCGAATCCGGCCTGCCGGTGAACATCAAGAAGGGCCAGTTCCTGTCGCCGCACGAAATGAAAAACGTGATCGACAAGGCGCGTGCCGCAGCCAAGGCCAAGGGTCTGAATGAAGACAACTTCATGGCTTGCGAGCGTGGCGCTTCCTTCGGCTACAACAATCTGGTGTCGGACATGCGTTCGCTGGCCATCATGCGCGAAACCGGCGCACCGGTGGTGTTCGACGCAACCCACTCGGTGCAGCTGCCGGGTGGCCAGGGCGGCTCCTCGGGCGGCATGCGCGAGATGGTGCCCGTGCTGTCGCGCGCTGCGGTGGCCGTGGGTGTCGCCGGCCTGTTCATGGAAACCCACCCGGTTCCCGCACAAGCGCTGTCGGACGGCCCAAATGCCGTACCGCTCGGCCGCATGAAAGAACTGCTGTCCGTTCTGATCGAACTGGATCGCGTGACCAAGAAGGCTGGTTTCCTCGAGACCAACTTCAACTAAGCTGTATCCAAAAAAGGCCGCATTGTTTGCGGCCTTTTTTTAACCCGGTAAAGCTGGGTCAGACCCGAGGGTCTGACCCAGTCCAACCAGCGGCCTGCGGCTTCGGCGCGCCATGGGTCTGACCCTTGGGTCTGACCCGGACTTACCGGGTTTAAATCCATCTGTTATTCTTGCAGCAATTTTGTCCCAGATATTCGCTTTAACTTTGGAGAAAACACATGAGTGCAATCGTTGACATCATCGGTCGTGAAGTAATCGACTCGCGCGGCAATCCGACCGTGGAATGCGACGTCCTGCTGGAATCCGGCGTGATGGGCCGTGCCGCAGTACCGTCCGGCGCATCCACCGGCTCGCGCGAAGCGATCGAACTGCGCGACGGCGATGCCAAGCGCTACTTCGGCAAAGGCGTGCTGAAAGCCTGCGAAAACATCAACACCGAAATTTCGGAAGCCATCATGGGCCTGGACGCCAATGAGCAGGCTTTCCTGGACCGCACCCTGATCGAACTGGACGGCACCGAGAACAAGTCGCGCCTGGGCGCCAACGCCATGCTGGCCGTGTCGATGGCTGTGGCCAAAGCCGCTGCTGAAGAAGCCGGCCTGCCGCTGTACCGCTACTTCGGCGGCTCTGGCGCGATGCAAATGCCAGTGCCGATGATGAACGTCATCAACGGCGGCGCGCACGCCGACAACAACCTGGACATCCAGGAATTCATGATCATCCCGGTTGGTGCTCCATCCTTCAAGGAAGCCGTGCGTTACGGCGCCGAAGTGTTCCACACCCTGAAGAAGATCTTGCACAAGAAGGGCATGAACACCGCCGTGGGCGACGAAGGCGGCTTCGCTCCGTCGCTGGCTTCGCACGAGGAAGCGATCAAGCTGATCATGCAAGCGATCGAAGAAGCTGGCTACGAGCCAGGCACCCAGATCGCCATCGGCCTCGATTGCGCCGCTTCCGAGTTCTACAAGGACGGCAAGTACCACCTGGAAGGCGAAGGCATGGTGCTGTCGGCTGAAGAGTTCACCAACCTGCTGTCGACCTGGTGCGACAAGTACCCGATCATCTCGATCGAAGACGCGATGCACGAAGGCGACTGGGCCGGCTGGGCGCACCTGACCCAGGCCCTGGGCAAGAAAGTGCAACTGGTAGGCGACGACCTGTTCGTCACCAACACCAAGATCCTGAAAGAAGGCATCCAGAAGGACATCGCCAACTCGATCCTGATCAAGATCAACCAGATCGGCACCCTGACCGAAACCTTCGCCGCCATCGAAATGGCCAAGCGCGCCGGCTACACCGCCGTGATCTCGCACCGTTCCGGCGAAACCGAAGATTCGACCATCGCCGACATCGCCGTTGGCACTAACGCGCTGCAGATCAAGACTGGCTCCATGTCCCGTTCGGACCGCATGGCCAAGTACAACCAGCTGCTGCGCATTGAAGAAGACCTGGGCGATATCGCTTCCTACCCAGGCCGCGATGCGTTCTATAATCTGAAGTAATTGCAATCCCACCGGCCGGGACTTCCCGGCCGGTTTAGTTTTGACCCAATGCGCCTGATTACCGTTGCCCTTGCCCTGTTGCTGTTGCTGATCCAATACCCGCTTTGGCTGGGGAAGGGCGGCTGGCTTCGCGTGGCGGAGCTGGAAAAAGAAGTCGCGGCTGCGCAGGAAAAGAATGAAGGCCTGCGCCAGCGCAATGCCAAACTGGCTTCCGAAGTGAACGACCTGAAGGACGGCACCGGCGCCGTCGAAGAGCGGGCGCGCTTCGAGCTCAGTATGATCAAGCAGAACGAAATCTACGTTCAAATCCTCGGCAAGGACCAGGCGAAGCCGGCCCCCGCCGAATCAAAGTAATTACATACTCTGGCCTGCGATCCAGGCGTTGACGCGTTGTTCCAGGATTGGCAGCGGCAGCGTGCCGTCGCCCAGGATCACGGCATGGAAGGCCGGGTAGCTGAATTTGCTGCCCAATGCTTTTTGCGCCTTGTCGCGCAATTCCAGGATCTTCAGCGAACCAATCTTGTAGCTCAGGGCCTGGGCCGGCCAGACCATATAGCGTTCGATCTGGTTCTTGGCGCGCGCTTCGGAGACGCCCAGTGTTTCCACCATGTAGGCGATGGCCTTTTCGCGGCTCCAGCCCAGCGAATGCATGCCGGTGTCCACCACCAGGCGCACGGCGCGCAGCATTTCCGCATTCAGGTGGCCGTAGTACCAGACCGGATCGTCGTACAGGCCGAAATCCTTGCCCAGCGTTTCGGAATACAGCGCCCAGCCTTCGGTGTAGGCGGCGTTATTCTGGTTCTCCGTGCTGAACATGCGGAAGTCGGGCAGCGGCATTTCCTTCAGCAGGGCGGCGTGGAAGTGGTGGCCCGGCACGCCTTCGTGCAACAGCAGGCTGGCCATGCCGGTGCGGCTGTAGTCTTTCGGGTCGTTGACCACGGCCCAGAATACGCCGGGGTGCGAGCCGTCGGCGGCGGGCGGGGTGTAATGATCGGAGGCGGTGGCGCGGGTCAGCTCGGGCTCCAGATCGACCACCAGTTTCGATTTCGGCACCAGGCTGAAATAGGCCGGCAGCTTGGCTTGCACGATGTCGTAAATCTTGCGGTACTCGGCCAGCACTTCGGCTTCGGTGGTGAAGGGCTTGAATTGCTGCTGGTCGCGTACCCATTGCGGGAAGGCTTGCGCAGGACCGTTGTAACCGAGCTTGCCCATCAGGCCTTGCATCTGGCCGCCGATGCGGGCGACTTCTTTCAGTCCCAGGTCGTGGACCTCCTGCGGCGTGAGCGGCAGGTTGGTGCTGTCGTTGATGCGGGCCTTGTACCATGCGGCGCCGTTTGGCAGGGCGCTCCAGCCGGTGCTGTCACGGCTGGCCGGCAGGTATTCCTTCTCGAGGAATTTCACCAGCCGCTCCAGCGCTGGGTTCAGTTTTTCCACCGCGGCGCGATAGTCGCGGGCCAGGCGCTGCTTGTCGGCCTCGCTGAATTCCGACGGCATGCGCTTGACCGGCGAGTAGTACACACTCGCTTCCGGTGTCGCGCTGCGCAGGGCGGACATTTGCGGCAGCATCGCTTGCGTAATGGCCTTTGGCTGGACGATGCCTTGCTTGATGCCTTCGCGCATATTGGCGATGGCCTGGTCGATCCAGGGCGCCAGTTGGCGCACTCGGCTCAGGTAGTCCTGGTATTGCTTGACGGTGCCCAACGGCTGCGAACCGGTGCCGCCGGCATAGTTGGCCAGGGTGCTCGGGATGTTGTCGAAGTGGTTCAGCGGCAGCAGGTGCTCGGGGAACGGCGCCAGGGCCAGGGCGGCATCGAGTTCATAGGCCAGCAGGTCCAGCGTCATCTGGTCTTGCTGCGCCAGTTGCGCGCGCGGGATTTTCGCCAGGCGCTTTTGCATCTGGCGGTAGGCCGCGAACTGTTTGCCGCGCACGGACGGCGAGATGGCCATGCCGATCTGGTCGTTGTAGCGCGGGTCGCCGTTGGCGGTCGCAAATAAGAGCGGGTCGAACTTGGCGCGTGAAACGTGGAAGTCGTTGGCCAGTTGGGCCAACTGGCGGCTGGCTTGCGCGGCCTGCTGCTGGGTGGCCGGTGCGGCAAGGGCTGGGGTGATGGCGAAAGGGGAGGCCAGCAGGCTGGCAGTGAGGACCGCAGTGGATAGGCGGGTAGGCAGCATTGGGTATCCTGGGTAAAGATAAGGCAATCAGGATACCTCAAACCCGGTAGATCCGGGTCAGACCCAAGGGTCTGACCCTTCCAATGCACGCTGCGCAGACGGGGTCAGACCCTTGGGTCTGACCCAGGTTTACCGGGTTTAATGTTTGGCTTCGGAACCGTGAATCAGCGCCTCCGCCGGCGCGTCGGTGACGAACAGCTGCGCGCAGTCAACGGCATCGTACTCATAATGCTTGCCGCAGAAGTCGCAGTTGATGCCCAGCTTGCCCTGTTCGGACAGCGCATCTTCCACTTCCTGCTGCCCCAGCATCTTCAGCATATTGCCCACCTTTTCGCGCGTGCACGAGCAGTGGAACTCCGGATGCAGCGGCTCAAACACGCGCAGCGTCTCTTCCCAGAACAAACGCTTTTGCAGCTCGTCGATGCCGTGCTCCAGCATCTCGGCCTCTTTCAGCGTATCGCCCAGCATCACCACGCGGTTCCAAGTTTCCAGAGAATGTTCGGCCGCTTGGGGCGTGGCTTCGGCCTTCCCGCCATGGAGCGGCAGCTTTTGCAGCAGCAGCCCGCGCGACACCTTGTCATCGGCCGCCAGCCACAGTTTGGTGTCCAGCTGCTCCGAACGCAGCATGTAATGCTCGATCACGGTTGCCACGTCGTCGCCGTCCAGCGGCACGATGCCCTGGTAAGGCTGCTGGCCCGGCACCTTCTCGGCCGGATCCAGGGTGATCACGAAACGGCCATGGCCATGCGCATTGACCAGCGATTGCAGGCCCGCATCTTCGGCGATCGCGAATTCGGAATTCATCTTGGCCGTCGCACGCATGCGCAGTTCGGAATCGCATTCGACCACCAGCAGACGCACCGGGCCGTCGCCGTGCAGCTGCATGATCAGCGAGCCGTTGAACTTCAGGTTGGCCGACAGCAGGGCGGCCGCCGACACCATTTGCCCCAGCAGGCGTTTGACGGCAACCGGGTAGTGGTGGCGGGCCACGATCTCCTGCCAGGTGGCGGAGATGTCGACCAGCTCACCGCGTACGGCGGCGTCTTCAAATACAAACTTTTGCAGGGTATCCGGGGTGTTCGTCATTGTTTTTATCCAATCTTCTTCAATTGCGACTTGAACAGCTGGCCACGTTTGACATAGCTGTCGGCGCTGCCGATCAGGCGGGCCACGTCTTCCGCTGTCAGCTGGCGCACCACTTTTGCAGGCGCGCCGACGATCAGCGAGTTGTCGGGAAATTCCTTGCCCTCGGTAACCAGGGCGCCGGCGCCGACCAGGCAACCCTTGCCGATCTTCGCGCCGTTCAGCACCACCGCCTGGATGCCGATCAGCGATCCGTCGCCGATGGTGCAGCCGTGCAGCATGGCCTGATGGCCGATGGTCACGTCCTTGCCCACCGTGAGCGGGTAGCCCATATCGGTATGCATCACCGTACCTTCCTGCACATTACTGTTTTCACCGATTGTGATGCGCTCGTTATCGCCGCGGATCGTTGCGCCGAACCAGACGGAGCTGTTCGGGTGCAAGGTCACCTTGCCGATCAAAGTGGCATTCTCCGCCACGAAAGCGGAAGCATCAATCTCTGGCGCATGGTCGCCAAGCTGGTAAATTGTCATGGATGGTCCGGTAGGAGGGAGGGAAGTGGCGCTATTGTACGCCAAGCAGATTTTAGCACGGTCGTGCTATTATCATGGTTCACCCAATTTTAAGGCAAGCGACATGATTCCATCCCGTTCCGATTTCATCGACGTGCGCGGCAAGCGCACCCACGTGCTGCACTGGGGCCGCGAAGGCGCGCCCAAGATTTTCATGGTGCACGGCTGGATGGATGTGGGCGCCAGCTTCCAGTTCGTGGTCGATTGCCTGAAGGGCGACTGGCACGTGATCGCGCCGGACTGGCGCGGATTCGGCCTGACTGAGCGCAATGGCACGGATACTTACTGGTTCCCGGACTATGTGGCCGACCTGGATGCCATCCTGCGCCATTACCAGCCGGAGGGCGAAGTCAATTTGCTGGGCCATAGCATGGGTGGCAACGTTGTCAGTTTATACGCGGGCGTGCGTCCGGAGCGTATCCGCCGCCTGATCAACCTGGAGGGATTCGGGCTGAAGGCGACCGTGCCGGAACAGGCGCCGTCGCGCATGCGCAAGTGGCTCGACGAGCTGCTGGTTGAGCCGGAAATGCGCACCTACGACTCGCAGGCCGATGTCGCAGCCCGCCTGCAGAAGACCAATCCGCGCCTGTCCGACGAACGCGCGGCCTTCCTGGCGTCGCACTGGTCGGCGCAAAATGCGGAAGGGCGCTGGGAAATCCTGGGCGACCCGGTGCACAAGCGGCCCGGCCCTTCGCTGTATCGCGTGGAGGAAGTACTGGCCTGCTGGAAGAAAATCACGGCGCCCGTGCTGTGGGTCGAGGCGGAAGACACCAATATGTGGCTGTGGATGGGGCCAAAGGATGAGGCGCGCGCCGAAATCGACCGCCGCCTGAGCCACCTGGCCAAGGTTACGCCCAAAATGATGCCCGACGCGGGCCATATGCTGCATCACGACCAGCCCGCAATGCTGGCGGAAATGTTGGAGGAATTCCTGGCCTGAGCTTTCAGCGTACAATGAAACCTTCGCAATTTTGCAATCCGTATGCTGAACGTAGACTTACACTGCCATTCGAATGTGTCCGACGGTGTGCTGCCCCCGGCGGCAGTGGCCGAGCATGCCCATAAGGCGGGCGTGAATGTCTGGGCGCTGACTGATCATGATGAAGTGGGCGGTGTCGCCACTGCGCGCGCCGCTGCGCAGTTGCACGGCATGCGCTTCGTGTCGGGCGTGGAGATTTCCATCACCTGGGCGAATGAGACAGTGCACATCGTCGGCCTGCAGATCGATGAGAACAATCCTGCTTTGCTGAAAGGGCTGGAAGATACCCGCTCCGGGCGCGATAACCGCGGCCGCGAGATCGGGCGCCAGCTGGAGATGGCCGGCATTCCAGGCGCTTATGAGGGTGCGCTGAATTATGTCGACAATCCTTCGCTGATGTCGCGTACGCACTTCGCGCGCTTCCTGGTGGAGCAGGGGATATGTTCTTCGGTGTCGGAGGTGTTCCGCAAGTACCTGTCACCGGGGAAGCCGGGGTTTGTCGAGCATCGCTGGGCTTCGCTGCAGGATGCGGTGGGGTGGATTCTCGGCGCGGGGGGGATTGCGGTGATTGCGCACCCGGGGCGCTACAAATTCACGCCGATGCAGGAAGGCGTGCTGTTTGATGAGTTCAAGCAGTTGGGTGGGACGGCCATCGAAGTGGTGACTGGGTCGCATACGCCGGATCAATATCCGAAATATGCGAATCTGGCGAACAGTTATGGCTTCCTCGCCTCGCGCGGGACGGATTTCCATGCGCCGGGGGAGGCGCGGGTTGACTTCCACTTGCTGCCGCCGTTGCCGGGCAATGTGACGCCTGTTTGGCATGACTGGTTCTGAAACCCGGTAAACCTGGGTCAGACCCAAGGGGCAGACCCAGTCTGCGCGGCATGCAGTGGAAGGGTCCGACCCTTGGGTCGTACCCAGGTTTACCGGGTTTGGCACTTGAATTCCCCTACAGACGACCATAGATTATGATTCGGCAAAGTTGTCCGGAGAATCCCACATGAAACGCATCATCCTTTTCATCGCCACAAACCTCGCAGTCGTGGTGGTGTTATCCATCGTCCTGTCCCTGCTGGGCATCGGCCGTCCCGGCTCCGGAACGAGCATGGGCAGCCTGCTGGCATTCTCGGTAGTGGTCGGCTTCACCGGCTCCATCATTTCCCTGCTGATGTCCAAGCCCATGGCCAAATGGTCGACCGGCGCGCGCGTCATCGAGCAGCCGCAGAACTCCACCGAACAGTGGCTGGTCGCCACCGTGCATAGCCTGGCCGACAAGGCCGGCATCGGCCGCCCGGAAGTCGCGGTCTATGAAGGCGACGCTAACGCCTTCGCCACCGGCGCCTTCAAGAACGACGCGCTGGTCGCCGTCTCCACCGGCCTGCTGCAATCCATGAACAAGGAAGAAGTGGAAGCAGTGCTGGGCCACGAAGTAGCCCACATCGCCAATGGCGACATGGTGACCCTGACCCTGATCCAGGGTGTGGTGAACACCTTCGTGGTCTTCCTGGCCCGTATTGTTGGCGGCATCGTCGACAATATGCTGAACAAAGATGAAGAGCGCCGCGGCCCCGGCATCGGTTATATGGTCACTGTATTCGTGTGCGAGATCGTATTCGGCCTGGTCGCCTCGATGATCGTGGCCTGGTTCTCGCGCCAGCGCGAATTCCGCGCCGATGCGGGTTCGTCCCGCCTGCTGGGTTCCAGCGTGCCGATGCAGCATGCACTGGCCCGCCTGGGCGGCGTGCATCCTGGCGAACTGCCGCAGGGCATGGCCGCTTCCGGCATCACCTCGCCGAGCGGCTGGGCTGCGCTGTTCTCCAGCCATCCACCGATTGAAGAACGTATCGCTGCCCTGCAGCAGCTGCGCTAAAACATGACCCAATTCTTCCAGGTTCACCCGGACAATCCGCAACTACGGCTGATCAAGCAGGCGGCGCAAATCATCCACGGCGGCGGCATCGTCGCGCTGCCGACCGATTCCTGCTATGCGCTGGTGTGCCACCTGGACGATAAGGCGGCGGTGGAAAAGTTGCGCCGCATTCGCGGCATCGATGAGAAACATCACCTGACGCTGATGTGCCGCGACTTGAGCGAGATCAGTACCTACGCACGGGTCGATAACAAGCAGTTCCGCTTGATGAAGGCCGTGACGCCCGGCCCATACACCTTCATCCTCGAAGCGACGCGCGAAGTGCCGCGCCGACTGTCCCACCCATCACGCAAAACCATCGGCCTGCGCGTGCCTAGAAGCACGATCACCGAAATGCTGATGGCCGAACTGGGCCAGCCGCTGCTGGGCACAACCTTGATCCTTCCCGGCGACGACGAGCCGCTGACCGACCCTGACACGGTACTGGAGCGCCTGGGCAAGCAGGTCGAGCTGGTGATCGACGGCGGCGCCTGCAGCTTCGAGCCAACCACGGTGGTGGACCTGACCGGCGACGAGCCCGTCCTGATCCGGCGCGGCTGCGGCGACTGCGCCGCTCTCGGCCTCTAAGGCCTGGCTGCAGGCGGCGGGCGAGCAGGTCCCCTCTGATAAAATCTCTTTATGAATAATACCGACCAGATCATCCAGGCTATAACGGTCTATGCCATTCCCGTACTGTTTGCAATTTCCCTGCATGAAGCTGCCCACGGTTATGTAGCGCGCTATTTCGGCGACAATACTGCCGAAAAAATGGGCAGGCTGACTCCTAACCCCATCAAGCATATCGACCTGTTCGGCACAATCATCCTACCGATTTTGTTATTGTTCACGGCGCATATGGCGTTTGGCTATGCAAAGCCGGTTCCAGTGGATTTCAACCGTCTCCGCAATCCCAAAAAGCAGATGGGCTTTGTCGCCGCTGCCGGCCCGGCCGCCAATTTCGCGATGGGCCTGGGCTGGATGTTGCTGCTGGTGTTGTTGATTAATTTGGGCATCAATGAGCGTTTCCTGATCGAGATGTGCAAAGCGGGGGTGCTGGCTAACTCGGTGATGTGCGCTTTCAATCTGATCCCGATCCCACCGCTGGACGGCGGCCGAATCGTGACATCGCTCCTGCCGCGCGACCTGGCGTATAAATTTGCCAGCATCGAACGTCTTGGACCTATCATTTTTATTGGCCTGATTGTGTTGCTGAATACAGGCCCGTTCCGTTACCTGGTAGGCAGCCTGGTCAACCTGGTGATGACGCTGATCGAACTGCCATTCCGACCATTCTTGCCTTATGTATCCTGACCGCGTAGTCTCCGGCATGCGCCCCACCGGCAGCATGCACCTTGGCCACTACCACGGGGCCCTGAAGAACTGGATCAAGATGCAGGCCGAGCAGCCATGCCTGTTCTTCGTGGCCGACTGGCACGCCCTGACCACGCATTACGACGCCCCTTCCATCATCGAAACGTCCACCTGGGACATGCTGGTCGACTGGCTGGCGGCCGGCGTTGACCCAACCCAGGCCACACTGTTCATCCAGTCCAAAGTCCCCGAACACGCCGAACTGCACCTGCTGCTGTCGATGGCCACCCCGTTAGGCTGGCTGGAGCGCGTCCCGACCTACAAGGACCAGATCGAAAACCTGGCCAATAAAGACCTGCAAACCTACGGCTTCCTCGGCTACCCGCTGCTGCAGGCTGCGGACGTGCTGATTTACCGCGCCAGCGAAGTGCCGGTGGGCGACGACCAAGTGCCGCACGTGGAAATGATGCGCGAAATCGCCCGCCGCTTTAACCACCTGTACGGCAAGGAAAAAGGCTTCGAAGAAAAAGCGCAGGACGCTGTCAAGAAGCTGGGCAGCAAGCGCGCCAAGCTGTACAACGAACTGCGCACCGCCTACCAGCAGGAAGGCGACGACGCCGCCCTGGAGCAGGCCAAGGCCATGCTGGACGACGCGCAAAACCTGTCAATGATCGACCGCGAGCGCCTGTTCGGCTATCTGGAAGGCGCACGCAAACTGATCCTCGTTGAGCCGCAGGCCAAGCTGACCGAAGCGTCGCGCCTGCCCGGCCTGGACGGCCGCAAGATGTCCAAGAGCTATGGCAACGCCATCGCCCTGCGCGAAGACAAGGAATCGGTCACCAAGAAGGTCCGCACCATGCCAACCGATCCAGCGCGCGTCCGCCGCACCGACGCCGGCGAGCCGGAACGTTGCCCGGTCTGGCAATTCCACGTCGTGTACTCCGACGGCCCGACCCAGGAATGGGTGCAGAAGGGCTGCAAATCGGCCGGCATCGGCTGCATCGAATGCAAGCAGCCGGTGATCGACGCCATCGTCAAGGAACAGGAACCGATGCACGAGCGCGCCCAGCCCTATCTCGACGATCCGTCCCTGGTGCGTGCCATCGTCGCCGACGGCAATGAGGCGGCGCGCAAGCTGGCGCAGGAAACCATGCGCGACGTGCGCGAAGCAATGGGGTTGAGTTATGGCTGATGTCTTCACACCGCCTTCGGCCTGGGTAGAGCGTTTCGCGACGCTGGTGCCCGGCGGCGAAGTGCTGGACCTGGCGTGCGGCAGCGGCCGCCACTCGCGCCTCATGGCCGCGCTGGGCCATGCCGTGATCGCAGTTGACCGCGACGCCGAAGCCCTGGCCGCCACCGCCGGCGACGGCATTGTCACCAGCCAGATCGACCTGGAAGAAGAGGGCGCCTGCTGGCCCTTCGGTCCGGACCGCTTTGCCGGCATCATCGTGACCAACTACCTGCACCGCCCGCTGCTGGCGGAGATGCTGGGCAGCCTGGCGCCGAACGGCATGCTGATTTACGAAACTTTCGCCGACGGCAATGCGGCCTTCGGCAAACCATCAAATCCCGCATTTTTGTTACAGCCGGGAGAATTATTGGAATTGGCTAGAATGCATGGTTTGCGTGTCATCGGATTCGAAGATGGCGTCGTTAATACGCCCAAACCAGCCATGGTGCAGAGGATTTGCGCCGTGAAAAGCGAGTTTCCAAGGGAGGCGGCGCTGTTGCCGTCATTTTGAGCGACCAAAATGCACCACGGGTGCAGGGTATGCTCTACAATCGTCGTTTTAATTCTTATTGCAATTGGTTTCCTATGATTAAGGGTAG
>JBCNPK010000031.1:0-66711 GCA_039593355.1 Pseudoduganella sp.
GAGGGCCTTGCCATCAGCCCAGGTTTGCCACGAATTCCAGCACTTCATCGACGTGACCTGGTACTTTCACGCCTCTCCATTCTTTCACCAATCGGCCTTTTGCGTCAATCACAAACGTGCTGCGCTCGATGCCGCGTACATCTTTACCGTACATTTTTTTCATCTTCATGACATTGAAGGCCAGGCACAGCGCCTCGTCCGGGTCGGAGATGAGCTCGAAAGGCAAGCCCAGTTTCGCCTTGAAGTTTTCGTGCGAACGCAGCGAGTCGCGGCTGATGCCGTAAATTTCAGCGCCGGCGGCGATGAATTTGTCGTGCAGGTCGCGGAAGGCCATGTTCTCGGTAGTGCAGCCGGGGGTGTTGTCCTTGGGGTAGAAGAACAGAACGGTGGCCTTGGCCGGGCGGCCGGAGAGCTGGAAGGTTTGATCGCCGGTCATCGCGGCGCTGAAGTCGGGAATGGTTTGGCTCATGCGCGTTTATATGGGGGCAGAGTTTTATTTTTCAATGATTAATGCCAGCAGGGCTTTGCGGCCTTCGCCCATCAGGATGTTATAGGTGCGGCAGGCGGCATTGGTGTCCATGCATTCGACGCCGATCTGCTTGCCGATCAGCGGCGCGGTCAGGCGCGGGTGGGCAAAGCGTTGGCGTTCGCCGGTGCCGAGGATGACCACGTCCGGCTGTTCGGCCAGCAGCAGTTCGAAGTGTTCGACCGTCAGCTCTTCAAACCGGGCGACCGGCCAGGCGCGCGGCGCGCTTTCGGGCAAGACCAGCAGGCTGTAATCGAAAGGCTGGCCGTTGATCTCGACTCCACCGTCGAAATAGCCGGAAACGGTCTGGTATTGGCCCGTGGTGCTGGAGTGGAGCTTCATAACTTTTCGCTATATTTAAATACAATAGAGATCTTATTGTAACGTTTTGCGCATAACGATGGTTGATTAAACCAATTTAATTCGGCAGAATGGATATTTTCGCATTGCAGCATTTACACCTAAGGGATTGATTTTGCGTCCGGTTCAGAAATCCAACAAGCTAAACGAGATTTGTTATGAGATCCGCGGTCCGGTGCCGGAGAAGGCCCGACTGATGGAAGAAGAAGGCCACAAGATCATCAAGCTGAATATCGGCAATATGCAGCCGTTCGGCTTCGATCCGCCCGACGAGATTGTCCACGACATGATCGTCAACCTGCCCAATGCGGCGGGCTACACCGATTCCAAAGGCTTGTTCGCGCCACGCAAGGCGGTGATGCACTACACCCAGCAGAAGAAGGTCGCCAACGTCACCATGGACGACATCTACCTGGGCAACGGCGCATCGGAACTGATCGTGATGTCGATGAATGCGCTGCTGAACAACGGCGACGAGGTGCTGGTGCCGGCGCCTGACTACCCGCTGTGGACGGCGGCGGTCAGCCTGTCCGGCGGCAAGCCGGTGCACTATGTCTGCGACGAGGCCCAGGACTGGTACCCGGACATCGACGACATGCGCAAGAAGATCACGCCCAACACCAAGGCGATCGTGGTCATCAACCCGAACAACCCGACCGGCGCGCTGTATCCGGACGAAGTGCTGCTGCAGATTATCGAGCTGGCGCGCCAGCACCAGCTGATCATCTACGCCGACGAGATTTACGACAAGGTGCTGTACGACGGCGTCACCCACACCTCGATCGCCGCGCTGTGCGACGACGTGTTCTGCGTGACCTTCAACGGCCTGTCCAAGAGCTACCGTTCCTGCGGCTACCGCGCCGGCTGGATGGTGCTCTCGGGCGAAAACAAGAAATATGCGAAGGATTACATCTGGGGCCT
Organism: Pseudoduganella sp.; assembly: GCA_039593355.1. Lineage (GTDB taxonomy): Bacteria > Pseudomonadota > Gammaproteobacteria > Burkholderiales > Burkholderiaceae_D > Rugamonas. The sequence goes on from JBCNPK010000031.1 coordinate 1,808, forward strand.
GAACATGCTGGCCTCGATGCGCCTTTGCGCCAATGCGCCGGGCCAGTTTGCGATCCAGACTGCGCTCGGCGGCTACCAGAGCATCAACGACCTGGTGGCCCCCGGCGGGCGCTTGCTCAAGCAACGCGACCTGGCATACAAGCTGTTGTCCGATATTCCGGGTGTCAGCGTGGTCAAGCCAAAAGCTGCACTGTATATGTTCCCCCGCCTCGATCCGAAGATCTACCCGATCGCGGACGACCAGCAATTCGCTTACGAACTGCTGGAAGAGACCAAAGTCCTTATCGTGCAGGGCACGGGCTTCAACTGGCATAGCCCGGACCACTTCCGCGTGGTCTTCCTGCCGAACTCGGACGACATGGAAGATGCATTCGGCCGTATCGCGCGCTTCATGGAAGGCTACCGAAAACGGCACGGGCACAGCTAACAACACCAGGGAATTTGAAAGATGAAATCGATTAAAGTAGGTTTGCTGGGCGTAGGCAATGTCGGCGCCGGCACGTTCAGCGTATTGCGACGCAACCAGGAAGAGATCCGCCGCCGCGCCGGCCGCGGTATTGAGATCGTGGCCGTATCGGCCCGCAACCTGGAGCGCGCAAAAGAGCGCACCGAAGGTCAATGCAAAGTCGTGGCAGACCCGTTCGCGATCGTCAACGATCCGGAAATCGATATCGTCGTGGAGCTGATTGGCGGCTATGACACCGCCAAGGACCTGGTGATGCAGGCCATCGCCAACGGCAAGCACGTGGTCACCGCCAACAAGGCGCTGCTGGCCATGCATGGCACTGAAATCTTCGCCGCGGCCCAGGCCAAGGGCGTGATGGTGGCCTTCGAGGCTGCCGTTGCGGGCGGCATCCCTATTATCAAAGCGCTGCGCGAAGGCCTGACTGCCAACCGCATCGAATGGATCGCCGGCATCATCAACGGCACCACCAACTTCATCCTGTCCGAGATGCGCGACAAGGGCCTGGACTTCGACACGGTGCTGAAGGAGGCGCAGCGCCTGGGGTACGCCGAAGCCGATCCGACCTTCGACATCGAAGGCGTGGACGCGGCGCACAAGGCGACCATCCTGTCGGCGATTGCCTTCGGTATTCCGGTGCAGTTCGACAAGGCACACGTCGAAGGCATCACCAAGTTGCAGGCCATCGACATCAAATATGCCGAGCAACTGGGCTACCGCATCAAGCTGTTGGGCATCGCGCGCCGCGCGCAAGTCAATGGCGTGGAAGGCATCGAGCTGCGCGTGCACCCGACCCTGATCCCGGCCAAGCGCCTGATCGCCAATGTGGAAGGTGCGATGAACGCCGTGCTGGTGCAGGGCGACGCCATCGGCGCCACCATGTATTACGGCAAAGGCGCCGGCCCCGAGCCGACCGCTTCCGCCGTGATTGCGGACCTGGTCGACATCACCCGCCTGGCCACGGCCGACCCGGAGCACCGCGTACCGCACCTGGCCTTCCAGCCGAATGCGATGACCGACATCAAGATCATGCCGATGTCGGAGATCACCACCAGCTACTACCTGCGCATGACGGTGGCCGACCGTCCGGGCGTGCTGGCCGAGCTGACCCGCATCCTGGCCGATGCCACCATCTCCATCGACGCCATGATGCAGAAGGAGCCGGCCGAAGGCGAGATCCAGGCCGACATCATCCTGCTGACGCACCAGGCGCAGGAAAAGAATGTCGTGGCGGCGATCGAAAAGATCGAAAAGCTGGCCAGCGTGGTCGGCAAGGTCACCAAGATCCGTCTGGAAAACCTGGCGTAAAAAGTCGGGGTCAGCTCCGGCAATCAGACACGTATTTCGCGATGCGAAATGCGTGTCTGATTGCCGGAGCTGACCCCGACTTTCATATCTGTTGTCAATTTGCACGTATTGCGTGACAATTTGTTAGATTTGATGCCCGATAGAAATTTATTTTTGTACATTGATTAATATTTGGGCATCGATGTAAATCCCTTCGTTTATAATTCGTGCTTCCCTGAAAAGGGTATATAAAAAAGCAAGTTGCACGAGAAAAAGTAAATGAGCGGGGTAAGTTTTTCAATCGTCAGGCATGCGGCGTGGGCACCGTCGCTGGCCGCGCCGGAGGCGTGGCTGGAGTGGGCGCGCGCGCCTTATCCGACCGGCACCGACGGTGAGCCTGGCGTCAGGGCCATGCCGCCTATGCTGCGCCGCCGCGCCGGCCAGCTGGGCAAGATGGCGCTGGAAGTGGCCTACGAATGCCTGGGCGGCGAGTCCGGCATCCCTATCATTTACTGCTCGCGCCACGGCGAGGTGGCCCGCTCGGTAGAGCTGCTCGATGCCATGGCGCGCGGCGAAGCGCTGTCGCCGACGGCTTTCGGCATGTCGGTCCATAACGCCAATCCCGGCCTGTTTACGATCGCCCGCAAGGAGCAGGCGAACCATATCGCACTGGCGGCTGGCCCCAGCTCGCTGGAACACGCGGTGATCGAAGCTTGCGGGCTGCTGGCCGACGGCGCCCCGCAAGTGCTGCTGGTGATGGCGGAAACCGCCTTGCCGGAACTGTATTCCCATTTCCAGGATTGCGAAGAGCAGGCGTATGCCTTCGCCTGGCTGCTGCAGCCAGGCCAGGAGCTGTCGCTTGGCTGGCAGGCCGGCGCCGATGCGCCGCAGGACGCCATGCCGGGCGCCTTGCAGGTGCTGCGTTTCTTCCTGTCCGGAGAATCACACTTGGTGCGCATGGCGGACCAGCGACAATGGCAATGGCAGCGCCATGTTTGAGAAGGCTTTCCTGTATTGGCGGGTGCTTGCCACCGGCCTGAGTTTCGCATTGTTCGGCATCGGCGGCGTGCTGCTGCGCGTCTTGGTGTTCCCCTTGCTGCACCTGCTGGTGCGCGACGAGGAAACGCGCGTGCGCCTGTCGCGCGACCTGATTCGCCACAGCTTCCGCGTCTACATCGAAATGATGCGCGTGCTGGGCGTGCTGCGCTATGAGGTCAGCGGCCTGGATAAGCTGGAGCGGGGCGGCTTGCTGATCCTGGCCAACCATCCGACCCTGATCGACACCGTATTCCTGATGGCGTTCGTCAAGCAGGCCGACTGCATCGTCAAGGCAAGCCTGCGCGACAACCCATTTACGCGCGGCCCGGTGCGGGCGGCGTCTTACATCGCCAACAGCGGCGGTGCGGACCTGGTGGACGATTGCATTGCTTCGCTCGAGCGGGGCAACAACCTGATCGTGTTCCCGGAAGGGACGCGTACCGGTGCCGACGGCGTGATCGCGCTGAAGCGCGGCGCCGCAAACATCGCCGTGCGTGGGGAACGCGATATCACGCCGGTCGTAATCCAATGCGCGCCAGCCACCCTTGGCAAAGGGGAAAAGTGGTGGCGTGTGCCGCCGCGCCGGGTGAAGTTCAGCATCCTGGTGCAGGATGACGTGGCGATCAGCCACTTTACCAGCGAAGGCGCGAGCGAAGTGCTGGCTGCGCGCCGTCTCACAGATTACTTACAACACTACTTTGCAGGGAAATACCAACATCATGCTAGAGCAGGAAGTCAAAGAAATGATCATCGATGTGCTCCAACTGGAGGACATCAGTCCGGACGACATCAACGCGGAAGAACCGCTGTTCGTTGAAGGCCTGGGCCTGGATTCGATCGACGCGCTGGAACTGGGCGTGGCGCTGCAAAAGCGTTACGGCATCTCGCTGTCGGCTGACTCCGAAGATACGCGCCGCCACTTCGCTTCCGTGCGTGCCCTGGCTGCCCTGGTTGAAACCCAACGCAAGCAATAAGGAGAGCAGCGTGGTTGATCTGAATGCAATGAGCAAGGAAGAACTGTACCAGTGGGTGGTGACCCTGCTGGCGGAAATGTTCGAGCTGGACGTGTCGGAAGTGACGCCGGCCACCAACCTGTACGAAGACCTGGACATCGACAGCATCGACGCCGTTGACCTGGCGGTGAAGCTGAAACAGCTGACCGGCAAGCGCATGGGCCCTGAAACCTTCAAGACAATTCGCACCATCGATGACGTGGTGTCGGCATTGCAGGGCCTGGCGACCGAAGAGGCGGCTTAATGCTTTGGACCGTGTTGACCGCGGCATTGACGCTGCTCTATCCACTGGCGATCTGGCTTGGCCATGGCCAGCTGGAGCCGCGCTGGCTGGCGTGCGTGCTGCTGCTGGCTGCCGCATCGCGCCTGCCTGCACTACGCATCAGCGCTGCTGCGCGCTGGTCGGTGGCGGGCGCGCTGGTGCTGGTCGCACTGGCCGTGTGGAGCAACGTGCTGTTGCCGTTGAAGCTATATCCGGTGCTGGTCAACATGGCTTTCCTGGCGGCGTTCGGCTATAGCCTGACGACGCCTGTTTCAATGATCGAACGTTTGGCGCGCTTGCGCGAGCCGGATCTGCCGCAGGAGGGTGTGCTCTACACGCGCCGCGTGACGCAGGCCTGGTGCGTGTTCTTTGTTGGGAATGGTGCGATCGCCCTGGCGACGGCGCTGTTTGCCAGCGAGGCGGTATGGTCGTTGTATAACGGCGTGATCGCTTATGGTTTGATGGGGCTGATGTTCGGCGGCGAATTCCTGCTGCGCCGGCGCATGCGCAAGGCGGTGCCGCATGCGTGACGCTTTGCTTGACTTGGCATCGTCGCTGGCTGAGCGGCCAGCCCATACGCCGGCCGGATGGCGCGGCGCACAGGCCGTCAGCTGTGCGTCGCTGGTGCAGCGCGTGCAGGAATGGCGCTCGGTCTTGGCCACCCAGTCAGGCCGCAACTATGCCCTGTACATCGAGGACAGCCTCGAATTTGCGGCAGCCCTGCTGGGCGCCTGGCAGGCGGCCAAGACGATCTGGCTGACGGCCGATGCGCTGCCGGCTTCATGCGCTGCGCTGCGCGCGCGCGTGGACGGCTTCCTTGGGGAGTTTCCCGCCGATTGTGCGCCGCTGACTGCGCCGCGCGGCCGCTCGTCCGGCCCGAACGACGTTTCCGGCGCCGGCACGGCGCCGGCGATTTGCGCGCTGGACGGTGCGTTCGATGCGCTGGTGGTGCACACCTCAGGCAGCACGGGCGCTCCGCAAGCGATCCCGAAGCGGTTGTCGCAGATGTCCAGCGAGGTCGATGTGCTGGAGGCGATGTTCGGCGCCATGCTGGGCGCGGATGCGGCGGTGGTCGCCACCGTGTCGCACCAGCATATCTACGGCCTGCTGTTCAAGGTGCTGTGGCCACTGTGCGCAGGGCGGCCGGTGCTGGCGGACAGTGTCGCGTATCCCGAAGAACTGGCGGCCCTGCTGGTGCAACGTCCGTCGCTGCTGGTCAGCAGCCCGGCCCACCTTAAACGCTTGCCGGAGTTGGCAGGCTGGCAGGACGCACGCACCCGGTTGCGCGCAGTGTTCTCGTCCGGCGGCCCGCTGCCGGAAGACGCGGCCTATGCCTGCGCGGAATTGCTCGGCAAGGCGCCGATCGAAGTCTACGGCAGTTCGGAAACCGGCGGCGTGGCCTGGCGCCAGCGTACTCGCGCAAGCAGCGCGGCCTGGACCGCCTTCCCGAACGTTGCATGGCGCGTGGAAGAGGAGGGCGCCCTTGCCGTCCGCTCCGCCCACCTGGCCGACGAGAACTGGCTGCAGCTGGCCGACCGCGCCGTGGCGACCGCTGACGGCCGCTTCGAGCTGCGCGGCCGCGCCGACCGTATCGTGAAGCTGGAAGAAAAACGCATTTCGCTCGACGCGCTGGAATCTGCCTTGCGCGCCAGCCCGCTGGTGCAGGAGGTGCGCCTGATGCTGGACGACAGCGCTGCGCGCGCCTGCCTGGCCGCCTTCGTTGTCTTGTCCGAAGCGGGCCGTGCGCAGTTGCAGGCAGAGGGCAAGCTCGCCCTGAACCGCGCTTTGCGGGCGCTGCTGGCTGCCAGCGCCGAAGCCGTCGCCTTGCCGCGCCGCTGGCGCTACCTGGAGCAACTGCCGGTCAACGCCCAGGGCAAGACCACGCACGCCGCGCTGGCTGCCCTGCTGGCCGACCAGCCTCCTGCGCCGACCGATTGCGCGCCGCAGGCAGTGCCAGCCGGTTGCGCCGCGGACCCGCGTCCGATTGACCCGGAATGGAACGAAATTGAGCGCGGCGCGTCCAGTGTCAAGCTGTCGCTGAGCGTGCCGGAAGACCTGCTGTATTTCGACGGCCACTTCCCCGGCAGCCCGATTCTGCCCGGTGTGGTGCAGCTTGACTGGGCCATCGCTGGCGGCCGCCGCTATTTCGACATGCCGCCGGTATTCCGCGACATCGCCATGCTCAAATTCCAGCAGGTCATCAAGCCTGGTGCAACAGTGCAGCTGGAGCTGGCCTGGGACAGCGCCAAGTCCAGCCTCCAATTCAAATACCTGTCACAAGCAGGACAACATGCCAGCGGCCGCGTACTGTTCGCCGCCGCGTGATCCATAACCCTTGATCGAGTGCCCATGCAAGACAAATCGTTTTCCCCGCCGCGCCAGTCCGCTTTCGCCGCCCGTTACGAAGCGCAGAAGATCGCCTTCGGTCCAGTCGTATTCCAATGCGTGCGCTATGCATGGAAGCGAGGCATGCTGCAGGCGCTGTCCGACGCCGGCGGCGCCGGCCTGACCATCGAACAGATGGCGGCCGAGGGCAAGTGGAGCGAGTACGCGCTGAAAGTGGTGCTGGAGACCTGCCTGTCCGCCGGCGCCGTGGCAATCAAGGAGGGCCGCTATGTGCTCGACAAAGTCGGCTTCTGCGTCCTGACCGACAAGATCACGCAGATCAACCTGGACTTCAACCACGACGTCAACTACAAAGGCCTGTTCGACCTGGAGCGCTCGCTGGACGAAGAAAAACCGCATGGACTGAAAGCGCTGGGCGACTGGCCAACCCTCTACCAGGGCTTGTCGCAACTGCCGGAACCGGCCAAGACCAGCTGGTTCGCTTTCGACCACTACTACTCCGACACCTCGTTCCCTGACATTCTGCCGGACGTCTTTGCCACGGCACCGCGCAAGGTGATGGACATCGGCGCCAACACCGGCAAATTCAGCCTGGCCACGCTGGCCTACAGCGCCGACGTGCAGATGCACCTGGTCGACCTGCCGCGCCAGCTGGCGGTGGCGGAGCAGAACCTGCAGGCGGCCGGCGTGCGCGAACGCGCCCACCTGCACCCGGTCGACCTGCTGGACGATTCGCTCCCGCTGCCGGGCGGCATGGACGTGATCTGGATGAGCCAATTCCTCAGCTGCTTCAGCGAGCCAGCCATCGCCAGCATCCTGCGCCGCGCTGCGGAGGCGCTGTCGGAGCGCGGCCAGTTGATCATCATGGATACCTTCTGGGACCGCCAGCAGTACGACATCGCCGCCTACTGCCTGATCAACACCTCGCCCTATTTCACCGCCATGGCCAGCGGCAACTCCAAGATCTACCAGGCCGCCGACTACGTGCGCCTGGCGGAGGCGGCCGGCCTGCGCCTGCTGACCACGCGCGACAACATCGGCTATTGCCATTCACTGCTGCGCTTTACCCGCGCCGGAGACGCCGGTGTTTAAACCCTGTTTCGTCATCCCCGTCTACAACCACGAACACGCGATCGCGGCCGTGGTGGCGGGTTTGCTGCCGCACGGCCTGCACTGCGTGCTGGTCGACGACGGCAGCCGCAAGGAGTGCGCCGCCGAACTGGCGCGCCTGGCGGCGGCGCACCCGCAGCAGGTGACGTTGGTCACGCATGAAGTCAACCAGGGCAAGGGCGGCGCCGTCATGACCGGCTTCCAGGCCGCCGCGCGCCTGGGCTATACGCACGCCCTGCAGGTCGACGCCGACGGCCAGCACAACCTGGACGACGTGGCAGGCTTCCTGGCCAGCGCCGCCGAACGTCCGGAGGCGCTGGTGGTGGGCTATCCGATCTACGACCAGTCGGTGCCGAAGGGCCGCCTTTACGGCCGCTACGCCACTCACGTCTGGGTCTGGATCAACACACTGTCCCTGCAGATCAAGGACTCCATGTGCGGCTTCCGCGTCTATCCGCTGCAGCCCGTGCTGGCCCTGATGGCGCGCCAGCGCCTCGGCCTGCGCATGAACTTCGACATCGAAATCCTGGTGCGCCTGTTCTGGGAGGGCGTGCCGATGGTGAACCGCGCCACCCGCGTCGGCTATCCGGCCGATGGCGTGTCGCACTTCCAGGTCTGGCGCGACAACGTCCTGATCTCGCGCATGCACGCACGCCTGTTCTTCGGCATGCTGTGGCGCGCACCGCGCCTGCTGGCGCGCCGCTGGAGCGCTGCATGAACCAGGCCGCTCCACGCCACTGGGCCGCTATCAACGAAGTGAGCTTCGTGGCGGGCATGCGCCTGCTGTTCTGGATTTTCCGCGTGCTGGGCCGCTGGCCTTTCCGCGTCGTGCTGTACCCGGTACTGTGCTGGTACCTGCTGGCCGCGCCGCGCGCGCGCCGCGTCTCGGGCGACTACCTGCGCCGCGTCGCGGCCTACGTACCGGTGCCGCGCCTTGGCGTGCTGCGCCATTTCGCTGCTTTCGCCGAGAGCATCCTGGACAAGATGCTGCTGTGGGGCGGGCTGTTCGACACGCGCGGCGTCACGCTGCACGGCGTCGAATCGATCAATGCGATGTTGGCGCGCGGGCAGGGCGGCCTGCTGGTGTGCTCGCACTTCGGCAACCTTGAGCTGTCGCGCGTGCTGTCGCTGGACCGCCCGGACGTGAAGATCACGGTGCTGGTGCATACCCGCCACGCGCAGGCCTTCAACCGCATGCTGGCGCGCCTGAATCCGGCCAGCGCGATGAACCTGATGCAGGTGACGGACATGGATGCGGCGATGGCGATGCAGCTGTCCGAGCGCATCTCGCGCGGCGAACTGGTGGTGATCGCAGGCGACCGCGTGCCGGTGAGCGACCAGCCGCGCGTGGCGATGGCCGACTTCCTGGGTGCTCCGGCGCCGTTCCCGGTCGGCCCCTACGTACTGGCCGGTGTGCTGCAATGCCCGGTCTACCTGATTTTCCCGCTGCTGCGCGATGGCCGCAGCGAACTGCACTTCGAACTGTTCAGCGAAGGACTGCGCCTGCCGCGTAAAGCACGCGAAGCGGCGTTGCAGGACTGCGTGCAGCGCTACAGCGCGCGCCTGCAGCACTACTGCCTGCAAGCCCCGCTGCAATGGTTCAATTTTTACGACTTCTGGCATTTACCGAAACTGGATACTAGCGATGCACCTGGCTGACCTGACCAATGCGAAGCGCGCCGTGCGCTTCGACCGCAACCGACTGACGATCGAGGACATCGTCGATATCGCCGCCGGCCGCGCGCAGGCCGTGCTGTCCGACGACCCGGCCTACCGCGCCATGATCCAGCGCGGCGCCGACTTCCTCGACCGCCTGCTGCGCGAGGACGGCAATATCTACGGCGTGACCACAGGCTACGGCGATTCCTGCACCGTGAACGTGCCGGCGGAGCTGGTGGCCGAGCTGCCGCACCACCTGTACACCTACCACGGCTGCGGCCTGGGCGAGCACTTTTCGCCGGCGCAGACGCGCGCCATCCTGGCTTCGCGCCTGGCGTCGCTGTCGAAAGGCTATTCCGGCGTCAGCCTGGACCTGCTGGAACAGATCGCGCGCCTGCTCGATGCCGGCCTGCTGCCGCTGATCCCGAGCGAAGGCTCGGTCGGCGCCAGCGGCGACCTGACCCCGCTGTCCTACCTGGCGGCAGTGCTGTGCGGCGAACGCGAAGTGTGGCGCGACGGCCAGACCGTGCCGGCTGCGCAGGCGCTGGCCGAAGCGGGCATCACGCCGCTGCGCCTGCGTCCGAAAGAAGGCCTGGCCATCATGAACGGCACCGCCGTCATGACCGCGCTGGCCTGCCTGGCCTACGACCGCGCCGAATACCTGATGCGCCTGTGCACGCGCATCACGGCCATGGCTTCCTTCACGCTGGACGGCAACGCCCACCACTTCAACGAAGTGCTGTTCTCGGTCAAGCCGCACGGCGGCATGCAGCAGGTGGCGGCGTGGCTGCGCGGCGACCTGCCGACCGAACTGCTGGAACGCAACGGCAAGCGCCTGCAGGACCGCTACTCGATCCGCTGCGCGCCGCACGTGATCGGCGTGCTGGCCGACGCGCTGCCGTTCTTCCGTACTGCGATCGAGAACGAGCTGAATAGCGCCAACGACAACCCGATCATCGATCCCGACGGCGAAACCGTGCTGCATGGCGGCCATTTCTACGGCGGCCATATCGCTTTCGCCATGGACGGCATGAAGAACGCCGTGGCCAACCTGGCCGACCTGATGGACCGCCAGATGGCGCTGATGGTCGACACCCGCTACAACCATGGGCTGCCGAGCAACCTGTCCGGCGCCACCGGCCCGCGCGCGGCCATCAACCATGGCCTGAAGGCGCTGCAGATCAGCGTCTCGGCGTGGACCGCCGAGGCGCTGAAGCTGACCATGCCGGCCTCGGTCTTCTCGCGCTCGACCGAATGCCATAACCAGGACAAGGTCAGCATGGGCACCATCGCCGCGCGCGACTGCCTGCGCGTGCTGGAGCTGGTGGAGCAGTGCGCCGCGGCGCTGCTGGTGACCGTGCGCCAGGGCGTGCACCTGCGCTGCCGCGAAAACCCGGACATGGCGCCGCACGCCGCGCTGGCGCAGATGCAGCAGCAGCTGGCAGACGATATCGCCGTGGTGGCGGAAGACCGCCGCCTCGATCCTGAACTGCGCCTGCTGGTGCAGCGCATCCGCAACAAGGCCTGGGAACTGTATGCGTAAGAAGCAGGAGGCGCGCTGGTTTGCCGAAGTCGAGATGCAGGTCCAGTTCTTCGACCTGGACCCGATGGAGATCGTCTGGCACGGCAACTACGTCAAATACCTCGAGGTGGCGCGTTGCGCGCTGCTCGACAAGATCGGCTACAACTACGTCGAGATGAAAGAGTCGGGTTACGCCTGGCCGATCATCGACATGCACCTGCGCTATGCAGCGCCGGCTACCTTCGGCCAGGTGATCAGGCTGCGCGCCGAGATCGTCGAATGGGAAAACCGGCTGAAGATCGACTACCTGATCAGCGATGCGGCCAGCGGCCGCCGCCTGAACAAGGCCAGCACCATCCAGGTTGCCGTCGACATGGCGAGCAAGGAAATGTGCTTCGTGTCGCCGCCGGTCCTGTTTGAAAAACTGGGAGTGCCGCTGCCATGCTGAAAAAATTGATGGCGTGCGCCGTCCTGCTCGCTGCCAGCGCCCAGGCCGCCGCGCCGGTGGCGAAAATCCAGGCCATGCTGGCCAAGCCGGATGTGCTGTGCGGCCGCTTTGACCAGACCAAGAATCTGGCCGGCATGAAAAAGCCGCTGCTGTCGAATGGCCGCTTCTGCGTGGTCAAGGGCAAGGGCGTGCTGTGGCGCACGCTGAAACCGTTCCCGAACACCCTGCGCCTGACCCGCGACGAGATCGTCCATCTGCAGGGCGACCGCGTGGCCATGCGCATGGACGCCAGGAGCGAGCCGGTGGTGCGCATGATTAACAGCGTGCTGTTCTCGCTGCTGGGCGGCGACCTGGCGCAGTTGGACAAGATGTTTGAAGTGGAGGGCACGGCCGACAAGGACAGCTGGCAGGTGGCGTTGAAGGCGCGCGAGCCCGCGCTGGCCAAGGCGATCGGCGCCATCAACCTGGAAGGCGCCTCTTACGTCAAGCGCATCGAAATGAGCGAAGTTTCCGGCGACAGCACCAGCATCGTGTTTTCCGCCATGCAGACGGGCGAGGGCGCGATGACGGCGGAAGAGGCGGCGCAATTCTGATATGAAGGCTAAGCGCTTCGCCCTGTTGTGGCTTCTGGTCGCGACCCTGGTGGTCGGGCATAACGCGTGGCTGTGGATCGTGCAGCGCGTGGTGCCGGACACCGATATCCTGGCCCTGTTGCCGGTGCAGGAGCGCGACCCGGTGCTGCAGCAGTCTTTCCGGCACATGGTCGATTCGGCGCAGCAGCGCCTGGTCGTGCTGGTGGGCGCGGCGGACTGGAACAAGGCGAAACAGGCGGCGGACGCCTACCGCAAGGTCGTCGGCGAGCAGCCGGGCGTGCTGTCCACCACAGCGCTGGGCGAGAAGACGCAGGACGACTGGCTGCAGCTGTTCCGCCAGCATCGCGTGGTGCTTCTGACGCAGCAACAGGAGCAGCTGCTGCAGGAGCAGGGCACGCAAGCCTGGTCGGAGACTGCATTGGCAGGCCTGTATAGCGCCTTCGGCGGACCCAAAGTCGGCAGTTGGCAGGAAGACCCTTTCGGCCTGTTCGCAGGCTGGGTGCAGGAGCGCGCCCAGGAAACGCCGGTGCGCCCGCGCGACGGCTACCTGTTCGTCGGCGACGGCAGGATGCAGTATGTGCTGCTGCCGTTCGAGCTGAAAGTGCCTGCTTTCTCGATTACCGCGCAGGACAGGGTGCTGCCGCTGCTGGAGCGTGCCGCCGCTGCCGCCCATGCGGCCGCGCCCGAAGCGGAGCTGATCCCGGCCGGCGTCATCCTGCACGCGGCAGCGGCCAGCGCCCAGGCGCAGCGTGAAATGCATACGATCGGCGCCGGCTCCCTGCTCGGCATCGTGCTGCTCACATGGCTGGTATTCCGCACCGTGCGGCCTATCGTGATGGTGCTGCTGTCGATCACGGTGGGCGTGCTTGGCGCCTTTTCCGTGTGCTGGCTGATCTTCGGGCAGGTGCACCTGATGACGCTGGTGTTCGGCGCCAGCCTGATTGGCGTGGCGCAGGACTATGGCATCGATTTCCTGTGCAACCGCATGGAAGCCGATCCGGCGCTCGACTCGCATACACTGCTGCGCCGCCTGCTGCCCGCCCTGGTGCTGACGCTGCTGGCTGCCGTGATCGGCTATGCCGGCCTGGCTTTCACGCCGTTCCCTGGATTGCGCGCGATGGCGGTGTTCTCGGCTCTGGGCCTGGTATTCGCCTGGCTGACCGTCATGGCCTGGTTCCCGCTGTTCGTGCGTGGCGGCGCGTTGCGCCAGGGACCGTTGGTGCGGCCATACGTTGCCCTGCTGGCGCATTGGCCGCGCTGGCCCTTCGCGCGCGCGACCGCGGCGCCGGCCGGCCGCCTGTTGCTGACGGTGGCGCTCGGCCTGGCCGGCGCCGCGCTGGGCGTCGGCATCGCCCGCCTTGGTGCGAACGACGATATCCGCCTGCTGCAGAATTCTCCAAAGGCACTGCTCGACAGCCAGCAGCGCCTGGGCCAGCTGCTCGACACCGCATCGCCGGTCCAGTATTTCCTGGTACGCGGCGCCAGCGACGAAGAAGTGCTGCAGCGCGAAGAGGCGCTGAAGCGCCGCCTTGAGCCGCTCGCGAGTGCCGGCGTAATCGGCGGCTACCAGGCCATCTCGAACTGGGTGCCGTCACTGAAGCTGCAAGCGCAGCGCTGGGCCCTGGTGCAGGAAAAGCTGTTCTCCGACGCCGGCCCGCTGGCCGCCGTGGCGCGGCAGGTCGGCGAGGATAAGGGCTGGATCGCCGCTACGCGCGACAGGGCGGCGGAAGGTACTGCGCCGCTCCTGCTCGAGGAATTCCTGGCGGCGCCATCGAGCGAACCTTGGCGCCACCTTTGGCTGGGACGGCACGGCAAGGAGTCTGCCAGCGTGGTCGCCCTGCGCGGCATGCGGTACAGCGGGCTGCCGCAGCTGCGCGCCGCCGCCGACGGGTTGCAAGGCGTGCAGTGGGTCGACAAGGTGGGCGAAATTTCGGCCGTGCTGGGACGCTACCGCGTGATGATGGGATGGGTGCTGGCGGCCGCGTATGCCCTGGTGTTCCTGCTGTTGTTGCCGCGCTACCGTGGCGGCGCCTGGCGCGTGCTGGCGCCGACCCTGCTGGCCAGCGCGGCATCGCTTGCGCTGCTGGGATGGTGCGGCATGCCTGTGCAGCTGTTCCATGTGCTCGGCCTGATGCTGCTGCTTGGCGTAGGCGTGGACTATGGCGTCTTCATGGCCGAACGCGCCAGCCGCGGGCCGGTGGCGCCATGGCTGGCGGTCGGCATGGCGGCGGCCAACGCCATCCTGGGCTTTGGACTGCTTGGCTTGAGCGGCACGCCGGCGCTGCGGGCGTTCGGCCTGACCATGCTGGTCGGCACGGCGCTGGTTTGGCTGCTGGTGCCGTGCTTTGTGAGGAACGAGGATAAGAAGAATGTGGAAGCGGCTTAGGACCATTGCGATTGCTGCGCTGCTGCTGTCGGCCTGCGCGACTAGTACCCCGCCGCCTGCCGCGCGCCTGGGACTCAGGCTGGCGCCGTCGGCGCTGGGCGAATCGGTCAGCGTGCAGCAGCATTTGCGCGTGGAGCGCAATGGCCGCAGCGATGAACTGGACGTGGCACTGGAAGTGGAACCGCACAAGCTGGAGCTGGTCGGCCTGGCTTTGGGCCAGCGCGTGCTGTCCCTGAGCTACGACGGCAAGGAATTGGAAGCGTGGCGCCACGCCATGCTGCCGTCGCAGGTCAAGGCGGAAGACGTGCTGGAAGACATGCAGCTGACCTTGTGGCCGGTGGATGCCGTGCGCGCCGCGCTGCCGGCCGGCTGGCAGGTGCAAGAGCAGGGCCTGCGCCGCATCCTGTCGCTCGATGGCGAGACCATCATGGTGATCAATTACAGCGGCATGCCGCGCTGGAGCGGCAGGCTGGTCCTCGACAACCTGCGCTACAAATACCGCCTGACCATTGAATCGGAGTTGCAGTAATGGCTTTTTACCTGAACGACTGCGGCATCGTATGCGCCATGGGCGACGGCAAGCAAGCCGTACGCGAGGCGCTGCTGCGCGGCGAAAGCGGCGTGCGGCCGACAGAGGCCTGCTCGCCGGGCCGCGTCCTGCCGCTGGGCCTTGCCGCCGGCGCCGCGCTGCCCTCGGTGGCGCACCTGCCGCTGGCGCAGCGCAGCCGCAACAACCAGTTTGCATTGGCGGCGCTGGCGCAGATCCGCCCGGCGGTCGACGCCGCCATCGCCCGCTACGGGGCGAATCGCATCGGCGTCGTGATCGGCACCAGCACGTCCGGCGTCGGCGAGGCCGAAGCGGCACTCGCCGCGCGTGCCGCCAGCGGGAAATTGCCGGGCGAATTCCATTACGGCCAGCAGGAGATGGGAGCGCCGGCAATGCTGCTGGCGCGGGAGCTGGGCGTGAGCGGCCCGGCCCTGGTGCATTCGAGCGCCTGCTCGTCGGGCGCCAAGGCCCTGGCCAGCGCGGCGCGCCTGATCGCCATGGGCGCCTGCGACGCCGTGCTGGCCGGCGGTGTGGACACGCTGTGCGCCTTCACCGTGGCAGGGTTCTCGGCGCTGGAATCGGTCAGCGCGGCGCGCTGCAACCCGCTGAGCGCCAACCGCAACGGCATCAATATCGGCGAGGGCGCCGGCCTGTTCCTCATGAGCCGCGAGCCGTCGGCGGTGGCCCTGTGCGGCTGGGGCGAATCGTCGGACGGCCACCATATGTCGGCGCCCGACCCGGAGGGCGGTGGCGCACAGCTGGCGATCGGCCAGGCGCTGCAACGCGCCGGCATCACGCCGCAGCAAGTCGATTACATCAACCTGCACGGCACGGCCACGCTGCAGAACGACGCGATGGAGTCGCGCGTGGTCGCGTCGCTGTTCGGCAGCGAAGTGCCGGTCAGCTCGACCAAGCCTTTCACCGGCCACGCCCTGGGGGCTGCCGCCGCGCTGGAAGCCGCCCTGTGCTGGCTCCTGATGCAGGACGATAATCCGGAAGGCTACCTGCCGCCGCAGCTGTGGGACGGCGCTGCCGACCCGGCGCTGCCGCCGCTGCATGTCGCGGCACCGGGCGCCAGGCTGGGCCGCCCGCTGCGCTACGCCTTGAGCAATTCCTTCGCGTTCGGCGGCTCGAACGCAGCCTTGCTGCTCGGGAGGATGGCATGACGATGCAGGATATCCGCCCCCTGGTGCCGCACGCCGGCCCGATGTGCCTGCTCGACCGCGTGGTCGCAGCGGACGCCGAAACGCTGGTTGCCTTGGTGGCGATTCACGAAGCGAGCCTGTTCTTTACCCGGGCCGCGCAGGGCGTGGGCAGCTGGGTCGGCATCGAATACATGGCGCAGGCCGTGGCGGCGCATGCGGGCTGGCTGGCCAAGCGCGATGGCGGCGCGGTCAAGCCGGGCTTCCTGCTCGGTTCGCGCCGCTACAGTACACACAGCCCGCTGTTCGCCAGCGGCCAGGTACTGCAGGTTAAGGTAAAAATGGAAATGCGCGGGGATAACGGCCTCGGTGCATATGCGTGTTCAATTGCCGACACAGGCAATCCAGGGCAGGACCTGGCCAGTGCTACGCTGACCGTGTTCCAGCCCGATGATGTTAATGAGTTTTTGCGGGGAGTTTCAAATGAATAAGTCTGTCCTGGTGACGGGATCGTCGCGCGGCATCGGCAAGGCGGTCGCTTTGCGCCTGGCGCGCGATGGGTTTGACGTGGTCGTGCATTGCCGCAGCCAGCGCGCCGAAGCGGAAGCGGTGGCGCAGCAGATTGCGGAGATGGGCCGCACTGCGCGCGTGCTGCAGTTCGATATCGGCGACCGCGCGGCTGCTGCTGCCGCATTGGAAGCGGACATCGCCGAACATGGCTGCTACTACGGCGTGGTGTGCAATGCCGGCGTGGCGCGCGATAATGCCTTTCCCGCCATGAGCGGCGAAGATTGGGACATCGTGCTGCGCACCAACCTCGATGGCTTCTACAATGTCGTCAATCCGCTGGTGATGCCGATGGTCCAGCGCCGCAAGCCGGGCCGCATCGTGACCATGGCCTCCGTATCGGGCCTGGTGGGCAACCGCGGCCAGGTGAACTACAGCGCGGCGAAAGCCGGCATCATCGGCGCGACCAAGGCGCTGGCGCTGGAGCTGGCCAAGCGCAATATCACCGTCAACTGCGTGGCGCCGGGCCTGATCGATACCGACATGACAGAAGACCTGCCGATGGACGAAGTGCTCAAGATGATCCCTGCGCGCCGCGTCGGTACCGCCGATGAAGTAGCGGCCGCCGTCAGCTTCCTGGTCGGCGAAGAAGCGGGCTACATCACGCGCCAGGTGATTTCCGTGAACGGAGGCCTGGCATGAACCGCCGCGTCGTCGTCACCGGCATGGCCGGCATCAGCCCGCTCGGCAACGACTGGGCGACCATCCGTGCCCGCCTGGGCCAGTACCGCAACGCCATCGTGCGCATGGCGGACTGGCAAGACTATGAGGGCCTGAACACCCGCCTCGGCGCACCGGCGGCGGAATTCGAACTGAGCCCCCGCTTCAACCGCAAGACGATGCGCAGCATGGGCCGCGTGGCCCTGATGGCGACCCGCGCCACCGAACTGGCGCTGGAAGACGCCGGCCTGCTCGACTCCGAGCTGCTGAAGAGCGGCCGCATGGGCGTGTCCTTCGGCTCTTCGGCCGGCACGCCGAGCGCGATCGGCGATTTCGGCCGCATGATGGAAGAGCGCAGCACGCGCGGCATCAACGCCACGACCTACATCAAGATGATGTCGCACACGGCACCGGTGAATATCGGCGTGTTCTTCGGGGCGACCGGCCGTGTGATCACCACGTCCAGCGCCTGTACCTCGGGCAGCCAGGGCATCGGCTACGCCTATGAAGCGATCCGCAGCGGCAAGCAGACGGCAATGATTGCGGGTGGCGCGGAAGAACTGTGCGCGACCGAGGCGGCGGTGTTCGACACCTTGTTCGCCACCAGCACCCGCAACGACGCGCCCCACACTACGCCGCGCCCGTTCGACAAGGCGCGCGACGGCCTGGTGATCGGCGAAGGCGCCGGCTGCCTGATCCTGGAAGAGATGGAGCATGCGCAGGCGCGCGGCGCCCATATCTACGCCGAGATCGTGGGCTTTGGCACCAATAGCGACGGCTGCCACGTGACCCAGCCCAATTCGGCGACCATGGCGCAAGCCATGCGCCTGGCGCTGGAAGATGCGGACCTGCCGGCTGCGGCGATCGGCTATGTGAACGCACACGGCACCGCGACCCAGCACGGCGATATCGCCGAATCGCATGCCACCCACTCGATTTTCAGCAGCAGCATGCCAATCAGTTCGCTCAAGAGCTATATGGGCCACACCCTCGGCGCTTGCGGCGCACTGGAAGCGTGGATCAGCATCCAGATGATGAACGAAGGCTGGTTTGCGCCGACCGTCAGCTTGACCGATATCGATCCGGAATGCGCGCCCCTCGACTATATTGCGGGCGAAGGGCGTCATATGCAGTGCAACTACGTCATGTCGAATAACTTCGCATTTGGCGGCATCAATACCTCCCTGATCTTTAAGAAAGGAAGCAAATGAAGCACACCCGCCGTACTTTCCTGCTGGGCGCTGGCTTGGCTGCGCTGGCCCTGGTGCAAGGCTGCGCCACCCACGTTCGCTCCACCGCCCTGACCAATCCACCGCCAGCCGAAGCGTTCAAGAACTTTGGCCGCATCGAAGTGAAACCGGTGGCATTCGCGCCAGGCGTGAAAGGCAAAGAGAAGGGCATCGAGCGCATCGATGCAAACATGAAAAAGGATCTGGCGCAAAAACTGGCGGAATGGAATAGCCGTCCGGAAAACGGCCGCACCCTGGTGGTGGAGCCGGTCGTGCAGCAGCTGGAACTGACCGGCGGCGCCACGCGTGTGATGTTCGGCCCGTTGGCCGGCAGCTCGGGCGTCCTGATGCGAATGAATATCCGCGACAACAAGGGCAATGTGATCGCAACGCCGGAATTCTTCCAGCGTGCCGACGCCATGGCAGCCGGCTGGACCATGGGCGTGGGCGACGGCATGATGCTGACCCGCGTGTCCAACCTGGCAACCGACTATTTGATCGGTAATTTTGAAGTAGCGCACGGCGGCCCGACCGGCGCCGATAGTAAAGCAGTAAAGCAGTAATCCCACAACCATTAGGAGAAACAAGAATGAAAAAGATGTTTGCGGCCGCTGCCGCTGCAGCAGCCCTGATCTCCACCGTCGCTCCTGCGCAAGCGCGCGACACCAAACTGCTGTTCCCGATCGCAGGGGCGATGGCTGAAAACGACGCCAAGACCCGCCTGGGCGACGACGTACAGTTCTTCTTCGGCGACCAGAAGCCTGCCGGCAAAGTGCTGGAAAACCTGGGCAGCGACAAGACCAGCCAGAAGACCAACTCGGTCGGCAAGTCCGCGCAGACCTCCTGCAACTGGGCCTTCCTGTCGGCCATGCTGCAGCTGAAAAAGCGCGCCAACGCCCTGGGCGCTGACGCCATCATCAATATTCAGAGCAACTACAACAACCAGCCTCACTCCTCCGATACCGAGTACGAGTGCCACGACGGCGCCCTCATGACCGGGGTCGCGCTGAAGGCTGATTTCGTCCGCCTGAAGAAGTAAGCCTCATGCGGCCGCAAGCGACCCTCTGGCTGCTTGACCTGGCCGCAGCCGACGATGCCGCGCTGGCACTGGGCCTTCACAGCCTTGGCGCCAGCGTGCAGCAGCGTTACCGGCGCTTTCGCCGGCCCGAAAGGCAAACGCAGTTCATCGCCGGCCGCCTTCTGCTGCGGCGCGCACTGGCTGACGCCAGGCCGGGCGTATCGGCCGCTGATATCCGTTTCACCGAATACCCTGGCGCCGCGCCGCAGGTCAGCATGCCGGGCCTCGTGCCATTCTTCAGTATTTCGCATGCTGGGCAATGGGTGGCCTGCGCCGTCAGCGCGGCCGGGCCGCTTGGGCTGGACATTGAACTGCACGGCCGCCAACGCGATTTCGCTGCACTGGCCGAGCACAGTTTCGATGCCGCCGCAGCGCAGCGCCTTGCAGGCTTGCCGGAAGCCGAACGCGCCATGGCCTTCTATCGCGAGTGGTGCCGTCTGGAGGCGCAATTCAAGCTGGGACAGCCGGCGCGCCATTGGATGGAGCCCGCACATGCGCAGCTCACGATAGCCATCGCAAGCGCGGTGGAGCTCGAACTGCTGCTGCGCGAAGCGTAAAAAAAACGGACGGCCAGGAGACCGCCCGCCAAGGAGGTACTACTGCAGCGAGGGCATTACTTGCCGGCGACAGTCAGTTCACTCTTCACTTCCTTCACACCTGCCACGGCGGATGCCGCCTGGATCGCTTTGGCGCCGGCGTCGGAGCTTGACACCGTTCCGCTCAAGACAACCACGCCCTGGTTGGCGGATACGGTGATCTCTTTCTGGTCCGCGAGGGCCGACTTGACCTTGGCCAGCAGCGTCGCGTCGTTGGTGGCGACGGCTGCACCGGCCATGGCGGCTTCCTGCTGCGCGTGGGCGGACAGCGAGGCGAGGGCGAATGCAGCGGCAGCGAACAGGCCTGCGATCAGTTTGGAATCCTTCATGGTCTATCTCTCCATTTTTGAGTTGGCAATTTCAACGCTGGTGCGTTGTCCTTATCATTGCAAGGCGCGTGCCATGTAAGGAAATCAATGACTTAGCTTTGCGGAAACAGCCGATTTGTCGCCGCATGGCGACAGGATTCACGCCCATTCGCCGGCGAGCCTGGTTTGACGGGCTTTATGCCTGTCGCTCCTCGGCGACAGCTTCGTTGCGAAACTGCGCGGCATTGAGCTCGTGCTTCTGCAACAGGCGGTAAAACTCGGTCCGGTTGCGTTCTGCCAGGCGCGCGGCGTCGGCCACGTTGCCGTCGGTGAGCTTGAGCAGCTGCACCAGGTAATTGCGCTCAAAACGCTGCTTGGCTTCCGTGTAGCTCAGTACCTCCAGCGTCGGCACGCGCAGCGCGCGCTGCACCAGGGACAAGGGCAGCAGTGGCGCCGTCGCCAGTGCGCAGGCATGCTCCACCACGTTGTACAGCTGGCGCACATTGCCGGGCCACGAGGCGCGCGACAGCGCCTCCAGCGCCTCGGGAGCGAAACCGTTGACGGTCTTGCCGTATTTGGCGGCCAGAGCGTGCAGGAAGCGCGTCGCCAGCAGGCCGATGTCTTCGCGCCGCTCGGCCAGCGAAGGCAGGGTGAGCGTGATCACGTTCAGGCGGTAATACAGGTCTTCGCGGAACTGTCCCTCCAGCATGGCGCCTTCCAGGTCGCGATGGGTGGCCGACAGGATGCGCACGTCGACCGGGCGCCCGCTGTCCGAGCCGACCTGGCGCACCACGCGTTCCTGCAGCACGCGCAGCAGCTTCACTTGCAGCAGCAGCGGCATGTCGCCGATCTCGTCGAGGAAGAGGGTGCCGCCATCGGCTGCCTGCAGCAGGCCTTCGCGGCTGGCGACGGCGCCGGTGAAGGCACCTTTCACGTGGCCGAACAGTTCCGATTCCAGCAGCTGTTCCGGGATGGCACCGCAGTTGACGGCAATGAAAGGGGCGGCTGCGCGGCGGCTGGCGCGGTGGATGGCGCGCGCCAGCAATTCCTTGCCGGTACCGCTTTCGCCGCGCAGCAGCACACTGGCATCCGATGCCGCCACCAGCTGCGCTTCGTGCAGCACTTCCTCCATCGCGCGGCTGCGGCTGATGATGTCGGCGCGCCATGCGCCGTTGCCAGCTTCCGGCGCCGCCTCAGGCGCGGCGACACTGAGGGCCACGGCAATGCGTTCCAGCAGCACGCGGGCGTCGAAGGGCTTGGTCAGGTAGGCAAACGCGCCGAGCGACGTCGCCTCCACCGCGTCGGGGATGGTGCCGTGGGCGGTCAGCAGGATCACGGGCAGGGCCGGGTGCTGGCTGCGGATCTGCTGGAACAGCGACATGCCGTCGCGCTCGGGCAGGCGCACGTCGCTGATCACCAGGGCGGGCAGGGCGATCGACAGGCTGGCCAAGGCGGCTTCGGCGCTGCCGACGGCGGTCACCTGGTAGCCGTTGGCGCTCAGGCGCATGGAAAGTAGGCGCAGCAGGTCCGGGTCGTCGTCGACCAGCAGCAGGCGCGGGGGGATGGGGGTACGCATATCGCTCATTGTTTGCTCGCTCTGGCAGGCAGGCCGCGCTCGATTTCCTTCAGCGCTTCCAGGGTTTCGTTCAATTGCTCGTTCTTGCGCTGGTTGTCCTTCAGCTGGGTGCGCAGGCGTTCGCTCTCGTCCAGCAGGCGGCGCGTGTCGGCGCATTGGGCCGACAGCAGTTGCGCCAGCTGGCGCAGGCCCTGCGCTTCCGGCTCCTGCATGGTGGCGACGATGTCGAACTGCGCCTGCGCGCGGGCGAGGTCGCCGCCGCCGCGCGTCAGGGACAGCACCATGGCCGACTGCAGCTGCACTTTGGGAGTCTTCTGCTGCAGCGAAAGGCTGCTCAACTCCTTCAGCAATTCGCCTTGCGTCATGCGCCGCAGCGACTGGTGGTAGGCCAGCATCGGCGCCACTTCGTCCTGCGGCGCAACCAGCAGCGTCAGTGGTGCGGGCGGCGGCGGCGGTGGCAGGGGCGGCAGCGGCGCCGTGGCCGGCGGGCGCTGCGCGCAGGCGGCGAGAGTCAGGAACAGCAGCAGGGGCAAGACCTTAGTAGTCATAGGGCAGCTCGATCCGGAAGTGGGCGCCGGCGCTGGCCGGCATCAATTGCAGGGAACCGCCGTGCGCGTTGACGTATTCGAGCACGATGGACAAGCCGACACCGTTGCCGCGCCGCGCGCCGGGCGGCTGGCGCTGCCCCTGGTAGAAGGGTTCGAAGATTTGGGCCGCGTCTTCGGCCGCCACGCCAGGACCCTGGTCGATGCAGTCGATGGCCAGCATGCCGGCCTGCTCGCCGATGACAAAGCGTATCGTGCCGCCCTCGGGGCTGTAGCGCACGGCGTTGGACAGCAGGTTGCTGGCGGCAATGGCCAGCTTGCCGGGATCGATGGAGACCGGCGGCGCGCTGCCTTCCACCTGCACGTCGAGGCGGCGCGCCTGGCATTGCAGGCGTTGCGCATCGACGGCGTCGCGCAGCAAGGCGGCGATATCGGTCGGCTGGCGTTGCAGGTGCTGGGCGGCGAAGGTGGCCGTGTTATAGCGCAGCAGGTCCTCGATCTGGTTCTGCAGCGAGGCGGTGTTCTGGCGCAGGATGGCGGCCACTTCGCGCTGGTTGGCGGTCAGCGTGCCGGCCACTTCGTCTTCCAGCAGGGCCACCCCTTCCACCAGGGCGGCCAGCGGGGTTTTCAGCTCGTGCGAGATATGGCGCAGGAAGCGCGACTTGTCGGCCTCCAGGCTGGCCAGGCGCTGGCGCAGCCAGTTCAGTTGCTGGCCAAGGCGGCGCAGGTCGTCCGGTCCCTCGACTTCGATGGGCTGGTCGTAGCGGTTGCCGCCCAGGCGGTCGATGGCGCCTTCGATCTGCGCCAGTGGGCGCGACAGCCAGAAACCGCAGCCGATAGCCAGTGCGGCGGCCAGGCTGATGGTGGCGAGCAGTTGCCCGGCCAGCACGCTGCGCCGGTGTTCAAGGCCGAGCAGGATGCGCTGGTTGCGCTGGTCGACTTCGCGTTTGACTTCCTCGGCCAGGTCTTCGTTGATCGCGGGCAGGCCGGCCAGCGCGACGTTCAGCATGTGCTGGCGCTGGGCGCGTTTGGCATGCGGCGCCTGCAGGGCATTCCAGGCTTGCTCTCCCTGCTGGCGCCAGGCGGCGAAACTGGCTTGCGGCGCCGAGGGCAGGCCGGAGCTCAGGGCGGACAGCGCGTCCTCGCCATCGCGCCAGGCGGCGGCATAGCGGTCGCGGAAGGCGGGATCGTCCAGTACCAGGAACTGGCGCGCGCTGCGCTCCATGGCCACGCTGCGTTCTGCCAGGCGCTGCACATTGGCGGTCAGCGCCACGGCATGCTGGCCGACGGCGCGGCTCTCGGCGGCCAGGTGGTCGAGGGTGAGCAGGGCCTGGATCGAGGTCGCGCTCAGCAGCAGGGCGATCAGCAGGAACACGCCCAGGAGTAGTTGGCGAAAGGAAAGCTTAATGAACATAGGGCATGCGCCGGAACCACATGGTTAACCGGCGCATGATAGGGGATTTCGCTTTCCTGCCGCGTTCTCTTGCTTACTCGTCGAGGCGCCAGGCGTATTGCATGCGGGCCCACGATTCCTGCGCCACGCCGTCGATGGTGCCGGGCTTGAAGGCGCAGTTCGACAGGCCTTGCAAGGCGGCGCGATCGAGGTCGCGGTGGCCGCTGGTGCGTTCGACCTTGGCGCTGGCCACGCGGCCGTCCTTGCCGACCAGGAAGGCGAGGGTGACCGTGCCTTCATCGCCGTTGCGCAGCGCCGCTGCCGGGTAGGCGGGCTTGGCGCAGCTGGCCGCGTCGATCACCGCGGCGACGTTGACCGGGGCCGTCTTGCGCGGCGCTTCCAGGTCGATATTGCCTCCCTTGCCCGGTCCTTGCGGAAGGGTTTCGATGACGGCAGGAGGGTCGCCGCGTTCCGTGGTGATCGTTTCCAGAATCGGCAAATCCCTATCGATGACGGGGTCCGGTGTGATCGCCAGTTTTGGACGGGCGATATCGGGATCTTCGACGGGTGTTTCCTTTGGTGGCAATGGCGGAATGATCTCGGGCTTGAATACGATGATTCCACCGTCGTCCGGCCGGGTGATCCAGATCTTGGAGTGCGTCACAACGAAGCCGGCGAGCGCCACATGCAAAACGGCGACGAAGGCCAAGCCGGAGTAGTTCTTGCGGGAGTTGTCGAAGTTCATGGAAATGCCCCTTTCTTCTCATTGGTAGGCTGAATTGCCAGTCCATGGCAAGATATTCTTCCATCCAATGGAAATATGCAAGCAATTTTTATTGCTAGGGATAAGCGTGATATCCTTCCATCATCTAGAAGTGAGGAATTCCATGAACAAGATCAAAGTGTTACTGGCAGACGATCACCCTGTGGTGATGGGCGGTTTTGCGATGGCGCTGGGCGGGTTCGGTATCGACGTCGTGGGGCAGGCCCGCACACCGGTCGAAGCGGTTGAGGCCTACCAGACCCTGGTACCGGACGTTGCTATCCTCGATATACGCTTTGGCGAGCAAATGACGGGACTCGATGCCGCGCGCCAGATCCTGTCGGCGGCGCCCAGGGCCAACATCATCTTCCTGACCCAGTTCGACCAGGACGCCCTGGTCAAGGAGGCTTACCGCATCGGTGCGCGCGCGCTCGTGACCAAGGATTGCGACCCGGCGGAACTGGCCAGCGCGGTGCAGCATGCGGCGCAGGGCAAGCTGTATTTCATGCCCGCCATCGCCGAGCGCCTGGCCAGCCTGTCGGTGCTGGGCGAACAGTCGCCGCAGGCGCTGCTCGACGAGCGTTCGCTGGAAATCTTCAAGCTGATGGCCGAAGGCCTGACCAACGCCGAAATCGCCGAGCGGCTCGGCGTATCCAGCAAGACGATCAGCAATTCCAGCCAGGCTATCAAGGACAAGCTGGGCGTTGAACGCGCAGCCGACATTACGCGCCTGGCCGTACGCCACGGCGTGCTGCAAGCCTGATGCGCGCAACCTGGCGCATCGGCACGCGCGGCCGCCTGCTGGCCATTACCCTGCTGCCGGTGCTGGGCTTGTTCGTCACGCTCACCTGGTACAACTACCAGTCGCGCCAGACGGAAGTGCATGCGGAGCTGGCGGAACGGGGCCAGTTGCTGGCCAGCGCGCTGGTGGCGGGCGGCGAAATCAGCCTGGTACAGGGCCAGTTCGACGAGCTGCGCGCAACCATCAACGGCATGCTGCAGACGGATAGCGCCATCCATCGCGTGACCTTGCTCGATGCTTCCCGAAAACCGCTGCTGGAAGTGCAGGGACGCGGCGACGCGCAGCCGGAAGCCCGCTATTACGAGGCGGCCATACACAAACGCCTGCTGTACGTCACCGGCGGCGGCAACCGCAATGTCGGCACCATGGGCTATGTGCAGGTGCGCATGTCGCCGACGGCCATGCTGCGCAAGGCGCGCTCGCGCTTCCAGCTTGAACTGGCGGTCGCACTGGCCGGCCTGCTGGCCTGCGCCGCGCTGGCATGGAAGATGACCAGCGGCTTGGCCGACTCGCTGCAGGCGTCGATGCAGGCGGTGCGCGCAGCCGACGCCGAGAAGCGCCGGCTGCTGCAGCGCGTGACCACGGCGGTGGAAGACGAGCGCCAGGCGATCGCGCTGGAGATCCACGATGAATTGAACGCGACGCTGATTGCCATCCGCCTGGAGGCGCAGCAGATCGCCGCCCTGGCCGAGGCTCCTCCCGGTGGCGATGCAGCGGCACAGATTCGCGGGAAGGCGCAAGCCATCGTCAAGCTGGCGCTAGGCTTGTACAACAGCGGACGCACGCTGGTGCGCCGCTTGCGGCCGGAGATGCTGGACATGCTAGGCCTGCAAGGCGCGCTGGAGGAGATGGTACGCCAGCTCGGCAGCAGCCATCCGGCCTGCCGCTTCTCGCTGCACACGGAGGGCGACTTTTCGGGCCTGGATGGCAGCGAGGCCATTTCGGCCTACCGCATCGTGCAGGAGGCTCTGTCGAATATCGTGAAGCATGCGCGCGCCGCCACGGCCAGCGTGGAGGTGGCGCGGCGCGATGGCGCCCTGCAGATTTCGGTCGCCGATGACGGCACCGGCTTCGATCCGGCGCGCACTGCGGCCGGTGTCGGCCTGGCAGGCATGCGCGAAAGGGTGCAGGCGCTGGGCGGCAGCTTTGCGATGGATTGCGTGTCGGGCACGCGCATTGCCATCACGCTGCCGGTCCAGGCGTGGCGCGCGGGAACCTGACCCGCACCAGCAAGCCGCGCCCGCCGGCGCCCTGGTCCAGTTCCAGCACGGCGTGGTGCAGGGCGGCGATGTCGCGCACGATGGCCAGTCCCAGTCCCGAGCCGCCCGGGTTGGCCTGCATGGTGGAGGCTGCGCGGTAGAAGGGCGAGAACACGCGATCGCGGTCTTCCGGCGGGATGCCTGGGCCGCTGTCTTCCACCTCCAGCACCACTTCCGATTCGCCCGGCAGCACGCGCAGCACCACGCTGCCGCCGCGCGGCGTGTAGTGCAAGGCGTTGTCGACCAGGTTCGATACCAGTTCGTGCAACAGCAAGGCCTGGCCGTTGACCGCGGCTTCGCCATCGCCCTCCAGAGAAAGGTCGATGCCGCGGTTCACCGCGTACAGGGCCAGTTCCAGCGCGACCTGTTGCACGGTCTCGCGCAGCGGCACCGCGACCAGTTCGCGGTTCTCGCTATGCTCGATGCGCGCCAGCATCAGCAGGCGGTTGGCCAGGTGCACCGCGGAATCGGTGGTGGCTGCGATGCTTGCCACGACGTCGCGCAATTCGGGCGCTCCGGGCGCAGAACGTTCCAGCTCGCGCTGCGCCAGCTCCGCCTGCGTCTTGAGCACGGTGAGAGGCGTGCGCAGCTGGTGCGAAGCGTCGGCGATAAAGCGGCGCTGGCTGGCGATCAGGCCCGCAATGCGCGTGGTCGACGCATTCATGGCCTGCACCAGCGGCCGCACTTCCTTGTGCACCAGGGCCGGGTCCAGGTCCGACAGGTCCGATACGTCGCGTGCTTCGACCTCCTGTTTCAGTTGCATCAGCGGCCGCAAGACCAGCTTCACCGCGAACCACACCAACAGCGTCGCCACCAGCACCACGCTGGCCTGCCAGGCGATGGTGTCGTACAGGATCTTGCGCGTCAGGCCCTTGCGCGCATCGAGCGTTTCACCGACCTGGATCAGCGCGATGCCGCGCATATTGCTGTCGTACACCGGCTGCAGCAGGGCTGCGATGCGGATCGGCTGGCCGTTGTAGTTGGCGTGGTAGAAGCGCACCAGGGCAGGGTAGTTTTCCGAACGTGGCACATTGGCCGGCACCGCCGGCAGGTCGTCGTAGCCGGACACGGTTTCGCCATTGATGCCGGTGACCTTGTAGTAAATGCGGCCCAGGGTATCGGTCTCGAAGCTGTCCAGGGCCACGTAGGGCACGTCGGCCACCACCTTGCCGTCTTCCACGGTCACCCGTTCGGCCAGCGCGCGCGTGGAGGCGAGCAAGGACCGGTCGTAAGCCATATCGGCCGCATCGACCGCGTTGTAGTAGACCGAGATGGTGTTGAAGATTTCCAGCAGGACCAGCGGCAGCAGCAGCCAGCGCAGCAGCTGGCCGCGCAGGCTGCCAATGGCATGCATGGCTTTCATCAGGCTTTCGCTTCGGCCGGCTGCAGCAGGTAGCCGATGCCGCGCAGCGTCGTGATGGCTGCGGCGCCGGGCTCCTTGCGGTCAAGCTTTTTGCGCACGCGGTGGATGTAGAGGTCAATGGCGTCGATGTTGGCCTCGTCGGCCAGCGTGAACACCTGGTCGAAGAGTTTTTCCTTGGCCAGCGGTTTGCCGCCCTTGGTGATCAGGGCCTCCAGCACGGCATGTTCGCGCGGCGTCAGCTGCAGGTTCTCCCCGAAATAGGAAAACATGCGGCTCACGGTATCGAAACGCAGCGAGCCGCATTCGTAGACCACCGCTTCGTTGCCTACGCTGCGGCGCAGCAAAGCCTTGACGCGCGCCTCCAGCTCCACCAGTTCGAAAGGTTTGGCGAGGTAGTCGTCGGCGCCCAGGTTCAGGCCCTGGACCCGGTCTTCCAGGCCGCCGCGGGCCGTGAGGATCAGCACGGGCGTCTTGCCGCCGCGCGCGCGCAGGCGCTTGAGCACTTCCAGCCCGTCCATGCGGGGCAGGGTCAGGTCCAGGATCACCAGCGCGTATTCCTGGGTCAGCAACAGGGAATCGGCGTCGGCGCCGTTGTCGGCGCATTCGACTGAAAGATGGGCATCGCGCAGGGCTTTGGAGAGCCAGTGTTGTAATTCGGTGTGGTCTTCCACTAACAGTATTCGCATGGCATTTGCCTGAAAGGCGATTGAAAGGTTGGCGATTTTATAGTTGAACCGTGCCATAGCGAGGCATGACTGAAATAACTATAAACCCAGGAGACAGATTGTGAAAAGAACTTCGATGGCAGCGGCCGTCGCGATGATGTTTGCCGCCCTTACTTCCGCCCACGCCCAATCCAATGTGCAGGTCTACGGCCTGCTCGACGTAGGCGTCGACATCACTTCCGATTCAAAACCAGGCGGCGGCAGCGTTGCCCACGTCAGCTCCGGCGGCATGAACACCTCGCGCTGGGGTTTCAAAGGTAGCGAAGACCTGGGCGGCGGCCTGAAAGCCGTGTTCCAGCTGGAGGGCGGCATCCTGATGGATA
Organism: Pseudoduganella sp.; assembly: GCA_039593355.1. GTDB lineage: Bacteria > Pseudomonadota > Gammaproteobacteria > Burkholderiales > Burkholderiaceae_D > Rugamonas. The sequence continues at coordinate 30,811 of JBCNPK010000031.1, forward strand.
CCGGCGCCCAGGACGGCAACCTGTTCAAGCGCCAGGCCAACGTCGGCCTGGAAGGCAAGTGGGGCCGCGTGATCCTGGGCCGCTCGTTCACCAGCGTGTACGACACCGTGATCCGCTTCGACCCGATGGGCTTTGCGCCTTACTACTCCTGGGCCACCGGCGGCAGCGCCACCTTGCCGAGCAAGTACGGCATGACCACCGGCTTCGACAACCTGATCAAATACTCCGGCGAAAACGGCGCCTGGAAATATGGCTTCAGCTACGGCTTGGGCGAGCAGCAGGGCGCCGGCACCAGCTCGGCCGATAGCGCCAAGTACGCCGGCGCCGTCAGCTACCAGGGCGAGACCTGGGGCGGCATGTTCACCGCGGAGCGCATCAACGGCAACGTGGTCGCGGCCACCGGCAACCGCGACGAGGCCACCGCCTTCCATTTCGGCGGCTACTACGACACCGGCAGCTACAAGATCTGGCTGGGCGGCCGCACCTACAAGCTGGAGGCAGGCAAAGCCAACGTGGCTGAAGTAAAAGGCAACACTTTCTGGGCCGGTGTGGCCTACAAGCTGCAGCCCAACGTGACGCTGACCGGCGCCGTCTACCATATCGACCAGCGCAACCTGGCGGCCGGCAAGGATGCTGATCCGACCATGTATGTTGTGCGCTACCGCTATGCTGCTTCCAAGCGTACCGATTTGTATGCGACTCTCGGCTATACCAAGGGCAAGCACGACCAGCTGGTCGGACTGTCGCGCGACGACGCCGGCTTTGGCGACAGCCAAAAAGGCCTGATGGTTGGCATGCAGCACCGCTTCTGATAATAATGAGGCCATGAAGATCCTGACCGCCATCTTCGCTTCTGTCCTGCTGCTGGCAGGGCAGCTGCACGCAGCAGAGTGCATCGTGCCGTCCAAACCCGGCGGTGCGATGGACTTGACGTGCAAACTGGCCCAGGAGGGCCTGGCGACGGTGCCGGGCGGGCAGCCCATGAAGCTGGTTTACCGCCCGGGCGGGATCGGTGCCGTTGCATGGCATTCGCTGGTGTCGCAGCGCAGCGCAGCGCCGAACACCCTGGTGGCGTTCTCCGGCGGTTCGCTGCTCAACCTCGCACAGGGCAAATTCGGCAAGGTCAAGGCGGACGACGTGCGCTGGGTGGCCGCGCTCGGGGCGGACTACGGCATGATCGCGGTCCGTTCCGATTCGCCTTACAAGTCCCTGGCCGACCTGGTGGCGGCGCTCAAGCGCGACCCTTCGAAGGTGCTGATCGGCGCCAGCGGAACCGTCGGCAGCCAGGACTGGCTGAAGGTGGCGCTGCTGGTGCGCCAGGCCGGCATGGATCCGAAAGTGCTGCGTTTCGTGGCGCTGGAGGGCGGCGGCGAAGCGTTCACCGCGATGCAGGCCAACTATGTGCAAGTCGTGTCGGGCGACGCCTCGGAAGTGCACCTTGCCGGGGACTCGATCCGCGTGCTGGCGGTATTGTCGGAAGAGCGCCTGCCGGGCAAGCTTTCCTCGGTGCCAACCGCGCGCGAGCAAGGCTACGACCTTGTCTGGCCGGTGATCCGCGGCTTGTGGATGGGCCCCAAGGTGAGCGATGCCGATTACCGGCAGTGGGTGAAGACCTTCGAACACCTGATGGCCACGCCCGAATTTGCCAGGCTGCGAACGGAAGCCGGCTTCTACCCATTCAGCCTGACAGGACAGGCACTAAACGAGTATGTGCATAAAGCCGTAGACGACTACGGAAAACGCGCCAGCCAGCTAGGCCTGATGCGCTGAAACATCCCTTAAAAACCTAGGAGACAAACATGATCAAGACGACCCTGGTGGCCGCCGCTGCCGGCCTGTTCGCGTGCACCGCATTCGCACAATCGCCTGCCGGCTATCCCGCCGATTACCAGAAAGTGATCGACGCGGCGAAAAAGGAGGGCAAGCTGGTGGTCTACGGCGCCACCGACAGCAAGGCCGCGCAGCCTCTGATCCGCGACTTCAACGCCATGTACCCCGGCATCACCGTCGAATACAACGACATGAATTCGACCGAGGTGTACAACCGCTTCATCTCCGAAATGGCGGCCGGCGGCAATACCGCCGACGTGATGTGGTCCTCCGCCATGGACCTGCAGATGCGCCTTGCCTCCGACGGCTACGCGCTGAAATACAAATCGGTGGAAGCTTCCAAGATTCCCGGCTGGGCAATCTGGGACGACCAGGCCTACGGCACCACTTACGAGCCGGCCGCCATCGTCTACAACAAGCGCCTGGTCGACCCCAAGGAAGTGCCGCAGACCCATGCGGACTTCGTCAAGCTGATCCAGCAGCCGAAGTTCAAGGACAAGGTCACCACCTACGACATCGAAAAATCCGGCGTGGGCTTCATGTTCATGACCCAGGACGCCAAGGAATACCCGAAATTCCAGGAGCTGGAAAACGCCTTCGGAGAAGCGAAAGTTCGCGTGCAATCGTCCACCGGCACCATGATGGAACGCATCTCCTCCGGCGAAAACCTGATCGGCTACAACGTGCTCGGTTCCTACGCGCTGGTGCGCGCCAAGAGCGACCCGTCGATCGGCGTGCAGCTGCCGAAGGACTACACCCTGGTGATGTCGCGCGTGATGTTCATCAACAAGAGCGCCAAGAACGTCAACGCCGCCAAGCTGTGGCTGGACTACATCCTGTCGCACCGCGGCCAGACGATCATCGCCAACGATTCGAAGCTGTATGCGATCCGTGCCGACGTGACCGGCGAGACCACCTCGGCCGACCTGATCAAGCAGATCGGCCAGGACAAGATCAAGCCGGTGCCTGTGCACCCAATCCTGCTGCAGTTCCTCGGCCCTCAGAAGCGCATGGCCTTCCTGAAGCAGTGGAAAGAAACCGCCGGCAAGAAATAAGGAGTTGTACATGACCACCGCGACTTTGCAGGGCACGGGCCGCGCCAGTTTGAACTGGCCGCGCTGGATCGTGGTGACGCTCACCTGCGTTGCCATCTTCCTGCCGCTGTTCCTGATCTTTTACCAGAGCTTCCTGTCGGCGCCGTTCTTCATGCCCGGCAAGGAAGTAGGGCTGGATGCCTTCCGTTTCATCTTCGATGATCCTGACTTCATCGTGGCATTCAAGAACGGCCTGCTGCTGGCAGCCGGCCTGGCCGCCATCGCCGTGCCTCTGGGCGGCATGCTGGCCTTCCTGATGGTGCGTACCGACCTGCCGGGTCGCGGCTGGATTTCCCCGCTGCTGCTGGTGCCGATCTTCGTTTCGCCAATGGTGATGGGCTTCGGCTATGTGGTGGCGATGGGCCCGGTGGGCTTCTACTCCACCTGGGTGAAGGACCTGATCGGCTTCATCCCATGGAATGTGTATTCCTTCACCAGCATCGTGGTGATCGCCGGCCTGACCCACGTGCCGCACGTCTACCTGTACGCTTCGTCCGCGCTGAAGAGCCTCGGCTCGGACGTGGAGGAAGCGGCGCGCGTCTCCGGCGCCTCGCCGCTGCAGGTGATGTTCAACGTGTCGCTGCCGATGATCATGCCGGCGCTGGCGTATGCGGGCGTGCTGGTGTTCTTCCTCGGCTTCGAGGTGTTCGGCCTGGTGCTGGTGCTGGGCGATCCGGAAGGGCACCTGGTGCTGCCGACCTACCTGTACAAACTGACCAACAAGCTGGGCACCCCGTCCTATCACTTGATGGCCGCCGTGGCCGTGTGCCTGGTGGCGGTGACCATGCCGCTGGTGATGCTGCAGCGCTGGCTGCTCAAGTCGGCCAACAAGTACGTGTCGATCAAGGGCAAGGGGGCACGCAGCAAGGCGCTGCCGCTGGGCCGCTGGAAATGGCTGGCCTTCGCCGTGCTGGGCGCCTGGCTGCTGGTGACCGTGTTCATGCCGATTTCCGGCATCGCACTGCGCTCCTTCGTGCAGTACTGGGGCGAGGGTGTCAAGCTGGGCGACGTGATGACCTTGCAGCACTTCCGCGACATTTTCGAACAGCCCGCGCTGATCCGCGGCATCGTCAACACGGTGCTGATCGGCGTGATCGGCGGCGGCCTGGCGATTTTCTGCTACAGCTTTATCGCGCTGGCCATGCACCGCAAGCCGGACCTGCTGACCCGCATCCTGGACTACAGCGTGCTGGTGCCGCGCGCCATCCCTGGCCTGCTGGCCGGCCTGGCATTCCTGTGGGTATTCCTGTTCGTGCCCAGCTGGCTCGATGGCATGCTCAAAGGTTCCGAGAGCGGCGTGGCCGTGTGGCTGGTGGAGAACCTGATCCCTGCGCTGCGTAGCCTGCGCACTACCATCTTCGCGGTGTGGCTGGCTTACTCCGTGGTGTGGATGGCTTACGGCATGCGCCTGATTTCCACTGCCCTGCTGCAGGTGGGGCCGGAGCTGGAAGAGGCGGCGCGCGCAGTCGGCGCCCGCCGCGGACAGGTGACCCGCGACGTGACCCTGCCGCTGATCAAATTCGGCTTGCTGGGCGCATGGCTGATGATTTTCCTGATCTTCGAACGCGAATATTCGACAGGCGTGTACCTGCTGTCGCCGGGTACCGAAGTGATTGGCGCGCTGATCGTGTCCCTTTGGGCGGGCGGTTCGACCGACCTGGTGGCGGCACTTTCCTTCATCAACATCACCCTGGTCGGCATCGGCCTGGGCATCGCGCTGCGCTTTGGCGTCAAGCTGCATAACTGAGACACACATCATGAAACGAGACCTGAAAATGAACGAATTGTCTGTCGAAGACCTGCATCTGCAATATGGCACCGGCGCCCACGCCAACCCGATCCTGAAGGGCGTGTCCATGCACCTGCAAAAGGGCGAAGTGGTAGCCCTGCTGGGTCCATCGGGCAGCGGCAAGACCACGCTGCTGCGCGCCGTGGCCGGCCTGGAAAGCCCGCACCTGGGCGCCATCGACATCGGCGACCGCCGTGTGTTCGACGGCGGCAAGGGCTTTGAAATGCCTGCGGAGCAGCGCAACCTGGGCCTGGTGTTCCAGTCCTACGCGCTGTGGCCGCACAAGACCGTGTCCGACAACGTCGCCTATGGCCTGAAGCTGCGCAAGATGAACAAGGAAGAAATCGGCCGCCGCGTCACCGAAGTGCTGAAGCAGCTGGGCCTGGGCCACCTGGGTGAGCGTTTCCCGCACCAGCTGTCGGGCGGCCAGCAGCAGCGCGTGGCGATCGCCCGTGCGCTGGTGTACAACCCGCCGGTCATCCTGCTCGACGAGCCGCTGTCCAACCTCGACGCCAAGCTGCGCGAGGAAGCGCGCGCCTTCCTGCGCGAGCTGATCGTGCGCCTCGGCCTGTCGGCGTTGATGGTGACCCACGACCAGGACGAGGCGATGGCGATTTCCGACCGCATCCTCCTGCTCAATAACGGCAAAATCGAGCAGCAAGGCACGCCGCAATCCATGTACGAAACGCCGGAGACCCTGTTCACCGCCGAATTCATGGGCAGTAACAACCGCCTGCCGGGAACCCTGGTCTCGCGCGACGGTAACCAGGTGGTGATCGACGTTGCGGGCACCAGGCTGCAGGGGACTGCACGCGGCAAGGGCGGCGACACGATCGCTCCGCTGATCCGCGTGGAAGAAGTGCGCGTGAGCAGCAGCCAGGTCGAGAACTCGCTGGAGCTGGCGCTGGTTACCTGCATGTACCTGGGCGACCGCTGGGAATGCCTGTTCAAGCGCGGCGACATCAGCCTGCGCGCCCATTCCAAATACCGCCTGCAGGATGGCCAGTACTGGCTGCAACTGCCGGCCGATAAACTGTGGGTATTCTGAAAAACCAACGCTTCTTCCTCCAAGCTTTAGCGGCCGGTTTGCTGGCCGCTTTTTTTTGCCGCTGGATTGATACGCCGCTGCCTTGGCTGATCGGGCCACTATTCGCCAGCGCGGCACTGCGCATTGCCGGCGCCGACCTGCGATGTCCCGTCGCTGCCCGCGCGGCGGGGCAGTGGGCCATCGGAACGGTGCTTGGGCTGTACTTCACGCCAGCAGTGCTGGCGGTGGTGGCGGCACGTGCCGGCTACATCGCCGGCGCGGTGGCGTTTGCATTAGCCTTGGGCTGCCTGTGTGCGTGGATGCTGAAGCGCCTGGCCGATGTCAGCATCGCCACCGCCTTTTTCGGCATGGCGCTGGGTGGAGCTTCGGAAATGGCGGTGCAGGGGGAGAGGCACGGCGCGGCGTCGCAGCACGTAGCGGCGGCGCAAGGCGTGCGGCTGATGTTCGTGGTCAGCTTCCTGCCGTTCGTGCTGCGCTACTGGAGCAGCCATGGCATGCCGCCGTTGCCTGGCGCCGGCGCCGCGCTCGCCGCCGCAGCTCCCTCGGCGGCGACGGCGTCAGCGGCAGGCCCGGGCGCCGGTGGCCACGCGGCGCTGGCGCAGTTTTTCGCTTCGGCGCCCTATGGGACAGGCCCTTTGCTGGCATTTTGCGTGCTTGCCGCCGTCACCTGCGCGGCAGGCTGGCTGCTTTGGCGGCGCGGCATACCGAACGCCTGGGTGCTGGGCCCCCTGTTCGCAGCTGGCATGCTCGCGGCAGCGCAAGTGCCGGTCGGCGGCGTACCCGAATGGATGGTCCGCACCGGCCAGCTATTCATTGGCCTTTCGCTCGGAACGCGCTTCACGCCCGGCTTCCTGCACACGGCGCCGCGCTACATGGCGTCTGTGGTCGCGTGCACGGTCACCGCGCTGGGCGTGGCCGCGCTATTCGGCCTCGCACTGGCAAAGTTTGGCGGCCTGCACCCGGCAACCGCCATGCTGGCCACGTCCCCCGGCGGGATCGCGGAAATGGCGCTGACCGCCCGCGCCCTGCACGTCGAGGTCCCCGTCGTGACGGCATTCCACGTCTGCCGAATGGTGGTGCTGGTCTTGGCCATAGGACCGGCATACCGTCGCCTGGTACGTACGTGATGCTGTGGCTGAAAAGTATCAAATACCGATACTTTGACAAGGCAAGTTGAGCGGCTGGCCGATGTACTGTATGTTGACAGCACTTTCACTTTTCTGTGCCGCAACATGAGCCATCCCAGCCAATTCGACCTGCTGAAGCAGCGCCGCTTTGCACCATTCTTCTGGACGCAGTTCCTCGGCGCGTTCAACGACAACCTGTTCAAGACGGCCCTGGTGGTGGCGTTGGCTTTCGACGCCGCCAGCTGGACCAAACTGCCGGCATCGATGATCACCAACCTGGTGCCGGGCCTGTTCATCCTTCCTTACGTGCTGTTCTCCGCAACTTCCGGCCAGATCGCGGAAAAAGTGGAGAAGGGCAGACTGGCGCGCATCATCAAATGGCTGGAAATCGGCATCATGACCGTCGCCGCCGTCGGCTGGTTCACGCACACGCTGCCCTTGCTGCTGCTCGCTGTTTTCGGCATGGGCACGCACTCCACGCTGTTCGGCCCGGTCAAATACGCCTACATGCCGCAGCACCTGAAGCCGGAGGAACTCACCGGCGGCAACGGTATCGTGGAAATGGGTACCTTCGTCGGCATCCTTCTGGGGCAGGTATTCGGCGCGGTGATCGTCAACTTCCGGCCGAACGGCATTGGCTGGCTGGCCGCAGCCACCGTGGGCTTCGCGGTACTCGGCCTGGTTGCCGCCCATGGCATCCCCAAAACCCCGGCGCCGCAGCCGGACCTGAAGGTCAACCTGAATCCATTCAGCGAGTCGATCCGCAACATCCGCTTCTCCGCCTCCAACCGCACCGTATTCCTGTCGATGCTGGGCAACTCCTGGTTCTGGTTCTACGGCGCGATCGTGCTGGCCCAGTTCCCGGTCTACGCCAAGGATTACCTGAAGGGCGACAACAGCGTCTTTGTCCTGCTGCTGACGATGTTCTCGCTGGGGATCGGCGCCGGCTCGCTGCTGTGCGAAAAACTCTCCGGCCGCAAGGTGGAAATCGGCCTGGTGCCGTTCGGCTCCATCGGCCTGTCGCTGTTCGGTATCGACCTTTACCTTGCCAGCCTCGGCTATACCGCATCCGGCGCGGTGGATGCCTACGCCATGGCCATGCAGCCTGGCGCCTGGCGCATCATCCTGGACGTGATCCTGATCGGCGTCTTCGGCGGCTTCTTCATCGTGCCTTTGTTCGCGCTGATCCAGCTGCGCGCAGATCCGCAGCACCTGTCGCGCACCATCGCCGGCATGAACATCATGAACGCGCTGTTCATGGTGGTGGCGACCGGCGTGGCGATCCTGCTGCTCAAAGAAGGCTTCACGATTCCCGAGCTGTTCCTGGTCACCGCCGTCCTGAACGGCCTGGTCGCGGTATACATCTTCTCGCTGGTACCGGAATTCCTGATGCGCTTCCTGGCGTGGATCCTGATCCATACCGTGCACAAGGTGAAGACCGTCGATGCCGACCGCATTCCGGCGGAAGGCGGCGCAGTCCTGGTCTGCAACCACGTGAGCTACGTCGACGCCATCGTCATCGTCGCGGCCAGCCCGCGCCCGATCCGCTTCGTGATGGATCACCGCATCTTCAAGACCCCGTTCTTCGGCTGGATTTTCCGCACCGCCAAGGCGATCCCGATCGCACCGGCAAAGGAAGACCCGTGGCTGATGGAGAAGGCCTTCGTCGATATCGCGCAAGCGCTGCATGAAGGCGAACTGGTTTGCATTTTCCCGGAAGGTAAGCTGACCACCACCGGCGAGATGAACGAATTCAAAGGCGGCATCAGCAAGATCATCGAGCGCACGAAGGTGCCGGTTATCCCGATGGCGCTGCGCGGCCTGTGGGGCCACCTTTTCAGCCGCAGCAAGGACAGCCTTCTGGAACGCGCATTCTGCAAAGGCTTCCGTTCGCAACTGTCGCTGGCGGTCGGCGAACCGGTCGACCCGACCGACGTGAGCCCCGAGCTCCTGTATCGCCAGGTAGCAGAATTGCGTGGCGACTGGAAGTAAAAAAGTGTAGTTTGGGACTACATACTTCTACATACAAAGGCGCCCTCGCGGCGCCTTTTTCACTTCTTACAATCGGTCTCTCCAATAACTTTTGTAAGAAGGATAGATGATGAAAAAAGTCCTCAACGCCGGTCTCGCCCTTGCCATGCTGTCCGCGTTGGCTGCATGCGGCGGCGGTGCTACCGACGTCGATAGCCGTCCACGGTCGGCCTCCATGCTGATCGATTTCAACAAGGACGGCGTTACCGGCTGGACCGGCGGCTCCTCCGATTACACGCCGGAGACCGCACCGGTCAATGTCGTTTTCGAAGAACGGACATTGGCTGCGCCCTTGACCGGCAAGGGCTACTTCATCGGCGGCACCAACCGCAGCGACGATCTGTTCCTGTTCGTGAAAAAGCAGTTCCCCGGCCTCAAGCCGAACACCGCATACAACCTTAATTTCTCGCTCAAGTTCGCCAGCAATACCCCGTCCGGCTGCCAGGGCGTTGGCGGCGCGCCAGGCGAATCGGTATGGGTCTACGCAGGCGCAACGCCCACCGAGCCGAAAGCGGTCGCGATCAACAACGAGATCCGCATGAACATCGACCGCGGCAATCAGGGCGCGGGCGGCAAGGACGCCCAGGTTATCGGCAACATCGCCAACGGCCTGGCTTGCGGCAGCACCGCCTACGTCAGCAAGACGGTGAAGAACGACAAGGTACAAGCGGTAACCACGGATGCCAATGGCGCACTGTGGGTCATCATGGGTATCGACTCGGGCTTCGAGGCCTATTCGTCGGTGACGTTGCAAAGCATGCAGATCGACGCCACGCCGGCATCCCTGTGATCCCCGCGCTCATCGTCGTCACCCAGGTCGCCAAAAGCAATCATTAGAACCCCGTGTAGTGTCCTTCGGGGGCTGACGCAACCGCCTCGCAGTTACAATGTAGCATCCAAGTCATCATAATCGATACAATTTATGCATATATGGGTGGATGCGGATGCCTGTCCTGCCGTCATCAAGGACATTCTGTTTCGCGTGGCGGAACGCACGCAGATCAATGTGACGCTGGTTGCCAACCAATTGATCCGTGTGCCCGGCTCGCGCTTCATCAAAGCGCTGCAGGTTCCCGCAGGTGCTGATGCTGCTGATGCGGAAATCGTGGAGCGCGTCAGCGCCGGGGATATCGTCGTGACCGGCGACATTCCTTTGGCTTCGCTGGTGCTGGAGAAGGGCGGGCTGCCGCTCAATCCGCGCGGCGAGTGGTACACCAAGGACACCATCGCGCAGCAACTGACTATGCGAGCCTTCATGGAAGAACTGCGCGGCGCCGGCGTCGATACCGGTGGCCCGGCCGCCTTCAATCAAGGCGACCGCCAGAACTTCGCCAACGCACTGGATCGCGAACTCGCTCGCCGACGTACGGCACGCGGGGTGCCAAAATCGGACCCGGTCTAACTTGGTCTAATTCTGTCCCTTTGAAGCTAATCACATCCAAATCCCCTGGGGCATTGTCTAGAACAGTCCGGGAATTCGCGCTGGATGTCTAATTCGGTCTAACCTTCCGCGACAAAAATCTAAAAAGGGGGATTTTTCCGTTCCGGGATCAAACTTTTAGACCGATTAGTTTTCCTCATTGGAGGACCCCAATGGAATTCATCCATTTCTCCGCCACCTCTGGCCAATTCGAGACTGGGTCTGGCGTCTTGCGAACCGCGAAGGCGTGTCCTCCGTGGGCGTACAAATGCATCTCCACCGGAATTTTTGCCTGTTGAAGCGCCAGGTAGTAGGTGAGCGAATGGCGCGGATCATCAGTCGGGTCATCACTCGCAGCGATGATCAACGTTGGTGGACAATCGGCAGCAATCTTGATCGACGGCTCCAGTGTGAGCCCCGGTTTTTTCCAGAGATGCCCCGGATAGAGTGCCATCGCAAAATCCGGCAGGCTGCTTTGCGCATCGGCTTCATCGACCGCCTTGTAGCTGCGTTTCGGATGATTGCTGACATCCGCCACTATATGCCCACCCGCTGAGAAGCCGATCACGCCAATCTTGTGTGGATTGACTCCCAACTTTCCCGCGCGCGCACGCAGCAGGCCAATTGCACGCTGGGCGTCTTGCAGCGCATAGGGCTGATCAGGGATCCGGCGGCAATTGCATTCCTCGTTCCAGTAAGGGCCCGATCCAGGCACGCGATATTTGAGCAAAACGCATGTAATGCCCTTGGACGTAAGCCAATCGCAGATCTCGGTACCTTCCAGGTCAATCGCCAAGATACGGTACCCCCCGCCGGGGAACACAACGACCGTCGCGCCGCTGTCCTTGCCTTGTGGACGGAAGATCGACATCGTCGGACGCGAAACGAATTCGACTGCCGTATAAGGACGGCCCGCAATCTGCTTGCTTCCATATCCATAAGATTCCTGGCCGGCCTTCAGCGTGGACGGTGGAGCTCCGTTTGGCCACAGCTCGATCTGGATTGCCTCGGCCGCGGGCTGCCAGGCCTTGTTTTGCCGATCAATGAGCTTCTCCGCCCGGACAGTGGTGGCGAAGAGGGCGATACATAAGAGCTGCATCAGTAGTGCAGCGAGCCATTTATTGATATTCATCCCGCAAGTATATCAATTTGGCAACTTTGTGTTCCGGCAATTCACTACTACGTAGAATTACTGACCCAGTGGTCAGATCTATAAAGCATGTTAGAATGATCGTTCATTCTAAGTCTTTTGGGAAAAAAGATGAAAATCATGCACAAGAATTTCATGCTGGTCGGTGCTGCAATGGCAGTAGCGGCCGTGGTTGCCGGTTGCGGCGGAAAAGAAGCCGGCCAAGTCCAGGGCGGCGCAAAGCAAGCGCCGGAGGTGGCAGTATTCACCGTAACGCCACAAGCACTGGCCATGAACACCGAGCTGCCCGGCCGTACCGCCGCCTACCAGGTGGCAGAAGTGCGTCCGCAAGTCGGCGGCCTGATCCAGAAACGCCTGTTCACCGAAGGCGCCGATGTCAAAGCCGGCATGCAGCTGTACCAGATCGATGCCGCGACCTACCAGGCAGCCTTCAACTCCGCCAAGGCCAACCTGGCAAAAGCCAAGGCCAACCTGGCCGCCGCGGGCCCAAAGGTCGCCCGCTATAAAGAGCTGGTCGCCATCGAAGGCGTCAGCCGCCAGGATTACGACGACGCCGTCGCGGCCCATGAACAGGCAAAGGCCGAAGTGGAAGCTGCGCAAGCCGCACTGGATTCGGCCCGCATCAATGTGGACTACACCAAGGTGGCCTCGCCGATTTCCGGCCGCATCAGCCGTTCCAACGTGACGCCGGGTGCGCTGGTGACCGCCGGCCAGGCAACCGCGCTGACCACCGTGCAGCAACTGGACCCGATCTACGTCGACGTGACCCAGTCCAGCGAAGAGCTGCTGCGCCTGAAACGCGAAATGGATAGCGGCTCGATCAGGAAGGTCAACGGCCAGGCCGCGGTAACGCTGCTGCTGTCGGATGGCAGCAAGTACGCACTGCCGGGCAAGCTGCAGTTTTCCGACGTCAGCGTCGATCCGGGCACGGGCAACGTAACCCTGCGCGCGCTGTTCCCGAATCCGAAGCATGAGCTGTTGCCGGGCATGTTCGTGCGCGCCGTGCTGGAAACGGGCGTCAGTGAGCAAGCGATCACCGTGCCGCAAATGGGCGTGACCCGCAACCCGAAAGGGGAGGCCACGGCCCTGGTGCTGAACAAGGAAGGCAAGGTTGAGCAGCGCGTACTGCAAACGGGCGGCACCATCGGCGATAAATGGCTGGTGAAGTCCGGCCTGGAAGCGGGCGACCGCGTCATCGTCGAAGGGCTGCAGAAAGTGAAACCGGGGGCTCCGGCCGTGGTGGCGACGAACATCAGCGTCGGCTCAGGCGGCGACGCGCAGCGCCAGTCGACGGCACGCTAAGCGAGGAGATTGAACCATGTCCCGCTTCTTTATCAACCGCCCCATTTTCGCCTGGGTGCTCGCCATCGTCGTCATGCTGGCGGGTGTGATGGCGATCAAGGGGCTGCCAATTTCGCAGTACCCAAGCATTGCGCCGCCGTCGATCTCGATCAGCGGTTCTTATCCCGGCGCATCGGCCAAGACGGTGGAAGACGCCGTCACCCAGATCATCGAACAGAAGATGAAGGGCATCGACGGCCTGCGTTACATGTCCTCCACCAGTGATTCGGTCGGCGGCATCAATATCACCCTGACCTTCAAGAGCGGTACCAACCCCGACATTGCACAGGTCCAGGTGCAGAACAAGCTGCAGCTGGCGACTCCGCTGCTGCCGAGCGCCGTGACCCAGCAAGGCCTGGTCGTGTCGAAAGCCACCCGCAACTTCCTGATGGTGTTCGGCTTCATCTCCGAAGACGGCAAGATGAAGCAGTCCGACCTGGGCGACTACGTTGCCGCCAACGTGATCGACCCGCTCAGCCGTGTGCAGGGCGTGGGCGACGTCACGCTGTTCGGCTCCCAATATGCGATGCGCATCTGGCTCGACCCGCAGAAGCTGCAGGGCTTCCAGCTCACGCCAGCCGACGTAACGGCCGCCATCCAGGCGCAGAATGCCGAAGTGTCGGCCGGTGAACTGGGCGGCGCTCCCGCCGTGCCGGACCAGCAGCTGAACGCCACCGTGACTGCGCAGAGCCGCCTGCAGACGCCGGAGCAGTTCGGCGCCATCCTGCTGAAGACCGCCGCCAGCGGCGCCACCGTGCATCTGCGCGACGTGGCCCGCATCGAATTGGGCAACGAAAACTACAACACTGTGGCGCGCTACAACGGCGCACCCGCGGTGGGCGTGGCGATCAAGCTGGCCACCGGCGCCAACGCGCTGGAGACCGCGGACCTGGTCAAGAAGAAGATCGACCTGCTGGGCAAGCAGTTCCCGCAGGGGATGAAGGCCCAGGTGGCATTCGACACCACGCCTTTCGTCAAGTTGTCGATCGAGGAAGTGGTCAAGACCCTGGTGGAAGCGGTGATCCTGGTGTTCATCGTGATGTACGTCTTCCTGCAGAACTTCCGCGCCACCCTGATCCCGACCTTCGCCGTGCCTGTCGTGCTGCTCGGTACCTTCGGCGTGCTGTTCTCGCTGGGCTACTCGATCAACACGCTGACCATGTTTGCCATGGTGCTGGCAATCGGCCTGCTGGTCGACGACGCCATCGTGGTGGTGGAAAACGTCGAGCGCGTGATGACGGAAGAGGGCTTGTCGCCGAAAGAGGCGACCATCAAGTCCATGGGCCAGATTTCCGGCGCGCTGGTCGGCATTGCCCTCGTGCTGTCCGCCGTGTTCGTGCCGATGGCATTCTTCGGCGGCTCCACCGGCGTGATTTACCGCCAGTTCTCGGTGACCATCGTCTCCGCCATGGTGCTGTCCGTGCTGGTGGCGATGGTGTTTACTCCTGCGCTGTGCGCAACCTTCCTCAAGCCTGGCGCACACGTATCGGAGAAGGGCTTCTTCGGCTGGTTCAACCGCAGCTTCGACCGCGGCAGCACCAGATACCAGGGCTGGGTAGGCAAGATGCTGGCACGCAGCGGCCGTTCGTTGCTGGTGTACGGCGCACTGCTGGCCGTGCTGGCGGTGTCCTTCATGCGCCTGCCGACTTCCTTCCTGCCGGAAGAAGACCAGGGCGTGCTGTTCTCCATGGTGCAGCTGCCAACCGGCGCTACCCAGCAACGTACGCTGAAAGTGCTGGAGAAGATGGAACAGCACTTCATGGAAGTTGAAAAAGACAACGTGGCATCGGTGTTCACGGTGGCGGGCTTCAGTTTCGCCGGTAATGGCCAGAACGCCGGCCTGGCCTTCGTACGCCTGAAGGACTGGTCCGAGCGCAAGAACCCGGACCAGAAAGTGAAAGCGATCGCCGGCCGCGCCATGGGTGCCTTCTCGCAGATCCGCGAAGCGATGGTGTTTGCCTTCGCCCCGCCAGCGGTGATGGAGCTGGGTAACGCCACCGGCTTCGACCTGCAGCTGCAGGACCAGGGCGGTGTCGGGCACGATGCGCTGATGGCTGCGCGCAACCAGCTGCTCGGCATGGCCGCCAAGAATCCGCTGCTGATGGCGGTGCGTCCTAACGGACAGGAAGACACGCCGCAATTCAAGCTCGATATCGACCAGCAGAAAGCCAGCGCCCTCGGCCTTTCCGTGGCAGACGTGAACCGTGTGCTGAGTGTTGGCTGGGGCTCGTCCTACGTGAACGACTTCGTCGATCGCGGCCGCGTCAAGCGCGTCTACCTGCAAGGCACGCCGGAATCGCGCATGGCGCCGGAAGACCTGAACAAGTGGTTCGTGCGCAATGCGCAGGGTGAAATGGTGCCGTTCTCCGCTTTCGCCAGCGGCCGCTGGATCTACGCCTCGCCGCGCCTGGAACGCTATAACGGCATTCCGTCGATGAACGTGCAGGGCATGCCGGCGCCGGGTGTGAGCTCGGGTGTCGCCATGGCCGAAATGGAAAAGCTGGTGGCCCAGCTGCCGCCGGGCATCGGCTTCGAGTGGACCGGCCTGTCGCTGGAAGAACGCGACTCCGGCTCGCAGACCACGATTCTTTACACGATCTCCGTGCTGATCGTCTTCCTCTGCCTGGCCGCGCTGTATGAAAGCTGGTCCGTTCCGTTCTCGGTGCTGCTGGTGGTGCCTTTGGGCGTGATCGGCACCGTCCTGGCTACCTGGGGCTTCCACCTGGCGAACGACGTGTACTTCCAGGACGGCTTGCTGACCGTGGTCGGCCTGTCGGCGAAAAACGCGATCCTGATCGTGGAATTCGCCAAGGAACTGCAAGAGAAGGGCATTGAACTGCGCGAAGCCACGCTGCAGGCGGTCAAGCTGCGCCTGCGCCCGATCCTGATGACGTCCATCGCCTTCGGCCTCGGCGTACTGCCGCTGGCGCTGGCAAGCGGCGCAGGTTCCGGCAGCCAGAACGCCATCGGCGTCGGGGTGCTGGGCGGCATGCTGACCGCAACTTTCCTCGGCATCTTCTTCGTGCCGGTGTTCTTCGTGGTGGTGCGTGCATGGGTAGGCCGCAAGGCCCGCTCGGCAGCAACCGCGCCAGCCGCACCGGCCATCGCTTCGGAGGCGAATTGACATGAACAAGACTATCCTTACCCTCGCAGCCGCAGCATTGCTGGCCGGCTGCAGCCTGGCGCCGACCTATCAGCGCCCGGATTCGCCCGTGGCCGCATCCTGGCCGCAGGGCGATGCCTATAAGCCCGCCCAGACCGCGGCAGATGCCAAGCCTGCCAGCGAAATCGCCTGGCGGGACTTCATCGGTGACCAGCAGCTGCGTGAAGTCGTGGAGCTGGCGCTGAAGAACAACCGCGACCTGCGCGTGTCGGCGCTGAACATCGAGATGGCGAGGGCGCAATACGGCATCGACCGCGCCGCCCAACTGCCGAAGGTGAATGCGCAAATTGGCCAGAACGCGTCGCGTGCGCCGGGCGGCGACATCAACCGCCAGTACGCCGGTGGCCTGGCGCTGCCGGCCTATGAGCTGGACCTGTTCGGCAAACTGCGCAATTCCTCGGAAGCAGGCCTGCAATCCTACCTCGGCACGCAGGAAGCGCAGCGCGCCCAGCGCCTCAGCCTCGTCTCCGAAGTGGCGACGACCTGGCTTGGCCTGGCCGCCGACAAGGAACGCCTGCGCCTGGCGCAAGACACCCTGAAAAGCCAGCAGATCACCTATGAGCTGAGCAAGCGCCGCTTCGAATCCGGCGCCACCTCGGGCCTCGATATGTACGAAGCACAAACCAGTGTCGAAGCCGCACGCAACGACATGGCCCTGTACACCGCCCAGGTAGCGGCCGGCGAGAACGCGCTGGCCCTGCTGGTCGGTACCCAAGTGCCGGCAAACCTGCTGCCGCAGTCTTTGCCGACTGCGGTGACCACGCTGGCCGAACTGCCGGAAGGCGTTCCATCCACTGTGCTGCTGCAACGCCCGGACGTGCTGGAAGCGGAGCACGCGCTGAAAGCCGCCAATGCCAATATCGGCGTGGCGCGCGCCGCCTTCTTCCCGAGCATTACGCTGACTGGCACCGCAGGCAGCGCGAGCAGCAGCCTGGGTGAATTGTTCAAGGCCGGCACCGGCGCCTGGACCTTCCTGCCGCAACTGACGCTGCCCCTGTTCGACGCCGGCGCCAACCGCGCAAGGCTGGACATCGCCAACGCCGACAACGGCATTGCCGTAGCGCGCTACGAAAAAGCGATCCAATCGGCGTTCCGCGAAGTTGCCGACGCACTGGCCCAGCGCGGCACGCTGGACGAACGCGTAGCATCCCAGGCCGCGCTGACGGAAGCGGCAAGCCGCAGCTACCGCATCCACGAGTCGCGCTATCAAAAGGGAGCAGAGTCCTACCTGAACGCCCTGGTCTCGCAGCGAGCGCTATACGCCGCCCAGCAAGGCCTGATCAGCGTCCGCCTGGCGAAGGCAGCCAACCAGGTAACCCTCTACAAAGTGCTGGGAGGCTGGGCATAACCGGGCCAGCGTCCGTGGTGTGGACGGGTCTGACCCTTGGGGCAGACCCAGGTTTGCCGGGTTTACAAGGCATCAATCCCCGCCGGCGGCATCCACTCCATCAAGTTATAAACGCCATCGACCGCCAGAATCTCAAACCCGCAGCGCTGCAGCAGCCGCAGCGCCGGACTGCCCAGCGCCACGTTCATTCGCACGGGAAGACGCAGCCTTTCCCCCTGCGCCTGCAAACTGCGCAACAACCCCAGCCCGATCCCGCGATTGCGGTACTCAGGCAGCAAGCAGACATCGAGAATGCGCAATTCTCCCGGCCCATAATCGACAAACAGCCGCCCAATCGGCCGCTCGCGATCCATAATCACGGCCAGGTCGGCATTGGGATACTGGGACTCGAACCACGATTGCTGCGCCTTGAACTGCACGCCTTGGAGCAGCGTTTCAGTGGCGAGGTCGCAACCTCCCATTCGAAGATCGGCGCTGCGGGTGCAGGAATACAGCTGCTGCATGAACGCCAGGTCCCCCGCTTCGGCGGGGCGCATCTCAATCGAGCGAGAGGTACGGGACGGCATATCACTTTTTCCTTTAAGAATGAAGTAACTGCCTTTCCATCATAGCACGTTGTAATTTGACAAAGCTCAAACCCTTGGCCAGAGTAGCACCTTATGACTGAAAAACGCCACATCGACCCAGAGCGCGCCGCGAATCGCCGCCGCCAGGTACTGGACGCCGCCGCCACCTGTTTCCGCCGCAGCGGATTCCATGGCGCCAGCATGTCCGAGATCTCCAAAGCGGCCGGCATGAGCGCCGGCCACATTTACAACTACTTCGCCAGCAAAGACGCCATCATCGCCGCCTTCGTGGAAGAAAACGAAACGCGGGTGCATGAAATCATCAGCAAGATTGCAAGCCAGCCGGACCCGCTGCAGGCGATCATCGACGACGTCGAACAGAGCGTCCAGAACAACCTCGACCCCGAGCACTGGGCACTGCCGCTGGAAATCGCCGCCGAAAGTGCGCGCAATCCCGCCATCGCCGCCTTGACCCAGCAAGCCGACCGGCGTATGAGCGAAAGCCTTCTCGCGCTACTGAAAGCCGGACGCGAAAAGCACGGCCTGCCTGCTGACGACTTGACGGTCGAAGGGCGCATGCAGGCCGTGATATGCCTGCACCAGGGCCTGCAATTGCGCGTACTGAACTATCCCGGCCTGCCGGTGGCAGAACTGATCAAATCCTTCCGCATCGCCATGCAGGCGCTTCTTTTCACTTAAGGCTAAAGAAATGACCAATTTCGTCTTCCCACCGCACCAGGTCGCGGCACTGCACATCGCCGGCAGCGGCGAACGTTTCCCGGTTCGCCGCGTCTACTGCGTCGGCCGCAATTACGCCGGACACGCACGGGAAATGGGCTCCGACCCGGACCGCGAACCGCCATTCTTCTTCTGCAAACCGGGTGACGCATCGGCCGTGGTGCCTGTTGCACCGGGCGCGGTGGCCGAACTGCCATATCCGCCGCAGACCAGCAACTACCACTACGAATGCGAACTGGTGGTGGCAGTTGGCGCCGGCGGCAGCGACATCACCGTGGCGGACGCGCCCAAGCACATCTTCGGCTACGCCGTCGGCCTGGACATGACCCGCCGCGACCTGCAAGGCAAGATGAAGGACGCCGGCCGCCCATGGGAAATCGGCAAGGCCTTCGACTACTCCGCACCGGTAGGCGAGTTGCGCCGTGCCGCGGAAATGCCAGGCGTCGAAAGCGCCGCCATCGCCTTGGCACTGGACGGAGCAGTGCGCCAATCCAGCAGCACCGACCACATGATCTGGTCCGTCTCCGAAACGATCGCCAACCTCTCGACGTTATTCCGCCTGGAACCCGGCGACCTGATTTTCACCGGCACCCCCGAAGGCGTCGGCGCAGTAGCGCGCGGCCAATCCCTCACCGCCAGCATCGAAGGCCTCGCCAGCCTAACCGTAAAATTCTCCTAACCCGCGCCCTATGAGCAGGCGGGTCAGACCCTTGGGTCTGACCCAGGTTTACCGGGTTTGAATTCAGAAGCAATCGCCCACACCCCCTCCAGCGCCCCCGCCCCAATCCCCACATCCCCCGCGCTCCCCACGGCAAACTCACGCGGATTAATCCGCACCATCCTGCCGCCCCGCTGCACGACAGCATGCCCAAAATGCCGCACCGAAGGAACCGCCGTCCCAGCCCCCAGCTCGATCACCAGCGGACGCCTCACCCGCCCCAGCCACTGCTCCAGCCGCGCAGCCTGCACCCCACTGCGCCGCTCAACCCACCCCCAATCCCCAAACATCAGAATATTCGGCCGCGCCAACCCGCCACACTCCGGACACCGTGGCGGCTCATTAAGCAGCCGGCAAGCCCCCGCATCCACAACCGGTACAAACGCATCCGACGGCCAGATCTTGCTGCAGCAAGGCTCCAGGCACTGCAAGTGATGAATCGACCCATGGCACTCATAAATCGCGCCCTGATCAAACCCCGCTTTCTGGAACTGCCCATCCACATTGCTGGTAAAGACGAAGCAGCCATGCTCCATCCCCGCTCCCCACGCGCGCAGCAGCGCGAATCCTTGATGTGGCACCGTCTCCCGATACAGCGCCAGGCGATGTCCATAAAACCCCCAGGCCAAAGCCGGGTCCTCATGAAAAGTGCGCGGCGACGCAATGCTGGTGAACTCCATGCGCGCCCGGCCCAGGGCAGGGTAGGCCTGCCAGAATCCCTCATTGCCACGGAAATCCGGCAACCCAGAATCCACACCCATGCCCGCACCGGCCGCAATCACCAGTCCATCCGCTTGCGCAATGAGTTCGGCCGCACGCGCCGCCAGGTCTCGATCGATTGTCATTGCTGTAGTTTGCGGTAACTTTGACAAAACCACAAATTGCTCTGATATAATCCGTGGCTCGAGTCGGGGCGTAGCGCAGCCTGGTAGCGTACCTGCATGGGGTGCAGGGGGTCGGAAGTTCGAATCTTCTCGCCCCGACCAATAGAAACAATGACTTAGGCCAACCATCGCGGTTGGCCTTTTTCATGTCCGTCATTTTTACCCCTACATTTACCCCTACACTTTTATGGCATCGGAAGTAACCGAATGCCATCGCATGAAACAATCAAGCCTGTTTGCGGCTTGCGTCGATGCACCTTTGCTGCCATTGCGCAATCTCTGCAGCATCCCAGGCAATGGTGTTGGGGCCGATGGGAATCGGTGCCGGCAGCACGCCTGCTTTGACTTTGCGCCAAATGGTGGTGCGCGACCATCCGGTTGCTTCGATCACGGCGGGAAGGCGCAGGAATGTTCGGATTGCGGTCATGGCTCGACTCCTCTCACCTTTGTCCATGTCAAACGACCGCAGGCAAAACTGAGCTTTTGCATGGCTGGGCAGGGGATCATTCGGGGGAGCGAAAGCGCATCCTTGCTGTGAGGTCGTCGACTTCGATGCGCTCGGACGAGCGGATTGAAGTTTAAGGTCCTTCTCTGTGAGGGAACTATACTGCCGAGGTATTCGCGGTTGCGGGCCGGCGCTTGCCAGTGCCAATGTGGAAAGGCAGAGAAAAATCGTAAGAAGTAAGCACGCATTTCTGGCTCCCATGATCAATGAACTGGATGGTTGTGCCGACTGGGACTCAGTCATTGGCAATTCGTTGAATTTCGACAGGGTCGCATGAACGTTTCTGAAGTCAACGTAATGCGATATTGAAAGGAAAATGTGCCCCTTCAATGGGCACCTCGGAGGGTACGCGTCGGGGGCTTAAGCTTGAGTGGTCGGGAGGCTCGCCCACATCGGCAGGGCCAGCTGCTGCAATTTGAATTTAGTTGGGGAGACTAGGCTCGTCAAATGGACGTATACCGAATTTAGAACAGGAATTCTTGCAAATGTTTTGTGAAGCATCAGATATTTTGTCAGCAAACATTTTCTGAGTGACATTGTCGTTGCTATAATGACTCGAGAACTGCGCTTAACTTTCGGTAGACTTGTAGAGAGCTCCGCAACTGTGTTGAGTGCCTGAGGAACCTATTTGGTGAATAGTTGAATAACAAAAGCAAAAAGCGGACAAACATCGTAACCGTTAGTCCACTTGAGATGCGCTTAAAGAAGCGCATTCGTTCGCACCTGAGGACGCTAGGATTTGCGCGCGATGGCGAGGGTGGTCTACGTCCGCCGAGCCAGGACAAGGACGTTGTGCGGTCATTGCACAGGGCGCAGCGACGACAATTGATCGGTGAGACACAGGACCTTGTTAAAGTCGCTTTGCCTAAACTGAACCAATTCTTCGCGGACGGGAGAGAAGTTAATGTAAGCGCCATCACTCCGCGCCTTGAACGTGTTTTTAGCGGTACGTGGCAGGGTGACCTATTCAGATTGGCAGCATTGACCTGGTCGGTTCCAGTCTCGAGTGGTTACGGTCGCCGCCTGCGGTTTCTGGTTTGGGACGACTCGAACGGGAAATTGATGGGCATTTTGGCGATCGGTGATCCGGTATTTAATCTCGCCGTTCGGGATTCTCATATTGGTTGGACGGGGAATGACCGTAAGCATCGATTGGTCAATATCATGGATGCATACGTGCTCGGTGCGATCCCGCCCTATAACATGATCTTGGGCGGTAAGTTGGTCGCTTGCCTTCTCCGCAGTCGAGAAATGTATGAGCACTTCAGGTCTGTTTATGGGAACACAGTGGGTGTGATCTCTGGCGAGTCCAAGGCGGCCCGCTTGCTGGCGGTTACAACCACATCGTCAATGGGGCGTTCTTCACTGTATAACCGGCTTAAGCTCGATGGAACTCCATACTTTACGAGCTTGGGCTTCACTGGTGGATGGGGGCACTTCCACGTTCCGGATGGGCTGTTTGACGAGATGCGTGCTTACCTGAAGGCGAAGAAAATCGCTGCGGCGGATATGCATGAATTTGGTCAAGGGCCGAACTGGAGAATTCGGACCATCCGAGCGGCGCTTGGGTCGCTCGGATTCAAAGGCGACCTTCTGAAGCACGGAGTTCAAAGGGAAGCGTTTATATCACTTCTTGCCGATAATTCCGTGTCCATATTGAAGAATGGGAAGGGAAGCCCTAAGCTTGCGAACCTGAAGCGTATCAACGAGATTGCTGAGCTCGCAAAAGAACGTTGGCTGATCAAGCGTTCAATATCGCGGACTGAATATTTGGGATGGGAAAAGAGGAAGATCGGCCAGCTCATTAAAACTGGGACAACGACACCTAGTGTGCAGGCACTGGACTTGGTTGTTTCAGCATAACGGTGCGTTATGCGACAGGCACTTCGAAGATTTGGTGGGCAGGCACTAATCGATGCAGAAGACGCTCCGTCTGAAGACGACTATGTCTGTCCCGCATGCCTAAACCCAGTCTATAAACGGAACGGTGCTACGCGGGCGGCTTGTTTTGCGCATTACACTGGTTTCGGCAGCGAGAGTTGCGAACTATTCTTCAGCATCCAAGGTGGAGAACTAGCAAGCCTTATTCCGACCGAAGAGCACGCTGCGCTAACGTCACGTCCTTGGAGCATCGCGTTAGCGATGAAGTTGGGCGCGGATCGAAGAGACCTTCCTGGTTGGGGCTTGGTTCTGTCAATCCCAACTCCTGGCGTTTTCGAGGGCAGTGTGAAGGTCGATGTAGGCGGCCGTGTGCAGGATATAGATCTGGCCTTCAACAAAAGCCCCACCCGGATAGTAGTCGCCGAACCGAACTGCAACAGTTACCGTGTTCTCAGTGTTCTGCCGAAGCAGAGTCCGCTTGACATTCGCCTCCTAAAAGAATGTCAGGGGCTTCGGGATGGGTGTACTGCGTTCGGTCATTTGGCTCGACCAAACCAGTTGATCCGTCGGGCAACGGAAATTTATGCTGGCCAGGATTATGTATTGGTATGGCCGGCGGGCAAAGTCCCAAATTTTTCCGACGATTTTGAAGCGAGACCAATCGAGACAGTAGGCGAATGGCAAGGAGCGATAATCCACGTTCCTAGTTATCGCAACGAGATTGAGCTCAGTTGGCTTGGCGAGCTGGTCGACCTTCCAATCCGTAAACCGCTCCCTTCGATCATCGCCGTCTGGCCTCCGCTGTGTGATCGCAACTCTGCGAAATCAATTGACGCTGCACGTAGCACTAACTACTTATTCGCAATCGATTCTCTTGATGGGCGTTCCGCAGCGGTCTTTGTAAGGGATCGAGCTCGTGTTCAAGCCGTCGATATTGCAAACTCTCCTCGAGGCATACTCGCATTAGCCCCCGACGGCGATGAAGAGTTCAAGATTGTCGCCAGGGCGAGTAACGAGGCAGAGGTGCTCGTGTCCCAAACATACGGGGTGGGCGAACGGGATCTTTCTGGACTCTTCTTCACTTTCTCGAAGTCCGATGGCAGTTCAACTGTATCTGCGTGTGACAGCCGTCTCTCCGCGTTAGTTCATCTTGCGCGGCGAGGTGAGGTCGAACTCATCTCGAGTCGAGGCTCAGCGGCATGTAGGGTAGTCCTACGCAATAGAGTTCGGGGATTGTGGATTGAGCGCTGTGCGGGTGCCTACCAAGGTCACGAGGTGGCAGACCTAGTTAGGTCCGCCCTTCGATGGCCAGGGGACTTGCAATTTGATTTTGGTGCCCTCGGCCATGCGCTAATTGAGGACCCAGCAGAATTAAACGAGGCGGTTGCGTTACCCGGCACCGTTCGGAAGCTTATCTTGAGCTATCTCTATTACTTTCCGCATTCTCCACATCGAACAATTTCGGACTATAAGCGAATGGGTAGTAGCGAACTCATCGCGGAATTCTTGCAAGCTGTGCCCACACCTCGGTCGCTGGCACATCATAGAGCGCTATCCAAAATGCTCCAAAAATTACCGAATTAACTATCGTCAAAGAAGATATGCGAATTGTTTACAACGAGAGCGCCAGGAAGCGCATTGGCAAACTTGGCAGCGCTTCGATTTCTAGCTTTATAGACGAACTATCGCCTGCGCAGCGTAGTCGCGTACTGGCGGTTCTTCCACCTTTGCAACGCTTCAGGAAGAACTCCCCACTTGAGCTAAAAGAGCGGGCGAAGTCATTTGCGATGGCGCTTTCACACGCGGTTGATCACAAATTTCGAGAGCATGATGTCGAGTGGAAGGCGTTCGCCTTTGCGTGGCTTTACTGGGCCAGGAATACGTTTGATATTGAATTGGAAGGGTTTCCCGGTACTACCCAAAGCGAACTTATAGCGCATGTTTGCGAGATCGCAGGCGATCTAAAGTGCGCAAAGGAGGATCTCGAAAAGCTGATACTGTTCTCCTATCTGCCGGATGATGATTCAAGTAGAGGCATGCTGGCGGCGAGACCAACAAGGATTGAGTTGAAAGATCGTCGAGCTGTTGCAGAGCTGCCCGTAAAGATTGAGAAGATTGGCCTCCGCGTCGACCAACTGGCAACGAAGTTAAGCGAGCTTGAGCAGGCGCGCATGAACGATTTCCGCGCCTTGGCGACGAATGCTCGGACTTTTGACGAGGAAAAGCTTCAATCGCTTGAAAGTCGATTGGGGACAACCGATGAGCGAATTCGCAAACAATTTGGTGAGTTAGAGACTATGGTGCGGGCCGTAGTTACGCAGATCGACGTACTGAAGGAACATTCAGAGACTCGTGCCGGCCGCATTCAAAAGGTAAGCGACTCCGTCGATTCGTTTGGCAACGAATTCGCGAGTCTGCGCAAGCTGATCTCTGAAACTTCCTTGCGATTAGATGAACTTCAGGATGTTGCGACGTCGCGTGGATCGTTAAGCGGTATTGGGGATGTGGCGCCAGTACATACATCTGCAGACTATTCGACGTTTATTGAGGTATGCGAACCCGCTGCCGGATCCCAGATCAAGACATTGGACGGTGTCGCATCAATTCTCCAACTGCTTACCGATAACTTCCACGCCATTGGAATAAGAAAGGATGATGCTGAGGCAGTTGCGCGAATCGTAACATCAAGCCTCGTTGCAGGGCAGTTGACACAGTTCTCTGGGTCGATGGCGGACATCCTCGCTGATGTCCTGTGTACATCGGTGTTCGGCGCGGAATACTTAGATTGTCACGTGCCAATCGGCCTATGCGATGGGGCGATTCTCGCTAGATGCAGGCAGGAGGTTGAATCAGCACCATCTGTGGGAGCCCTGGTTCTGCGAGGCGCGAATCGCTCGGCCTTCGAGATATATGGTGGTGCGGCCAGAGACGCAATTCTGCGGCGACAATTTGCACGACCAGAGCGTCTGGATTTCCGCGGGTTGGTTTCGACAAGCGTATCCGGCGCAGCTGTGCTTGAAATGAATGAAGCAATGATGGAGTTGGGGCCGACAATCGATAGTGATCAATTGTGCTGGACTGTACCGAAATGGAAGAAGGTACGGGTTGGCGCGCTGAAAGACGTTCGTCTGCAAAGCCTCTACAAGGCGGACGACGATATGGTCGACCTACTCCAACAGATCGAGGAATTGGTTGGAACTGAGAAGCGACAAAATGCGTTGCGGAGGTCAATACTAATTCGAGCAGCATCTGCACTTGCGCTGATTCCGCAAATTGACGATAGCGTGCGAACAGAATTGCTTTTGATTGGATGGCAGATCCCATTGCTCAAGGCGCAATTGCTGTCCTATGACGAGATCGAAAATCGCGTCGTCAAAGCATTGGATGGCAGCGAGTTCAAGTTGGACTTGCTCAAAGCCGTACTGAAGGCGAGCAATGAGAATTGACGCTTTCGATATTGCGAAGGCACTGAGCCAAATCGCAGCACAATTTCGAATCGAGCAGTCACCAAAGATGGTCCGGGCCGCGATCGTTAGTGAGTACATCCGTGCTGCGGTGTACATTGGGGTCGCCAATTCAGGCGGGAATGCAGTTCCAAGAGCTCGGGTCATGCGTCAAGTGCTGGAGAGAGCGACACCACTGTTAGGAGCAGATGGGAACCAAGATGACCTAGAGGCAGAAATTAAGTCTGAAGTCAGGCACCTGGTGACAACAAGAGACTTGATAGATGCCCCGGGTGGTTTGGCTTTGGCTCCTTTGCGCCTCATTCCACTTGGGGCGAACGAATGGTTACTGATTGGCGGAGGTCCTATTCAGGCATGTCCGGCTGAATTGCGTGGACTTATCCGGCTTGGTGCTCGTGCACGGATCGTCGCTATTGAACCGTCGAATCCGATCTTGGGTCGGTATCCTATCCAGCATCAAGAAGACTGGCTTGCGATAGCGATAGCGGATTCCGTCAGTTGGTGCAACGCCTTCAAGCGTGATGCGAAGAAGAAGTTAGTCTCGTTAGCTGATGTGGATAACCTCCAGGTGTGGAGCGAGGGAAGGTGGCGAGCTTTAAAGAAAGCACAAAGCGCCGTGGAGCTAGCTCTCGTAAGATTCAAGCCCCTGGAGTTTTCTAAGCCCAGACACGCGTTAGCGCGCACTGTTAAGGACGCGAGTGGACAGATCCAGGTTGCAGGCCACTTTGAGATTAGTTACAACGATGCCCTTCGCATGCAGGGCAATTGGCATGGCTCAGGGAAGAGAGAAGAGATTCGGTTTCAGATTAGGGAACGAATCATGGAGGTAGATATTCGTCTGCCCATAGCGCTTCCGGAAGCACGATTTCTATCGTTAGGTACGTTTGAATTGTGCGGTGGACCATATCAGTGGCCTCGCAAATATCACTTCCAAAGTAGCTTACGTCCGTTGATTAACGTAGCCCTCGCGTCTTTGGGATTTGAGTTGAACGAAGTGTCAAACTAAGGGAAAAAGAATGAAAAGAACAGAGTCCATAGATTCCTTCGGCGTCCACGGTACAGTGGAGGTATTGAATAGATCTCTGCATCAGTATATTGAAGCCCAATATCATATCCGTAATGAGAGCCTAATTGCGGAGCGTGATGCCTTGCTGCGCAAGCCTGACGTGATCGCTCAACTGCCATATGTTGAGGCGACGCCAATATACGAGATCGCTGCGCCCTACATGGAACTGGTCCTGCCACGCATCGTTGCGGAGGCGCTTACCTCTGTCGCAGAGGTGGATCGAAATAGCGGGATTCATGCGCGCCCATATCACCATCAAGCAGACGCGCTTGAGACTTTCTTTGCTGAGATTCCGAGTGACCTCATTGTCGCGACGGGTACAGGCTCTGGAAAGACCGAAAGCTTCCTTATGCCGATTTTGGGAGAGTTGGCACTGGAATCTGCGGAGCGTGCAGAGTCACGTGATAAGCCTGGTTGTCGCGCAATCCTTCTCTATCCGATGAATGCGCTGGTCAATGACCAGGTGGGAAGGATCAGGCGTCTCCTGGGGAGCGCGCAAGTTAGTGCAGTTGTCAGCGCGGGTCGATCGCGTCCTGTTTGTTTTGGTAGCTATACCGGTCGAACTCCGTACCCGAATGTCCGAACACCCGGACGTGACAAGGCACAGATTGCTCCCTTGTTCGAGGAGTTCTATGTCCCCGTCGAAAAAGACCCAGAGTTGAAAGATCGGTTGGTCAAAATGGGCCGTTGGCCAAGCAAGGATCTGGTCGGCTTCTACAATGCGTCTGCCGCTGAAAGCAAGACATACAAATCTGGGAAAAAAGCCGGATTGCCCTATGTGGCTGGCAACTGGGACTATCGCTTGATCACGCAGCCTGGGGATAAGGAGCTGATGACGCGAGATGAAATGCACAAGTGGTGTCCTGATGTTCTGGTCACGAACTACTCGATGTTGGAGTACATGCTCCTGCGCCCGATCGAAAGCAATATTTTCAAAGAGACGGCATCTTGGTTGGAGTCAGATGAACGAAATCAGCTGATCTTGGTCCTTGATGAAGCGCATATGTACCGTGGCGCCGGCGGCGCTGAGGTGGCGATGCTTATTCGGCGACTGATTGCGAGACTAAATATCACTCGTGATCGTGTTCGCTGCATCCTGACGAGTGCTAGCTTAGGAAAGGGCGAGAACGCGAAGGAGGAGATCAAGGGCTTCGCTTACGATTTGACCGGTCGTCCTGAAAATGGCCGGGAATTCAAAGTCGTAACTGGGCGGCGCGAAGTGCGATCCAAGGGCGCGCCAGCGACGGGCGCTGAGGCTGATGCGTTGGCTGCGATCGATATGAAGGCGATTGGAAGTCACCTCGTTGACGCATCGGAAGCCCTGAAGGCGCTCCAGAGTTTTTGTTTGTCCATAGGCTGGTCGACGGAATCCTTAGATGCCGCGTCAATGCCAGAATTTCTATACGGCAGATTGACCGGTTTTGGGCCTGCGGAGCTCCTCATCGAGAGAATCATGGGCGAGGCGACGAAGCTCAGCGAATTGAGATTTCTACTGTTCCCTGATGTGGTAGCGGAGACTGCCGCTCGTGCGCTAGATGCATTGCTCGGACTATGCACGCTGGCACGCGAGGCGAAGACCGGTCGAGTGTTGATGCCGACACGAGTGCATCTGTTTTTCAGGGGAGTGCCAGGACTATATGCATGTGTCTCTGACGCCTGCGATGTACGCCATTCGAAGCCGCCGACGGCGCCACTGCTTGGGCGCTTACATACAAAGCCGACGCTTTCCTGTTCGTGTTCGAATGCTGGGCGTGTGTTCGAACTCAAGACGCATCGGGATTGTGGCGCCGCATATCTTCAGGGTTGGGTTGACAAAGACTGCGACTTTGTATGGCATGAACCAGACGCATTGTGCGTTGATACGCAAGAGCGCGAGCTTTTCCCGATCGAGATGTTGATTGAGGCACCGAGCCCGGGAGCATCGGGATACAGGAAAAAGTGGCTGCACGAAACTACTGGCCACCTTACGGATAAGGAGCCGGAAAGCGACGGCAAGTATCGACTCGTTTACATTCCAGACAAAATTCTGTCGTTGGAGCGAAAGCTCGTTTTCGAGAGGTGCCCGGTATGCGCGAAACGCACAGCGCAGGCTAAACGGGATGAGTCGAAGATTATGGACCACGTGACGAAAGGCGAGGCCCCATTTGCCGCGTTGGTGCGAGCGCAGCTTTTCAATCAACACGCGACCAGGAAGGCAGACCGGCGATACCCGAACGCCGGTCGCAAGGTCATGATTTTTTCCGATGGCCGACAAAAGGCAGCCAGATTAGCGCGCGACCTCCCTCGTGACATGGAGCTCGACGTGTTCCGTCAGGCGATTGCCGTCGCCGTGCATGCTTTAGTCGCAGTTGGGAAGGAGCCACGGCCGGTAGATAACCTCCTGTACACAGCCTTCCTTTCAGTTTTGGCAGAGAATAACTTGTCGATGTTCGATGTTGATGCCCCTGTGATTGAAAAACACGTGGCATCGTATATTGACGAGGATGAACCGTTAGGGTTGGCAATTGATGGTGGATTCCCTCCTGGATCACCTCCGATTCGCTACCGGATGGCTCTGTTGAAACTGCTTTGCAGCAGTTACTACTCGCTGGCGGGCACGACGGTTGGTTTTGCCGAACCTTCGGAAAAGGCGATGAAGAGGCTTAAAGACGCGATAGGTGACGCCTTTATGCCAGAAGAAATTCAGGCCCTTGCAATCTCCTGGATTGACGAGATGTTAGGCGATTACGCGTTTGACTCTGATGTGGACTGGAAGGTCCGTGCAAAAGCATCCGGAATTTGGAAGGCCGAATGGGGAGCAAAGGGCTGCCTCCCGACAGCCTTAAAACAGCGCCTGATGTTAGATCTGGGAGTTTCATCTACTGTGTTGGAGGCCATCGAAGCCGCGATGCGAAAAGCCTTGGCTGTCGAAACCAGTGGTTACTTTCTTGAGCCGAAAAATATCAAGTTGAACGTGGACCTCGCAAAGCACTGGTATCAATGCTCAACTTGTACTGCTCTTAAACCATATGAATTCCGGGGAAGGTGCCTGCATTGCGGACACCTCACGATCAAGAAATTGGATCCGCGTACCGATCCGTATTTACAAGCCCGCAAGTCTTATTGGCGTGCGCCTGTCAGGGATGCGCTTGCAAACGTAGATATTTTGAATCTATACGCGGAAGAGCATACGGCGCAGCTCTCTAACCGCGACCGCAAAGCCGTTCACTCTACGACGGAAAAGCATGAGCTCAGATTCCAAGACGTTTTAATAGCTGAAGGGGATCGTCCGATCGATGTTTTGAGCTGCACAACAACAATGGAGGTCGGGATCGATATTGGTTCGCTGTTAGCCGTGGCATTACGCAACATGCCGCCTCAGCGCGAAAACTACCAACAGCGTGCAGGACGGGCTGGGCGGCGCGGAAGCTCAGTTTCGTCGGTCGTAACGTTTTCTCAAAACGGACCTCATGACAGTTACTATTTCTTGAATCCCGTTGCCATTGTGAGCGGGAGTCCACGGAGCCCGGAACTCAAAGCGGACAACCCGAAGATCGCACGTCGGCATGTACATTCATTCCTCATTCAGACCTATTTTCATGAGATGGGTTTAACTGCAGAGAATTCTGATCCTGCCGTCTTGCAAAAAGCACTTGGCCGCACAATTCCGTTCTTTCACAACGTAGGTGAGGGGCTAAACTTGGGGTCGTTCAGCGAATGGGTGGACAAGAACGTCAACTCTTCGCCTTACCGGATGCGGTCCGTGATCGTTGGGTGGCTGCCGCCGGAACTGAAAATCGAAAAGCCTATTGTGGACTGGGTTGAATCCGTCGCGAGTGACTTCGTCGATAAACTAACCAAGCTTAAAGGGATCGTTCCCCAGGAACAGGTGATGCCAACCGAAACGGCCAGTGGGGAGGATGAGGACAGGGAACACGACGTATATGCAAACTTTGATAAAGACGATCTATTGGAGTTTCTTTTCTTCCATGGTTTGCTCCCGTCATATGCGTTCCCGACAAGCCTTTGCAGCTTCCTAGTCGAGAAATTTGAGAAAAACGAAATTCGCTTAGATCAAATGCCTCAACAGTCGACCAATCAAGCCCTGAGCGAGTACGCACCCGGACGATTGGTGGTTATCAATAAAAAAACTTATCGGTCAGGCGGTGTTTTCGCGAACACTTCGCCTAAGGAGATAGACCGTGCTAAGGCGCTCTTTGCGAAAGCGCACGCTACAGCATTGGTCATGTGTGACGTCTGCTCGTACGTACGCCAACCAGGTGCACCCGGATCATATCCACCGAATTGCCCAGTGTGCAGCAACCCACTTTCGCAGCGAAAAGCAATCAAGCCAGAGGTCTTTGGGCCAGAATCGGCAAGAGCACTACGCGAAGACGATCGAGAGCAGGACTTTACGTACGCGACGATGGCGCAGTTTCCTCAGCCGATCGGCGGCGATCAGTTGGAATTCTCAGTTGCCGGCAGACGTCTTAAGAAAACATATGCAACTGAATGTCGGCTCGTGACTTTGAACAAGGGGCAACGAGTTAAAGGCGAATACAAGGGCTTCTCAGTTTGTACGAAGTGCGGTTCTGCCCATGTTAACAGC
Source organism: Pseudoduganella sp. (assembly GCA_039593355.1). GTDB lineage: Bacteria > Pseudomonadota > Gammaproteobacteria > Burkholderiales > Burkholderiaceae_D > Rugamonas. The sequence continues at coordinate 62,562 of JBCNPK010000031.1, forward strand.
GACGTGACGACATCGCAAAAGAAGCATCCGCGTCCATATTACGTGAGGGGATACAACAATCCGAAAGAATGCGATGGGCATTTCGAGGATGTCTTCTTGTGGTTCAACTTTTCGACTGACCTTCTTGTCGCGCGCCTCGAAATCAAAAAACCTTTGGTGACGAACGTTTCATCTAGTGAGACGGTTCGAATGTTGAATGCAGCCGCCTACTCCATTTCGGAAGCATTGCGATTGGCGGCAAGTAGGCATGAGCAGTTGGACCTGGATGCCACTGAGTTTGGAGCGGGACATCGTTTGCTTCCCGTCGATCCGGATGGAGTCGCAGTTCTCGACATCTATCTGTACGATACCTTGTCAGGTGGTGCCGGGTATTCGGAGATCGCTGCCAAGCACTTCGACAAGATTATTCTCGATACCTTATCGGTGCTGGAAGGATGCGATTGTGATTCGTCATGCATAGAATGCCTGGACCATTTTTATAATCAGCATTTGAAGGGCCAACTGGACAGAAAGCTTGGTGCGTCACTATTGCGCTATGCGCTCTATGACGAGGTTCCAGGGCTTGGCGCGATTAAAGATCAAGAGCGGACCTTGCAGCCGCTTCAGGAGTTGATGCGTTTGGACGGGATCGGTACCGAACTCGTGCATGTCGACGAGCGAGTCGGTATTTCCGCCCAGTGGTCAGGGAAAGAGATTCTCGTGTTGCCTTACCCGGCCCTCATCTCCGTGGAGGCTTTGAGCGACGAAGGAACGAAGCAGAGTCTTCGTGTGAACGAGTTGGAAGTCAAACGCAATTTGCCATTTGTGCACAAACTAGTTCGCCAACTGCTTGATTAGGTTGTTTGATTGGACAAGTCGGCGCACTTGCGCCCACTTGTTTCGTCGTTGGCCGCGCGGCGGGCATCGCCCCTAATCTCTGGCACAGTGTATTTGCCGAATGGGGCAGAGCTAGCCGAAGCTGGAACCAGGTTTCACTAAGCTGTTGTCGGATATGTCATAATTGCCTCAATGAAATTTCGTTGAAGGATTGGCATGAGCAAGATCAGGCACTTTGATGTTGCGGGCATCAACATTCGTGTACACCCCACACACCGACCAGAAGAATACAAGGCTCTTTGGAAAGCTTTGTACAGCAAAAAGCAGCACATAACTCATGCAAATAACGCGCTGATGATCGGCGGGTTTAACGCAGACGTTCCGGGCGTCATAACCGGAAATTTTTATCGATTTTTGCAAGTGGATGTGGGCGCCCCTTGGTTCGACATTGAAAAGCACAAGAAAGCAACTGACGAGGATGTCGACCTTGTAAACATTCCCCCAGCGCTGAAACCGAATCTCGTTGAAATACCGTATGTGCTCGATTTAAGAAAACATAGGTTGTACTTCGTGTCGCATGAGCTGGACATGAACTTGGCGCCGCACCTGGTCGAAAAACTTTTGACGCGCCTTACGAGCACGCCAAGCATTGTTAAACGATTTGGTGATGTAGACCTGACGGTGATGACTGATAAAGGCAAAGTCTTAGAAATGCTAAGATGGCCGGTGATCCGAAAACTCACGATTAAGCTGGAACGGCCAAACCCGATTGAGGAAGAGGATGAAGAGACCGTTCTGCAGCGTTTGGAACGCCGACGTTTGAAGTCTGAGACCCACATTTACCAAAAGGCGAAGGGTGAACAGTCCATCAACGTGGATGAAGAGATCCAAAAACAGGCTGAACACGCCAGTGACAACGGACTTGTAGAAGTTTCAGGTAAAGACAAGGCCGGCCAGCCCGGAACTGTCGTTTCGAAGGATTTTCCAATGAAATTGAAGGGAACCTACACTCCAACCGGTCTGACTGCACAAACCTTAAAAGATGCGCTATTGCACCTGGTACGTACATTGACTTGAACTGAAAAATGACTAATAAGCATCCAGGCAATTCCCGCATGCTGATGCGGGCATGGTCGATTACGGGAGGGTGGTCCGGCAATATCCGTTCGATGGATTTCTGGCTTGCCGTCGTGGTGTGCTTGTTGTGTTACAACTTCTGGGCCACGGAGCTGTGGTGGGAGCAGGTTATAGGTGTCATGCCAAATCTGTTAGGTTTCACTCTCGGTGGTTTTGCGATCTTTCTTGGTTTCGGCAGTGATGCGTTCCGCGAGCTGATTTCAGACGCTGACGAAGAAAAGTCGCCATACATAAGTGTTAGCGCTGCGTTCCTTGTATTCGTTGCGATGCAGTTGAGCGCGCTTCTATTTGCGCTCGCTATGAAGGGGCTCTACTTCCCAACTCCTCCATGGCTTTTCCCATGGCTCGAATGGATTCGCGTGGGGCGAATCGCTTTCTCGGGCTTGGGATACTTCATTTTCATCTACAGCATTACGCTTGCGTTTCGCGCGGCGATGCGAATATTCCGTTTAAGCCGCTGGTATCACACTTTCATCATTTCTGAAGCTGAGAATGAACGAGCCTCGCGCGAAACCAGGGATGGAGACGTGTAGCTGAACTATGAGGCAGGATTAGCGGGAAATTGCCTCCATTCGATCCTTAACCGGGCCTACCTTCAGAGCGGGCTCAGCAAGGGCGCCGACAACACGCTTCTCGAGTGACATGCGCAGCATCCGGGTCGCACTGGCAGCCCCACGAACGCATTTCTTGATGCGAGATTTCTCTATATTTAGTTGGCTGGCTGAAATGGCTTCGTCGATGCAGAGTGTCTCCAGCATGGGCATAAGCTGATCAACTTTGCCGATCATCTCCAACAAAAGACGGCCTAGAGTCGAGTAGACCTTCGCCTCGATGTGCATTGGTTCGACATCGTACGTTGCCAATGTGATGATGCCATTGGCCTGGCACTTTGCTTCTATGTCGACGAGCGACTGGTTTAGCCTTGCGAGGCGCGAATCGAACAGCTGGCGCAGTTCCTGTTCAACCTTGTCGACGTCTTCGCCGGGCAGCTTCATGCGCGCGAACACGGCGATGAAGTGCAGGTTCATCTGCGTGATGTCGAAGCAGCGAAGATAGAGACGCTTGCCTTCAGGGCTGGAGAGGTGAATGCTGATCTTTCGACTGGCGGACTCGATTCGCGTCAGGTCTGCTGCGGCCTGGCGAGCTAGAAGCTTGCGATTGGTGGCGCCATGATCGGCCCTGATCGTCAATTTTGCATCAGTTGGTGAATTCACGATGGCCTCCGCGGTTACGCTTTGTCGACCATCGTGTCATGCGGTTTCCGATGACGCACCAATGAAAGGCTTGCGTGGGAAGGGGGCTTTTGTGGATTTCGGCCGAATTTCGTTGTCGCGCCTCGTGAACTCTGTTTTGGCGCTGTTTCTTTTTCGTTGTACGTCGCTTGACGCGATGGATTCATCTTCCTAAATTGTGCTGTAAGTACGCGGCAGGGATCAATGCAGCGGAAGGCGTTTTAGGGGCCGGCGTCATGCGGGCCTTATCCACACGGTTTCCCGACGGTAGCTGGCAGCCCGTCCAGAACGGCATCACGCCGTAGCATTCAAGCCAGTCCATTCATTTGCCGGCAATAGCCGGCCCTCTCTCGATCCCCATGGGACAACCATCCCGTGAGGATGATTGTCTCGCTCTTCATTTCCTCAGGGAGACAATCATGAATCCATCCGCCCATATTGAAGGTGGTGCTCGTTCGGCTTCTGGCCGGCGGGCGGCCATCGATCCCTGGCACCAACTGCTGAACGACGACTCGCCGATCGAATTTTCGGAAGAGGACGTCGTCCGCCTGCATTGGTGGCTGCTGCAAAAGGTCAAGCTGCTAAGTAGTCCCGGCACGCCGTTGGCCGAGAAATTCGAAATTATCCGATGGGTCTTTACCGACCCCGATCGCGATACCAAGCCATTTTCGTTCGTGAACTGTCTGCGCGTGGTGTCGTGCAGCCCGCTTTCGGAGCTGCCGTTTATCGGATCGCTTGATCCGGAAGAACTGCGCGACTGGCTGCGCGTGCGCTTGCATCGTTGGCTGGAGGCCACGATCAGCACCTATCCGAAATGGGTGCAGGAGGCGGTGATGGCGAACCCGGAGTGGGTGGCCGACTGCCTCGCGAAGAATCCGCAATGGCTGAACGAAGAGGTTAAGCGGCATAGCGACCGCAACGACCTGTTTTCTTAGTGGGCTGGCCAGCGGGCACCTGGTCCCGTA